>NZ_CP065707.1:1329661-2024323 GCF_016028255.1 Streptococcus oralis
GAAATCTCTGAACAGTCTGATAGAATAAACATTTTTTCGAGGGCTTGTTTAGACTATGCTGGTGAAGCGGCTAAACTTGTCGGAAAATATGGGGGGATGACGATTTATGCTGGTGGGGATGATTTACTGTTTATTGCTCCTGTTCATTCTCTTTTATCCTTATGTAGTGAATTGGACGAAATGTTCAAAAAAACATTGAAAAAAGGTCTGGAAGAAGTAGATCTGCCAGATGATAGCATCAATGTCAGCTTGTCTTTTGGTGTTGCTGTTCAGTATGTCAAATATCCTCTATATGAAGCGCTGGAAAGAGCTAGAGTTCAACTTTATAAGGCTAAAGAAAGTTGCGGTAATCGTCTGGGGATAGAGTTAGTCAAGCACAGTGGGAAAACTGTTCAATTGATGGTAGAAAACGAGAAGTTGGATGTCATTGATCATCTGATAAACTATCGAGCGACTACGAACGATCAAGCACTGGAATCGGTTCTCTATAATCTGCAAGATACAGAAATTATTTTTAAGTTGTTATTTGAGAAGACCGCACAGAATGCATTTGACCTTCAAGAATATAAAACCAGATTTTTAAATAACTTTAACAATCCTAACCAGTTGGCCTATCATGACTATCTGGGAAAAATAGCTAAATGTTTCTATGACAACTATTTGAAAGAGTATCATAAGCCAGTTACGAAAGTAAAGGTTGATGGGGTTTGTACAAAACGAAACATAAGTATAGGGGAATACTATACCAAGGAGTTGCAGGCTATTTTATTTTTGGTAAAGTTTTGGCAGGGAGGTAAGTGATGACAGACTATCTTGTGACGTTTAGACCGCTAGGAGACTATTCTTTTGGTTCAGATAGACGCTTTAGCTTTGTCGGTAAAAATAACTATTCGGAGGATGAATACGCTCCTTATTTTATCCGCACTAATCGCGTTCCTGAACAGTCCACAGTCTTTGGGATGATACGCTATCTTATCTTAGTCAGCAATGGGATTCAGTTGAACCAGGATTTTCAGTATGATGAGAATACGCGAGATAAAATCAAAGCTCTAATCGGAGAGAAGAGCTTTTCTCTAAATGGAGGTGTACAAAGTTTCGGAAAATTAGAAAAAATCTCTCCAATCTTTTTGCGTAAAAATAGTAAGGAAGTCGTCATACCAAATCCTTTTAACAACAAGCAGGGGAGAGAGGGGATTGATCAGTTTGAACCAATAATACTAGAGGAAGAAATTACACTGCCAACTAGTTTTGGTGAAATCGCTCTGCCCAAATCTAAGGAATATAATCCTAAAGAAGGGTATGGGGATGGCTATTATAATATTAATACAGGCTGTCTAGAAGGAATCGAAGATATTTTTATGACTAAGGTAGCGACTGGTGTAAGGCGTGTTACGCAGAAGGATCTGCAGAACCTGAAGATAAATATTCGAGATTTGTGTAAGTTGTTTGTGAATGAAGATATGAAACAGGAAGTTTCTAATTTAGATAGGAATAGCAATCTTAGTTTAACCGAGTTTATAAATGATTTTATGAATTGGTTAGAAAAGTACAACAAAGGGGAAAAAAATCACTTTCAAGAAGAATTAGAAAAACTATCCAAAAATTTTGATGCTGACCGCCTATTTAAGCGAGAGGTACATCAGCTACATAAGGACTATGAATTTGCTGTCTATGTAAAGGTTAAGGATAATTTCATATTAAAAGATGGTATCGTTCCTATGGGACAGAAAGGCACCCTTTTTAAGGTTTCTGTTCAAAAATCTGAAAATAATTTAGAAAGTGAAATCACAAAGCATTTCCAGAAACATACTCCAAAAGGTCAGACTTGGCAATACTGCCTCTCAGATGTGTGCCTCTTAAATGATGTGACAGGCTTTGCGATCTTAGAGGAAAAACTAGTTCGTCAGCTTCATACAGACCTTAAGGAAAATCGTCTGAAAGGTCTCAGTCTGCAAGGCCATCACCTTCTATACAAGGCGGGCAGTGTCTTTTATGGTGATGATAAAATTCCGTTAAAATCTGGCATAGAAGCAGCAGGCTATAATGTTATTTGCAAAATTGAAGGAAGTAAGGAGTAAAAAATGAAAGCAAAAATTTTTGTCATTGAATGTTTAACAAATTTGCATGTAGGAAATGGAGATGTTAATTTTAACATCATTGATAACGAAGTGGAGCGCGATGTTGTGACGGGATTTCCGACGATTAACTCCTCAGGCGTTAAAGGTGCTCTGAGGGCCTTCTTTGAAGAAAACGACTTGTCGAACATTGATGAAATATTCGGTTCGGAAAGTAGTAAGATTACTACTTCAGGCGCATTAAAATTTCTTAGCGCGAATCTACTAGCCCTGCCAATTCGTTCGATAAGTGGTGAGGATAAGCCTTATTCAATACATGCTCCGAAAACAGCTTGTGAAGATTTCAAGAAAATGCTTAAAAATTTGCAATTAGAAGATGTTTCAATAGAAGATATAAAGGGTGGAGATGAGGTGATAACTCTAGACGCAGATAATTCTTGCTTTGAAAAATATGGTTTACCAGTAATTGCTCGAAATAGTGTCGGAGAACAAACTAATTTGTGGTATGAGGAGGTTGTGCCCCACAAATCGATTTTCTATTTTGCAGTGGTGGCTTCAACCAATGAGTCAGAAAACCTTTTAGAGATTTTTACAGATTCGGTGAGAGAGAAAATCATCCAGTTTGGTGCAAATGCTTCTGTAGGTTATGGACTTTGCAAGGTTATTAAAGTGATTTCAGGAAATGAAGAAGGAGCAAACAATGGACAAGAACAGAATTAATCGGTTGCTTCCTATTGCTGTTGAGGTGATTGAAAAGGAGCTTACGGAGCCAATTCCAAATGAGTTTAGAGGCTATATTGCTTCTTTTGGAGCTGCTATTACAATGGGAAGCCTCTCAGCAGCAGTTGCCTACTATTCGGCTAAATCAAAAAATGCCAAAGAAGATCGTACCAAGCTACCTGTCATGATTTTGGAAGTTTTGAAGAAAGAAAACACAGATATTACGGCTACCACCTTGTTTGAGTATGTGACAGCGTTCAAAAATGATAATGAGAGTTTCGCTATCAAAGAAGATGTATTGCATGCAGCAATTGCGATAAAACTAGGGTTAAACTTGTTTGAAATTGAGTCAAAAGATGAAAAAGCCAAGGAAGACGAGAAAAATGGAGGGTAAGGATGATGTTTAGTTCAAAAAACATGTCTTATATCTACTATCATGAATATTTTGAAGGATTAGAAGAGCGGAGAGAACAATCGGGTCTAGTTTATGAACTGGGGGGATTAAAATCTAGTGAAGATCAATTTCGTGAGAGAAATAAGGCTTTGCAGGATTTTAAATTTGACATTTCTCTATCACCTCTGGAGCATTTGAAACATGCTTCAAAAGGTGTAGCAAGTGTTCAAACCTTTTCTTTGCAAACTATTTATCCTGGTCTCATGATAGGAACGGGCAATCCCCATGATTTGAAATCAAAGGGTTCTATTTATTCTGGTTTTTCTTTTGATTATGTGACTGGACTGCCCTATATACCTGGCTCCTCAGTCAAAGGGGTACTGAAAAGCGTCTTTCCTAGGAAAGAAGATACCAAAGATGATATTAATCAACAAAAGATGAAGTATATTAAGTCACTTCTTAAACCAGAACTTTCTGATGAAGAAATCTATGGCTTGAAAGATAATATTTTTGAAGATAATGATGTCTTTTTAGATGCTTATCCAACTTCTAAAAATAAAACGAAGCAACAGTGCCTAGCATTGGAATTCATTACACCTCATAGTGATATAATCAAGAATCCTATTCCAATCAATTGTCTGAAAGTTAAACCTGGAATCTCTTTTGAATTTGGCTTTTATCTGAAAGATTGTCAGCTTTCAGACGGAGTTAAGAAGGTTACGGTTGAACAAAAAATAGAGTTATTTAAAAGCATCTTGACTGATGTAGGTATTGGCGCCAAAACGAATGTTGGTTTCGGACAGTTAGAGTAGCAGAGCTCAATCGACAAGGGGATTTACAAATCGTATCTGAGGGACTTGCGCAACTCAAATAGCTCGAAAAGGTATAGAGGAGCTTGTTCAGATTAAGGAGTCTGAATATAAGGCAGCATTTACAAAGAGTTTAGAAACAAGTGAAGTCAGCTATCGTACAGGGATAGGAGTTCAATCTTAGTTTGCGATAGCGATGGGTACAAAAAGATCGACCGACTTTTTCCATCGAAATCTTGAAAAAAGCCCTGTTTTTTGATACAATCAATCTAGAAACAGCGAAAATGCTGTTGTTCTACCTTACCTATAAGGAATTGAGACTTTTCCTTAACGTAAGCCTTATGGTATTCAACTTCCAGCTGTTTTTGTTCTACCTTACCTATAAGGAATTGAGACAGAAGGACTGTATGAATTGGTATCTTCATATTTAAGTGTTATACCTTACCTATAAGGAATTGAGACTTAAAGCGTTGCATTTTCTTGATTTCTGGAAGGTTATCAATCTTCAGAGTTCTACCTTACCTAAAAGGAATTGAGACTCTCCCCTTTTGACAGACAGGATATAGGAAACCGTATATTTCGTTCTACCTTACCTATAAGGAATTGAGACGTTTTAACTTTCGAAAAGTGCTAATCGTTAAAAAATCAGTTATACCTTACCTATAAGGAATTGAGACGCTTATAAGGCAATCGATATTTCATTAGCTCATCCCGGGTTATACCTTACCTATAAGGAATTGAGACATACCATCAGCTGAGTCGCCACGGAGAATCTTGTAAAGCAACAAGGTATTATGTTATACCTTACCTATAAGGAATTGAGACGTTTAGAACCCCAATATACATAGGTGCTATTTCTCTACTATGCTCATCTAAAGTTATACCTTACCTATAAGGAATTGAGACGCTTGACCCCAGAGACCGTTGGTTTCTGCGTCAAAGCTAAATAGTTTGATTGTTATACCTTACCTATAAGGAATTGAGACAATATTTGGTATTTTACCAGCTCTTCCCGGAAGAAACTCCATGGGTTATACCTTACCTATAAGGAATTGAGACAATAAATCTTTCGCGGTCATACAAACCACCTCCAAAAAATATTTTTGTTCTACCTTACCTATAAGGAATTGAGACAAGGAACTATCCTTCTCACCAGTTTTAGGTAGTCCTTTTTCTGGTTCTACCTTACCTATAAGGAATTGAGACATAACGTCATAAGACAATGTAAGGTCTGTTTCAGCCGTATATTCTGTTCCTGTTCTACCTTACCTATAAGGAATTGAGACATTCCAATCTCATCACCCAGACATTCAATTAAAACATAAATTTCTCTAGTTCTACCTTACCTATAAGGAATTGAGACTTAAATTTCTCCTTCTCAGCACGTTGTGGGAAATTCTCTTGATAAAGTTATACCTTACCTATAAGGAATTGAGACTTTACTGTTAAATATCTTAATTTAGCATTTTCTCCTTTTGTTCTACCTTACCTATAAGGAATTGAGACAGGTGATTCGTTAGCAGCAGTGATACCGTTCCAAGTTATACCTTACCTATAAGGAATTGAGACTCTCCCCTTTTGACAGACAGGATATAGGAAACCGTATATTTCGTTCTACCTTACCTATAAGGAATTGAGACATTGTCTTTAAATCGACAAAATATCCTTTGGAAATATTCAGACTGTCAAGTTATACCTTACCTATAAGGAATTGAGACCTAATCGCAAAGCTAATAGCTCCTGGAACAGCAATTACAAGATTGTTGTACCTTACCTATAAGGAATTGAGACTTTTGGCCGTGACCAAATTTCATTTTCGCCGATTTTGCGATAAGTTATACCTTACCTATAAGGAATTGAGACAGATATCCAGATTTTAAATCAAATCTATCAACTTGTGAATGTTCTTGTTCTACCTTACCTATAAGGAATTGAGACCTATTAGGATATCATGAATTCTTGCTAAAAACGATGGCTCTTCATCTGTTATACCTTACCTATAAGGAATTGAGACGAATACGTTCTTTTTTCGAAATTTCATCTTGAATTTTATAGTTATACCTTACCTATAAGGAATTGAGACTCTTTGATGATTGGACGGATCTTATCTTCTTTGATCTTGTTCTTGTCGTTATACCTTACCTATAAGGAATTGAGACTTCCATTTGTGGAATAACTTTCTCAGCCACCCAAGGGTTTACTTCCGTTATACCTTACCTATAAGGAATTGAGTTGCTCACTCTCTGTCTCCTTTGTGATATAATAGGTAATACCTTACCTATAGGGAATTGAGACGTTAGAGTCCCAAGATATTTACTAGCACCTTCTCGGAATAGTAATACCTTACCTATAAGGAATTGAGACTCTGTTTCTGAAAGAAAGTTGCCTGCCTTTAATGAGTCATCTGTAATACCTTACCTATAAGGAATGGAGACTTTTTTCTGATAAATTCCAATGAGTGTAAATAGCAATACTACGTAATACCTTACCTATAAGGAATTGAGGCCGTCAATTCTGATTTGACTGCAATTCGTTCTTCCATTGGAACGTAATACCTTACCTATAAGGAATTGAGACTTTATTTAGAATACCTTGAAGATATTCTAGCTCCTCTTGATCGTTATACCTTACCTATAAGGAATTGGTTGCTTCAACTGAAAAAACTTGCGAGAGCAAGTTTTTTGTGGTATATTGGAAGTGCTTTCATGTTGAATGTCTTTATCGGAGGTTGTTTATGTCTGAGAGTCAATCTGTATATAGTCACCATATCTTTGTTTTGCCCTTTGCGGCCAAGGGGCTGGAGTCTTTTCCGAAGTCTTCCAATTGGAAGAAACTCAGCCAAGATGCCAATGAACTCCCCTATCTGAACGTAGAAGATGGTGAAAAAAGCGAGCGATTAAAGTACGCTTATCGCCGATATTTTAATAAAGAAGCAGAGGAGCTGATTTTCCGCAATCCTGAGCTAGTCACAAACTATGCTTATACTGGCTTAGAAAAAGGTGATGTGTATCGGATTTCTTATTATAATCAAATTGACAAACTTGAGTGTTATGACCTGACGCTTGACTATATCATGCTTCGTTATTTACCAAATTTAGAAGCAGGTTTCCTGATTTTCTCAATGGAAAATCGTCTCTATGATAAATTGGAAGATATTAAAAACATCAACCAGTATGGTCGTCATCTCTATGCTCCTTTTTTGACTCCATTGCTGTGTGATTTAGTCTCACCTAATAATATTGAGCTGATTAAGAGCGAAAAAATTGATGAGGCTCCACAGCCATCTGGCTTAATTTCTTCATATGGGATCATGTCGGCTCCGAAAGAAATCTTACAGGATTTCTTTGGCTTGCCTGAGGAAGCGATATTCCCAGAGGATATCTCGCAGTTTGAGTCTAAGCCTCATCTGGAGATCATCATTGATGACCGCATGTATGTGGTGAGCTACATGATGGTTCCTGATGTAAAGGACTTGATTTATAAAACGGCGAATTGGGCGAATTTTGATGATTCGGATCAAAGTTTAGAAAAGATGAAGCTTCTTTTTAGTATTTTATACGTTGATAAGGGAGATTCAACATGTCTGAGTCGAGATATGCTGAAGGCAGAGCTGGAAAAGCTTCTCTATACGAGGTGGTCAGCTGAGGGAAGCCTTTATATGGCCAGCCAGCATTCCATGATTTTTATGAGTGGTTCTGTTTTTCCTGAATTTTTCCTAAAAGGTTACTTTTTGTCGGAATATCTGGACTTGGCTTTGATTACGCTCAGCCAGAGGATTGGTATTCTGAAGTATTCTAAGGATGCGGGGGATAGGGTCAATGCTAGAGTTTCTGATAAACTAAAGCTGCAGAAGGCTTACACGACCTTTAAAAATCAATACCTGCTTCCGGAACTTTGCCCGCAGGAGCAGGCGATTGAAATCTACGAATTGCTGCAAACCTCACTCTATATCGAGAAGCATATCAATCTCCTAGATAGTCAAATCAGAGAACTGCATGATATCAGCCAGACGGAAGCAAGTAATAAATTGAATGACAGAGTATTAGTACTAACCGTTTTAAGTATTGCATTAGCAATCATTCCGAATATCAAAGAACTGCAGGAACACTGTCTGACGATTTGCAATCTGAGCCTGACGTATTCATCTTGGCTTACTTTGCTTATTCCTCTTTTGACAATTGCTTTCATCTATTTCAAAAAGCGAGAATAAATGTATATTATCTGGACATACGATGTTCATCACAAGCGCGTGCCTAAGATTTTGAAATCTTGAAAAAAGCCCTATTTTTTGATACAATCAATCTAGAAACAGCGAAAATGCTGTTGTTCTACCTTACCTATAAGGAATTGAGACACACAACCCAAAAGAACGTGGAGATTGGTATCCACAATTATCACAGTTCTACCTTACCTATGAGGAATTGAGACTGTTTGCCATCGAAAAGACGAGTGTAATCAATGACAATTGAGTCACCTTTCGTTCTACCTTACCTATAAGGAATTGAGACGCGCCCTCTTTTAAGGCAAGTTTTGGATTTAGAGTTCCTCGGTTATACCTTACCTATAAGGAATTGAGACATTGAGTAAACTGTTGCGAGATTGTCGAGAATGCCAAAAGCAACAGCATGTTATACCTTACCTATAAGGAATTGGCTGTGTGTCTTTGTCTGTCTCCAAGGCACCAAAAAAGCGAGCAAATTCATGTCTGCTGGGAAGCATGAGAATTTGTTCGCCTTTTGTTTTGTAAGAATTATCAAGAAAAACTCTCTTAGTGACCTGCACCCCAAAAGTTAGACAGAAAAAATCTAACTTTTTGGGGTCAGTACATAGTAGGAGAGTTTTTCCGTGTTTCAACCACAGATAGTATAGAGCTTAAGTTAGATGGCTGATCAGTTTTTTGTTACTTCACAGTGTCGCGAATATTTATTGGTCTATTGGGTTAAATTAAAAACATTCTTTTCTACTTCATTTATCGAAAAAGACCTGCTATCCAATAGCCAACCCTACTGTACTAGTTCATTTTCAGCTTATCTATGGTATAATAAAAGGTAGATTTATCAATTGGAGTATGAAGGATTTTATGATTAAACTTGTAGCAACCGATATGGATGGAACCTTTCTAGACGGAGAGGGTCAGTTTGATATGGAACGCCTCAAAAACTTACTTGTTTCCTATAAGGAAAAGGGGATTTATTTTGCAGTGGCTTCGGGTCGCGGTATCTTGTCGCTGAAAAAGCTATTTGCGGATGTACGTGATGAAGTGATTTTTATAGCTGAAAATGGGAGCTATGTTGAGTTTCATGGTGAGGATATATACGAGGCTACGATGTCTCGGGATTTTTACTTGAGCACTTTTGAAGCTTTAAAGAAATCGCCTTATTTTGATGAAAGAAAAATGCTCTTGACTGGGAAAAAAGCTTGTTATGTATTGGATACAGTTGATGAGACCTATCTCATGTTTAGCCGTCACTACAATGAAAACATTCAAAAAGTAGCGAGTTTGGAAGATATCACGGATGAGATTTTTAAATTCACTACGAACTTCACAGAAGAAACGATAGAAGCTGGTGAGGCCTGGGTCAACGAAAATGTTCCTGGTGTAAAAGCCATGACCACAGGTTTTGAATCCATCGATATTGTCTTGGACTATGTTGATAAGGGAGTGGCTATTGTTGAGCTGGCAAAAAAACTGGGGCTTATCATGGATCAGGTTATGGCTTTTGGCGACAATCTCAATGACCTTCACATGATGCAGGTTGTGGGACACCCAATCGCTCCTGAAAATGCGCGACCAGAGATTTTAGAATTAGCAGAAGCAGTGATTGGCCACCATAAGGACCAGTCAGTGATGGCTTATATGGAGGGCTTGTAATGGCAGATATTAAATTGATTGCATTGGATTTGGATGGCACCTTGCTGACAACGGATAAAAAGCTGACAGATCGAACTAAGAAAGTCCTCAAAGCTGCGCGTGATCGTGGCATCAAGGTCGTACTGACAACAGGACGTCCTCTGAAGGCTATGGATTTCTTTCTCCATGAGTTGGGAACAGATGAACAGGAGGATGAGTACACTATCACCTTTAATGGTGGTCTGGTACAGAAAAATACAGGAGAGATTCTCGATAAAACAGTCTTTTCAATCGACGATGTGGCACGCTTGTACGAGGAAACTGAAAAACTCGGACTTCCGTTAGATGCCATTTCAGAAGGAACAGTCTATCAAATCCAGTCGGACCACGAAAGTCTCTATGCTAAGTTCAACCCTGCCCTGACTTTCGTGCCAGTCGCTTTTGAAGATCTATCTAGTCAGATGACATATAATAAATGTGTGACCGCCTTTGCCCAAGAACCCTTGGACGCGGCCATTCAACAGATTTCTCCTGAATTGTTTGACCAATATGAAATCTTCAAATCGCGTGAAATGCTGTTGGAATGGTCGCCGAAAAACGTCCACAAGGCAACAGGTTTAGCGAAATTAATTAAACACTTGGGAATCGACCAAAGCCAAGTCATGGCTTGTGGGGACGAGGCCAATGACCTTTCTATGATTGAGTGGGCAGGTCTGGGAGTTGCCATGCAAAATGCAGTTCCTGCTGTTAAGGAAGTTGCCAATGTGATTACCCCTATGACCAACGACGAGGAAGCCGTTGCATGGGCTATCGAAGAATACGTGCTAAAGGAGAATTAGAATATGGGATTATTTGACCGTCTATTCGGGAAAAAAGAAGAGCCGAAAATCGAAGATGTTGTAAAAGAAGCACTGGAAAATCTTGATTTGTCAGAAGAGGTTGAAGAAAGCCAAGCGGCAGTCGAAGAAACAGCGACGGACAAAGTGGAAGAAACACCTGCTCAAGAAGAAATTCCTCAGATCTCGACAGAAGAAGTTATTGAACCAGAAGCAGTCGAAGAAACTGCTCAGAAAGAGCTTGAGCTAGAAGCTGATGAATTGGAACAATTCCAAGAGACAGAAGAAGCTCTAGAAGAAGAGAAGCAAGAAACTGTAGAGTTCGAAGAAGGGTTAGCTTCTGAAGTAGTTGAAGAAGAACTTCCTCAGGTTGAAGAAACCGTTCAGGAAAAATATGACCGCAGTCTCAAGAAAACGCGTACGGGATTCGGAGCTCGTTTGAATGCCTTCTTTGCCAACTTTCGTTCTGTCGATGAAGAATTTTTCGAGGAATTGGAAGAACTGCTCATCATGAGCGACGTCGGTGTGCAAGTCGCTTCAAACTTAACAGAAGAACTACGCTATGAAGCCAAATTAGAAAACGCTAAGAAGCCTGACGCACTTCGTCGTGTCATTATTGAGAAATTAGTTGAACTCTATGAGAAGGATGGCAACTACGATGAACAAATTCATTTTCAAGATGGCTTGACAGTCATGCTCTTTGTTGGTGTTAACGGTGTTGGGAAGACAACTTCTATCGGGAAACTAGCTCACCGCTACAAACAAGCTGGCAAGAAAGTCATGCTGGTTGCGGCAGATACCTTCCGTGCAGGGGCAGTGGCCCAGCTAGCTGAATGGGGCCGTCGTGTGGATGTTCCTGTTGTGACGGGGCCTGAAAAGGCTGATCCAGCAAGTGTGGTCTTTGATGGGATGGAATGCGCCGTAGCAGAAGGGATTGATATTCTCATGATTGATACAGCAGGTCGTCTGCAAAACAAGGACAACCTTATGGCCGAGTTGGAAAAGATTGGTCGCATTATCAAGCGTGTCGTTCCTGAAGCACCCCATGAAACTTTCTTAGCACTCGATGCGTCAACTGGACAAAACGCCCTGGTACAAGCTAAAGAATTTTCGAAAATTACCCCTGTTACCGGTATTGTATTGACAAAAATTGATGGAACTGCCCGTGGTGGTGTCGTTCTGGCAATTCGTGAAGAACTCAATATCCCTGTAAAATTGATCGGTTTCGGTGAAAAAATCGATGATATCGGTGAATTTAACTCTGAAAACTTTATGAAGGGTCTTTTAGAGGGTTTGATTTAATAGAAAATAAATAATCCTGCAAGTGTAGCTTGCAGGATTATTTTGCTATTCTAAACGGCCATCTTCACGATAGGCGATATCTGGTTGCCAAGTCCATTTAGCTCCATACTTCTCAAGTAAGTCAAAGCTAGCTTGTGGCCCCATGCTTCCAGCTTTATAATCGTAGAGTGGAGCTCCGTTTTCAGCCCAGAGCTCTTCGATACGGTCAATCAATTTCCAAGAAGCACTCACTTCATCCCAGTGGCTAAAATTGGTTGAGTTGTTGTTCAAGACATCGTAGATTAATTTCTCGTAAGGATCTGGTGAGGCTCCAGTAGCAGTAGCATCTGTACGATAATCCAGAGAGCTTGGTGCCAGGTTAAATTCTTCACCGACTTGCTTCCCATTGAGGCTGAGAGAGAATCCTTCAGTTGGTTGAATATAGATGGTCAAGATATTTGGAGCAAGTGGTTCTTCAAAGATAGAGTCCATTTGCTTAAAGACGATATTGACATGAGTTCCTTTTTCCGTCAGGCGTTTCCCTGTACGGAAGAAGAAGGGAACACCACGGAAGCGATCGCTGTCTACAAAGAAGGCACCAGATGCAAAGGTTTCTGTTGTGGATTCAGGATCGACATTTGGCTCGCTTCGATAGGAAATGTATTTCATACCATCGATTTTACCAGAGCGATATTGACCACGGATAAACTGTTCTTTCAGTTCTTCCTCAGTTGGATGATAGAGGTTTTTAAAGACCTTTATCTTTTCAGCACGAATCTCATCCTTTGTAAAGCTAGCTGGTTTGTCCATGGCTAGAAGAGAGAGGAGTTGGAGAGTATGGTTTTGCACCATATCACGAAGGGCACCAGATTGATCGTAGTAGCCACCGCGTTCTTCAACACCCAAGCGCTCTGCAAAGGTAATCTGAACATTATCGATGTGTTCGCGATTCCAAACATTCTCAAAGATCATGTTGGCAAAACGAACAGCAAAGATACTCTGAATCATCTCTTTACCTAAGTAATGGTCGATACGGTAGATTTGCTCCTCATCAAAGGCAGCAAGGAGATCTTCATTGAGTTTGCTAGCTGTTTCGTAGTCTGTACCAAATGGTTTCTCAACGATCAAGCGCTCAAAACCTTTGCCATCGACAATGTTTTCAGATTTGAGGTGCTTGGCAATGGTTCCAAAGAACTGAGGTGCCATAGACAAGAAGAAGAGCTTATTGTGTTCAGCTTGGTATTTTTCATTTAGCTCAGCTTGTAATTGGCGCAAAGCAATGTAATGTTCCGTGTCATTCACATCATGGCTTTGATAGTAGAAGTGGCTAGCAAATTCCTGGGCTTGTTCGGTACTATCTGCCAAATCAAGGATGGACTCGACAACTACAGATTCAAAATATTCCTTACTCCAAGGTCTACGAGCTGTTCCGATAACTGCAAAATGCTCAGAGAGATTGCCTGATTTATAGAGTCTGAAAAGGGAAGGGTAGAGTTTGCGTTTAGCTAAATCTCCACTCGCACCGAAAATTGTAACAATAACCTTTGATGACATCTAGCTACCTAATTTCTATATTTTTTCCTAGTTGGACTAGGGATGAGATTTCCTCATTGTCATAGTTTTTATTTTATCATAATTTTCAAAAAAATCAAAAAATCCAATACGTAATTAAAAAACTGTAAGATTATCCTTACAGTTTTGTTTTATACGTTTAAGACCTTGTCCAAGAAATCTTTCAGTCGAGGGTGTTGCGGGTTGTCGAAGATTTGATCTGGAGTTCCATCTTCCAGGAATTCACCATCAGCTGTAAAGATAACACGGTTGGCCACCTGACGAGCAAATCCCATCTCATGGGTTACGATGATCATGGTCATGCCTTGTTCCGCCAATTCCTTCATAACGTTTAGTACATCTCCAACCATTTCAGGGTCCAGAGCGGAAGTTGGCTCATCAAAGAGCATAATATCAGGATTCATGGCAAGTCCACGAGCGATAGCTACACGCTGTTTCTGACCACCTGAAAGGCTATCTGGGTTAGCATTAGCTTTATCTGCTAGTCCAACCTTTTCAAGCAACTCCATCCCCAATTTTTCAGCCTCTTCTTTGGTCATCCGTTTGTGTTCAATAGGTGCAAAAGTGATATTTTCTAGGACGGACATGTGAGGGAAGAGGTTGAAATGTTGGAAGACCATTCCCACGTTTTCACGAACATGGTCGACATTGGTTGATTTTTCAGTCAAATCATAACCATTTACTGTGATGTGGCCGCTCGTTACCTCCTCGAGAAGGTTAAGGCTACGGAGGAAAGTGGATTTACCAGAACCTGAAGGACCGATAATACAGACAACATCTCCTTCATAGAATTTAGTAGTAATGCCTTTTAAAACCTCATTTTTTCCATAATACTTATGCAAATCATTTACATCAATTTTTAGTTTTGCCATTAACGAATCCTCTTTTCTAAGCGTTTCGCTAGTCTAGTCAAAAGCGTGATAATTACAAGATAGAAGATAGCAAGGATTGCATACATCTTGAAACTTTGGTAGTTACGGGCGATGATGATCTTACCAGTTTGGAAAAGTTCAACCAAACCGATAGCAGATACGATGGTTGTATCTTTAAGAGCGATAACGAACTGGTTAACGAAGTTTGGCAACATCAATTTAGTTGCTTGTGGCAAGATAATCTTACGCATGGTTTTTCCGTAGGAGATACCTAGGCTTCTGCTGGCTTCCATTTGCCCAACTGGAACAGCTTGAATCCCACCACGAACGATTTCAGCGATATAAGCAGCTGCATTAAGTGAGAGGGCAATAGTACCAGCTACAAAGTCGTTAATCGGACTCTGTTGGCCTGTAATGGACTCGATGAAGTTTGGAATTCCCCAGAAGATGAAGGCTGCAAGAATCATCAAGGGAATACCGCGAATAACGTCAACGAAAATCTCAGAGATCAGACGAAGAGATTTGTATGGGCTAACGCTAAACATACCGAAGATAATCCCGATGACAATGGCAATTGCAAATGAAATAAGTGCTAGAGCAAGAGTGATTCCAAGTCCACTAAGAAGTTGTTTGTAGTTATTTTGAAGCAAGCCCCAGATAGTTGTTTCGTCAACCGTACTTGTAGAAGTAGTTGTTGCTCCGCTAGCTAGATACTTGTCGAGAATTTTTTGAAATTCACCGTTTGCTTTGAGGTTAGCAAGCCCCTTATTGAACATTTGAATCAATTCAGGGTTTGTTCCTTTTTTAACGGCAAAGGCTGTTTCACCGATTGGAGTTCCAGCGATTGGCGTTTTCAATTTTTGTCCTTGACTGATAGAATATTTGAGAACGGGCTCATCATCCATCACGGCATCGATAGCTCCAGTGTTGAGACTGTCATACATAGATGAGCCATCTGAAAAAGTTTTAATCTTGTAGCCGTATTTGCTTTGGTTTTCAGTAAGGAACGTTTGAGAAGCAGTTCCGTTTTTAACACCGACAGTTTTATCCTTGAGGTCTTCATAAGAAGCAATGGTACTTGATTCTTTTACACCGAGAATCGTATTAGCAGTGTAGTAGGAATCAGAGAAATCAAATGTGGCTTTACGAGCGTCCGTCACAGACATACCAGCAATAATACCATCAGCTTGTCCTGCTTGAACAGCACTAATGGCTGCATCAAATCCTGGGTTAGTAATCTCAATTTCGAAACCTTGATCTTTGGCAATAGCTTTAATCAAGTCCATATCAATACCAGTGTACTCGTTATTTGAATTTTGAAATACAAAAGGTGCAAAAGATGAATCACTTGCAATAATATACTTTGATTTAACAGTGTCAGCTTTTGCTATTCCTAGTGAGAAAATGGGAAACAAAATAAGCAAACATGCTAGGATTTTTTTCTTCATTTTTAGTCTCCTTTCTGAATATTTTTTAATTATAACAGAAAAAAAGCCAGAAGGCAAATTTTAATGATTTTTATGTAAGAAGATATAACATAAGGGTGTGGATTTGTAAAAATCAATAGATAAAGAATCTAGTGGAATTTATGGTAAAATAGAAGAAATAAAAGGCATGCGAGGCAATTATGATCAATCGGATTACAGATAATAAATTTAAACTAGTATCAAAATATGAACCTTCAGGAGATCAACCACAAGCAATCGAGCAGTTGGTCGATAATATCGAGGGTGGAGAGAAGGCTCAAATCCTCATGGGGGCGACTGGTACAGGGAAGACCTATACCATGAGTCAGGTCATTGCTAAAGTTAATAAACCAACTTTAGTCATTGCCCATAACAAAACCCTAGCTGGTCAGCTCTATGGGGAGTTTAAGGAATTTTTCCCTGAAAATGCTGTTGAGTACTTTGTGTCTTATTATGATTATTATCAACCCGAGGCCTATGTCCCTTCAAGCGATACCTATATAGAGAAGGATAGCTCGGTCAATGATGAGATTGACAAGCTTCGACACTCTGCGACTTCAGCACTTCTGGAGCGCAATGATGTCATCGTTGTGGCTTCTGTCTCTTGTATCTATGGTCTGGGTTCGCCAAAGGAATATGCTGACAGTGTGGTGAGTCTCCGTCCAGGTCTTGAAATTTCTCGTGATAAACTCTTGAATGACTTGGTTGATATTCAGTTTGAACGCAATGATATTGATTTCCAACGGGGAAGATTTCGCGTTCGTGGGGATGTGGTGGAGATTTTCCCAGCTTCCCGTGATGAACATGCCTTTCGTGTTGAGTTTTTCGGGGATGAGATTGACCGTATCCGTGAAGTTGAGGCTTTGACAGGTCAGGTATTGGGAGAAGTGGATCATTTGGCGATTTTCCCAGCCACTCACTTTGTGACCAATGATGAGCACATGGAGGTTGCTATTGCCAAGATTCAAGCGGAGTTGGAGGAGCAGTTAGCTGTCTTTGAGAAGGAAGGCAAACTGCTGGAGGCCCAACGTTTGAAACAGCGAACAGAGTATGATATCGAGATGCTGCGTGAGATGGGTTATACAAATGGGGTTGAGAATTACTCTCGTCACATGGATGGTCGTAGTGAAGGAGAGCCTCCTTATACGCTTCTTGACTTCTTCCCAGATGATTTCTTGATTATGATTGATGAAAGTCACATGACCATGGGGCAAATCAAGGGCATGTACAATGGAGACCGTTCTCGTAAGGAAATGTTGGTGAATTATGGTTTCCGTCTGCCGTCTGCCCTAGACAATCGTCCCCTTCGTCGTGAAGAGTTTGAAAGTCATGTTCATCAGATTGTCTACGTTTCAGCGACTCCTGGTGATTATGAGATGGAACAAACTGATACCGTGATTGAACAAATCATCCGTCCGACAGGTCTTTTGGATCCGGAAGTTGAAGTCCGTTCAACTATGGGACAAATCGATGACCTCTTAGGTGAAATCAATGCCCGTGTTGAAAAGAATGAGCGTACCTTTATTACAACCTTGACCAAGAAAATGGCAGAAGATTTGACCGACTACTTCAAAGAAATGGGCATCAAGGTCAAGTATATGCACTCGGACATCAAGACCTTGGAGCGGACGGAGATTATCCGTGACCTGCGCTTGGGTGTCTTTGATGTCTTGGTCGGAATCAACCTGCTCCGTGAAGGGATTGACGTTCCTGAAGTAAGCTTGGTTGCTATTCTCGATGCTGACAAGGAAGGTTTCCTTCGTAACGAACGCGGCCTCATCCAGACCATTGGTCGTGCAGCTCGTAATAGCGAAGGGCATGTTATCATGTATGCTGACACGATGACTCAGTCTATGCAACGTGCTATCGATGAAACGGCCCGCCGTCGGAAAATTCAGATGGTTTATAATGAAGAGCATGGTATCGTTCCACAAACCATTAAGAAAGAAATCCGTGACCTAATCGCCGTAACCAAGGCAGTTGCCAAGGAAGAGGACAAGGAAGTCGATATCAATAGCCTCAACAAACAAGAGCGCAAGGAACTCGTCAAAAAACTCGAAAAACAAATGCAAGAAGCCGTCGAAGTGCTTGATTTTGAACTCGCTGCTCAGATCCGCGATATGATGCTGGAAGTCAAGGCGTTGGATTAGGGTATTAGGAGGAGATGAAATGGAAAATTTAAATTATTTTACAGGTAAATTTAGGGACTTTGAATTAAAGAAGTATTTTGATTCGTTGGACGAAAATAAACTGAAATACGAACTTGAAAACTTTACTAATCAATATTTAAAGTTATCTAGAGAAAAACAATTAAAATATGCAAGCGATTTTCTGTATGTTTGTATGATGTTCGTTGAAGAAATCGATAAGATCACACTTGGAAGACTTTTAGCTACATTAAATAAAGTATTATTTGAAAATGGGCATTCATATAGTTGGTTTGAAAACTTTGAATATTTAAATGTTTTATATAAATATTTATCTCAAACAAAGGAATATGAAGAATGTTCTATATTATTTGAAAATGAAAGTTATTTTTCAAGGATTCTTGAATTAGTATTTAATGATGATTTAGAGGACGTTTATTTACTTGATGCTCACATACTTCCAGTTTTTGTCCGACTTTTTGAATTAAAAAGTTTACCAGAAGAAAAAAGAATCTATTTTAAGAGTGAATTAGAATCATTATTCAGATTTATATTTGAAAATCACGATATTAATAGTGTGGTTTGTTATTGGTATTTTGAATTAGATGAGTTGGTTTCTATTTTTAAAATTGAACATCTCGAAATAATTAGTAGCTATTATATCAATAACCCTCAATCTGATTCTGTTGGGAAATATTTGGATTTTGTGTCAAGACACTTTGATGTTGTAATTAAAAATTCGATTGATGTTGTTCGAAAGATAGCAGAAGAAAATGATTCTGATATAATTCGAGATCAAGCAATTAAATTAGTTAAAATGTATGATGAGCGTAATAGTAGTGATGAAGGCGCCATTTTAAAAAAGGAGAGTGATTCTGGATTTATACTGTCTGAAAATTACAAGGAACTTTTGAAGCAAGCAGAATCTATTATTGATGATATTCGTTCTAATTTGATTGTTAATTCTAAAGATTTAAAAACAATCGGATCTTTTGGACATTATACTAAAATTGACACTTTAACAAACTTCCTCATAAAAGCAGACTGGAAAAATGAAAATAATTCTGAAACTCAACCTCCATTTTTACGACTGACTAATCTAAAACAGTTAAACGACCCAATGGAAGGAAGGGCAATCCACGATTATTTAGGGATGGATAATACATTTTTCCAGCAATACCAAACTTCTAATGTCTTTATATCTTCTCTAACTACAGTATCTGATAGCCTACCTATGTGGAAAGAATACGCAGATTCGTGTCAAGGAGCATTCCTTGAATATGACATGAGTTATCTTGAACATATTGTTGCTCATCAATCTATTGAATTTGTTAAAATTCACTACTTAGATTTGAATTCTGGCGCTAAAGATGAATCAGATGTTGGTAAAGCTCTAGATAATCTAAAACAAATTTTTGAAAAAATACAAGAGTTTGAAGGTAAAACTCCACTAAGTGACTTGGCGGAAAAATTAAAAAAGATTTCTTATCTTTTTAAAGTAAAAGATTACGAATATGAGATGGAGTATCGTATTCTAATCAACCTAGATGATACTTCTGTAAAAAAACTTATTGCAAAGCATAATAAAAGTTTAGATAAAAATAAGGATTTATTAAAAGGTAAGGATTTATTAAATGAGAATTACTTGAAGAAAGAGGAGATTGGGTTAGAAACTTTTGATAAAGTTAACTATAATGATTTTAGGAAGTATATCGTATTAAGCCCAAAAGATAATGGCAGATATGCTTTATTTGTATACATCAATCTATTACCTTTGAAATACTCAAAAGTTATTCTAGGTCCAAAGGTTACAGATGCAGACTATATTGCTCCTTATCTCAAACTTGCCAATCCTGATATAGAGATAGAAAGTTCGAAAATCCCTTATCGTTGAGTTTAGAAAAAATTAAAGCTTCAAAGAAATTATAATCTTTTATTAATAAGGAGAAGCTAGTAATGAAAAAAATTTTACTGTTAATTTTCTTCATTGTAAATATTGTCCCTTTATTCTTTATTCTACGTTTTGCCTTCCTTTTCTTTACAACAACTTATGACATTTTCCCTGAAGCAAATCAATCGGAGGTAGAGACAGCAGTAAGAAGAACCCTTGATTTGTATGGTTTTAAAGGAGATATGAAGGTTACGAAGTTTTCTAGAGATAAATGGACTTCTGAAAAATACAAAATTGAATACGATTATAGTGAAGAGGTTGATGGAAGTAGAGTCACTGTGAGTCATGCCTTGTTTTATCGTCCAAAGTCCTCAAAATACAATCCCCAAAAGACTGATGAAGAACTAGCCTATGATGGGACTACGAGAACCATGTTACAAGAATTTTCAGACATGGCTCATAAACTACTTAACCAGCATCCTGTCAGTATTTCTCACAAAGAGAAGGTAGAGAATTTTTTTAAGCAATATGAAAATCCAAATCTAGAATATGTGAATAGTTACTGGAGTGTCGATACTGAATCTGGGAATATTCAAGACTATTATGCCCTCATTGAAAAGAACCGTAAGGAAGGAAAAGCTTTTCAAGGTTTGTATGATATTCCTATTGATGAATTCTTGGAAAAAGAAATGATTAAAGGATACATCATCTATCGCGATACTGTTTTAGAAGAGGGTGAGAAAGATTATTTTGATAGTGAAGGCGGACTGACAGGATTTATTTCAAATGGGATAGATAATGCCGAGTTGCCAGATGCCTTTTATGAGGTTTCTTACTACTATGGTGCTAAAGGATATCGTTCAGGTAGTAGTGTTTCTTTAAAGATTCAAAACCATAAGATGCTCTATTATGGAAGTAATTTTAACTAAAAATTTTATATGTAACAATTTATGTTAAAATAATAGACGAGATAATTTAAAAGTGATAGATATTAGTCATTAGTTAGTAGTTTGAATTTAAAGGAGAAATAAATAGTGAAAAATTCAAGTACTTTTAACAAGCTTATTTATACTGTCCTATATTCCTTACTGATAGCATTTGTTATCGCTCATTTCATATTATGGTCATTTGGTTTATCATTTACTCCGATTATTTGGAATATTTGGCTCTTTCTTCTAATTTTTACTCTATTTATTCGCTTTTTGAGGTCCTTTGCAATTCTTGATCTTCTATTTGGGATATTTGGACTGAAATTTATTCCCATAGCGTGGAATACAAGGCTTTTTGTTCCAATTATCCTCTCTATTTTGCATATTTTTATTTACTTTTTAAAGGGGAAATATCGCTTCCTTGAAGGAGTGCGCAGTGCGATTTGTAGTTTTTATATTTGGTTATTTGTAATTGTCGTCTTCGCTTTTATTCCAAATCCTCCTGTTCCAATCACTATTGATTATGAAGTTAGGGAACAAGAAATTGTCATAACAAAAGGATATTTGCTTCATGATGTATACTATTATCATGAGCTGATTAATCCCTTCATCATGAAATCTGACATCAAGTCTAAAAAAATTCTATAATAAATTAGAAAGTGAGTAAATTTATGTCCCGTTCCCAATTAACGATTTTAACAAACATTTGTCTGATTGAAGACCTTAAAAATCAGCGAGTAGTCATGCAATATCGCTCTCCTGAAAACAATCGCTGGTCTGGCTATGCCTTTCCTGGAGGTCATGTAGAAAATGGTGAGGCTTTCGCAGAGTCTGTCATTCGTGAGATCTATGAAGAAACAGGATTGAATATCCAAAATCCTCAACTTGTCGGCATTAAAAATTGGCCACTAGATACAGGTGAGCGCTATATTGTCATTTGTTATAAGGCGACAGAGTTTACTGGAAATCTTCAATCCTCAGAAGAAGGAGAAGTATCTTGGGTGCAAAAAGACCAGATTCCAAACTTGGATCTGGCCTATGATATGCTACCCTTGATGGAAATGATGGAAGCACCTGACAAGTCAGAGTTCTTCTATCGCCACCGTACAGAGGACGGCTGGGAGAAAGAAATTTTCTAGTCTTTTACTAAATAACCTAACTGATCCAAGGCCTCCTCGATATAGTGGAGGTCTTGTTGTGTTTCAGCTTCAACAAGGTGGTAATGGATGCCGTCTGTCAATTCAGAAAGTGGTCTAAAGTCAGAATTCTCGACTTGTTCCAGAAAATGCTGGACATCTCGGCGACAGGTGAGTTTGAGCAGAGTTTCAATTTCACCATAAACGGGATGATCGATTAAGATATTTTGAACGCGTCCGCCATTATCTACTATAGCCAAAAGTTCCTGACCAATTTCTTCCAGTTCATGTTTCACTTTAAAGAGTTTGTGGACGTAGGGGTTGGCATCATTTTCTTTGTAGATATAACCACGATTGGTTGACAAGATAGGAGCGCCATCGGCTCGCAAGATGGCAATGTCTTGGACGATGATTTGGCGTGTGACATGAAAGTGTTCAGCCAAGGTTTGACCATTGAGAGCTTTTGGTGACTCTTTTAAAAGTTTGAGAAGAGTTTGTTTGCGATCCTTTGTCATAGTTTTTCCTTTTAGCGACGTTTTCGAAGCACTTTAAAGACAGCTAGTGCCAATGTATAGTCTACCATACTATGGATAATTGTGCCAAATCCAACTAGGACGAAGAGAACATAAAACATATTTTCAACATTTGTCCCTGAAGTAGCATAGAAAATAATACAAGCTAGCACTTCAGCAATAGCGTGAACAACACCCAAAACAAAGTTAAAAATCCAAGATGCCTTTGGTTTATCCAAGGTTTCAGGGAATTTTTTTAAGTAAAATGCTCCCAAAATACCAAAAACGATGTGAGAAAAGGCGCGCAGAACGATAACCATAGGGTAGCCTGCCATCAGGAAGCCGAGACTGGAAGCGATGATCACAAAACCAGCCATCAAAGGTGATAGGAACATGGCGATAAAGATGGCGATATGGCTTCCTAAAGTGTAAGAAGCTGGTGGGATGACGATTTTAAAAGGCATAATGATTGGAATCAAAATCGCGATGGCTGTGAGTAGTGCAGTCATGGTCATAAACTGCGTTTTTTTCCGTATATCCATAAGAACCTCCATTTAACTGTATATACACAAGTATAGTACAATAAATAGATAGACATGTCAAGAATTTATTTTGATTTTATTGAAAATTTTCAAAAGTATAGGTGGTAGATTCAAAGGATTTTCATATATTTTCAAAATTTTGAACTAATGACTCCTTGGTAAATAACCATTTATGAATAGAAGATGATCCTTTACTGGTGAAAACTAAAACTCCACCTTCAGGACGAAAGTGGAGTTGTTTTTTATTTCTTCAAGGTTTCGAGACGTGGGACAATTGCTACAGTTAGGATGGCTGAGATAATCAATTCAGCGATTGAGTTTGTAGAGATGACAGTTGCTAGGAGTTTTTGGATATTGCCGTCGAAGACATTTCCAAAAAGGAAGAAGATTCCCCCAAGGACAAAGACGGTGTTGGTAAGGGAACCGAGAGCACCAGCTAGGATTAGCCCAGTTTTATTTTTCATCAGTTTATAAAACAAGTAAGGTGTCAGCCCAATCAAAACGCGAGGGACAATAGCGATAATCGCAGAATAGATGTTTCCGTTCGGTACGAATGGTGAGAAGAGGTAGCTGGTTGGAAGGATGGTAATCGTGTTTACCGTTAAGCTCAATAGCCCCATAAGAAAACCAAGTGTAACTCCAACTCGCGGACCATAGATGATACTAGCAATGATTACTGGAATATGAACGATAGTTGGTTTGATTGGAAATGGGAAAAGGTTAAATAGGAGAGAAGTTAAAAAGTGGATAACGAGCATAACTGCAAAAAAGATAGCAATTGGAGCAATATTAGAACGTTTTTTCATTGAGGGTTTCCTTTATTCTTTCTAAAATAGTATTCAGGTCAGCTAGGGCGCCTTTTCCGTAATCGCCACAGGCTAGTAGAGATTCCTTTGGAGAGATAATCTGATAACCATAGGTCTCTAATGTTTTTAGATTAGCCTGAGTTGCCGGATGGTCATACATTTTTGTGTTCATGGCTGGTGCGACTAACTTTTTGACGTGGTCTGGCAGGGCAAGAGCTGTACTCGTAACCATGTTATCCGCAAAACCATGCGCAAGTTTGGCAATGGTATTAGCAGTAGCTGGGGCTACAATAAAAAGGTCAGTCCTTTTGCCTCTTTCGATATGATTGACTTGATCAGGATAGGGTTCCTTCATGACATCAAGGTGAACTGGATTCTGTGAGAGTACCTGTAGTGTCAAAGGCTGGATAAACTCTCTCGCTGCCTCAGTCATTAGGATAGTGACATGATGGCCTTGTTTTTTTAAAGAACTGACGAGATCAGCTGATTTATAGGAGGCAATGGAACCTGTCACTGCGATCAGAATGTTTGCCATGGCTTTCCTTTCTAAGAATCGTATGCTTGAATTTTTTCAAGGAGGAGGCTTGCAATTTCCTCTTTGGTTTGAACAGTTTGAAGATGCTCTCTCTCAACAAAAATTGCTCGGTGCTGATTTGCTGAGATTTGAGTAAGGTCATTTGCTATGATCAAGTCAGCCTGATTCTTGACAAGACTCTGTCTAGCAATTTCTATGAGATAATCCTCAGAGACATCAACTAGCAGTTTGAAGCCAATCAGATGAATCGCAGGATTCCATTCTTTGACTAGAGAGATAATCTTGGGTGTCTTTTTAAGGAATAAAACCTGAACCTCATCAGTTGAAGAAATCTTAGTCTGATGATTCTGCTTGCTTAAAAATTCTTCTAAATTAGGGCTAGCCTGTACCTCCTTAAGCCCCGTCATATAAACAGGAGTGTAGTCAGACACAGCCATTGAGTGAATTAAGACCTGATAATCCTGAACACGTTCTTGCATCTCAACTAGAAGATCGTTGGTATTATTAATTTCTCGAATGCTTAGTTTGGGATGAGCTTCTGGCTTCACAGCTCGTTTTGTCGTTATCAAACAAACTTCGTGTCCCGCAGCAAGCAAGGTTTCTGTGATGATTTTCCCCAGGCGACCTGTGGAATGGTTCGTAATAGAGCGGACGCTATCAATAGTTTCACTCGTACCGCCCGACGTAACTAAAATTTTCATAGGACTATTGTACACAAAAATAAACGTTAAGTAAAATGAAAGCGATAAAATTTTGCTAAAACGCAGGAATACTATAGTCTAAAACTATAAAAGCATATAAAATTTTAAAAAGCGCTATTATAACCCCTGAAATATTGATATTTACGAACGTTTTGAGAGTTTAAGGGTGTTAAAAATCTTTTTTTGTGTTATAATGAATTATCACATTAGAGGTTAGAGGAGTTTGCTATGAAAACAGATATTGAAATCGCACAGAGCATTGAGTTAAAGCCAATCGTGGATGTTGTGGAGAAACTTGGGATTTCTTACGATGATTTGGAGTTGTACGGAAAATACAAGGCTAAGCTTAGTTTTGATAAAATTCGTGCGGTTGAGAACAATCCAGTTGGGAAATTGATCTTGGTTACTGCCATCAACCCAACACCAGCGGGTGAAGGGAAGTCAACCATTACCATTGGTCTTGCGGATGCCTTGAACAAGATTGGTAAGAAAACCATGATTGCCATCCGCGAACCATCTCTTGGTCCAGTCATGGGGATTAAGGGCGGTGCAGCCGGTGGTGGTTATGCCCAAGTGTTGCCAATGGAGGACATCAACCTTCACTTTACCGGGGATATGCATGCCATTACAACTGCTAACAACGCTCTTTCTGCCTTGATTGACAACCACTTACACCAAGGAAATGAGCTGGGAATCGACCAACGTCGTATTCTTTGGAAACGTGTTGTGGACTTGAATGACCGTGCCCTTCGTCATGTGACCGTTGGACTTGGTGGTCCTCTAAATGGTATTCCTCGTGAGGATGGTTTCGATATTACCGTTGCTTCCGAAATCATGGCCATTCTTTGCTTGGCGACTGATATTGAAGATTTGAAACGTCGTTTGGCTAATATTGTAATTGGTTATCGCTATGACCGTACGCCTGTTTCTGTAGGTGATTTACAAGTTGAAGGTGCTTTGGCTTTGATTTTGAAGGATGCTATTAAGCCGAACTTGGTTCAGACAATTTACGGTACACCCGCCTTTGTACACGGTGGTCCTTTTGCCAATATTGCTCATGGATGTAACTCTGTTTTGGCAACAAGTACAGCCCTTCGCTTGGCTGACTATACTGTTACTGAAGCTGGTTTTGGTGCAGACCTTGGTGCTGAGAAATTCCTTGATATCAAGACGCCAAACTTGCCAACATCTCCAGATGCAGTAGTTATTGTCGCAACACTACGTGCTCTCAAGATGAACGGTGGCGTCGCTAAAGATGCTTTGACAGAAGAAAACGTTGAAGCGGTTCGTGCAGGATTTGCCAACTTGAAACGTCACGTTGAAAATATCCGTAAGTTTGGTATTCCAGCAGTCGTAGCTATCAATGAATTTGTAACTGATACAGAAGCTGAAATCGTAGCTTTGAAGGAACTTTGTGCCTCAATCGATGTACCAGTTGAACTAGCAAGTGTCTGGGCTGATGGCGCAGAAGGAGGAGTAGCGCTTGCTGAGACGGTTGTTAAGACTATCTCTGAAAATCCAGCAAACTACACTCGTCTGTATGACAATGACCTTTCTGTACAAGAAAAGATTGAAAAGATTGTCACTGAAATCTATCGCGGTACAAAAGTGAACTTTGAAAAGAAAGCCCAAACGCAAATCGCCCAAATCGTTCAGAATGGTTGGGACAAATTGCCAATCTGTATGGCTAAAACTCAATATAGTTTCTCAGACAATCCAAATGCACTTGGAGCACCTGAAAACTTTGAAATTACCATTCGTGAATTGGTACCAAAATTAGGTGCAGGCTTCATCGTTGCCTTAACTGGTGATGTTATGACCATGCCAGGACTTCCAAAACGACCAGCGGCTCTCAATATGGATGTTGAAAGTGATGGAACTGTTCTAGGATTGTTCTAGTATATTGAAATTGACTTTAAATGAGTTTGGAAATGCTTTCCAAGCTCATTTTCTTATCTAGATATAAGGAGTTGTATTCAGCTGATGAGAGAGTTTTCTTCCACACGCAATCAGTCTAGGTAAAGATATTTTCCCCGATTTCTGATATAATAGAAACATTGACTTCAAGAGTAAGGAAGAGAAGATGAACGCATTATTGAATGGAATGAATGACCGTCAGGCTGAGGCGGTGCAAACGACAGAAGGCCCCTTGTTGATCATGGCGGGGGCTGGTTCTGGGAAGACTCGAGTTTTGACTCATCGTATCGCCTACTTGATTGATGAAAAAATGGTTAATCCTTGGAATATCTTGGCCATTACCTTTACCAATAAGGCGGCACGTGAGATGAAAGAGCGTGCTTATGGTCTCAATCCAGCCACTCAGGACTGTCTGATTGCGACTTTCCACTCCATGTGCGTTCGTATTTTGCGTCGCGATGCGGATCATATTGGCTACAATCGTAACTTCACTATAGTGGATCCAGGAGAGCAACGAACTCTCATGAAACGAATTCTAAAGCAGTTGAACTTGGATCCCAAAAAATGGAATGAACGAACCATTTTGGGGACTATTTCTAATGCTAAGAATGACTTGATTGATGATGTGGCTTATACTGCCCAAGCTGGCGATATGTACACGCAAATTGTGGCTCAGTGTTACACGGCTTACCAGAAAGAGCTTCGTCAGTCTGAGTCCGTTGACTTTGATGATTTGATTATGTTGACCCTGCGTCTTTTCGATCAAAATCCTGATGTTCTGACCTACTACCAGCAAAAGTTCCAATACATCCACGTTGATGAGTACCAAGATACCAACCATGCCCAGTACCAACTGGTCAAACTCTTAGCTTCCCGTTTTAAAAATATTTGTGTGGTTGGGGATGCGGACCAGTCTATCTACGGTTGGCGTGGTGCGGATATGCAGAATATCTTGGATTTTGAGAAAGACTATCCCCAAGCCAAGGTTGTTTTGTTGGAGGAAAATTACCGTTCAACTAAAACTATTCTGCAAGCCGCCAATGATGTTATTAAAAATAATAAAAACCGCCGTCCTAAGAATCTCTGGACCCAGAATGAAGATGGTCACGAAATTGTCTATTATCGTGCTAATGACGAACAAGATGAGGCTGTTTTTGTTGCCAAAACCATTGATGAACTCGGTCGCAGCCAAAACTTCCTTCACAAAGACTTTGCAGTTCTTTATCGAACCAATGCGCAATCACGTACTATTGAGGAGGCCCTCCTCAAGTCCAATATCCCTTATACTATGGTTGGTGGGACCAAGTTCTACAGCCGTAAGGAAATTCGCGATATTATTGCCTACCTTAATCTTATTGCTAATTTGAGTGACAATATCAGTTTTGAGCGCATTATCAACGAGCCAAAACGCGGAATCGGCCCAGGAACCGTTGAAAAAATCCGTGATTTTGCGAATATGCAAGATATGTCCATGCTAGATGCTTCAGCCAATATCATGTTATCTGGTATCAAAGGCAAGGCAGCCCAGTCTATCTGGGATTTTGCCAATATAATACTTGATTTACGCGAGCAACTGGACCAGTTAACCATTACAGAGTTAGTTGAGGCTGTTTTAGAAAAAACAGGTTATATCGATATTCTCAATGCCCAAGCGACCTTGGAAAGCAAGGCTCGGGTTGAAAATATCGAGGAATTCCTTTCTGTTACCAAGAACTTTGATGACAATCCTGATGGTCAAGAAGAAGAAACTGGTTTGGACAAACTCAGTCGTTTCTTGAATGACCTTGCCTTGATTGCGGACACTGACTCTGGCAGTCAGGAGACATCAGAAGTGACCTTAATGACCCTGCATGCTGCCAAAGGTCTCGAGTTCCCAGTTGTCTTTATCATTGGAATGGAGGAAAATGTCTTTCCACTTAGCCGAGCAGCTGAGGATCCGGATGAGCTGGAAGAAGAACGCCGTTTGGCCTATGTCGGTATCACACGTGCAGAAAAGATTCTCTATCTGACCAATGCCAACTCACGCTTGCTTTTTGGACGTACCAACTACAATCGTCCGACCCGTTTTATCAATGAAATTAGTTCGGACTTGCTTGAGTATCAAGGTTTGGCTCGTCCAGCTAATACCAGCTTCAAGGCATCTTATAGCAGTGGTGGGATTGCTTTCGGTCAAGGAATGAGTTTGGCTCAGGCTCTTCAAGAACGGAAACGCAATGCTGCACCAAGTTCTATCCAGTCAAGTGGTCTTCCATTTGGACAATTTGCAGCAGGAAATAAAAAAGATTCAAGCAATACAAACTGGTCTATTGGAGATATTGCCCTTCACAAGAAGTGGGGTGAGGGAACGGTCCTTGAAGTCTCAGGTAGTGGGGATACTCAGGAACTAAAAATCAATTTCCCAGAAGTAGGGCTGAAAAAACTCCTAGCCAGTGTAGCCCCAATTGAGAAAAAAATCTAATTTTCCATCCTTCTCACGAATAATAAAGTGAGGAGGATTTTTATGTATAGTATTTCATTCCAAGAAGATTCACTTTTACCGAGAGAAAGACTGGTTAAAGAAGGAGTAGAGGCTCTGAGCAATCAAGAGCTACTAGCTATTCTGCTCAGAACCGGAACGCGTCAGGCTAATGTTTTTGAAATCGCTCAGAAAGTCTTGAATAGCCTTAATAGTCTAACTGATCTAAAAAAAATGACCCTGCAGGAATTGCAGAGCCTTTCGGGTATTGGACGTATTAAAGCCATTGAATTACAAGCTGTGATTGAACTAGGGCATCGTATTCACAAACATGAAACACTTGAGATGGAAAGTATTCTCAGCAGTCAAAAGCTGGCCAAGAAAATGCAACATGAACTTGGCGATAAAAAACAAGAGCACCTAGTGGCGCTCTATCTCAATACTCAAAATCAAATCATTCATCAGCAGACCATCTTTATCGGATCTGCAACACGCAGTATTGCTGAACCACGGGAAATCCTTCACTATGCCATCAAGCATATGGCCACCTCTGTGATTCTCGTTCATAACCATCCATCAGGCGCTGTAGCACCCAGTCGAAATGATGACCATGTCACTAAGCTAGTCAAGGAAGCCTGTGAACTGATGGGGCTGGTGTTTCTGGATCATCTGATTGTCTCTCACTCTGATTACTTTAGTTACCGTGAAAAGACGGATTTGATTTAGAGTTCGTTAACAACATAGTCAAATAGCGTTTTATCTTTGGGACGATTTTCAAAGAGAAATTCAGGATGCCATTGAACACCAAGATAAGGAAAGCCGTCCGTAGTTATTACAGCCTCAATGATTCCATCTTTAGGATCATGTGCTACAACCTTAAGATTTGAAGCTAGATCTTTTATGCTCTGGTGGTGGAAGGAGTTGATATGAGAGATTTCTCCATAGATTTCTCGGAGAATTGTATCAGGCTCCGTTACGAGGCGTTGGGTCGTGTATTCGGCTGAACAGTCCTGCCAATGATCCTCGATATCTTGGTGAAGCGTACCTCCCATAGCGACATTGAAAAGCTGGGTACCCCGACAAACAGAGAAAATTGGTTTCTTCTGCTTGATGGCTTCTCTGATAAGGGCTAATTCAAACTGGTCTCTTTGAAGATGGTAGTCATCGCTGTCAATGGTTTTAGGTTCACCATAGAATTTTGGATCAACATTTTGCCCACCCGTAAGGATGAGTTTATCAATCATAGCGACGTAATGGCTTGCCATTTCTTGATCACCAATCGGAAGGATGATGGGAATTCCGCCAGCGTCCTTGACTCCTTCAACAAAGCCTTTTGCCGCATAGCTCATCATGACATCATCATCTGGATGAGCTTTTTCATTTCCTGTAATCCCAATAACTGGTTTTTTCATAAATGCTTTCGCTTTCTAATCCTCTTTACGCATAAAATAGAGGAGAGTTTGGAGTTCGCTTGTCAAATCGACATACTGAACGACTACATCTTTTGGAAGGTGGAGATGGACGGGTGAAAAACTAAGAATACCTTTTATACCCGCATCGACCAAAAGATTGGCAACTTCTTGTGATTTAACACTTGGAACAGTTAGGATAGCAGTTTTGACATCTGCTTCTTTGATCTTTTCTTTAATCTGAGAGATGCCATAGATTGGAATCCCGTCAGGTGTCTGGGTGCCAACTTCTGGATGGTCATCTAGGTCAAAGGCCATGATAATTTTCATCTTGTTGCGCTCATGGAAGCGGTAGTGGAGAAGGGCATGCCCCATATTTCCAATTCCAACCAACATAACATTAGTAATCGAGTTATCATTTAGGAGATCAGCAAAAAACGTCATCAATTTTTTGACATCATAACCAAAACCACGACGACCTAGTTCGCCAAAATAGGAGAAATCTCGACGGACAGTCGCAGAATCGATACCGATAGCCTCTGCAATTTGCTTAGAGTTGGCACGTTCGATTTTTTCTGCATGAAATCTCTTGAAAATTCGATAGTAAAGAGAGAGTCTTTTTGCTGTTGCTTTTGGAATAGCAGACTGTTTATCTTTCACAAAATCACAACCTTTCTATTCTTCTATTTTATAGAAACATTGTGAAAAAATCAACAAAAACAAGAAAAAACTAAGAGAATTCTTAGTTTTAATCTGAAAAATTAGTTTGTGATAAAAAACGGTAGAGATCGCCAACTAATCCTTGATAAATCACTTTATCATTCAGTGTTAAGGAGCTGATTAGGAGAGTGTCGGGCAGGGTCACACAGCCTGATAGGGATAACATGAGTTCTTCGTAATCAGCAAACTCAAGTGTACGTTCTACGTGATAGTTATCTTTATAAGTCAAACGAAACATAGCCAATCATCTCTCTTCTTTTGTGAAGATTCCGCGTTCTACAAGACTGTCCATGAGGAAGTAGAATTTCTCTTGGTGGATATGGTGTTCTTCAGATTTAAAGATATTGACCAAACGAAGACCTGATTTGTCAGTGATATTAATTTTAACACCTGTAAGCTCTTTGTTGATGATAATTTTTAGTAGGAAACCTTCACCACTATTAGGAACTTTTTCAAGTAGACGAGTCAGTTCATAGTTTCCTACCTTTGTTTCAAAGAAAGTATTGTCTTTTAGTGTGAATTTTTTTACAGATGGACTAAGTGTATAGTCGTAGCGGCAGTTTTGTAGTTTAATGGTTTTTTCGAATGCCATTAGGTTAATCTCCAATAATATTTTTTAAGGTTTGTGCCAGTTGTTTCAGTTCCTCATCAGTATTAAGAGGGGACAGACTGATACGGACAGACTCTTTTAAACGATGGGAATCCGCTCCATAAAAAGCTTCTAGGACATGGCTCGTTTGCACAATACCAGCAGTACAGGCTGAACCAGTTGAGATTGAAATTCCTTCCAGGTCTAACCGAAGCAAGAGTAAGTCATTTTTTTGACCAGGGAAGCCAATGTTGAAAACATAAGGAAGTTGGTGTTTGCTTTCGTTGAGATAGTAGTTGAGACCTGCAATTTCTCCTAGAAAAGCAGATTTTAATCCCTCTAGTTTTTGGTAATGCTCAGCCTGATGATCCAAGTCTTCTTTGAGGGCAGCAACCATACCGACTATGGCAGCAAGGTTTTCTGTTCCAGCCCGTTTCTTTTGTTCTTGATCGCCACCGTGAAGGTAAGAGTCAAAGTCCACAGACGAAGCGTAAAGAAAGCCGATTCCTTTTGGCCCATGGAATTTATGGGCAGAAGCACTGAGGAAATCAATTCCTAATTTTTCAGGATGGACAGGGATTTTTCCGATAGCTTGAACAGCATCAACATGATAAGCAGCAGGATGCTCTTTTAAAATATGTCCAATTTCAGCGATAGGTAAGAGACTGCCCGTTTCATTATTGGCATACATAGTAGAAACTAGGATGGTATCGTCACGTAAGGCTTCTTGAATCTGCCCCGCTGTAATCTCTTGATTTACTGGTTGGATAATGGTCACTTCAAAGCCAAAATGTTGAACTAGGTAATCGATAGTCTCAAGCACGGAATGGTGTTCAATAGCTGTCGTGATGATGTGTTTTCCACGTTCTTGATGACGGAGACAATAGCCGATGATAGCGGTATTGTTACTTTCTGTACCGCCAGATGTGAAAAAGATTCGTTGTGGCTTGGTTCCAAGTAAGTGAGCCAACTCCTGACGGGCTTCACGGAGCAGTTTACCAGCACGGCGGCCATGACTGTGAATACTTGAAGGATTCCCATGGGTTTCCTGCATGACCTTGGTCATTGCTGTTATGGCTGTCGCTGACATAGGAGTAGTAGCAGCATTGTCCAAATAAATCAAAGAATCACCTTATTTCTTTTTGTTGTATGCAAAGAGTGGGCTGACTGGTTTTCTTTCGTGGATGCGGACGATCGCATCACCGATCAATTCGCTAGCGGTAATGTAGCACACATTTTTCGGAGTTCTTTCTTTTGTGGCTACTGAGTCTGTCACAAGGATTTCTTTGATGTTAGTAGCATCAAGAAGATCAGCAGCGCCTTCTACAAAGAGACCATGACTGGATACCGCATAGATTTCAGTTGCACCTTCACGCTCAACGATTTTTGCCGCTTCTGAGAAAGTACGGCCAGTGTTTAGGATATCATCAATTAAGATAGCCTTCTTGCCCTCAACATCTCCAATGATATAACCTTGGCTCCGCTCTGAGTCATCTTGAGCATAGTCGATGATTGCGATTGGTGCATCTAGGTATTCGGCTAAGCTACGAGCGCGCTTGACACCAGAGTTTTTAGGACTAACAACAACCACATCTGGTCCAAGTAAGCCCTTGTCACAATAGTGTTTAGCAAAAAGAGGAATTGTATAAAGATTGTCCACAGGAATGTCAAAGAAACCTTGAACCTGAACAGCGTGGAGGTCAAGCGTTAGAACACGACTTACACCAGCCTTGACAAGCATATTGGCAACTAGTTTTGCAGTGAGGGGTTCGCGAGAAGAAGCGATACGATCCTGACGAGCATAACCAAAGTAAGGAAGGACAACGTTGATACTATGAGCACTTGCACGTACACAAGCGTCAACCATGATCAACAACTCCATTAGGTGGTTGCTAACGGGGTAGCTGGTTGACTGGATGATGTAAACATCGTAACCACGGACACTTTCTTCAATATTGACCTGGATTTCACCATCAGAAAATTGGCGAGAAGATAATTTTCCGAGAGGTACACCAACTGTATCCGCAATCTTTTGAGCGATTTCTGGGTTAGAGTTTAGGGTGAAAAGTTTCATGTTGTTTCTATCTGACATTATAGACCGTCCTCTGTAAACTTTGTGAATCTCCTTTGAGAAAGTTCTGTTTTTCAAAGGGAGATTCTTTTATTTTTATCTTTTCTATTCTACCAAAAAAAGGAGATTATTTCAGCTTTTTTTCATGCTTTTAATAAAACGAATTAATTTTGAAGGAGCTTTTTGGTAAGTGATATTATTTTCTGAAAGAAATTGCTGAAAATCTCGTTTTCCTTTCTCGTGGTCAGTAACTTCTAGCTCCAGTTCGTAGTCTGTATGATCAAAGTAGTGGCTTTCATCTAGTGCCATTAGACCAATCGACGTTTCCATTTCGTAACGAATAGTTGCAAGACAACCCAGAACAAACCAGTCTTGGCTTTCAATACCAATCTTAGCAAGTTCCTCTAGAACAAGTCCTTGAGGAAGTATTTGTTTTTCTAGGTAAGATTCAGCCTCTGGAAGATTCAGTTTCTGATTGTATTCCATATTTCCTACAATTTGTGGCACCTTCAAGGTCAACTCCGCCCAATCTGAAAAGGTGCGAATGCGCATGGCAACCTTTTTTTCACGCAATTGAAAATCAGGTGTATCAATGTAGTAGTTTTTCTGAAGGACGGGTTGGATATGGGAAAACTGTTCTTTTAAATGATCGTAATCCTCTTTTTTCAGTAGTGTTTTCAGTTCAATTTCTAAATGTTTCATTTTTCTAACCTTTTTTCTATCTTTGAAAGCGATTTATGGTATAATGGACAATGTATTTATTGTATATGATTGTAGTGAAAAAATCAAAAATTTTCAACAACACAATCACATACCAAAAGGGAGAAAATATGACCATAGAATGGGAAGAATTTTTAGATCCTTACATTCAAGCTGTTGGTGAATTGAAGATTAAACTTCGTGGGATTCGCAAACAGTATCGTAAACAAAACAAGCATTCTCCGATAGAGTTTGTTACTGGACGGGTGAAGCCGATTGAAAGTATTAAGGAAAAAATGAATCGCAGAGGTATTGGCTACGATACTTTGGAGCATGACTTACAGGATATCGCGGGTTTGCGGGTCATGGTGCAGTTCGTCGATGATGTTCAGGAAGTTGTTGCGATTTTACGCAAACGCCATGATATGAGAGTAGTACAGGAACGTGACTACATCACGCATCGGAAGGCTTCGGGCTATCGTTCTTATCACGTGGTTGTCGAATACACGGTTGATACAATTAACGGGGCTAAGACGATTCTGGCGGAAATTCAAATCCGGACTTTAGCCATGAATTTTTGGGCTACGATTGAGCATTCGCTCAATTATAAGTATCAGGGGGATTTCCCAGAGGAGATCAAGAAACGTTTGGAGATTACAGCTAGAATTTCTCATCAATTGGATGAAGAAATGGGGAAAATCCGTGATGATATTCAGGAAGCACAGGCTCTCTTTGATCCTTTAAGTAGAAAACTAAACGACGGTGTAGGAAATAGTGACGATACAGATGAAGAATACAGGTAAACGAATTGATCTGATTGCAAATAGAAAACCCCAGAGTCAAAAGGTTTTGTATGAGCTGAAAGACCAGTTGAAAAAACATCATTTTATACTCAACGACACCAATCCTGACATCGTCATATCAATTGGTGGGGATGGGATGCTTTTGTCTGCTTTTCACAAGTATGAGAATCAGTTAGATAAAGTTCGATTTATTGGCGTACATACAGGACACTTGGGATTTTACACAGATTATCGCGATTTTGAGTTGGATCAGTTGGTTACCAATCTCCAACTGGATACTGGTGCCAAGGTTTCCTATCCTGTTTTGAATGTCAAGGTGACACTTGAAAACGGAGAAGTTAAGACCTTCCGTGCATTAAACGAAGCCAGCATCCGCAGGTCTGATCGCACCATGGTTGCGGATATCATTATTAACCACGTTCCGTTTGAGCGATTTCGTGGAGATGGTGTGACTGTTTCAACCCCGACTGGAAGCACTGCTTATAACAAGTCCTTGGGAGGAACTGTCTTGCATCCTACTATTGAAGCCTTGCAACTGACTGAAATTGCGAGTCTAAACAACCGAGTTTATCGAACACTTGGTTCTTCGATAATCGTTCCGAAGAAAGATAAAATCGAGCTTTTACCGACTCGTAATGACTATCACACGTTATCGGTTGACAATAGCATCTATTCTTTCCGAAATATAGAACGGATTGAGTACCAAATCGACCATCACAAGATACACTTCGTAGCGACGCCAAGTCACACTAGTTTCTGGAATCGCGTCAAAGATGCCTTCATCGGCGAGGTGGACGAATGAGGTTCGAATTTATCACAGATGAACATGTCAAAGTCAAAACTTTTCTGAAGAAACACGAGGTTTCTAAAGGACTGTTGGCTAAGATAAAGTTTCGAGGTGGGGATATTCTGGTCAATGATCAACCTCAAAATGCAACTTATCTCTTAGATGTTGGAGACAGGGTTACCATTGATATTCCAGCAGAGGAAGGCTTTGAAACTCTTGAAGCCATTGATCGTCCTCTAGATATCTTGTATGAAGATGACCATTTTCTGGTTTTAAATAAGCCTTATGGAGTTGCTTCCATCCCCAGTGTCAATCACTCTAATACCATTGCAAATTTCATCAAGGGCTACTATGTCAAGCGGGAATATGAAAACCAGCAGGTTCATATCGTGACTAGGCTTGATAGAGATACTTCTGGATTGATGCTCTTTGCCAAGCACGGCTATGCTCATGCACGTTTAGACAAGCAACTGCAACGAAAGTCTATCGAAAAACGTTATTTCGCTTTGGTTAAGGGCGATGGGTTTTTGGAGCCAGAAGGGGAAATTATTGCCCCGATTGCGCGTGATGTGGACTCCATTATCACGAGACGGGTCGCCAAAGGTGGGAAATACGCTCATACGTCTTACAAAGTTGTAGCGTCTTATGGAAATATTCACCTAGTCGATATTCGCCTGCATACTGGTCGAACTCATCAGATCCGAGTGCATTTTTCTCATATCGGCTTTCCTTTGTTGGGAGATGATCTCTATGGTGGCAGCCTAGAAGATGGTATTCAACGCCAGGCTCTGCATTGCCATTCCTTATCCTTTTATCATCCCTTCTTAGGGCGTCAGCTGGAGCTGGAAAGCCCTTTGCCAGATGATTTTAACAATCTTATTATTCAGTTATCAACTAATACTCTTTAAAATCTATTTTGAGTATAATTAATTATCTTAAAGGAGAAACTCATGGAAGTTTTTGAAAGTCTGAAAGCCAGTTTAGTTGGCAAAAATGCTCGTATTGTTCTACCTGAAGGGGAAGAACCACGTATCCTTCAAGCAACAAAACGCTTAGTAAAAGAAACGGAAGTTGTTCCTGTTTTGCTTGGAAACCCTGCAAAAATTAAAATTTATCTTGAAATCGAAGGGATCATGGATGGTTATGAAGTGATTGATCCACATCATTATCCTCAATTTGAAGACATGGTGGTTGCACTCGTAGAACGTCGTAAAGGAAAAATGTCGGAAGAAGAAGCACGTCAGGTTTTACTAGAAGATGTCAACTACTTTGGTGTTATGCTTGTCTATATGGGCTTGGTAGATGGAATGGTATCAGGTGCTATTCACTCAACAGCTTCAACAGTTCGTCCTGCTCTTCAAATTATCAAAACGCGTCCAAATGTAACTCGTACTTCAGGAGCTTTTCTTATGGTGCGTGGTACAGAACGTTACTTGTTTGGTGACTGTGCCCTTAATATTAATCCTGATGCAGAAGCTTTGGCTGAAATTGCTATTAACTCTGCAATTACTGCCAAAATGTTTGGGATTCAACCCAAAATCGCTATGCTAAGCTATTCTACAAAAGGTTCTGGTTTTGGTGATAGTGTTGATAAGGTGGTTGAAGCAACTAAATTAGCACACGATCTACGTCCAGACCTTGAGATTGATGGGGAATTGCAATTTGACGCAGCTTTCGTCCCAGAAACAGCAGCACTAAAAGCTCCAGGTAGCAATGTAGCAGGTCAAGCAAATGTCTTCATCTTCCCAGGTATCGAAGCAGGAAATATCGGCTACAAAATAGCTGAACGTCTAGGTGGTTTTGCAGCTATCGGTCCCGTTCTACAAGGATTGAATAAACCAGTCAACGACCTATCACGTGGATGTAACCCAGATGATGTTTACAAATTGACTCTCATCACAGCAGCTCAGGCGATCAATCAATAAAGAAATGGAGTCTCTTCCTCTAGTAGAAGAGGCTTTTTTAGCACAAAGAAAAGGACAGTTAGAAGCTTCTATGTTATACTAGATATATGTTAGATTTGAAAGAATACGGTGTTGACATGTGGACGGAGGAGAAGATTTCCTCTTTCCGCGAGAAACTCCTCAACTGGTATGATGAAAACAAGCGAGATTTGCCTTGGCGGAGAAGTAAAAATCCTTATCACATCTGGGTATCTGAAATCATGCTCCAGCAGACCAGAGTGGATACAGTTATTCCCTACTACGAACGATTCTTGGACTGGTTTCCAACTGTGGAAAGTTTGGCTAATGCGCCTGAAGAGCGTCTGCTAAAAGCATGGGAGGGGCTGGGCTATTATTCCCGAGTGCGTAATATGCAGGTTGCGGCTCAGCAGATTATGGCTGACTTTGGTGGTCAATTTCCAAACACCTATGAAGGAATTTCCAGTCTGAAAGGGATTGGTCCTTATACTGCGGGAGCAATTTCCAGTATCGCTTTTAATTTACCCGAGCCAGCAGTTGATGGCAATGTCATGCGAGTTTTGTCTCGCTTGTTTGAGGTTAATCATGATATCGGAGTTCCCAGCAATCGAAAGATCTTCCAAGCTATGATGGAAATCTTGATTGATCCAGAACGGCCAGGTGACTTTAATCAAGCCTTGATGGACTTGGGTTCTGACATAGAGGCACCAGTTAATCCTAGACCAGAAGAAAGCCCTGTTAAGGAATTTAGCGCAGCCTATCAGAATGGCACAATGGATATTTATCCGATTAAAGAACCCAAGAAAAAGCCTCTCCCAATCTATCTCAAGGCTTTGGTTGTGCGCAATGGCCGCGGTCAATATCTACTTGAGAAAAACGAAAGTGAGAAACTGCTAGGTGGTTTTTGGCATTTCCCCTTGATAGAAGTAGAGGAGTTTTCACAGGAAGAGGAACAGCTGAATCTATTTGCTCAGGTCGCTGAAAAAAGCGTTGCTTTCGGTCCAACACCCCAAGAAAGTTTTGAGCAAGATTATGATTTAGAAGTTGATTGGTCCCATCAAGTATTTGATCAAGTCAAGCATGTCTTTAGTCATCGGAAATGGCATATTCAAATCCTAGCGGGTCAGGTGACAGAATCAAAACAGTTTTCTGACAGAGAAATTCGCTGGGTTTCTTCTCAGGAATTTTCTGATTATCCATTTGCTAAACCTCAACAAAAGATTTGGCAGGCTTATAAAACAGTTCTTGAAGATGAGGGCTGGAATTAGCCATTTGTGCCTTCTTTACATTTTTTTGTTATAATAGATAGAGAAAAGGTGAACATATGAAAAAAATATTAGTTGTAGATGATGAGAAACCAATCTCAGATATTATTAAGTTTAATATGACCAAGGAAGGTTATGAGGTTGTAACGGCCTTTAACGGTAGAGAAGCTATCGAGCTATTTGAGGCAGAGCAACCAGACATTATTATCCTAGACTTGATGCTACCTGAAATTGATGGTTTAGAAGTAGCCAAAGCCATTCGTAAGACGAGTAGTGTGCCTATCATTATGCTCTCAGCCAAGGATAGTGAGTTTGACAAGGTTATTGGTTTGGAGTTAGGTGCAGATGATTATGTCACAAAGCCTTTCTCAAACCGTGAATTGCAGGCGCGTGTCAAGGCATTACTCCGTCGTACAGATCTCGCTTCAGCTGATAGTCAAGAGTCTGATGAAAAGAAATCCCAACCCCTACAGATTGGCGATTTGGAAATTCTGCCGGACGCTTACGTAGCCAAAAAATATGGTGAGGAATTAGAGTTGACTCATCGTGAGTTTGAGCTCTTGTACCACTTGGCTTCCCATATTGGACAAGTCATTACTCGTGAACACTTACTTGAGACTGTTTGGGGCTATGATTATTTTGGTGATGTTCGTACAGTAGACGTGACCATCCGACGTTTGCGTGAAAAGATTGAAGATGCTCCAAGCCGTCCAGAATACATCCTAACACGTCGTGGTGTGGGGTACTATATGAGAAATAATGATTGAAGATATTAGACAAACGATTCTGACCAGTGATTTTATCTTTATTTTGATTTTGCTGGGCTTTATCTTGGTGGTCACCTTGCTATTGCTAGAAAATCGCCGTGATAATATTCGACTAAAGCAGATTAATCAAAAGATTAAAGATTTAATTGCAGGAGATTATTCTCGAGTTTTGGATATGCAGGGAAGCTCTGAAATTACCAACATCACCAATAACCTCAATGATTTGTCTGAGGTCATTCGTTTAACGCAGGAAAATCTGGAGCAAGAAACAAAAAGGCTTAACAGTATTCTTTCTTATATGACAGATGGAGTTCTTGCAACCAATCGCCGTGGTCAGATTACTATGATTAACGATATGGCTAAGAAACAGCTGGGTATCGTAAAAGAAGAAGCATTGAACAAAAGCATCCTCGAATTGCTTAAGATAGAGGAAGAGTATGAACTGCGTGACCTCATTACACAGATTCCCGAATTGATGATTGATTCCCAAAATGCTAATGGAGAATATCTTAGCCTTCGTGTGCGTTTTGCACTCATTCGTCGTGAGTCTGGATTCATCTCTGGTTTGGTTGCCGTTTTGCACGATACGACCGAACAGGAGAAGGAGGAGCGCGAACGGAGACTCTTCGTGTCCAATGTTAGCCATGAGTTGAGGACTCCTTTGACGAGTGTTAAATCTTATCTTGAAGCCTTAGACGAGGGAGCCTTATATGATCCTGTTGCTCCTGATTTTATCAAGGTTTCGCTTGATGAAACCAACCGTATGATGCGGATGGTGACAGATCTCTTGCATCTCTCTCGTATTGATAATGCGACCACTCAATTGGATGTGGAATTGATTAATTTTACAGCCTTCATCACCTTTATCCTCAATCGTTTCGATAAGATGAGGAGCCAGGATGAAGAGAAAAAATATGAGCTGGTTAGAGATTACCCAATCAATTCAGTTTGGATCGAAATCGATACTGATAAGATGACCCAGGTGATTGATAATATTCTCAACAATGCCATCAAGTACTCACCAGATGGTGGAAAAATCACTGTCAGCATGAAAACTACTGATGACCAGATGATTTTATCCATAAAAGACCAAGGTCTAGGTATTCCAAAGCAAGATTTGCCGAAGATTTTCGACCGTTTTTACCGTGTGGATCGCGCAAGAAGTCGTGCTCAAGGTGGAACTGGTCTAGGTCTAGCTATCGCCAAGGAAATCATCAAACAACACAATGGCTTTATTTGGGCCAAAAGTGAATACGGTAAGGGCTCAACCTTTACCATAGTGCTCCCTTATGATAAGGATGCCGTAAAAGAAGAAATATGGGAGGACGAAATAGAAGACTAGAATGAGTGAAATAGGCTTTAAATACAGTATTTTAGCATCAGGTTCCAGTGGAAATTCCTTTTATCTGGAAACCCCAAAAAAGAAAATCTTAGTGGATGCAGGCTTGTCTGGTAAGAAAATTACCAGTCTCTTGAGTGAAATCAACCGCAAACCTGAGGATCTGGATGCGATTTTGATTACGCATGAGCATTCCGACCATATTCATGGAGTCGGTGTATTGGCTCGTAAGTATGGTATGGACCTTTACGCTAATGAGAAAACTTGGCAGGCTATGGAAAATAGCAAGTACCTCGGCAAGGTGGATTCATCGCAGAAGCACATTTTTGAAATGGGTAAAACCAAAACCTTTGGTGACATCGACATCGAGAGTTTTGGTGTTAGCCATGATGCAGTCGCACCTCAGTTTTATCGCTTTATGAAAGATGACAAGAGTTTTGTCATGTTGACCGATACAGGTTATGTTAGTGACCGTATGGCAGGGATTGTCGAGAATGCTGACGGTTATCTCATCGAGTCCAACCACGATGTGGAAATCTTGAGAGCAGGTTCTTATGCTTGGCGACTCAAACAGCGAATTCTATCGGATATCGGTCACCTTTCTAACGAAGACGGTGCTGAGGCCATGATTCGTGCAATGGGAAATCGAACCAAGAAAATCTATCTTGGTCACTTGTCCAAAGAGAACAATATTAAGGAGCTGGCTCATATGACTATGGTCAACCAGCTAGCACAAGCTGATCTGGGAGTCGGAGTTGACTTTAAGGTTTACGACACTTCTCCAGATACCGCAACACCATTGACAGATATATAGACTGGAAATGAAATGAATGGAAAAAGAAAAAGTAATAGGTTTTTTAAAATTTTCGGATTTTAATGTTGAAAAAGGATGTAAAAAAAATCATTTTGAGAAACTGATAGATGGTGAACTCTTTTTTGCCAATTATTCATGGTTTGGAGAAAATGGTACAAAAGCACAGATGGCAAAAGAAGGAAGTGCTGAAAGAGTTGAATTTTTAAAAGTTGCCGGAAGTTCTGTAACGATTAATCCAAGATATTCAATGGTAAATCCTATTGGAATAAAATATAAGAGTTCTGAAGAAATTATAATTAATTCTACAATGCTATATTCCTTAAGAGAAAGAGATTTAGTTAAAAAGGATAAGGTGAAAGAGATTATGAGTACACTCTTCCCAGATAGTGATGTTGTTATCTATCCTGAAGTTTATAAAAAAAAAGACGAATCAAAAAATCATTATGAATTCGATAAAATTAACATCAAGTTTCAAAGTGATAGTGCTAATTGGAAGATATGTTGTTTTGTCATGATTACTGAGAATGATATAACACTAGATAGAAAATTAAAAACGGAGTTTTTGGAATCTTTAAAAAAAAGAGATTCAGAAAGAGGAAGTATAGCTTATGATGAAAATGAGAAAGAAAGACCCTGGATAATGTTGCCACCACCTCTTTTAGGTAAACTATTTCGAAAGTATCCCAATCTTAATTGTGGGCCAATAGAGTATTATGCAAGGGATAAGTATCCTTTTACTATTAATCAAATTAAACAAGACCCAAACTATTTAATACTGGCAAAGGAAGATTCTTATAAAAATCAAAAAGAATTTAGGATTTTTGTTGGAGGACCAAATAATAGCTTTAGTTCAATTGAGGGCAATATATTAAAAATTAATTGGCGGAAAAACATTACTTATGGGACAAACTTTAAAAAACTTGAGAATACGACTCTTAATGCTAATTATAGATAATTTATTTTTTGTAATACCATTATTTAAAATTTAATAGCGTCTTTTCTATTGGGGAATTCAAGATAACAAAATTTAATTTTGATAATACGAGGTTCAAAAAAGTTTTCGTAATCCTAAAAACGCATAACATCAGGTGCTTACCGCTCTGATGTTATGCGTTTTTTCGTGAACATACTTATTAGATTAATACTCATTTAAAATCAAAAAGAGCAGAAATTTTCACCGAGCAAACAGATATATTATATTTTTTGCTAAAAACCTTTCGTTGATCTTCTAGAATACAGTAGAGTACATTGATTAGCTGGTAAAATTCCAAGGTAATACTTGGACCACGATATTTCTTAAACAAGTCTGTTAACAAAAAAGTGCACTTTGATTTTAATTTGAGTATAATTTCAAAAAGTTGAATTATCACCCAGCCTTTTACAATCCTGCGAAATCTTTGATTTCTTGTGCTGACATTGCAGAGTCGCAACGGACTTTGATTTGGCCATCTGCAACATGAACAAATCCTGGAACAGTCGGGATTCCATAGCGTGAACGGAAATCTTGTAAGGCTTCCAACTGACTTGGTTCTTCACTGTTGATGAAGTAGATGTGGGATTTGGTTTCAGCTACAACGCCAGCCAAAGTACCGGCAAATTTACGGCAGTAAGGGCAAGTTTTGCGACCGATAAAGAAGGTCGCAGTTTCGTTTTTATCAAGAGCATCTTGCGCACGCGCAACTGTAGTGACTTCAAGGTCTTTGATGTTTTCTAAAAATTGTTCCATGAGATTACCTCGCTTTCATTGATAAGTCTAGTATGCCATAAAGTTTCCAAAAATGCTTAGATTTGATACGAAAAAAAGATGAGATTGGTTGGTCTCATCTTATATAGATTTTTATTTTACAAAGGCATTGATTTCTGCTTCGATGTTGGCAATCTTAGCTTGTGAATCTTCGTTGCTTTCACCCACAACGGCAATGTAGAATTTGATCTTTGGTTCTGTACCTGAAGGGCGAACGGCAATCCATGAACCGTCAGCAAGTGTATATTTCAACACATCACTTGGAGGAGTTGTCAAGTTTGTAACAGTACCGTCAGCAGCAGTAGCAGTTTGAGCCTTGAAGTCTTCTACGACAGTGATAGCTGTTGTGTTCCATTCTTTCGGACCATTGTCACGGAATTTAGCCATAATCGCTTTGATTTGCTCAGCTCCATCAACCCCTGAGAGAGTTACAGAGATAGTCTTTTCAGCGTAGTAACCGTACTCTTTGTAGATTTCTTCGATACCGTCAGCAAGAGTCAAGCCGCGTGAACGGTAGTAGGCAGCAAGCTCAGCAACGACAAGAACGGCTTGGATGGCGTCTTTATCACGTACGAATGGTTTAATCAAGTAACCGAAGCTTTCTTCAAATCCCATCATGTAAGTGTGATTGTGTTTTTCTTCGAATTCTTGAATCTTTTCAGCTATAAATTTGAAACCAGTCAAGACGTTAAACATAGTTGCGCCGTAGCTTTCAGCAATCTTCGTTACCAAGTCAGTTGATACGATAGACTTGCAGAGGGCTGCATTTGCAGGAAGTGTTCCAGCGTTTTTATGGGCTTCCAAGATGTATTTAGCCATGATGGCACCGATTTGGTTACCTGAAAGGTTGAGGTAGCTACCATCTTTTTGAAGAACTTCGACACCGACACGGTCAGCGTCAGGGTCAGTTGCGACAAGCACATCAGCACCAACTTGACGACCAAGTTCTTCAGCAAGTGCAAAGGCTGCTTGGTTTTCTGGGTTAGGAGATTTAACAGTTGAGAAGTCAGGGTCAGCAGTTGCTTGCGCTTCAACAACTTGAACAGAGTCAAATCCTGCTTGGGCAAGAGCACGACGAGCCAACATTTCACCAGTACCATGAAGTGGTGTGTAGACAATCTTCATGTCTTTACCAAATTCTTCGATCAAGGCTGGGTTGATGTTAACATCTTTGACCTCTTTAAGGTATTCTACATCAACAGCTTCACCAATGACTTCAATCAAGCCAGAAGTTTTTTCAGCCTCCACATCAGCAACTTCAACTGCGAATGGATTTTCGATTGCACGGATGTAAGTCGTCAAAGCATCTGCATCGTGAGGAGGCATTTGTCCACCGTCTTCACCGTAAACCTTGTAACCGTTAAATGGAGCAGGGTTGTGACTGGCAGTAATCATGATACCTGCGAAACAGTTGAGGTGACGAACAGCGAATGAAAGTTCTGGAGTTGGACGGAGGCTTTCAAATACGTAAGATTTGATACCATGTTTTGCAAGAACTGCAGCAGATTCAAAGGCAAATTCTGGAGAGAAGTGGCGGCTATCGTATGCAATCGCCACACCGCGTTCTTTTTCATTTCCACCTTTTGACTCAATCAAACGAGCCAAACCTTCAGTTGCTTGGCGGACAACATAGATATTGATGCGGTTTGTACCAGCTCCGATCAATCCACGCATACCAGCAGTACCAAATTCAAGATTGGTATAGAAGGCATCTTCCTTTGTTTTTTCATCCATATTTTCCAAATCTTGACGAAGGTAGTCTGGAAGGTCAGCAAAATCGACCCATTTTTGATAATTTTCTTGGTAAGTCATAAAGTGTCTCCTTTTTTGTAAATTCTTTTAATCGCTTTCATTATATCACGATTTATCATTTTAGTAAAACGTTAGCATAACTTTCTGAAAAGGTTTGAAATGAAATGGATTCTATAGTCTTGAACCCCTTAGGGAAACATGCTATACTACCTATATGATTATTTTACAAGCCAATAAAATTGAACGTTCTTTTGCAGGCGAGCTTTTGTTTGATAATATAAACCTGCAAGTAGATGAACGAGACCGAATTGCTCTTGTTGGGAAAAATGGTGCAGGAAAGTCGACTCTGTTGAAGATTTTAGTTGGAGAAGAGGAGCCGACTAGTGGAGAAATCAATAAGAAAAAAGATGTTTTTCTGTCTTACCTAGCCCAAGATAGCCGTTTTGAGTCTGAAAATACCATCTACGATGAAATGCTACATGTTTTTGATGATTTACGTTGTACAGAGACACAACTACGTCAGATGGAATTGGAAATGGGTGAAAAGTCTGGTGAGGATTTGGATAAACTGATGGTGGATTATGATCGTTTATCAGAGAATTTCCGTCAGGCTGGTGGCTTTACCTACGAAGCTAATATTCGAGCGATCTTGAATGGTTTCAAGTTTGATGAATCTATGTGGCAGATGAAAATTGCTGAGCTTTCAGGTGGTCAAAATACCCGTCTGGCTTTGGCCAAAATGCTCCTTGAAAAACCAAATCTTTTGGTCTTAGATGAGCCAACCAACCACTTGGATATCGAAACCATTGCCTGGCTGGAGAATTACTTGGTGAACTATAGCGGTGCACTCATTATTGTCAGTCACGACCGTTACTTTTTGGATAAGGTTGCGACGGTTACACTTGATTTGACTAAGCATTCCTTAGATCGCTATGTGGGGAATTACTCTCGTTTTGTTGAACAAAAAGAGCAAAAGTTAGCAACTGAGGCAAAAAACTATGAAAAGCAGCAGAAGGAAATCGCTGCTCTGGAAGACTTTGTCAATCGCAATCTAGTACGAGCTTCAACGACCAAACGTGCCCAATCTCGGCGTAAGCAACTGGAAAAAATGGAGCGTTTGGACAAGCCAGAAGCTGGTAAGAAATCAGCCAACATGACCTTCCAGTCAGAAAAAACGTCGGGTAATGTTGTATTGACTGTTGAAAATGCGGCTATTGGCTATGATGGGGAAATATTGTCAGAACCTATCAACCTAGACCTTCGTAAGATGAATGCTGTTGCGATTGTCGGACCAAACGGCATTGGAAAGTCAACCTTTATCAAGTCTATTGTGGATCAGATTCCTTTTATCAAGGGAGAAAAGTGTTTTGGTGCCAATGTTGAGGTTGGCTACTATGACCAAACCCAAAGCAAGTTAACACCAAGCAATACGGTTCTAGACGAACTCTGGAATGATTTTAAACTAACACCAGAAGTTGAAATTCGCAACCGCCTTGGTGCCTTCCTTTTCTCAGGATATGATGTTAAAAAGTCAGTCGGCATGCTTTCAGGTGGCGAGAAAGCTCGTTTGTTGCTTGCCAAACTTTCAATGGAAAACAATAACTTCTTGATTCTGGATGAGCCAACCAACCACTTGGATATTGATAGCAAGGAAGTGTTAGAAAATGCCCTGATTGACTTTGATGGGACCTTGCTGTTTGTCAGCCACGACCGTTACTTTATCAATCGTGTCGCCACTCATGTTCTGGAATTGTCTGAGAATGGTTCGACTCTTTACTTGGGAGATTATGACTACTATGTTGATAAAAAGGCTGAAATGGAAGTCAGCCAGACAGAAGAAGTTTCAACTAGTAATCAAGCAAAAGAAACAAGTTCAGTTAATGACTACCAAGCTCAGAAAGAAAGTCAAAAAGAAGCCCGTAAGCTCATGCGTCAAATAGAGAGTTTAGAGGCTGAAATCGAAGAGTTAGAAACTCAAAGTCAAGCTATTTCTGAACAAATGCTGGAAACCAACGATGCTGAAAAACTCATGGAGTTGCAGGCTGAACTGGACAAAATCAGTCACCGTCAGGAAGAGGCTATGCTTGAATGGGAAGAATTATCGGAGCAGGTGTAAGAAATGGAACATCTTGGAAAGGTATTTCGCGAATTTCGAACAAGTGGGAAGTACTCCTTGAAAGAGGCGGCAGGTGAATCGTGTTCAACATCTCAGTTATCTCGCTTCGAGCTTGGGGAGTCTGATCTAGCAGTTTCCCGTTTCTTTGAGATACTGGATAATATTCATGTGACTATTGAAAATTTCATGGACAAGGCTAGGGATTTTCAAAATCATGAACATGTTGCCTTGATGGCACAGATTATTCCGCTTTACTACTCAAATGATATTGCAGGTTTTCAAAAACTTCAAAATGAACAGCTCAAGAAAGCGAAGAGTTCGACCAATCCCCTCTATTTTGAGCTGAATTGGATTCTGCTACAAGGTCTGATTTGCCAAAGAGATTCTCGTTACGCGATGAGGCAGAGTGATTTGGAAAAGGTAGCAGATTATCTTTTTCAAACAGAAGAATGGACTATGTATGAGTTGATTCTTTTCGGAAATCTCTATACTTTCTACAATGTGGACTATGTGGCTCGGATTGGCAGAGAAGTCATGGAGCGAGAAGACTACTACAAAGAAATTGGTCGGCATCGAAAACTTGTTTTGATTTTAGCTCTTAACTGTTACCAGCATTGTTTGGAAAACCGTACCTTTACGGATGCGGACTATTTTGAGGGCTATGTGGAGAAGTTGATTGGAAATGGTATCAAGCTTTATGAGCGCAATATCTTCCATTATCTCAAAGGTTTCGCCCTCTACCAGAGAGACTTGAAAGAAGAGGGTTGTAGTCAGATGCAGGAGGCTATGCATATTTTTGATGTGCTTGGACTTCCAGAGCAAGTGGCTTACTATCAGGAACATTATGAAAAATTTGTAAATGCTTAAATTTCCCAAATAAGGGAAAAATAAAGAGACTCCTTTCAGTTTTGATACAATAGTTTCAAAATTTGAGAGGAGCTTTTTATATGAATCGACATGCAATCCAGTTGATTAGTCGTGGGGCTATTAATAAGATAGGGAATATGCTCTATGATTATGGAAACAGTGTTTGGTTGGCGTCAATGGGAACGATAGGACAGACTGTTCTTGGGATTTATCAGATTTCTGAACTCGTCACATCGATTCTGGTCAATCCCTTTGGCGGAGTGATTTCAGACCGTTTTTCGCGTCGCAAAATTTTGATGACGACGGACTTGATTTGCGGCATTCTCTGTTTAGCTATTTCTTTCATCAGAGATGATAACTTGATGATTGCTGCCTTGATTTTTGCCAATATTGTTCAGGCGGTTGCCTTTGCATTTTCTCGTACAGCCAACAAAGCCATTATAACTGAGGTTGTAGAGAAAGACGAGATAGTGACCTATAACTCTCGCTTGGAGTTAGTTTTGCAGGTTGTAGGTGTTAGCTCCCCTGTACTTTCTTTCATCGTTTTACAATTTGCCAGTCTCCATATTACGCTCGTTTTAGATGCCATTAGTTTTTTCATCGCATTTACCTTAGTAGCTTTTCTCCCCAAAAAAGAGACTCAGGAACAAGAGAAAAAGACTTTCAGCTGGAAAAATATTTTTGCTGATATGAAAGAAGGACTCGGCTATATCTGGCACCAGCAAGAAATCTTTTTCCTTTTGGTAGTTGCTTCCAGTGTTAATTTCTTTTTTGCAGCTTTTGAATTTCTCCTCCCTTTTTCAAATCGACTATACGGGATAGAAGGAGCTTATGCAACTATTTTGACTATGGGCGCTATTGGTTCGATTATCGGAGCTCTTCTAGCTAGCAAAATAAAGGCAGGTGTTTATAATCTTTTGATTCTATTGGCCTTGACTGGAGTTGGGGTTTTTATGATGGGGTTACCATTGCCAACTTTTCTTTCCTTTTCTGGAAATTTAGTTTGTGAACTGTTTATGACGATATTTAATATTCACTTTTTTACTCAGGTGCAAACAAAGGTTGAGGGGGAATACTTGGGAAGAGTACTAAGCACCATTTTTACCTTAGCCATCCTATTTATGCCGATTGCAAAAGGCTTTATGACAGTGCTACCAAGTGTACATCTCTCTTCTTTTCTGATAATTGGAAGCGGTGTTATCATCTTGTCTTGTTTATCCCTCGTTTATGTGCGAAGTCATTTTAAAAAAGAGTTATAATTTCTTTTTTTAAGAAAATATTTCACTACGAATCATTTTTCAGTCCTTCTCTATTGTGAGGAGGGCTTGATTTATGGTAGAATAGTTTTATGAATGAAAGAATGAATGAGTTAGTTGCCTTGCTCAACCGCTATGCGACCGAGTACTATACGAGTGACAATCCCTCGGTGTCAGATAGCGAGTATGATCGTCTCTACCGAGAGTTAGTCGAGTTGGAAGCTGCCTATCCAGATCAAGTTTTAGCGGACAGTCCGACTCATCGTGTTGGTGGTAAGGTTTTAGATGGTTTTGAAAAATACAGTCATCAGTATCCTCTTTATAGTTTGCAGGATGCTTTTTCACGTGAAGAGTTAGAAGCTTTTGATGCGCGTGTTCGAAAGGAATTACCCCATCCAATCTATATCTGTGAGCTGAAAATCGATGGTTTATCTATCTCGCTCACGTATGAAAAGGGGATTTTGGTTGTCGGTGCGACACGTGGGGATGGTTCTATTGGAGAGAATATCACAGAGAACCTCAAGCGTGTCAAGGACATTCCTTTGACCTTGCCAGAAGAACTAGATATCACCGTTCGTGGAGAGTGTTATATGCCACGCGCTTCGTTTGATCAGGTCAACCAAGCTCGCCAAGAAAATGGGGAGCCTGAATTTGCCAATCCTCGTAATGCGGCAGCGGGAACCTTGCGTCAGCTGGATACAGCAGTAGTAGCCAAGCGCAATCTTGCCACTTTCCTCTATCAAGAAGCCAGCCCTTCTACTCGTGATAGCCAAGAAAAAGTCTTGAAGCATCTTGAACAGCTTGGATTTGTAGTTAATCCTAAACGAATTCTGGCTGAAAGCATAGATGAGATATGGGATTTCATCCAAGAAGTTGGACAAGAACGGGATAATTTACCTTATGACATTGATGGAGTGGTGATCAAGGTCAATGACCTAGCAGGTCAAGAAGAGCTCGGTTTTACTGTTAAAGCGCCTAAGTGGGCTGTAGCCTACAAATTTCCTGCTGAAGAAAAAGAAGCCCAGCTCCTTTCAGTTGACTGGACAGTAGGTCGTACGGGTGTTGTGACTCCAACTGCCAATCTAACACCTGTTCAGCTTGCTGGGACAACTGTTAGCCGTGCAACACTGCACAATGTAGATTATATTGCTGAAAAGGATATCCGCAAAGATGATACAGTTATCGTTTATAAGGCGGGGGACATCATTCCTGCTGTTTTGCGTGTGGTAGCGTCCAAGCGTGTTTCTGAAGAAAAACTAGATATTCCGACTGATTGTCCAAGTTGTGACAGTAAATTGCTTCATTTTGAAGATGAAGTGGCTCTTCGTTGTATCAATCCTCGCTGTCCTGCTCAAATCATGGAAGGTTTGATTCACTTTGCCTCTCGAGATGCTATGAATATTACAGGACTTGGTCCATCTATCGTTGAAAAACTTTTTGCTGCCAATCTAGTCAAGGATGTGGCGGATATTTACCGTTTGAAAGAAGAAGATTTCCTCCTTTTAGAAGGTGTCAAGGAAAAGTCTGCCTCTAAACTGTATCAGGCCATTCAAGCATCTAAGGAAAACTCTGCTGAAAAGCTCTTGTTTGGTCTGGGAATTCGCCATGTTGGAAGCAAGGCTAGTCAGCTCTTGCTCCAACATTTCCACTCTATTGAAAATCTAGCCCAAGCTGATCCAGAGGAAGTAGCAAGTATCGAGAGCTTGGGTGGGGTGATTGCTCAAAGTCTTCAGACTTATTTTGCAACAGAAGGATCGAAGATTCTCTTAGACGAGTTGAAAGAAGCTGGAGTTAATCTGGACTACAAAGGACAGACAGTAGTAGCAGATGCAGCCTTGTCAGGTTTGACCGTTGTGCTAACGGGGAAATTGGAACGTCTCACGCGCTCTGAAGCCAAAAGTAAACTCGAAAGTCTGGGTGCCAAAGTCACAGGCAGTGTATCTAAGAAAACGAATCTTGTCGTAGCAGGAGCAGATGCAGGAAGCAAGCTCCAAAAAGCGCAAGAACTTGGTATCGAGGTTCGTGATGAAGCTTGGCTAGAAAGTTTGTAAAGAATAGTTGAAAACTAGATGTTAGATAGTCTGGAACTGTCTCTCCTGATGTGTTTTGACATGGTTAAAATCTGTTGTCCATCGTGATGAAATGCCAACTGAATCCATCAGAATCAAATAAAATTAAAATAGAAATTAGAAATTAGGAAAAAACATGTACAATTATCCCGTTCTTCTCCATTTTCATAGAAAAAATGGAGATTATACAGCTTGCTCATTCAGCACAGACCGAGATGAAAACAAAAGCTCTTTAACTTCAGAGACCACTTATTTTGGTCTTCAGTTTTCTTTTACCGTGACCAGTCAGGAGAAGGTGGATAGTTTCACCTTCAAAGCCGAGATAGATGGTGTATTAAAAGAATATCTTGTACGTTTTAACTACTATCCCTTGCTGACAGAAGCATGGATTTTAGAGGGAGACGAGACTGTGTATTACTCAGAAAATCCAGCTATTGCTAGTCCATATTATAAGGATCAGAATCCATTTGCCTTTGATAAAGCCATCCATAGCGCAAGCTTTGATCATCACTGGGGATACCAAGGAGAACTAGGTTACAGCCTTTCAGATTATCAGACAAGCTTTAAACTTTGGGCTCCAACAGCTACAGCTGTTCAGGTGGTTGTCTATGAAAACACTAGTAACGATGCACCGATTTGGAAAACCTTTAATCTAGAGCGTGGTAATAGCTATTCATACAGTCATAAGTACAATACCATTGGTGTTTGGAGTCTAGACTTAGATGAAAATCTTGCTGGTAAGGCTTATCAGTATCAAATTGAATTTCCTCACCACCAGACTTTGACGAGAGACCCTTACACGATTGCTACAAGTCCTGACGGAAAACGTTCCGTAATTCTTTCTCATCAAGACAGACAAGTAGAAGGATTCAAAGTCAAACATGGGACAGAAGCTCCATGGCGTTTGGAGAATCCATGTAAAGCAGTTATCTGTGAAATGCATATTCGTGATTTTACCAAATCGCCTACATCTGGTGTTCCTGAAGAACTCCGCGGAACCTTCCTTGGGGCTGCACAGACAGGAACGACTAACCAATTCGGCCAAGCAACCGCCTTTGACTATATCAAAGAACTTGGATGCAACTATGTTCAACTTCAACCGATATTTGATCACCATAAGGAATATGACGAGAACGGAAATGTAACATATAACTGGGGTTATGACCCTCAAAACTACAACGCACCAGAAACGAGTTTCTCTAGCAATCCAGATGATCCTGGACAAGTTATTCGAGACCTCAAGACCATGATTCAGGCTTATCATGATGCAGGAATCGGTGTCATTATGGATGTCGTTTACAACCATACCTTTTCAACAGTTGACGCTCCATTCCAGACAACTGTTCCCGATTATTTCTATCGTATGAATCGTGATGGAACTTTTCAAAACGGTACGGGAGTAGGAAATGAAACTGCAAGTGAACACGAGATGTTCCGCAAGTATATGATTGATTCCATCCTTTATTGGGTGAAAGAATACAATATTGACGGTTTCCGTTTCGACTTGATGGGCATTCATGATGTCAAAACTATGCAGGCAATTCGTTGGGCACTGGATGAGGTCGATCCGCGTATTCTCACTTATGGAGAAGGCTGGGATATGGGAACAGGTCTTGCTCCTTATGACAAGGCTAAGAAGGATAACGCCTATCAGATGCCAAATATAGGTTTCTTTAACGATAATCAGCGTGATGCGATCAAAGGAGGAGAAGTTTATGGAGCAATCAAATCAGGATTTGTGAGTGGTGCTGCTACAGAACCAATCGTCGCCAAGGCCATTCTTGGTAGCCGAGAGTTGGGATCTTATCTCAGTCCAAACCAGGTTCTCAACTATGTTGAAGCTCATGACAATTACAATCTTCATGACTTGCTAGCAACCCTTCATCCTGATAAGAGTTCCGACCAGATTATGCGCAAGGTTGAGACAGCGACAGCTATGAATCTTCTCATGCAAGGAATGGCCTTTATAGAACTAGGTCAAGAGTTTGGACGAACTAAGTTGATTCCAACTGGTGAACATGGAGAACTAACTCCTGCAGACCGAGAACGTGCTATGAATAGCTATAATGCTCCGGACAGTGTTAACCAAGTCAACTGGGATCTGATCAATGAACGCCAAGACAGCATTGAGTTTATTCGTCAGATTATCCGCCTAAAAACGCAAATCAGTGCCTTCTCTTATCCAACATATGAAGAAATTTACCGTCATGTCTTTGTCCATACAGCTGCTGAGAATAGTGGCTGGATTGTTTACGAGATTCACGGTGGATCAGAACATCTATTAGTGGTATTTAATGCTAAGGGAACCTCCTTCTACTTTGAAAATGCAGGTAAGCTTGAAATGTTCCTTACCAACAGTCGTTCAAAACGAGAAAATGTTATTGATGATATTAGTGTCGCAGTTTTAAAAGTGCTCTCATAAATTAATGTAGTAAAAAGGGTTAGATTATCTAATCCTTTTTGTCATTTATGAGATTTTTAATGAAGAGTAGAATTAAGTTTCAAATAATTTGAAGGATCAAGATTGTGAAAAAAATCTCAATTTTTTCACAAAAAGGGTTGTAATTTTCTGAAAATTTGATAAAATAAGTCTTAATAATTTTCAGGAGGAAGAAAATTGGCAAGATATCAGAATTTAGTAAATGGAAATTGGAAATCATCTGAAAAGGAAATTACAATCTATTCACCCATTAATCAGGAAAAGCTGGGGACAGTACCAGCTATGAGTCAGGCTGAAGTAGATGAGGCTATGAAAGCTGCGCGTGCAGCTCTCCCAGCATGGCGTGATTTAGCACCAGTTGAACGTGCAGCCTATCTGCATAAGGTAGCAGCTATTTTAGAACGCGATAAAGAAAAAATTGGTACAATTCTTGCCAAAGAGGTTGCCAAAGGGATAAAAGCAGCCATTGGAGAAGTAGTACGTACAGCAGATTTGATTCGTTTTGCTGCTGAAGAAGGTCTCCGTATCACTGGACAAGCAATGGAAGGGGGCGGTTTTGAAGCTGCAAGTAAAAACAAACTAGCCGTTGTTCGTCGTGAGCCAGTTGGTGTCGTTTTAGCTATCGCGCCATTTAACTATCCAGTTAACCTTTCTGGATCTAAGATTGCTCCAGCTTTGATTGCAGGGAATGTCGTCATGTTTAAACCGCCAACACAAGGATCTATCTCAGGTCTGTTATTAGCCAAGGCTTTTGATGAGGCAGGTATCCCAGCAGGAGTATTTAATACGATAACTGGACGTGGTTCTGAAATCGGTGACTACATCATTGAACACAAGGAAGTGAACTTCATTAACTTTACAGGTTCAACACCGATTGGTGAGCGAATCGGTCGTTTAGCTGGAATGCGTCCTATCATGCTTGAACTTGGTGGGAAAGATGCAGCTATTGTTCTCGAAGATGCAGACTTGGAACACGCAGCTAAACAAATCGTCGGTGGAGCCTTTAGCTATTCAGGACAACGTTGTACTGCTATCAAGCGTGTTTTGGTTGTGGAAAGTGTAGCGGATAAATTGGCTGAATTGCTCCAAGCTGAAGTTGCTAAGCTAACAGTCGGTGACCCATTTGACAATGCAGATATCACACCTGTTATTGATGATGCTTCAGCTGATTTCATCTGGGGATTGATTCAGGACGCTCAAGAAAAGGGTGCCAAAGCGCTCAGTCCAATCAAACGTGAGGGCAATCTCATTTGGCCAGGACTTTTTGATCATGTCACAAGAGATATGAAATTAGCATGGGAAGAACCGTTTGGACCTGTTCTCCCAATTATCCGTGTCGCTGATGCGGATGAAGCAGTAGCAATTGCCAACGAATCTGAGTTCGGTCTTCAATCCTCTGTCTTTACAAATGACTTTAAGAAGGCATTTGAAATCGCTGAAAAGCTTGAAGTCGGTACTGTTCATATTAATAACAAAACACAACGTGGACCAGATAATTTCCCATTCCTTGGTGTAAAGGGTTCTGGTGCAGGAGTGCAAGGGATTAAATACAGCATTGAAGCGATGACAAATGTCAAATCCATCGTTTTTGATATGAAGTAATCTAAAAAATCAGGAATTTAGCTTCCTGATTTTTATTTTTGCTCAAAAATTCAGTTAGAATTTGAAAAATAACGAATGTTTTGATATTATATTAAAAAAATATATGTAAATCATTTGTTTTTTCAACAATTAAATGAAAAATTATATAATGTTAAAATATATTTTCTAAAATTTTCAAGATATTTTTTAAGAAATTCCGTAAACTGCTTGAAAGTTCTTTTAAAAGATAGTATAATAGAATTATAGAAAACGCTTACAAAAAGAAAGGGGATTGGATGAATAATCAAGAAGCATTGAGAACCTTCACTACTGGAGAAAATTTTCATCTTCAGCACTATCTAGGAGCACATAAAGAGGAAAAAGACGGAGAAATTGGTTTTACTTTCCGTGTTTGGGCACCTAACGCTCAGGCTGTGCACTTAGTTGGTGATTTTACAAACTGGACAGAGCACCAAATTCCTATGGTACGGAATGAATCGGGTGTTTGGGAAGTCTTCACAAGTCTGGCTCATGAAGGGCAGATTTATAAGTATCATATCACGCGTGCAAATGGGCACCAGATTATGAAAATTGATCCATTGGCGGTTCGTTTTGAAGCCCGCCCAGAGACTGGAGCCATCCTGACTGATATTCCAGAGAAAAAATGGAAAGATGGTCTTTGGCTGGCTAGGAGAAAACGCTGGGGCTTTTTTGAGAGACCAGTCAATATTTATGAAGCCCACGCTGGATCTTGGAAGAGAAATCCAGATGGTAGTCCATACAGCTTTGCACAACTCAAGGAAGAACTCATTCCATACCTTGTTGAAATGAATTACACTCACATCGAGTTTATGCCTTTAATGGCTCACCCGCTTGGATTGAGTTGGGGCTACCAGCTTATGGGTTACTTTGCTATGGAGCATTCTTATGGGCGACCAGAGGAATTCCAAGATTTTGTTGAGGAATGTCATTTAAACAATATTGGTGTAATTGTGGATTGGGTTCCAGGTCATTTTACCATCAACGATGACGCCCTTGCTTATTACGATGGAACACCAACTTTTGAATACCAAGACCACAATAAGGCCCATAACTACGGTTGGGGAGCTCTTAACTTTGACCTTGGGAAGAATGAAGTCCAGTCCTTCTTGATTTCTAGCATTAAATTCTGGATTGAGTTTTATCATTTAGACGGTATTCGAGTGGATGCAGTCAGCAATATGCTCTACCTAGACTATGATAATGCTCCTTGGACTCCAAACAAAGACGGTGGCAATCTCAACTACGAAGGCTACTATTTCCTTCAACGTTTGAACACTGTTATCAAGTTAGCGCATCCAGATGTGATGATGATTGCAGAAGAAAGTTCATCAGCAACAAAGATTACTGGTATGAAAGAAATGGGCGGTCTAGGATTTGACTACAAGTGGAATATGGGGTGGATGAACGACATTCTCCGTTTCTACGAGGAAGATCCGATTTATCGTAAGTATGATTTTAATCTTGTGACATTCAGCTTTATGTATGTTTTCAACGAAAACTACCTCTTACCATTCTCGCATGATGAAGTCGTACATGGTAAGAAGAGCATGATGCACAAGATGTGGGGAGATCGATACAATCAATTTGCAGGACTACGCAATCTCTACACTTATCAGATTTGTCATCCAGGTAAGAAACTCTTGTTCATGGGAAGCGAATATGGTCAGTTCTTAGAGTGGAAGTCTGAGGAACAGCTAGAATGGTCTAACTTGGAAGATCCAATGAATGCTAAAATGAAACACTTCACTTCTCAACTCAATCAATTCTATAAAGAGCATCGTTGCCTTTGGGAAATTGACACCAGCTACGATGGCATCGAAATTATCGATGCGGATAATAGAGATCAGAGTGTCCTTTCCTTTATTCGTAAGAGTAAAAAGGGTGAAATGCTAGTCTGTGTCTTTAATATGGCGCCTGTTGAACGAAAAGACTTTACAATCGGACTTCCTGTCGCGGGAGTTTATGAAGAAGTTTGGAATACAGAATTGGAACAATGGGGTGGTGTCTGGAAAGAATACAACCAAACGGTTCAAACTCAAGAAGGATTATGGAAGGATTATGAGCAGACCTTGACCTTTACCTTGCCAGCTATGGGAGCAAGTATCTGGAAGATTAAACGTCGCTTGAAACCAACTAAAACTGTCACAAATAAAACCCAAAAAGGAGTAGAAAATGAAGAATGAAATGCTAGCTTTGATCCTTGCCGGTGGGCAAGGAACACGTCTCGGAAAACTCACTCAAAGCATTGCCAAACCAGCAGTGCAATTCGGTGGGCGCTACCGTATCATTGACTTTGCGCTTTCAAACTGTGCTAACTCTGGGATTCACAACGTCGGTGTTATTACGCAGTATCAACCTCTTGCCTTAAATAACCATATTGGAAATGGTTCGAGCTGGGGTCTGGATGGAATTAACACAGGTGTTTCTATTCTTCAACCCTACTCTGCAAGCGAGGGAAATCGTTGGTTTGAAGGAACTAGCCACGCTATCTACCAAAATATTGACTACATCGACAGTGTCAATCCTGAATATGTTCTGATCCTTTCTGGTGACCATATTTACAAGATGGACTATGATGACATGCTCCAATCACATAAGGACAACAATGCCAGCTTGACAGTAGCTGTCCTAGACGTACCTCTCAAAGAAGCTAGCCGTTTTGGTATCATGAATACAGACGCCAATAACCGTATCGTTGAATTCGAAGAAAAACCTGCTCAACCTAAGTCTACAAAGGCTTCTATGGGGATTTATATTTTTGACTGGAAACGACTTCGCAATATGCTTGTTGCTGCTGAAAAGAGCAAGGTAGATATGTCAGACTTTGGTAAAAACGTTATTCCAAATTACCTTGAGTCTGGAGAAAGTGTCTATGCTTATGAATTCAAAGGCTACTGGAAAGACGTTGGTACTATCGAGTCTCTATGGGAAGCGAATATGGAATACATTGATCCAAACAACGCTTTGGATAGTCGTGATCGTCAGTGGAAAATCTACTCACGCAACTTGATTTCACCACCAAACTTTATTGGAAAACACGCTCATGTAGAAGATTCTTTAGTTGTGGATGGCTGTCTCGTGGATGGAACTGTTAAGCATTCCATTCTCTCAACAGAAGCGCAAGTACGTGAGGGTGCTGAAGTAGTAGACTCTGTAATCATGAGTGGTGCCATTATCGGAAAAGGTGCAAAAATTAAACGTGCCATCATTGGTGAAGGTGCTGTTATTTCTGAAGGTGTCGAAATTGATGGAACAGACGAAGTACAAGTAGTAGGATATGATGAAGTAGTGGGGGTAGCAACAGATGAAGATTGATAAATATTCAGCCATTTTAGGAAACACCGTTGGTTTTCATGATATGTCAACTTTGACAGATCATCGTCCAGTAGCCAGCTTGCCATTTGGAGCAAAATATCGTCTGATTGACTTCCCTCTTTCTAGCCTTGCAAATGCTGGTGTTCGTAGTGTCTTTGGAATTTTCCAACAAGATAATATCAGTTCAGTCTTTGACCACATTCGTTCAGGACGTGAGTGGGGCTTATCTACCCTTCTCAGTCACTACTATCTAGGTATTTATAATACGCGTGTTGAAAGTAGCACAGTTGGGAAAGAATATTACCAACAGCTTCTCACTTATTTGAAACGTTCAGGATCAAATCAGACGGTTGCACTTAACTGTGATATCGTGGTGAATATTGACCTCAATCAAGTATTCCATTTACATACTACTGCTGGGCGTCCAATTACGGTTGTTTATAAGAAATTACCTAAAAAGGATATTTCAGATGTTAATGCTATCTTAGAAATCGATGAAACAGACCATGTTCTTTCCCACAAACTTTTTGATAGCAAGTCAACGGATGAACTTTTCAATATGTCTACAGATATATTCGTCGTTGATACTCCGTGGTTGATTAAGCGTTTGGAAGAAGAAGTTCAAAAAGAATACCCAGAAAAATTACGCTATGTTTTACGTGAGTTGGCAGCTAAAGAAGGTGCTTTTGCTTATGAATACACTGGCTACCTAGCCAATATTCACTCTGTTCAATCCTATTATCAAGCCAATATTGATATGCTGGAGTCTCAAAAATTCTACTCTCTCTTCTCACCTAACCAAAAGATTTATACCAAGGTTAAGAACGAAGAACCAACTTACTACTCAAATACCTCTAAGGTAAGTACTTCGCAGTTCGCCTCTGGTAGTATCATAGAGGGTGAAGTAGTTCAGTCGGTCCTATCACGTAATATTCACGTTCATAAGGATAGTCTAGTTAAAGACAGCCTTCTCTTCCCACGTGTTGTGATTGGTCAAGGTGCCCAAGTTGAGTATGCAATCTTGGACAAAGGGGTTGAAGTTGCTGACGGTGTCGTTATTCGCGGTACTGCAGAACACCCAGTTGTAGTCAAAAAAGGCGAAAAAGTTACAGAGGATATTCATTCATGAAAATTTTATTCGTAGCAGCAGAGGGTGCGCCCTTTTCAAAAACAGGTGGTTTGGGAGACGTCATTGGCGCTCTTCCCAAATCACTGGTAAAGGCAGGGCACGAAGTTGCGGTTGTCTTACCTTACTATGACATGGTAGAGGCTAAGTTCGGCGACCAGATTGAGGATGTTCTTCACTTTGAAGTGAGTGTGGGATGGCGCAGACAGTACTGTGGTATTAAGAAGACCGTCTTAAATGGTGTTACCTTCTACTTCGTAGACAATCAAACTTATTTCTTCCGAGGTCATGTTTACGGAGATTTCGATGATGGTGAACGCTTTGCCTTCTTCCAACTGGCTGCTCTTGAAGCCATGGAGCGAATTGATTTCATTCCAGATATTCTCCATGTCCATGATTATCACACCGCTATGATTCCTTTTCTCTTGAAGGAAAAATACAGATGGATTCAGGCATATCAAGGAATCAGAACTGTTTTAACTATTCATAATTTGGAATTCCAAGGTCAATTTTCTGAAGGAATGTTGTGGGATTTGTTTGGAGTCGGTTTTGAACGTTACGCTGATGGGACCCTTCGTTGGAATGATTGTCTAAACTGGATGAAAGCTGGTATCCTATACGCGGATCGTGTCTCAACCGTATCGCCTAGCTATGCACATGAGATTATGACTAGTCAGTTCGGTTGTGGCTTGGATCAGATTCTTAGAATGGAGTCTGGCAAGGTTTCTGGTATTGTTAATGGAATCGATACCGATCTCTATAATCCAGAGACAGATGCTCTTTTAGACCATCATTTTGATAAGGATGATTTGTCTGGAAAAGCACAAAACAAAGCAAAATTGCAAGAGAGAGTTGGTCTACCTGTGCGAGCAGATGTTCCGCTAGTTGGGATTGTCTCTCGTTTGACACGCCAAAAAGGATTTGATGTCGTTGTAGAAAGCTTGCATCGTTTCTTACAAGAGGACGTTCAAATAGTCCTTTTAGGAACAGGCGATCCTGCTTTTGAACATTCTTTCTCATGGTTTGCTCAAGTCTATCCTGACAAGCTATCAGCAAATATCACTTTTGACGTCAAACTTGCTCAAGAAATCTACGCAGCCTGTGATCTCTTCCTCATGCCAAGTCGTTTTGAACCATGCGGCTTGTCTCAAATGATGGCTATGCGTTATGGAACTCTACCATTGGTTCATGAAGTGGGTGGACTAAGAGATACAGTTCAAGCCTTCAATCCGATCGAAGGAACTGGTACTGGATTTAGCTTTGACAATTTAACACCATACTGGCTTAACTGGAGTTTCCAAACAGCATTGGATGTTTATAAGAACCAGCCAGACGTTTGGAAAAATCTACAAAAACAAGCTATGGAATGTGATTTCTCATGGGATACAGCCTGCAAGTCTTATCTTGACTTGTACCATAGTCTAGTCAACTAATAGATAAAATCGTATGATTCTTTCATACGATTTTTGGGCTGTTTAGAAAAGAGGAGAAGTGATGACTCAAGTAAAAGGCCTTTGTGTCATGGATGTTGATGGAACCTTAATAGCTGAAGAAGTGATTGACCTTTTAGGAAAAGAGGTAGGTTGCGAAGAGGAAATTTCAGAGATTACCAATCAAGCAATGCGGGGAGAACTGGATTTTGAAACGAGCTTACGAGAAAGAGTCGCTTTGTTAAAAGGCCTTCCAATTTCGGTCTTTGATACAGTCTTCAAATTCATCCATCTTTCCCAAAATGCTCAGGAATTTATCTCCATTCTCCAAAAGAAAGGCATTCTAGTTGGTCTAGTGTCTGGTGGCTTTACACCAATAGTTGAGAGATTGGCAGAATCCCTTGGTATCTCCTATTTCTCTGCTAACCAGTTGGAAGTCAAAGACGGCTTTTTAACAGGACGATTAGTTGGTGAAATTGTGACAGGTCAAGTAAAAAAAGCTACTCTTGAGAGATGGAGAAAGGAGTTAGGACTTCCCAAAGAAAGAACGATTGCCATCGGTGATGGGGCTAATGATCTCTTGATGTTAAAGTCAGCAGGTCACAGTATAGCTTTTTGTGCCAAAGAGGTCGTAAAAGCAGAGATAGCTTGCCATGTAGATAAAAGGAATTTCTTAGAAGTTCTTCCTCTGATTGATTTCTTAGAATGAGAGGGAAATATGAAAATTGTTATAGCACCTGACTCTTTTAAAGAATGTTTGGCCGCGGACCAGGTCGCCAAAGCTATAAAAAGAGGTTTCGAGAAAGCAATTCCTGGTGTAGTTTGATCTCTTTGCCCAGTTTGTGATGGAGGCGAAGGAACTGTAGATGCGATTCGACATTCTCTTAATCTCGAAGAAAAATGGCAAGAGGTGACGGGACCTTTTGGTCTAAAAGAAGCAATGCGCTATTTTCAAAAAGGGGAACTAGCACTCTTTGAAGTTGCTGACTTGGTTGGTTTAGAGAAGATTCCGCAAGAGAAACGAGATCCTCTCCACATCCAAACTCGTGGTATCGGAGAGTTGCTTCGCCACCTCATTGATCTTGGAATGAAGGAAATCTACATCGGTGTTGGCGGTACGGCAAGTAATGATGGTGGAATTGGCATTGCAGCTGCTTTGGGTTATCGCTTTTATGATAAGAATGGAAAGGAATTACCAGCTTGTGGTCAGACTTTACTTGAGTTTGAGTCAGTTTCCAAAGATGACCTATACAGGATTCCAGAAGATGTGAAGATTCGCATTTTAGCAGATGTTGAGAGTCCTCTATGTGGTTATCAAGGCGCGACCTACACATTTGGTAGGCAAAAGGGCTTAGACCCTGCTTTGTTTGAAACAGTAGATCTGGCTATGCAGGGATTCTATGAAAAATTCTCACCTTCAACCCTGCCTCTGAAGGGAGCGGGAGCAGGAGGTGGCATTGCAGCCGGGCTCTGCGCCTTTGCACAAGCCAGCATCGTATCAGGAATTGACACTTGTTTGGACTTGATAGACTTTGACAAGAAAGTTGAAGATGCTGACTTAGTTATCGTTGGAGAAGGCAGACTGGACAGTCAAAGCTTTGCTGGGAAAGCTCCTATCGGTGTAGCAAAAAGAACCCCTAACGGAGTTCCAGTTATCGCTATTTGCGGTAGTCTTTCTGAGGATTTACCTCCCCTACCCTTTGAAAATATACAAGCAGCATTCTCTATCCTAGAGAAAAGTGAACCTTTAGAAGACAGTTTGAAAAAAGCAAGCCTCTATTTGGAGCACATGGCAGCAAATATTGGTCGTTTATTACAGTTGAGGAAGGATTAGCCGAACCATTTTTTCCAGATGGATTTTTTAACTGGTTCATCCTGCTCAACCTCCCAGAAGCCTGAAAAAGCCAGACGAAGATCCTTTTCATCCACTTGAACAGGTTCGTTCGAATGGATAACTAAACCTAAAGGAGAAGAAGTGTGATCCTCTGATACGATTGTTGCTTGACTATTGGTTTTCTTAGCTTCTTTTAAGTAGAATACCTGTTTGTCAAACTCAATATTTGGCGAAATCTTCACAAAAAGCACCTCTGCCTTTTCTTGAAAATTTTCCAAAATCGTTAGAAATCCCTTTTGCAGCTGAAGACTATTGGCTGTCTCGATATCTGCATAGCCTAGAACTCTTTCCTCGAAAGTACCGAGAAAACGACGTTGCTCATCTGGGTTTAATTTTGGCCCACCATGAGCCTTTTCTAGTAGTTGTTTTGATAAATCTGTCATAAAATTAGTATATCACAAAATACAAAAGAAAACAGACGAAAGAAAGCGATTACTTTATAAAGTTAAGGAAAATTTGCACAAAGATAACGTTTTTTCTTGAAAAACGCTTATTTTTAAGGTATCATAGAGGTGTAAAAAATTTTAACTCAAAGGAGAGTAAAAAATGTCAATTATTACTGATGTTTACGCTCGCGAAGTCCTAGACTCACGCGGTAACCCAACACTTGAAGTAGAAGTTTATACTGAATCAGGTGCTTTCGGACGTGGTATGGTTCCATCAGGAGCTTCTACTGGTGAACACGAAGCAGTTGAACTTCGCGACGGTGACAAATCTCGTTACGGTGGTCTTGGTACACAAAAAGCTGTTGACAACGTAAACAACATCATCGCTGAAGCTATCATCGGCTACGATGTACGTGACCAACAAGCTATCGACCGTGCTATGATCGCACTTGACGGTACTCCTAACAAAGGTAAATTGGGTGCAAACGCAATTCTTGGTGTGTCTATCGCTGTAGCTCGTGCTGCTGCTGACTACCTTGAAATCCCACTTTACAGCTACCTTGGTGGATTCAACACTAAAGTTCTTCCAACTCCAATGATGAACATCATCAACGGTGGTTCTCACTCTGACGCTCCAATCGCTTTCCAAGAATTCATGATCGTACCTGCTGGTGCACCTACATTCAAAGAAGCTCTTCGTTGGGGTGCTGAAATCTTCCACGCTCTTAAGAAAATCCTTAAATCTCGTGGTCTTGAAACAGCCGTAGGTGACGAAGGTGGATTCGCTCCTCGTTTCGAAGGAACTGAAGACGGTGTTGAAACTATCCTTGCTGCTATCGAAGCTGCTGGTTATGTTCCAGGTAAAGATGTATTTATCGGATTTGACTGTGCATCATCAGAATTCTACGATAAAGAACGTGAAGTTTACGACTATACTAAATTCGAAGGTGAAGGAGCTGCTGTTCGTACTGCTGCAGAACAAATCGACTACCTTGAAGAATTGGTAAACAAATACCCAATCATCACTATCGAAGATGGTATGGACGAAAACGACTGGGACGGTTGGAAAGCTCTTACTGAACGTCTTGGTGGTAAAGTTCAATTGGTTGGTGACGACTTCTTCGTAACAAACACTTCTTACCTTGAAAAAGGTATTGCAGAAGGTGCTGCTAACTCAATCCTTATCAAAGTTAACCAAATCGGTACTCTTACTGAAACATTTGACGCTATCGAAATGGCGAAAGAAGCTGGATACACTGCAGTAGTATCACACCGTTCAGGTGAAACTGAAGATTCAACAATCGCTGACATCGCAGTTGCAACAAACGCAGGACAAATCAAGACTGGTTCACTTTCACGTACAGACCGTATCGCTAAATACAACCAATTGCTTCGTATCGAAGACCAACTTGGTGAAGTAGCTGAATACCGTGGATTGAAATCATTCTACAACTTGAAAAAATAAAATAGTTCAGTGAACTATTTTATCCCGAACCTTGAAATGTAAAAGTTCGGCCGTTGATTTAACAACGTTTTTAGCCCCTCGGATTTTATCCGAAGGGCTTTTTGTGTACAATACTCAAAATGAAAAATAACTTATGGTATAATAGACAAAAACACTTGTATTAGAAAGTAACTATGTCTAAAGAAATTGATATTGAGTATTACCACCAGTTAGCCTTGCAAAAACAAAAAGAGCATCGCAAAGTATTAGCTAATCTAAAGAAAAAGCCACCAAAAAACCTCGATAAGCTTGCCCAGCAAATCCATGATGAGGTCTTTGAGGAGATTGACTGTACAGCCTGTGCCAATTGCTGCAAGACTTTAGGACCAGACTTTAAGGAAGCCGATATTGTCCGTATTGCCAAGTATTTCAAGATGAAACTGCCGGCTTTTGAAGAGGAGTTTCTGCAAGTGGACGAAGACGGTGACAAGGTTTTCAAGGCTATGCCTTGTCCTTTTTTAGGTGGAGACAATCTCTGCTCAATCTACGATGTCCGTCCCAAGGCTTGTCGCGAGTTTCCTCACACAGACCGTAAAAAGATTCATCAGATTAACCATCTGACAATCAAAAATACCCTGACCTGTCCTGCGGCTTATCTCTTTGTGGAGAAGCTGCGGGATAGGTTGTAGAATTCCCTCTAAATCTTGTACAAAAATTCTAGGGCGAGAGAATCCCATATCTGTTAGACTATAGTTAGGAGGTAAGCAGAAAAGAATATGATGCATCAATTCAATCGAACCATGGAATATCTGGAAAGTAAGTTGGACGCAGAAGTGGATTTGCAGAAATTCCAGCAGCTATCAGGCTATTCTTATGCTCTCTTTAGCAGGCTCTTTTCCATCCTAGCAGATATGACTTTAGCAGAATACTTGCGCAATCGCAGGCTGTCAGAAGCTGTGACGGACTTGCGGGAAAGCTCTGAGAAAGTCATTGACATAGCAATGAAATACGGCTATGAGTCTGCGGATGCCTTCAGCGCAGCCTTTAAGAAATTCCATGGTGCAACCCCCTCAGAAGTTCGAAATGGAAAAGCTTATCGGGTCTTTCCTAGACTTCAATTATCCTTAAAGATTACAGGAGGAAAGAACATGGATATCAAGATTCAAAAGAAACCTGCATTTACCGTGGCAGGCGTCCTATTGGAAGCTATTGACAATAGCAAATGCCCGTCTGCTTGGGAGCAACTCTATGCCCATCACAGTTTTGAAATGCTAGAAGGTTTGGGTAGTGGCCAATCCTTTGGCGTCTGCTCAGATGTCAAAGAAGGCGAAATCATCAACTATATGGCTGCCTATGATGTGACAGATAAAGCTAGAGCAGAAGAACTAGGACTATCAATCAAAGACATCCCAGCAGCCGAATATGCTATCGTACCAGTCAAAGGCACTATACCAGCAAGCATCCACCATGCTTGGAAGTATGTTTTGGAAGTCTTTTTCCCAGAAACAGGCTATCGTCACTCTGGAGCACCAGACTTTGAAGTTTACACTGCGGGAGACATGTCCTCTCCAGACTACCAAATGGAACTCTGGATACCAGTGATCAAATGACTAGGACATTTTCTGATTTTTTGTAAAGATGCAAATCCGACTCTGTAGAAAGAACCTCTACAGGGTCTTTTATTGTGGAGATTCATGTCCGTAAATCAAACATACCCTATTTTTTGTTTGGATTTTATGGGGTATGAGTAACGTTATATCGGTATAATAGACTCATAGAAGATAAGGAGGCATGAATATGCAGATGTATTTTGGAGATGTGTCACTTTGCTATAGCTATTCATTGGCAATGGCACTCGACGCCTATGGTTATGACTTTAAAGCAGAGTTTTTAGAGGCAATCATGGTGATGGGAAATGGCGCTAGTATCGTAAAGGAAGATGACCAGCACCCTCTAGTATTCTTTGATAACGGAATGCCAGATCTTTCCATCTCCCATTCTTTAAAAATACTTGGATTTGACTTTGAAGAATTCTATCTAAAAGATGGAACGGAAGTGGATTTGGAAGAGATTAAAGGTAAGTTGGAATCGTTTCTGTCCAATGGACCTGTCGTACTGGGTCCTCTTGATATGGGCCATTTGACTTACAATCCCAATCACAAAATCCTCTATGGTGTAGATCACTTTATAACTGTGTATGCTGTTGATGGTCAGTATCTCTATTTGCATGATCCTGCTGGTTTTGCCTGTATGAAGGTTGCTTTTAATGACATTTTAGAAGCTTGGAAGGCGGAAGCTATTGACTATAAGCGTGGAGCATACTCCATGTGGGGAAATTTTAGGAAGGACAAGAGTCCTAGTCAAACTGAAATCTATCAAGAAACAGCAAGCATTATGAGGACCAGATATCTGGATGGACAAAGTAATGTCTTGGAATGTTATTCAAAAGCAGTTGCTGAACATGGCTTAAATACGGAGCAAAAACAATTGCATCAGTATTTCAGCTTTAAACTTGCTGCTGTTCGGAATCTCTATCTCAGTAAATTCTTAAAAGACCATGATCCCGAAGGGGCAAGATTAAAAGAAGAATTGGCTAGTCTATTTGGCCAAGCCCATCTTTCATGTTTAAAAGAAGATTACCAAGAACTAGCCCACTTGCTCTATCAGATGGCTGAAGTGGATGGTCGCTTTAGAGATTTATATGTAAACTAGTGACTATAAGCATAAAAAAACTAGTTAGTAAAAGCAGTTTTTCGTAACATGAAGAACTACTTTTTGATTATGGTTATGGTATAATGAAGTAAGAAAATAGCTTATTCTACTTAAAAATGAAGGGAGAACTCCTATGCCTAGACCAAGAACAAAAGAGGAGCTAGTGCTAGCCTCTAAGGAAAACTATGAAAAGCTCAATCACTTTATCTCTAAATTAAGCGAAGAGGAGCTACAGACTCCTTTTGATTTTTCAAAAGACCAAAAGAAAAAAGAAGCTCACTGGAAAAGAGATAAAAATCTACGGGATGTCCTGATCCATCTCTATGAATGGCATCAGTTACTTTTGACCTGGGTACATTCCAATCAAAAGGGTCATGAAAGACCTTTTCTCCCTGAACCTTATAATTGGAAAACTTATGGGGAAATGAATGTCGCTTTTTGGAAGAAGCACCAGAGTACGTCCCTAGAAGAAGCGACCAAACTCCTCAATCAATCGCATAAAGAGGTTTTAGAGTTGATGGAAGGCTTCAGCAATGACGAATTGTTCACAAAAGGTGTCTATAAGTGGACGGGAGGAATAAGTCTAGGTTCCTACTTTGTGAGTGCCACTTCCAGTCACTATGACTGGGCTCTGAAAAAACTCAAAGCTCATCAGAAAAATTGCAAGAGCAACTAGATGAATTGATAATGAAATTTAGAAAAGGTTCTTCTAAGCTTCGAATAGCTTTATTCTCGTGATTTTTGAACAATTTTAGCTTTAGAATCCTTCAAAAATTTAGATTTAAAGCAATCAATGGCTTAGAATAGTATGAAAACATTTATTTTATAGTAATTCTAAGTTTAGAATTGCATTGATATTAAAGGAATTAAGCTGTTCGATGCTTCGAATGGCTTTTTTCTGATATAGGATGATAGATAGATGGGTGAGATGATGAACATACAAAAAGAGAAAGTTAGAAAAGAGTTGATGTCCCTCTGTTTGGGAGAGCTTACAGCCGTCCTATCCTTTTGGTTGTGTTTCTTCCTTTTGAAAAATCGGCTTGCTGATTGGAATAGTCTAGTAACCATTCTCTATCCTTTGTCTTTACTGACATTTATTTTGCTTCAAGGTTCAATCTATTGGGCAATTTTGATTAGAAGACTCTCGAAACCCCAGTTCGGAAATGGAAATGTGCCGAAAATATATGGTGGGTTCAGAATACTAGACCTTATTTTACTTATTTCGGGCTTTCCTTTTATTGTCTGGAACACACAGAGTTTCCAAGTGGCTATCTTAGCCACACTGATACAGCTTTTTGCCCTTATCGAATGGGTCAATTATTACCTCCTACGCTTATCCTATAGTCTGAATCCTCTTGTTTTATGGAAACGAATTACCAAGGGTAAACTTGAGAAAAGCAGAATAGCTAAGGAGTTGGGGTAGGGGCGTCTATCATTGTTTTGATTTCAAATATAGCAGAAAAGTTTTATGTAAGTATTTAGAGGAGAAAAAGGTAGATGAAAAAATTTTTAAAAATCCTATTCATAACTGTATTGGTTTTTCTAACTTTGTTTGGTCTATATCGTGTCTACCAAAAGAATTATTATAAAGGAGTGTATGAATCTTTAAGTAATGCCTTTCTAGAGATGAACTATGCAGAGATAAATAGTGGTGTTTTACCTGGACTCGCTGATTTTAGTAAAGCTGTTGACGGAAGTCAGTCGTTTAGAGAACCAGACTGGATAATTCCCATAGGGCTTGATGCAGGCTTGTCTGAAAATGAAAGTTTAAAAGTGATTGTAGGTTTTGAAGAAACTTTTATTATTGAATACCAGCAACTATTATCTGATGGGAGATATCTTTATATAAAATATGACTACAATGATAAGAAACTCAACCAATCAGTCGAAATCTCAGATTCTAAATGGTCGGTAGCGTATGACTTAGCTAGTTACAATATACTCCATAAGGATGAGGGAAAACTAGATTTGGAGGCATATAAAGAATTATCACGTCAGTCGAAAACAGGGGATTCGATACCTAATTTTTACCTAACAAATCCCAACGAAGTACTAGAGTATTTAAAGCCTTATGGGATTGATGAAGCTTGGATTAAAGAAAAATCCCACTTCATGCTCTATGATGTCGTTCTAGAACGCTGGTTTAAAAATGGTAGTCAACGCTACTCAGTTGACAATCTTGGGGATGTAGAGATTGTGCCACTAAGTTTTTCTGAATAAGACGATACCCAAGCAATGGAAATGTTAAAAGAGAAGAATAATGTTGCTTATCAGTTTATCCAAGATTTAAGCAAGGAAAAAGGTAGATGAAAAAATTTTTAAAAATTCTAGTCATAACGATATTAGTTTTTCTAACTTTATTTGGTCTATATCGTGTTTATCAAAAATATTATTATAAAGGAGTGTATGAATCTTTAACTAATGTCTTTTTAGAAATGAACTATGCAGAAACTCATAGTGGTATCTTACCTAGCCTCGCTGATTTTAGTAAAGCCGTTGACGGAGGCCAATCATATCGCGATAAGGACATTACAGTTGGTATGAGTCTTGAATCAGGCTTATCTGAAAGTGAAATCATATTAGTGTATGTAGGTATTGAAGAAACATTTCTAATTGAGTATAGGCGGGCGTTACCTGACGGTAGATATCTTTTTATTGACTATGATTATAGAGATAAAATACTCAAACAAACTATTGAGGTCTCAGAATCTGATCAATCATTAGCATACGGATTGACCGGTTATCGTATAGAAATAAAGACTAGAGGAGAACTTGATTTAGCATCATATTTGAAAATTTCCTATGGTTTTAGTTCGACTAAAGGTTTACCAAATTTTCAGATAACAAATCTCAACGAAGCACTAGAGTATTTGAAACCTCATGGGATTGATGAAGCTTGGATTAAAGAAAAATCTCACTTCATGCTCTATGATGTCGTTCTAGAACGCTGGTTTAAAAATGGTAGTCAACGTTACTCAGTTGATAATCTTGGGGATGTAGAGATTGTGTCACTAAGTTTTTCTGAATAGAGTAGCTGAACTGCTCATAGACATAGTAGTATTGTATGAAATAAAAAATATATCGAATGAAAAATAAAAATAATGAAACGGCTACAGGAACCTAATGGTTTGCCGTTTTTATGTGTTGTATCTTGGTGATGACGCTATCATTGAGTACAAAAATGATAAAGAAAACTATTGCCTTTTCATAAAATAAAGGAGAGAGGAAATGAATATTTTAAAAATACAGGAACAGATTGACAGTACGAAGTACTGGGATTCCTACGCATTAGACTTTAGAGCTTCATTTTTCGGGGACGAATGTAAACTCTATATCGAGATTGAAAATGGCAAATCGGATCAGTATTGCTGGGAGATAGTTTTCTACCGTTGTTTTAAGGTTGACTATGAGACGGATGCTGGTTGGACATGTTGGGAAAGTGAGGCTAGAACAAGAAATTTCAATATGAAAGATATTCCTTTTGAAAATCTCATGTCTCACACTGTACATGACATTAGACTTATCGAAGAGAAAAATGATATGATACAAGCTACAATTACTTTATCAAGTATGTTAATTAAGATTGTGTGCCAAGAAATTCAAGTCTCTAAGGTTTTAGTCAGAGAACAGAACTTCTTTTGGTGCTAATAAAATAGGATATCATCTCAGCAAGCATCAAGTGCCTGCTAAAAATAGAGATGAGTAAAGCCATATATCCAAGCAATTTTGATAAAATATATGCAAGATATCCTTGATGAATGAGTTGGAAATTGATGGTATCACAAAAGACTAGAAGAAAGTGAGTTGAAAATACCATGAAAATAAGTGGGAATATGTCAAAATATAATAAAAAGATTTCTTTTTTTGAGATTCTTTCCAATATCCCATCTAATAATGCTAAATGGTATATTTTTGAATTTGATGCCATTGGAAAAGCACCGAATAATCTGACTATGTCAGAATTTGAAGATCTGGTCTTAAATTCAAAATATGGCTATCAAATGAGTTGGGACGAGCTTTTAAAATTTTCAAAGGAAATAGAGGATATAAATAACTTAATATTAGTTTCCTCTACAACTCCTGTTGAATTTGATGCTATAGAAACGGATACGGAAGATTTTTTAGTAAGGTTAGAAATAGATGACAGCACCTTTTGGGAGCTCGAATTCTATTAATTTGATGAGGTAGATAAGAATGACTGTTGAGGATTTAAGAGAACTACTACTATCAATAGCGGAAGAAGATGCTATCATTTCGACTTTATTTTCATTTTTTATTAGAAACAAAGGATATTCAACTCAGATATTGGAAGAGATTATTTTTTATGGAATGGCCATAGGTTGGTTTGAAATCGTTAATGTAGAAAATGATAATATTCCTTATACGGATATTGAGTGGAGAATTGATAATGACTTTCAAGAAGTTGTTTTTTGCGATAATGATTTTGCTGTAAAGACTTTATTTACACAGGAAGGTGGAATTCCAGAATTATTCAAAAAGTTTATCTTATAACAGAATGCTCAATCAATTCCTGTTCTCCATTTAAAATCTCTGACAGACTTATCTGGATTGCCTTCTAATCATATCATAATTTCTTAAGAAGGATGTATGATATGATAGTAGGAGCTAGTACATGGCTTGATAAGGAGATTGGAGATGAAAAATATGAAATCGATTGTTTTTCTTATCTTTCTAAAAATAAAAAAGTAGGAGTCCGATCATATGGAACTAGGTAAATTTAATTTTGAAAATAGAGGTCAGTCGCTAGCAGAATTGGGTGTTGCAAGTTATGCATACACGTATAAAGATATGTTGGCCTATATAGACTGGATAGAGACGAAAAAGTTTATGATTCTTGGTGGCGATGTCTATATAGAAGGAGATGAAGGATTTGAATTGACTTATGATAGCTGGTATTATTCTCCTAAAAATAATGATAGCGACTTACTCCAGTCAATTTTTGTAGCAAAAGATTATATCAACCAGTATATAGATAGTAATGGAAAACATTTTTATTTTACAGTAGTTACTTCAGCATAGATGGAATTGATAGTCAAAAAGAATTGCTCAGTGTAAATAGAAATCATAAATATAAGTAGGATAGGAAATTATTGAGAAAATAGAACTAGAGATGTTGTGGATTAAATGAGGTGAAAAATGATTGATGAATTGAAGAAAAAGATTGCTTCTAGCGAGGGTGTAGATTTTGCACCATTTGGAAAGGGGATTTCTGATGAATGGATTATAAAAGCTGAGAAAAGATTAAATTTTACTTTTCCTGAAACATATAAGTGGTGGCTGAAAAATTATATGGGGGGAGAGATTTATGGAGAAGAAATATTCAGTATTTATGGATTAGATTTTGATACTGTTGTAGGAGGAGATCTTGTTTATATAAACGAGCTGAATCGAAAAGAAGGGTTCAGTAATTCTGAGCAATTAGTTATTTGTGAATGTGGTGATGGCATGTTCTATTTTCAAAATCAGGACGGTCTGACCAATGAATTACCTGTTTTTAAAGATGGAGAATACTATGCATATAATTTTATAGAATTTCTACTAAAAAGAATAGACGAGTAGTATTAATAACCTATTCAGATGCAATAGAATCATATATATAACTCTCGAGGAAGGATGGTTTTGATAGATTTATAGTATGAGCAGGATGACACAAAGCGAGATTAACTGTTCAAAATGTTCATTCTTTAAAAACAAGAAGATTAAGCCTTTCTATACTTTCATAGGACAAAAGATACATGGCTCTTAAATATCTCCTGAGTAAAAAACTATGCAACTATACAGAAATTGAAAAGCAGACTGCTAGAAGTTTGGATCTTTTATGAAAATAATATTACTATAAAAATGATAGACAAATTTGAGATATAAATATTAAGGAGAGAAGTCGTGTTACGATTTGATTTAAAAAGCAAACAAAAAGAGATCGAAGAAATAGATTATTGGGAAATGGGAATACTAGATTTAAAGATATCCTATTTTGGAGATGAGGTGTCTTTGTGCATAGAAGATTATCATAACAAAGAAAAATACTGGGAAATTAAGTTTTTAGTATGCGCAAAAGTAGAGTATAGCAATGATGCTTTAGACATTCAGTGGAGAAAAGATCAACTCGTTAAAAACATGACTAGAGGAGAATTACATCATCATGGTCAAGAAATTTCTTTACAAATTTATGAGGAGAATCCTGATTTTGTGAAGTGTATGGTTGATATTGGTTTGTTGCAAATGACAATTGTTTGTCGTGACATTCAGATAGAACATCTTGATTTAAAGAGTGCTCATTTCTTTTGGCAGGATAATGATGTTTTATAGATAAATCATCCAAAGAATCAAAGAACGAGAAACTGGTTTGTATTACATAACTAAGCATTGAGAACAATTTATAAGGTAAAATAAGGTGAATGTATATAAACAAATAACAAAATTAGAGAAACTATATTTAATGTTCAAATTCTCTAGTTATTTTTATCTAAATATTGATGGAAAAACAGTACAGAGTGAAAAAGATGCGGTACAGATATTAGCGGAAGGTTTTAATATTGATGACCTTCAAAATGGTAATTGGGATGCACTAGCTGATCGTCTTGATCGTCCTAATTATATAATCCCAGACAACATTAATATTTTTATAAATAATGCAAAGTATCTTTTTATCAATGATGAAATTTCTAAAAATATTTTTTTAGAGATTTTATCTGACACTGTTTTGTGGTGGAATGAAGGTGTTGAGAGATACATAGTTGGTGGTAAGAGAAAAAAATTTAATGTTTATATCATTGAATAATGCCACTTCATCGAGATTTAAACAAGTACAAGTATACAGCACTTGAAGAATCTGAGATGAAGCCCTAGCAAGATACGGACTACTAGGCCAATCTTTAAATTATTTATATAGGAATGAGATTATGTTAGGTATTGAACTGAGAATAGTTATAACCGAGTTAGTTGTAATAGATAGATTGTTGAAATTATTGGATACTAGTCATCAAATAGACCATTCACACTTTTTCTATAAGAATGTAGATATGGACTATTCAGAGACTATAAATTGGAAGGAATATTTCTCCACTCCCTCAACTGGCTATCTGCATTTGAAGCGAATATTTTTGGGAGAGTATATTGAAGATGCTATCATTATCATTTCAGGAGATAAAGATATGATTGATTTCATTATTGAGTTTTAAGCTGAGTCTCTGACGAATAAGGAAATAAATAATATTAAGCATTTTATACTAGAATCTGATATTAATATTTCAGATAAAGATATCGAAGTTATTTATGAGGAATATTGAAGGTGTAGAAAGGACAAGATTAACATCTACCTAAAATTTTCAAATGAGAGTATAGAAAATAGATATGAAGCAAAATGATTTAAAAATGAAAATAGACAAGATTAAAAAGCTATTGCTTAAGAATAATATCCAGATAGAGCAAGGCTTAAGCGATGAGGAAGTAAGAAAAAATGAGAAAATATATAATGTAAAATTTCCCCAGCAGTGGTTGGAATTTTATCAAAATATACTGCCTGTTTCAGAACGTTTTTATAACTGGAGAGATTTTTCAGTTGAAAACATAGCAGCTATAAAAGAAAGATTAGCGAGTCCTTATAATGGAATTTTGGAAAGTATCGATGAAATAGTTTGGGATATTTCCTGGGGACTAGAGCCTGCTAGGGTAGAAGAGAAAAATAAGAAAATAAGAAAAATGCTAGAATCAGCTCCCCCTCTAATTCCTTTATATGGGCATCGTTTTCTTCCAATATTTGAAAATAAGGAAATGCCCGTTTTATCTATTGTAGATTTAGATATTATCTATTATGGAATGGATTTGTATGATTATTTTGAGATTGAATTCGGACATAAGCGACTTGTATCTGACTCAAAAAAATATAAAGAAGTTCCTTTCTGGACAAGTAATTTTTATTGAGTAAGTTTGTTCAGATAGATTCTAAAATTAAAAAGGTGATTTTAGTCCCTTAATAACTGTTCGATATAACGAAGATGATTATTGAGATGGGATTAGATTTGCAAGATGAAAAAATGCTTTACTCGAATTATTGGAAAGGTTTAGACTAATGTTTTATCAATTAAAATATGATATGGATCTTGTAGACAAGGTTATTGAAAAAAAGAAATGCTATATTTATGGGGATGGTAATAATATCAATGACATCGAATATGAAAATTATCCTAAAGGTAGATTTCATACAATAATACATTCTGAAAAGAAAGTAGAGTCGTGGCCAAATGTAGAATTCTATTATAATTCATTGGAGGTGACAGAGGAAAGTGATTACTTAGGTAATATTGATTCATGGCCTATATTTAGAAAGAATGTAGTAAAAATACTAAAAAAAGAATACCCCAATTTAGAATTTTATCCTGTAAAATTAATTGATGTGGCTACTGGAAGTATCAATACAAATTATTTTGTTTTACATGTGCTCTGTGTAATTGATGCATTTGATATGAAAAATAGTAAATACCGTTATAATGAGAAATACGATGTTTATTTTTTCGAACCCAAAGGAGAAAGAATAGACTCCTTAAAGTGTCAAGGAGTAGATGTTTTTCGCGCTTCGAAAAACTTTACTGTGATATATGTATCAGATAAATTTAGTCAAATGGTTATGAAACATAAGTGGACTGGTTTTGCATTCTATAGAGTTGCTGAAGATAATGAGGAACAAGAATATATAGAAAAACAGGGCATATAGGAGACCAGTAAATGAAGGAAACTATCTTTTATATTTTTGATGATGATAGAAATCTTAAACTAGATTGGATAAAAATGAGAGTTGCTAATTCCAATACCACCTATTATTGAAAGGATTGATACGATGTCCGCTCCCCGATAATCCAGAACTATTTGAAGGTCGACCAGATTCTAGCTTAGATATTATTGATAAAAAAACAGGAGATTTACTTACTAGAAGATTTTATGATTCGGACGGGGAAAAGTTATTGGGAGGTAAGGAAATGACATATGAGTTTTTTAAGGAAGTGTTATCTTATGGGGAAGAGTTTGTTATATATTATCAAGATAAAAAATTCTATATTAGCCAACGAAAAGATTTTGGGGAGATATATTTCACTGTTTCTGAGAAAGAATATAGAGTATTCTATAATCAAATGGAATTTTTATCTGCAGCATTAATCAATGGTAAAACATTGGGTGAAGCATGGGATGAACTCGAAGTTTATTAATCGTGTTGGTGTCGGAGTTCTAGCAGGTAGAGTAATCCGAGTAGGCTCGGAAAAATTTAATTGCAAGATGGATCTATAGTAAGATATGGACTTGTATACTGGAGCCTGTATTTAAAACGAATGTTTTTGGAAAGGAAGTAAAAATGCATTTAGGTGGCTCAGTGGTTTCTAATCATATTTTAGAAAATAAAGCAAAATTGAAATGGGTATTTCGTGAGGATGCCGTGGATGAGCTAGACAATGGCTGGCGCTTTCTTTCTGAAATAGATACCGAAGAATACTTATCAAATCCTGAAAATATGTCAGTATGCGACTGGAGTACAATTGTTGAAATTGAACCTGCTGTATTATTGATTTACGACATGCCTATCGGAACAGAACTTACACTTATTTACGAAAGTGAGCAGAGGTATTTTATAGATACAAATACTGGAAGAAAAATTGAACTCGAAGACAGTAGCAGCAACCAGATAAGAAAATAGATGAAAGTGACGATAGAAACAGAATTGAAAAGAATTAGTAAAAGTCTATCTTTAATAAATGACAACCAAACCTTTAACAAGATATCTTCTACTAATTTAGAAAATATAGATGATATTTTAAATGATTATTTACCTCTTCATTTAAAATGGATAGAGAAGGGAAATTTTAGAATAATTAAGTCATTAAGCGAAAGTCGTCAATTAGATAGACAAGCATTTTCTCGGTTACTTGTAGGTGTTAGAAACTTATATCTTGATTTAGAAGAACTTCAAGATTTGCTTATTGAAGTATCGAATGAAATAGATGGAAAGTAGATGTTTAATTTTATAAAAAGGAATAGTGGAGTTGAGTATGAAATTAGATATGGAAACTAAAAATGAAGAATGGGTAGAAGTCTTTAAAGGTTTGATTCCCGTAGATAAGTATAAGTTAAAAGTCTTGTTGACAAACTTGTCAGATGGTCAAGAAATTAGGCTGATTGGAGAGCAAAACCGTTTTAAATTATCATGTATTTATTATGATGAAGCACGAGTCTTTAGCAGGGAATTGTATTTATCTGCAATTCTAGATAAAGAGATGTTTACAAAATTTGAAAAAAATAATTTTCAAAATGTCATTTACGAAGTCAAGAATAGTCAATTAGTGAGAAAACTGGAATACACATCATATTATGATCTAGGAACTTTGCATTCACGACATTATATAATCATAACTCAAGATAGTGTAGTGGAGATTCTTGTTTCTGCAAATTTGAAATTAGATATCAGCCAATACTAGAAAATTTGCTAATTAAACATGTACACCGCTGTAGTACAATTATCGGAAAATAGAACTTGGAGAAATGATATGGAAAAATGGACGAAAATTAAACCGGGCTTCATCCCTTTTGGCGACTATGGTATTGAGATACATATAGATGGTGATACTCTAATTGCCTACTTAGAAGATTCAGAAAAATTTAAATTTACCTTTACAAAGATCTGGGCTTTCCGAACAGTCCAGGAAAGTTTAGAATTAAGAGATAAATACTGGGAACAAGGATTGGCAGAGAACAGACCACTTTATCTGACCAACTATATCTACGACGTCGAGAATACAGAGTTTGGTGATTTGGTCGCTTCTGCAAATATAGCTAATAAAAAGCTTCATCACTATTTCATAATGTCGACAGAATATTTAGTGGATATTCTATCTGAAAATGATGTAAAAGTGGAGAAAGTATAAAAATAAGGTGAATAAGTCCTTTAAGTCAATTCAGATTATGATAACTACCTGTTTCATTTATGCTATAATATTCTTAATGAATTTTCAGAAAGGAAAACCATTAAATTGCCCTACAAATTTCTACTCTTCGACCTTGACCACACCTTGCTTGATTTTGATACTGCTGAGGATGTGGCTCTGACGCAACTTCTAAAAGAAGAAGGAGTTGTGGACATTCAAGCCTATAAAGACTATTATGTTCCTATGAACAAGGCTCTCTGGAAGGACTTGGAACAAAAGAAAATCAGTAAACAAGAACTGATTAACACGCGCTTTTCTCGTTTATTTGCTCATTTTGGACTGGAGAAAGACGGTACATTACTTGCACAGCGTTACCAATTTTATCTCGCTCAGCAGGGACAAACTTTTTCGGGCGCTCATGAACTCTTGGACAGCCTCGTCGAGCGTGATTATGACTTATATGCTGCGACAAATGGCATTACTGCCATTCAGACAGGACGTTTGGCTCAATCTGGTCTGGCTCCCTATTTCAATCAAGTCTTTATCTCTGAACAGTTACAAACGCAAAAGCCTGATGCACTATTCTATGAAAAACTCGGTCAGCAGATTGCAGGATTCAGCAAAGAAAAGACGCTGATGATTGGTGATTCCCTAACTGCTGACATTCAAGGTGGCAATAATGCTGGGATTGACACTATCTGGTACAACCCTCATCACCTCGAAAATCACACACAAGCCCAACCGACCTATGAAGCCCATTCTTATCAAGACTTGCTGGATTGTTTAGATAAACTGTAAAAAGTGGTTTAGATAGCCACTTTTTGCTATAATAGAGGCAGTAAAAACGAAGGAGTTGGCGATGCAACACTCATCTTGGCATGCTTTGATTAAGGAGCAATTACCTGAGGGTTATTTTGCGAAAATCAATCAGTTTATGGACCAGGTCTATTCTCAAGGAACTGTTTATCCACCTAAGGAAAAGGTTTTTCAGGCTCTCTTGACTACACCGCTTGAAGAAGTGAAGGTGGTGATTCTAGGGCAAGACCCCTATCACGGGCCAGGTCAGGCGCAGGGCTTGAGTTTTTCTGTACCTGACTCTATCCCAGCCCCGCCATCCTTGCAAAATATCTTGAAAGAATTGTCAGATGACATCAGTGTTAAGAAATCACATGATTTAACGTCTTGGGCTGAGCAAGGTGTCTTACTTCTCAATGCTTGCTTGACGGTTCCTGCTGGGCAGGCCAATGGTCATGCTGGGCAGATATGGGAGCCATTTACAGATGCTGTGATTCGGGTTGTAAATAATCTCGACAGACCTGTAGTCTTTGTACTCTGGGGTGCTTATGCACGCAAGAAGAAGGCCTTGGTTACCAATCCTCACCACTTGATTATCGAATCAGCCCATCCTAGTCCTTTATCGGTTTATAGAGGATTTTGGGGTTCCAAGCCTTTTTCCAAGGCTAATGCATTTTTAAAAGAGACAGGACAAGTGCCAATTGATTGGCTTAGATAAGGAGAGAATATGCCTCAGTTAGCGACGATTTGCTACATTGATAACGGAAAAGAACTGCTCATGCTGCATCGTAATAAGAAGCTGAATGATGTCCATGAAGGCAAATGGATTGGTGTGGGTGGTAAGTTGGAGCGAGGGGAGACACCTCAGGAATGCGCAGCGCGTGAAATCTTCGAGGAAACGGGTTTGAAAGCCAAGCCAGTTCTAAAAGGCATTATCACTTTTCCAGAATTCACACCAGATTTAGACTGGTACACCTATGTTTTTAAGGTGACAGAGTTTGAAGGTGATTTGATTGACTGCAATGAGGGGACGCTAGAATGGGTTCCCTATGATGAAGTTTTGAGCAAGCCAACTTGGGAGGGTGATCACACCTTTGTTGAGTGGCTTTTAGAGGACAAACCCTTCTTTTCAGCCAAGTTTGTTTATGATGGGGATAAATTGTTGGATACTCAAGTTGATTTCTATGAATAAAGGAGAAAGCAGATGTTACTAATCAAAAATGGTCGTGTAATGGATCCCAAGTCTGGTTTGGATCAAGTGTGTGATGTTTTGGTCCAAGATGGGAAAATTGTCAAAATTGCGCCTGAAATTAAGGAAGAAGGAGCAGAGCTAATTGATGCTACTGGGCTTGTGGTTGCGCCTGGACTAGTTGATATTCATGTTCATTTCCGTGAACCTGGTCAAACTCATAAAGAAGACATTCATACTGGTGCCCTAGCAGCCGCTGCAGGTGGTTTTACAACGGTCGTCATGATGGCTAATACCAGTCCAACCATTTCAGACGTGGATACTTTGCAAGAAGTTCTCCAGTCAGCTGCTAAAGAAAAGATCAATGTCAAGACGGTTGCGACTATTACCAAGAACTTTAATGGCCAAGATTTGACCGACTTTAAGGCACTTTTAGAAGCCGGTGCCGTTGGTTTTTCAGATGATGGTATTCCACTTGAAAGTAGCAAGGTTCTCAAAGAAGCCTTGGAGACTGCTAAGAAACTTGGCACCTTTGTTTGTCTACACGAGGAAGATCCAGGCTTGAATGGGATTCTTGGCTTTAACGAAAACATCGCTAAAGACCACTTCAAGATCTGTGGTGCGACAGGGGTGGCAGAATACGCCATGATTGCGCGTGATGTCATGATTGCCTACGCAACTAAGGCACATGTTCACATCCAGCATTTATCTAAGGAGGAAAGTGTCAAGGTAGTGGAGTTTGCCCAAGGCTTAGGAGCTCATGTCACCGCAGAAGTAGCTCCACAGCATTTCTCTAAGACAGAGGCCCTCCTCTTGACGCAAGGTAGTAATGCCAAAATGAATCCTCCGCTTCGTTTGGAGTCAGATCGTCGTGCTGTGATTGAAGGCCTCAAGTCAGGCGTCATCACTGTGATTGCGACAGACCACGCACCCCACCATGCAGATGAGAAAAATGTAGAGGATATCACTAAAGCACCATCTGGTATGACTGGCTTGGAAACCTCTCTTTCTCTCGGCTTGACTTATTTGGTGGAAGCTGGTGAGCTAAGCTTAATGGAATTGCTAGAAAAAATGACTGTCAATCCAGCTAAGCTTTATAACTTTGAAGCAGGCTACTTAGCTGAAAATGGTCCAGCGGATATCACCATCTTTGATGACAAGGCTAATCGTACTGTTAGTCCAAACTTTGCTTCAAAATCAGCTAATTCTCCATTTATCGGCGAAACCTTAAAAGGGCAGGTCAAATATACTATCTGTAAGGGACAAATCGTCTACCAAAACTAGATGGGACTCTGCTCTACAAACTATAAGAATAGAGAGCGTATATGTATCCAACCCATCAATTTAAAGACAAGTTTGTCTTATTTCTTAAGATATTTTTCCCTATCCTGATTTATCAGTTTGCCAATTATTCTGCCTCTTTTGTTGATACAACCATGACGGGGCAGTACAATACTATGGACTTGGCGGGAGTATCAACTGCAACGAGTCTATGGAATCCTTTCTTTACTTTTTTAACAGGGATTGTTTCGGCCATGGTTCCCATTATAGGCCATCATCTGGGACGGGGGAAAAAGAACGAAGTGGCATCTGACTTTTTCCAATTTATCTATTTGGCTTTCGGACTGTCTTTGGTTTTGCTTGGCATGGTAGTATTCTTTGCGCCCCCTGTTTTAAACCATATCGGACTAGAAGCTCAAGTAGCGGCAGTTGCAGTTTCCTATCTTTGGTACCTTTCTATCGGGATTATTCCCTTGTTGCTTTTCAGTGTTATCCGATCGCTACTTGATTCTCTCGGTTTGACCAAGCTATCCATGTACCTCATGCTCTTATTGCTACCTTTAAATTGTGGGTTTAACTATTTATTGATCTACGGTGCCTTTGGGTTTCCAGAGTTAGGTGGAGCAGGAGCAGGGCTAGGAACCTCACTTGCTTATTGGTGTCTACTGGGAATTTCCATCATCATCTTGGTCAAGCAGAAAAACCTAAAAGAACTTCATTTAGAACAAGGTGCCCCTCTGAATTTAGAGAGAATTATGGAGGGAATTCGCTTGGGCTTACCAATCGGTGGAACTGTTTTTGCTGAGGTCGTCATTTTTTCAGTCGTTGGTTTGATTATGGCTAAGTTTTCATCGCTCATCATCGCCAGCCACCAGTCAGCTATGAACTTTTCGAGTCTCATGTACGCTTTTCCCATGAGTATTTCCTCTGCTATGGCGATTGTTGTGTCTTACGAGGTGGGGGCTAAACGTTTTGAGGATGCAAAAACCTATGCTCGTCTTGGGAGAGTAACAGCCCTCATTTTCGCAGGTCTTACCCTATCTTTTCTCTACATTTTTAGAGATCGTGTAGCTAGTTTATATGGAAATGCCCCTCAGTTCATTGAAACAACTGCTGTATTTCTAACTTACAGTCTCTTTTTCCAGTTAGCTGATACCTTTGCGGCTCCGCTTCAGGGAATTTTAAGAGGGTATAAGGATACTGTCGTGCCTTTCTATCTTGGCTTAATCGGCTACTGGGGAGTAGCGATACCTCTAGGTTACCTACTAGATCAAGTAACTGAATTAGGAGCATTTGCCTACTGGATTGGGTTGATTGTCAGCTTAATTGTTTCTGGTTGTTTGTATCAATGGCGTTTGCAAACAATTATGAAAAGATTTGAAGTTTCCAATGTCAAATAAACTTTGTGAAAAAATAATCTAACTAAAGAAAATCCCTGTTAAAACGGGGATTTATTTTTTTACCTTGTGAAATTTTATCGGTCATATACTTTGACAGTGTATACTAAAAAAGGTAAAATAGTAAGGTAAGTACAAAGTTAGAAAGGCAAGATTATGTCAACTTTAGATAAGAATCTTTTGCTAGAGATGTTCCGTAAGATGGAAGAAATCCGTCGCATGGACTTAAAAATTGCTCAGTTAGTGAAAAAGGGAAAAGTCCCTGGTATGACTCACTTTTCGGTTGGTGAGGAAGCAGCAAACGTTGGTGCTATGCTAGCTTTGAATGAAGATGATTTGATCACTTCCAACCACCGTGGTCACGGACAAGCTATCGCTAAGGGGATTGACCTTAACGGAATGATGGCAGAAATCCTTGGTAAATACACTGGAACCTGTAAAGGAAAAGGTGGTTCTATGCATATCGCCGACCTGGATGCTGGTAACCTTGGTGCCAATGGTATCGTAGGTGGTGGTATGGGAATCGCTGTCGGTGCAGCCCTCAGTCAGCAAATGCAGAATACTGGAAAAATCGTTGTTTGTTTCTTTGGAGATGGGGCGACCAACGAAGGTGTCTTCCACGAAGCAGTGAACATGGCTTCTATCTGGAAACTTCCAGTCATTTTCTATTGCATTAACAACGGTTATGGTATCTCTGCGGATATCAAGAAAATGACCAATGTAGAACATATCCATCACCGTAGCGCAGCTTATGGTATTCCTGGAATGTTTATCGAAGATGGCAACAACGTCATCGACGTTTATGAAGGATTTAAGAAGGCCGTAGACCATGTTCGCGGAGGAAATGGACCAGTCTTGATTGAAAGTGTAACTTATCGCTGGCTTGGTCACTCATCATCTGACCCTGGTAAATATCGTACCCGTGAAGAAGTGGAACTGTGGAAACAAAAAGACCCAATCGAAAACCTTCGTAACTACCTCGTTGAAAATAATATTGCGAGTGCCGAAGAATTGGAAGAAATCCAATCGCAAGTCAAGGAAGCGGTAGAAACTTCTGTTAAATTTGCGGAAGAAAGTCCATTCCCACCACTTGAATCCGCATTTGAAGATATTTACGTAGACTAAGGAGAAAGAGATAAAATGGAAACAAAAACAATGTCCTTCCGCGACACCATTATCCTTGCTATGTCTGAGGAAATGCGTCGCGATGAAAATGTATTCTTGATGGGAGAAGACGTCGGTGTTTTCGGAGGAGACTTCGGTACTTCTGTTGGAATGCTCGAAGAATTTGGCCCAGAACGTGTTCGTGACTGTCCGATTTCTGAAGCTGCCATCTCGGGAGCAGCAGCAGGAGCAGCCATGACAGGACTTCGTCCAATTGTCGATATGACCTTCATGGACTTCTCGGTTATTGCCATGGACAATATCGTCAACCAAGCCGCTAAAACACGTTATATGTTTGGTGGTAAAGGTCAGGTTCCAATGACAGTTCGATGTGCAGCTGGTAACGGTGTTGGTTCTGCAGCCCAGCACTCGCAATCTCTAGAGTCTTGGTTTACTCACATTCCTGGACTTAAGGTTGTAGCTCCAGGTACACCTGCAGACATGAAAGGACTGCTCAAGTCTTCTATCCGTGATAATAACCCTGTTATCATTCTTGAGTACAAGTCAGAATTTAACCAAAAAGGGGAAGTGCCAGTTGATCCAGAATACACAATTCCACTTGGAGTTGGGGAAATCAAACGAGAAGGAACGGATGTAACAGTTGTTACTTATGGGAAAATGCTTCGCCGTGTGGTTCAAGCTGCTGAAGAATTAGCTGAAGAAGGCATTTCAGTTGAAATTGTGGACCCGCGTACTCTTGTTCCTCTTGATAAGGATATCATCATTAACTCAGTGAAGAAGACTGGTAAGGTGGTTCTTGTCAACGATGCTCACAAAACAAGTGGCTATATCGGAGAGATTTCAGCTATTATTTCAGAATCAGAAGCATTTGATTATCTAGACGCACCAATCCGCCGTTGCGCTGGAGAAGATGTGCCAATGCCTTACGCACAGAATCTAGAAAATGCAATGATTCCCACAGTTGAAAGCATCAAAGATGCCATCCGAAAAACTTATAACAAAGAATAAAGAATAAAGGTGCATAAGTTAAATTATGTAAACCATTTGAAGTTTTAACTTTAGCAACTTGAGATATGTTTTGTATCCAAGTTGCGTGTAAAGTTGCGACATGAGTGAGTCGAATCGATAATATTCGACGAATGAATTAGTAAGTCTACTAGGTTGGTCGCCTAACAGCGGCAACCGTAGTAACTTGAGACACGTTTCGTGTACAAGTTACTTGTAGAGTTGAACACGGGCTAAAGTCTGTGTGAAAAAGATAAACTATCCTAGAAACTAAAATTTCTTCGTCAAGTTTACTATTTTCACTTTGACTTTTTACGCCCTTAGTATCATAATTAGAATTGGAGAGGTCATGGCTGATGACAAGCTAAGAGCGACTCCTGCGGCTAGAAAGTTAGCGGATGATCTAGGTATCAACCTCTACGACGTTTCTGGCTCAGGTGCAAACGGTCGTGTCCACAAAGAAGACGTGGAAACTTATAAAGACACAAATGTGGTTCGCATTTCGCCACTTGCAAAACGAATTGCCCTCGAACATAACATTGCTTGGCAGGAAATCCAAGGAACGGGTCATCGTGGTAAGATCATGAAGAAGGACGTTTTGGCCTTCCTTCCTGAAAATATCGAAAACGACACCATCAAGTCTCCTGCTCAAATCGAAAAAGCGGAAGAAATTCCAGACAATATCACTCCTTATGGTAAGATTGAGCGTATTCCAATGACACCAATGCGTAAGGTTATCGCCCAACGTATGGTTGAATCCTACCTGACTGCGCCAACCTTCACGCTCAACTACGATGTCGATATGTCTGAGATGCTGGCTCTTCGTAAGAAGGTTCTTGATCCAATCATGGAAGCAACTGGTAAGAAAGTAACGGTTACAGACCTTCTTTCTCTCGCTGTTGTAAAGACCCTTATGAAACACCCTTATATCAACGCTTCGTTGACCGAAGACGGCAAGACCATTATCACTCATAACTATGTCAACCTTGCTATGGCAGTTGGTATGGATGATGGATTGATGACACCTGTTGTTTATAATGCTGAAAAGATGAGCCTTTCAGAGCTGGTTGTAGCCTTCAAGGATGTCATTGGTCGTACCTTGGATGGTAAATTAGCTCCAAGTGAGTTGCAAAACTCAACCTTCACAATTAGTAACTTGGGAATGTTTGGCGTTCAATCTTTTGGTCCGATCATCAACCAACCAAACTCAGCTATCCTCGGGGTTAGCTCAACAGTTGAGAAACCTGTAGTTGTCAATGGTGAGATTGTCATTCGCCCTATCATGAGCCTAGGATTAACTATTGACCACCGTGTTGTAGATGGTATGGCTGGTGCTAAGTTTATGAAAGATTTGAAAGCCTTGATTGAGAATCCAATCTCAATGTTGGTTTAAGTAGCTATTGTTATTTTAGAGTTTTAGATAAAGGAAGTAAGACATGGCCTTAGAAGTAATTATGCCAAAAGCCGGCGTGGATATGACAGAAGGACAAATCGTCCAATGGAATAAGAAAGTCGGGGAATTTGTAAAAGAAGGAGAAATCCTTTTGGAAATCATGACTGACAAAGTCAGCATGGAATTAGAAGCCGAAGAAGATGGATACTTGATTGCCATCCTCAAAGGAGATGGTGAAACTGTTCCAGTAACTGAAGTTATCGGTTATCTTGGCGAAGAAGGTGAAAACATCCCAACCGCTGGAGCGGCAGCGCCAGAATCAAAACCTGCACCTGCAGCTAGTGCCTCAAACGACGATGGTAAGAGTGATGATGCCTTTGATATCGTTGTGATTGGTGGAGGTCCTGCTGGTTACGTGGCAGCGATTAAAGCTGCCCAACTCGGTGGTAAGGTTGCTCTTGTTGAGAAATCTGAACTCGGTGGAACGTGCTTGAACCGTGGCTGTATCCCAACTAAGACCTACCTTCATAACGCTGAAATCATCGAAAACATCGGTCATGCAGCAAACCGTGGTATCGTCATCGAAAATCCAAACTTCACTGTAGATATGGACAAACTCCTTGAAACCAAGTCTAAGGTTGTCAATACTTTGGTAGGTGGAGTTGCAGGTCTTCTTCGTAGCTACGGAGTTACTGTTCATAAGGGAATTGGTACCATCACCAAAGACAAGAATGTCTTGGTTAATGGTTCGGAATTGCTTGAAACCAAGAAAATCATCCTTGCTGGTGGTTCAAAAGTCAGCAAGATCAAAGTTCCTGGTATGGAATCATCACTCGTGATGACAAGTGACGACATTCTTGAAATGAACGAAGTTCCAGAAAGCCTCGTAATCATCGGTGGTGGCGTTGTCGGTATCGAACTCGGTCAGGCCTTCATGACATTTGGTTCAAAAGTGACTGTTATCGAAATGATGGACCGTATCGTTCCAGCTATGGATGCCGAAGTTTCTAAGAACCTTCGCTTGATCCTTGAGCGCAAAGGAATGACCATCTTAACAGGTACAAAACTGCAAGAAATTATCGAGGAAAATGGTCAACTTCGTATCAAGGTTGAAGGAAAAGACGATATCATCGCAAATAAAGCTCTTCTTTCAATCGGTCGTGTTCCAGATCTTGAAGGTATTGGCGAAGTTGAGTTTGAATTGGATCGTGGACGTATCAAGGTTAATGAATACATGGAAACTTCTGTTCCAGGTATATATGCACCAGGTGATATCAATGGTACCAAGATGTTGGCTCACGCAGCCTTCCGTATGGGTGAAGTTGCCGCTGAAAATGCGCTTAAAGGAAATCACGTTGTAGCGAAACTTAACTTGACTCCTGCGGCCATTTACACTCTTCCTGAGGTAGCAGCTGTAGGTCTCACAGAAGAACAAGCCCGTGAGAAATACGATGTCGCTATCGGTAAATTCAACTTTGCAGCTAACGGTCGTGCCATTGCTTCAGATGCTGCTCAAGGTTTCGTAAAAGTTATCGCCGATAAGAAATACGGAGAAATCCTTGGTGTTCATATCATTGGTCCAGCAGCTGCAGAATTGATCAACGAAGCGTCAAGCATTATCGAAATGGAAATCACTGTTGAAGAAATGCTGAAGACCATCCACGGACACCCAACCTACTCTGAAGTTATGTACGAAGCATTTGCAGATGTACTAGGAATGGCCATCCATTCACCTAAGAAAAAATAAAACGAAGATAGATTAGACTGGAAGGTTATTTCCAGTCTCTATCGTATAAAGGGATATCATGAAATATATTATCAATCATTCAAACGACACCACCTTTAATATTGCCTTGGAAGAATATGCCTTTAAACACCTACTTGATGAGGATCAAATCTTCCTTCTTTGGATTAACAAACCTTCTATCATTGTTGGTCGTCACCAGAACACTATCGAAGAAATCAACCGTGATTATGTTCGCGAAAATGGGATTGAGGTAGTCCGCCGTATCAGTGGTGGTGGTGCTGTTTATCACGATTTAAACAACCTCAACTACACCATCATTTCAAAAGAAGACGAAAACAAGGCCTTTGACTTCAAGAGCTTCTCAACTCCAGTAATCAATACCTTGGCTCAACTCGGTGTTAAAGCTGAGTTCACAGGCCGTAATGACCTAGAAATTGATGGCAAAAAATTCTGTGGCAATGCCCAAGCCTATATCAATGGACGTATCATGCACCACGGTTGCTTGTTATTTGACGTTGATTTATCAGTCCTTGCTAATGCCCTCAAGGTTTCAAAGGACAAATTTGAGTCAAAAGGTGTGAAATCCGTCCGTGCTCGTGTGACCAATATTATCGATGAATTACCAGAAAAGATCACAGTTGAAGAATTCCGTGATTTGCTATTGGAATACATGAAAAAAGAGTACCCAGAGATGACTGAGTACACTTTTTCTGAGCAAGAAATGGCGGAAATCAATCGCATCAAGGATACCAAGTTTGGTACTTGGGACTGGAACTACGGTAAATCACCTGAATTTAACGTCCGTCGTGGAACAAAATTCACTAGTGGTAAGGTTGAAGTCTTCGCTAACGTCATTGAATCAAAAATCCAAGATATCAAGATTTATGGTGACTTCTTTGGTATCGAAGATGTTGCTGCAGTAGAAGATGTCCTTCGTGGAGTGAAATACGAACGCGAAGATGTTCTTAAGGCCTTAGAAACTATTGACATCACACGCTACTTTGCTGGTATTAGCCGAGAAGAAATCGCTGAAGCAGTAGTGGGGTAAGGAAAAAAGAGTCCATTTATGATGGATTCTTTTATTAGGTTTAAATTTAATAATTAAGCTGATTAGATTATAATAGTAATGGAAAATGAAAAGGAGTTATTCATTAATGTTAGAAATTCCAGTAGAAAGTCTTAATCTATTTGAACAGTTAGACCGCAATGTTGTTGCTTTTTATAGAAATGAAGAAATTTCTCAAACTGAAAGTTTAAATATAAGCATTACACAAGAACATTATGATATGAAATACAAAGAGCTTCAGCCTTTAGGATACCAGGCTGTTCAAATACCTTTAGGAATAGCTTTAGATAATGTAATCCAGCAAGCTCATTTTCAAAATCTTATAATTGGCGGTCTTCTTCCTGATGAAATCAAAGTAAACAAAGAGGACTTAATGCCTTTGAAAGACATTGTTGATAGTTTTTGTATTATGTACGCTGCAGCAAATAACCGACTGGAAAATGGTAAAGCTTATGAACTGATGAAGGATAAGACAGTGTATTTTATTGGTAAACTGTTGACTGACAGTCTTAAAAAGGGTGACGAAATTTCGTATATGGGAATCGAAAGAGAATCAGCTGATGGAACTTCTTATGAAGCAGTAAAATGCTTTCTAACTAAAGAGAGCGCTGAGCAATATAATGATGCAAAAAGACCAGTAAGCCACGCAAATTTAGCTTATCTGAAAGCCTTTTGGGGTAATCCAGTAATAATCGAGCCCCATCGTAACTACTGGATTGAGTTTAAATAAACAAAAAACGAAAGATAATAGAAATTGGTCTTTCGTTTTTTAGCGATAGTTAGTTTACATAATTTATAATATGTAATACTTATAAACTATCCAAGGCATTCTTTTGTTCATCATTGACGATATGGGTATAGAGGTCAGTGACTTGTGTACTGGCGTGTCCTAGCTGATGGCTGACCAAAACTTGCGATTTAGTAGCATCATAGAGCCTAGTCGCCAGAGTATGGCGTAGTTTGTGGGGAGTTACACGGACTTTGAAGTCCTCAGAGTACTTAGCAACCATTTTCTCAACGCTGGAGGCATCGATACGATTGGGAACACCACGATATAAGGTCAGAAAGAGTGCTGTATCCGTCTTTTCCGTCTTATAGCGTTGATTTCGAATGGCTAGATAATTTTCAAGATAAGGCTTGGCAAAGGCAGCGACATTGACCGAGTCACGTTTGCCACCTTTTCGAGTGACATCGATAACCATCATTTTGAGATTGAGATCTCTTAGATCCAGATTAACAGCTTCAGATAGGCGGACACCAGACGCTAGGAGAAGGGCGATAATGGCCAAATCACGTTCCTTATTTTTATTAAAGGAGGATAAGGCACGATTTGAGAGCTGGTTTGGATACTCTTGGTTGATATAAGTCAGAAAACCTTCTGTTTCATCACCTAGAAAGAGCTTTTGCTTGATGTTTTCAGCTCTGGCAGCAAGAGTTTCTTTCTTTTTCTTGGTTGAAACTTTCTTCATTACATTACGATAGAAATAGGGTTCTCCCTGGTCGTTTTCAACCTCCTCTGTTAGATACTTGTAAAGACTAGAAAGTGCCGACAAAGTCCGATTAATGGTCGTCTGAGAAACGCCTTGTTTGGTTGTATTGGCATTCAGCAAAGGTCGTTCTCTTAGATATAGGATAAAGGATTCCATATCTTTCTTTGACATGTTTTCCAAGACCGATAAAGGAATATCAGCCATTTTATCAGCATTTGAAATCCCAGACTCTAAAACCCAGCTGAAAAATCGGTCATATTCCTTGAGGTATTCGTACAAGGTTGTAAAGCTATAGGGGACAGCAAGCTTAGATTGGTAGTATTCCAGAACATACCAGGGCATGATTTGTTTTAGTTTGTCGATTCGTTCTAGTAAAATCTCACGTTTCATGTATTTTCTCCATAATTAAGTCTACTAGTAGTATAGCATAGACATATTTATTTTTCAAGAAAATTATAGTTTTTCGGAAAGATGTTATAAGAAACTTAAAAACAGAAGTCTAACTTTATTCCATTTATTCTGAACTACTTTATTAAATTTCATCATACTTGAGTAACATATTCGGAATCTTTGCTTCAAGACTCTTGCGAACTTTACCTTTAATTGCAGTGTCCATTTGGCTATTTATGCTTGTGATGGTTGATTTGGTTTCTGTAGCAATTTTTTCAGCTGCCATATTAAAGTTTTCTTTTAATTTATTTTTTGCTGATATTGCTAACCTTGCTTCCGTAATAATTCGGTTTCTTTCCATCATTCGATACATTTGTTTCAGTGCATATTGATATTCTTCATCAGTGTAGTATTCATTCATTGGCGCTTGCATAATCTCTCCTTAGTTTGTGAAATTCTTCGTCTAAATCATTTCTTTTTTTGCGAAACTCGTTATCGTATTTTTCTCTCTCATCTTCGAGTTTAATTCTACGTTCTCTGTATACCTGATCTGAAAAGTGTCTCATATTTTCTATTTCTGTAAAGTAGTCTCTAACATCATCAGCACTTGACGAAAATTTTCTCAAGATTTGATACATTTTATCAACTTCTTCGGATATCAGTTTTTCTAAGTTTGCATTTCGTTCGTCTAGATCGAGTGCTTTGTTATCGAGTTTCTTCTTTTCTTGATAATATTGGTCTTCTAGAGCAAATAGTTCTCTTTCTTTCTCTCTTATTTCTTCCCATTTTACATCTTTTCTTTCCATTGTCGAAACTCCTTGGCTAATTGCTTGTCTGTTGCTACTGTTTTTTCGATGACTTCCTGTAATTGTTGATCCATATTTTCAAATGCTTGGGCGGAAGCATTCATCTTAGTGGCTGTTTGATTTGTCTCTGCCTGAAACGTATCGATAAACTGTGCTTGAGTGATACCTTGGCTAGCAAAAAGGGCCTCAACCTCATAGGGAGCTAAGGCTGTGTAGCTTGAAAAGTCGATTTTTGACCAAATTTCTTGTAATTCTTGATTTGCTTTTTTGGCTAAGGCGCTGACTTCATCAGCTCCAGTTCTTGCTGCTGTAGCCATAGATGATGATAGGATAGAACCTTGAGCTGCATCTAAGTATATTTTCTCAGAGCTACTAATGCCACCTGATGACCATTTTGATTTCAAGTCCTTGTAATGAGCCATTCCTCGGAGACTGTTGGCATAGGCTCGATAAACGCCACTGATTAAGGGTTTCCCTCCTTTGCCATCTACAAGTTGACCAGTTACAGGATCAAACTCCCAGTCACCAATTTTATGACTCGAACCATCAAGCCAGTGAATCGTACTAGGCATAGAATTTGTAGTGGTAGTATTATACCATTCTGGATGGTTAAAATCATTCCAGACTACTACGTCATCATTTTTTCTACGGTAATCTATAAACATAGAAGGGTTACTTTCAATAAATGCTTTTTCTTTCAATGAAAGGGCTCCATATTTAAACCAAGCATTAAAGGTGGTTGTAGGTATGTGATATTTAGCCCCTACTTTAAGCATATAAGCCCCTTGTGAATAGCCCGATAGTTGACTAACTTCATATCTGGGATCATCCATAATCTCTTTTACGAATTGGTCAGCAACCTTATATTGTGGAGATAAATAAGTTTGCCTTGCAATTATGGCACTATTGACGTCGCGTGAGCTGAACATAGTTTTATTCACCGGACTATCAGGATCCGTTCCAGTAGCAATCACAGCTACATTTTTATAATAGTGTTAGTTTCATCCGAAGATAACTTATCATTTGTTTTGGCTACAACTTTCTTTTCAACTTCCCTTTCAGCATATTCAAAATTTACACTATAAACATTTTTTCCGTGATTTAATTCATTGAGTTGTTTATCAGTATAAGTGTATACCATTAATATTCTCCTTCTGAACCATCTGAATAAATAATTTTTGTGAGTTTACTAGTCTTACCCAAGTGACTATTTAAAAATTCTCGGTCCTCTTTTCTATTCTCTCTCTCTAAAGATACATCAGAAATACGTTTATCTTTTTTTGAATAATTAATTTTATATTTTATGCTTCTCTCGTTAAAATATAGTTCAACTACGCAAGTCCAACTTCCTGGAGGATTTGTGTAGTTTGCATTAGAAAATCTAATTTCTTCAATACCCTCATAACTATCTTTTAAAGTTTCAACCAAACTAACTTCGTACTCTCTATTTCGACGCTCTTCTTGAGACTTCCCTAACATACTAAACATAAAAACACCTCCTGCTGTAATGAATGCAACTAACAAAACGATTAGTAGCCTTTTATGACTTTTTTTAATTCCAGAATTGTTCATTTGAGTTTTTCTCCTTTTTCTTATTATACTATATTTTAATTAATTTTAACGATATAAGAAGTAAAAACCGATCTCTGCGCGAGAATCGGTTTCTAAAGTAATTTATTGAAAATCCTGAACTTAAAATACATAATATAAATTATGTAAACGTCACCTACAACAACAAATCTTTGACTTTTCCAATTTCACTTTTTGGAATCACTAGGTGAATCATATCACCCAGATACATTCTGGTTGAGCCGTTAACTGTTTGGCTTTTGCCATTATGTACTTGGGTGGTGATGAGTACGTTATGTGGCAAGTTGAGCTCGTGAACCTGTTTTCCAGCGATCTTATCTGATACAGGGATTTCAATGAGGGTAACTTCTCCTTCGTCTGTCGCTTCTTCTGGTAGCATTTTTTCTAGCATAGCTTCATAGACTGGAGCACCCTTGAGCAGATCCATGACGATGTAGGCGACCAAGGTCACTAAGCCAAGTGGCATGAGGTTGCGAATATCTCCAACCATCTCGGTTACGAGTATCATAGCGGTTAAGGGAGCCTTGGATATTGCCCCAAAGTAGCCACTCATTCCTAAAATGACAAATATAGGAAATTGCTCTTGACTGACAAGCCCAAGATTGACACAAATGACACCGACTAGGGCACCAAGCAAGGAACCAAGCGCCAGAATGGGAAGGAAAATTCCTCCTGGGAGACCACTTCCATAGCTAATCATGCTCCAAACAAAGCGAATCAGAAAGTAAGCTAATAAAACCTGAAAACTAAAATCTTGCTCAGTCAAAGAAAGAACGACCTGATTTCCACCACCGAGGATTTGTGGCAAGAAAATCCCGACTGGTATGATAAGGATAAAGGCTAGGATTGGATAATAAGCTCTATCCAAATGGATTTTTTGACCAATCCAGTCATAAACTCGACCAACATTAAGTACAGCTTTCTCATAGAGAAAACCAGAGAGTCCGAGAAAAACTCCCATAAGGAGGTAAATCCAATACTGGTCTAGAGTCATGAGAGGAATGTTGTCTGGCATATCCAGTACGGGTGTTAAGCCAAATATGAGCAGAGAAACAAAGTTTGCTACGAGACTGGCTGCTAGAGTTGAGACCCAGAAAAAGCGGGAAAAATGGTGATAGACTTCTTCTACAACAAAGAGGAGACCTGCAATTGGTGCATTAAAGGCAGCTGCTAAACCTGCAGCAGCTCCACTGGCAATCAGGGAACGTTCCTCTACTGGGCTAGATTTGAGCCAATTGGCGATGCCTTTACCACCAACTGCTCCAAGTTGAATACTTGGCCCTTCTCGACCTAGCATAAGGCCACTGGCAATAGCAAGAATACCTAGAATATATTTTTTCCAAAGGACACTCCACCAGTTGAGAGTCATCAGTCCCTTTAGTTCGGCTTCGACTTGAGGAATTCCTGAACCCTTGATATCTTTTTCTGACCGAGTTAATTTCGCACTGAGCCAGCTAACAATTAAATAAAATAGACCAATGATAAAAAGATTGCGCACTAGGTGCGCTTGATTTTGATAGAGTCCTTGTATCAGGTGGAAGCCTTTTTCGATTGAAAACCGAAAGGATCCGACGATTAGTCCGACGACGAGACCGACAATGACCCCTCGCCCAACTTGGGATAATATGGTGCTTGAGGCAAAGGCAAATTCCTTCTTGGAGCTGAGTATTTCTGACTGTTCCTCCATAATCATTCATTCCTTCTAACTTAAACTTTCTTTTTCTTCTGCAACCAATGATTTAACGGGTTCAAAGCTGATTCGGTGAATTGGGGTAACTCCTAGTTTCTTGAGTCCGTCTAGATGTTTAGCTGTTCCATATCCTGCATTAGCCGTGAAATCATAGCCGGGATATTGATTATCATAGTCCTTCATAATATTATCCCGTGTCACCTTAGCCACTATAGATGCAGCTGCGATGGAGAGGGAGTTAGCATCTCCTTTGATAATGGAGGTTTGTGAAATTGGTAACTCCAGTTTCATGGCATCTATCAAGAGATGCTCAGGTTGCGGACTGAGCTGGGAGATTGCTTCCTTCATGGCCAGCTTGGTCGCCTCGTAGATATTGACTTGGTCAATGATGTGATTATCCTTGATACCAATACCTATTGCCAAGGCTTGGTCTTGAACGGCTTGATAAATTTCCAGATGTTTCTTTTTAGGGATCTTCTTGCTGTCGTTGAGGCCTCTAATCTTACAATTTTTTGGTAAAATAACGGCTGCAGCGACCACAGGACCAGCCAGAGGACCACGGCCGACCTCATCAACACCTGCTATTAAGGTCAATCCTTGTTTATAAAGCTCCTTTTCATAGGAAATCATGGATTCCAAACGAAGGTTTTCATCCAGTTCTGCCTGAATGGCTTTTTTACGCTTGCTGATTTCCTTTTGAACTCCAGAACGAGTATCTTTTTCGAGTTCTAAAAAAATAGGGCTTTCTAAATCCTTGATTGCAGCAAGAAGTTCTTTGATTTCTTTAATCGTCGTCATCGATGTCGTCCAATGTATCTAAGGTATAGTTACCGAGTTTTCCATCACGGACTTCCTTGACGAAGAGGCTGTAAAAGCGGTCGTAGTCGTCTCGGAAACCAAGGGCACGTGTCATATCCATGATGATAACAGGTGCTTCTTCTTCAATTTTCATTTGTTTGAAGCGTTCAGCTAGCTTTTCTGGATAATGTTTTTTGAAATAATTGAGACCAAAAATGGTCACCTCATCCATAGGAAGCAACTGGTCTTTGATAGCTCCAGTCAAGGCTAGTTTTAGAGCGACAGTTTCATCTTCGAACTTAGGCCAGAGAATTCCTGGTGTATCCAAGATTTCCAAGTCTTTATTGGTTTTAAGCCATTGTTGCCCCTTGGTCACACCAGGTTTGTTGCCGACAACTGCGATTTTCTTACCAGCCAAGCGGTTCATCAGAGTTGATTTACCAGCGTTTGGAATTCCGATAATCATAGTCCGCAAGGTTTCGATCTTGATACCGCGTTCTTTCTGGCGTGCAATCTTATCAGCCATGAGCTTTTTAGCAGCATCTGTCACAACTTTCACAGTTACTTGCTCTTTGGAGTTGATAGCCAGAGTTTGAATTCCCTGTGATTCAAAATACTGACGCCATTCTTTGGTCATTGCCGGGTCTGCTAGGTCCGCCTTGTTCAAAATCAAGAGTTTAGGTTTATCACCCACAATCTTGGTTAACATAGGATTTTGACTAGATAAAGGTAGCCGAGCATCCACCAAAATTGTCACAAAATCAACAAACTTAAGATTCTCCTGAACTTGCCGCCGAGCCTTAGACATGTGGCCCGGAAACCATTGAATAGTAGCCATAATATTTTCCCCTTCCGACTAAAAAAAACGTAGTAAAAACGTTTTCTTTCTTACTACCTATTCTATCATAAATTAGGAACTTTTGCACAGGCTTTGACCACAATAAATGACAAATAGTATAGGTACGAAACATCCTTGATGCCAGTCAGGATTTACTTGACTTTTTTTGCCAACAGGTATATACTTAGTGTATACAATTTCGTGGAGGTAGAGCGATGAATATAGTAAAGACTCGGAAAGTGGGGAATTCGCTCACTGTGACCATTCCTAAAAATTTGGGGATGACAGAAGGTCAAGAAATGGTCGTCTACAAAGGGATTGACGGAGTCATTGTCTTAGCTCCAAAACTAAAAGATCCTTTTGATGGGATTACTGATTTGAGAATGACAAATGATTTTGAAGGGGTAAGGTCACTTGATAACGAAATCTGACTATATTCCTGAAAAGCAGGATATCATTTGGATGGATTTTGATCCATCAGTCGGTCGAGAAATTCAGAAAAGGCGACCTGCCTTGGTAGTTTCTAGGAGAGAATATGCCTTGCAAACTGGTTTTGTGGCTGTCTGTCCCATCACTCATGGCCAACAACGTTTGGCAGAAAAAGGTTTGCTCGTTCCTGTCTCGTCGGACAAGGTAGATGGCGCTGTCAATCCATTTCAACTCTATACCTTTGATTTTCGGATGCGTAATGCTCAAAAAATAACAAGAATGGACACACAATGTTTTCAGAAAGTCGTCCAACTTTACCAGTACATCTTTGGAGATACTTAAATCCTACCATGCATAGACAAGGTAGGATTTTTTCTATATGAGCAACCTATCTAAAAACGGATGAAGACAATTGAGGAGAATCCCTCTAGTCCAACTTTCTTGTGCAGATGATAGATGTTCTGCCTGAAGGCATTCTTTTAAAAATTCAGCAGCTTGTTCTGGTGCAATTTCAAACTCAAAGGCTTTCATCTTGTAGAAAAAATCGATGAGATGCTCAGATAAGTAATCATCTGAAAAGGGTACTTCTCCACTTTTTCGATATTCTAATAGAAGCCGAGAAAATCTGGCTTTTTCATCAGGCAAATCACGAAAATAGGAATTAAGAAGCCAAGTCTGCTTCTGCTTTCGTTCAATAGGATCTTGCTTTGCAATTCGCTGATCCTTTTCCAACTCCTTTTGGTTTTGTTTAGTCTTGATAGCCCGTTCCTCTCTATTTTTTCCAAAGAGGATTTTCTCCCATTTTCGTTCTTCTTGGGTGAGAGTTTCTGTAAAGCCAAAGTAATCTTGATAGGCTCGTTCTGCAGGTTCCATGGCAAGAATGAGATTGTCAGCGTATTGCTTTGCGATTTTATCTCTTTTCTTACGTTCTTTCTCTGCTTGAATTCGTAAATGCTGCTCGTAGTCAATTTTCTCCTTGCCTAGTTTGACAAGGTAGAGTTGGTCATCGGTCTTACCAAGTAGAAAAGGTTTGATACACTTTTCCAGCACTTCTTCCATACGAGCCTTCTTCTTTGGCTCTGCCTTGGTCCAACTTCCGCCTTGAAAGACCTCTAGGAAGAGCTGATAGTCTCTCTCAGGCGCGAATTGATTGCCACGATTGGCTTTGAAAACACCTTTCTCCCAAAACCATTTTAGAAGTCGTTCGTCAAAATCGCTTTTATTAACCTTGATTTTTTCCTTTTTCTGAGCCTTTCTAGTTAGGTTTTCAACTTTTCTGAGTAGTTTTTCTTCCTCTTCTAGTTGCTGGTCGAGGCTAATACGATGAAAATGGCGAACACAGTCGCTTCCGATAGGAAAGAGACGTTGGCCTGTAACTCCGTTAAAGAGTTCGTAGGCGTATTTTATGGCGTTCCCGCAGACACAGTTACTACGGCCAATGCCATTAAAAATCAAGGAAACTTCATTCCATTCCTTGGTTGCCTGATCCCAAGTATCGGCTTTTGAAGCCTGTAAAACCGCATCGTGCAGGGATTTTCTAACTGGAAGTGTCACGAGGTCTCCTTTCTAATACTCAATGAAAATCAAAGAGCAAACTAGGAATCTAGCCGCAGGTTGCTCAAAACACAGTTTTGAGGTTGTGGATAGAACTGACGAAGTCAGTCACATATCTACGGCAAGGTGAAGCTGACGTGGTTTGAATTTGATTTTCGAAGAGTATAAATTATACTTTTATAACTTGAACCTCATCTTTGCCGAGCAAAATCAAGTATTTTTCAATGTTTTCAATCGAATAGGCTCGTGATAAGGCCTCACCGTATAGGGCTAACTGGCCACGATAGCGGTCTATGAGTTGGCTTGGTTCATCATAACGGTCTGTCTTATAGTCGAAAAGAATAATTCTGTCCTCGTAAAGTAGATAGCCGTCCAAGATCCCACGAACAACAAGGTCTTCCTGACTTTTTTGGTCCCGCTTGAGCATAGAAAAAGGTTGCTCGCGGTAGAGATGGCCGGTATTAGCGAGAATTTCCTGACCAAGTGCTGTGTCAAAGAATGCGAGAATTTTAGAAAGATTGATCTTGTCTCTGACAACTTGGCTAGTTTGAACTTGTTTGAGAGTTTCTGTCAGGCTAGCAAGCGTTGGTCGCTGGCTGAGGTCAATTCTCTGCATGAGTTCGTGGGTTGCACTACCAATCTCAGCTCCAGTTACCTTTTCTTTAGTTGAAAAATCTGGTAAATCAAAGCAGATTTTCTTCTCAGTTGATTGAGTTTGACCAGCAATTTGTACCCCTTCCATATCCATAACGGGTTCGTAGAATTTCTTGATTTGACTTGGGGTTTGAACACTTGGTAGTTCAATGGCTTCACGGTGAAGAGTATTATAAACTTCCACCTCTTTCAGCATTTCCAAAGCTTCTTTGATGGTCTCTGACTGACGGTTGCTTGATTGAGAGCTATCTTGTAGAGGACTCTTGTTTTCCAACTCTCCGATAGCTTCTCTAGTCAACTGGTCTTCACCAATAAAACGATAGCTAAAGTTGAGATTGTCCTTGGCAAATACTTTACTGATAGCCCAGATCCAATCTTGGAAATTTCTTGCTTGCAGTCTGGTATTGCCATCTAATTTTCCATTGTTTGCTGCTGGGTATTCCTTGGCTTCTAGCTTTTCACGAGACCCTTTACCGACAAGATAAAGTTTTCTCTCCGCCCTCGTCATGGCAACATACAGCAGACGCATCTGCTCTGAATAGCTAGCCAGTTGCAATTCTTCTTCATTCTGGGTATAGGTAAGGCTGGGAATGGAGAGTTTGATGGTTTTAGGATAGTGTGCTTCCACTGCTCCTGTTTCCACTTTGGCAATGTATTTGATACCAAGCCCATTTTGACGACCGAGAATAACTTCTGACATCGAGTCTTGCTTGTTGAAGTCCTGATCCATGTTGAGGATAAAGACGTAAGGAAATTCCAATCCTTTGCTCTTGTGAATGGTCATAAGTTCCACGGCATCTTTAGGCGGTGCGACGGCTACGCTTGCGAGGTCATGCTGGGCTTCTAGGACTTGGTCAATCATACGGATAAAACGAGACAAGCCCTTGAAATTACTCTTTTCAAACTGGTCAGCTCGTAGAGCTAGGGCATAGAGATTGGCCTGTCTAGCTGGACCGTTTGGCAGGGCTCCAACATAGTCATAGTAAAAACGATCGTTGTAAATCTTCCAAATCAAGTCATAGAGAGAGTGGGTTTTGGCATACAAGCGCCAAGAATCCAAGATATCCATGAATTGATTTAATTTTTCTGCTAGATCTGTGTGAATTAACTCTTTCTGGCTAGCTGCTTGTTTTTGAGCATTGACCAGTTTCTCATAGAGATTCTCTTGAACCTTATCTTCTATTTTCTGAAGGGACAAGCGTGCCAACTCGTCCTCATCAAAACCAAACATAGGAGACTTCATAAGTGCTACCAAGGCATAGTCTTGCAGGGGATTGTGAATGACGCGCAGGGTGTCCAGCATGACTTGCACTTCTAAAGATTGGAGATAGTTGTTTTGCTCACCGTCGATTTTAACAGGAATCCCGTACTCAGACAGGGCAAGTAGAATCTGATCATTACGACTGCGACTGGAAGTCAAAAGGGCAATTTCTTTGAAGGCAACACCTTTTTCCTGATGGAGCTTCAAGATTTCCTTGATAACTAGGCGCATTTCTCCTGTGAGTTTCGTGTCTGCATCACTTTCTTCTTCCTCTTGCCCACTATCGTTCTTGTCGTAGAGGAGAAATTCTGCCTTGTTGTCTGGATTGGGAGTCAGTTTGGTATTGGCAAAAACAAGCTGGTGCATGCTGTCATAGTTGATTTCGCCGACCTCTTGGTCCATAAGGCGTGCAAAAACATCATTGGTTGCTGACAGCACTTCTGAACTACTACGGAAATTTTCCTTGAGCAAAATCAGTTTTCCTTCTTGAGGATTTTGCGCATAGCGTTGAAATTTTTCATTGAAAATCTGCGGGTCTGCCTGACGGAATCGGTAGATGGACTGCTTGATATCTCCCACCATAAAGCGATTGTGACCATTCGACAGCAATTCCAGCATCCGTTCTTGAATGTGGTTGGTATCCTGATACTCATCGACCATGACTTCGTGGAAGCGTTCCTGATAAGCCTCACGAACTTGCGGGAAATTCTCTAAAATCTCAATGGTATAATGGCTGATATCAGCGAATTCAAAGGCATTTTCCTGGCGTTTACGTTCTCGATATGCCTCTACAAAATCACTCATAAAGGTTTGGAAGGTTTTAGCTAGCTCCCAGGTGTCTTCATGATAACGCTCTTGGTAGTCGAGAATGGTTATCTGGTCTGCTAGTCTTCCTAGTTTAACAAACTGGGCCTTTCTTTCTTCGTTGTAGGCATCAGCCAGTGGCTTCAATTCGGCCTTACGACTGGAGTTAGCTAGAGCCCGACCGTTTTTCTCTTTCGAGATGGCGACAACACGCGCAAGCACTGCTTGATAAGCCTGACTATCGGACTCTTGATTTAAGGAGCCAATTTCATCCAGAACCAACTGCACATTTTCTAAATAGGCAGCTTTGGGAAACTCCTTGGCATCGTTATCCAGATGATAACGGAAGAAACTTTCCAAGTCCCAAAGCGCCTGCTTGATTTGCTCAGTTAGTTTCTCTTTCTCATTTGTAAAGTCAGCTTTTTCAAACCCTTTGAGAAAAGACTCGTTCAGCCATTTTTTGGGACTGCTAGTGGATTGGAGAAAATCATAGATTTTGTAGACTTGCTGGCGTAGACCTCGTTCATCCTTACCTCGCCCAGCAAAGTTCTTTACCAAGCTACCAAATTTCTCTTTATTTTCACCTTGGTAATGGTCTTCAAAAACCTGATGAAAAACTTCGTTCTTTAAGAGTAACTGTTCACTTTCATTTTGCAGAATACGGAAGTTTGGTGCGATATCAATCAGATAGCCATGTTTGCCAAGGAATTTTTGTGTGAAAGAGTCCATGGTTCCGATGGTAGCGTTTGGTAGATCTGCCAATTGACGTCCCAAGTGTTGTTTGAGATCGACATCGTTACTTTCTTGAATTTGTTGGCTGATTTTTTTCTCCAAACGTTCCTTGAGTTCTGTAGCAGCCTTGACGGTAAAGGTCGAGATAAAGAGTTGGCTGATTTCCACGCCACGTGTTAATTGGTCCAGAATACGCTCTGCCATAACAAATGTTTTCCCAGAACCAGCAGACGCTGAAACAAGGATATTTTGCCCTGCCGTATAAATGGCTTCGATTTGCTCGGCGGTTTTCTTCTGTTCCTTGCTTGAACTCGCTTCTGCTTCTTGCAGTTTTTGAATCTCTTCCTCAGTTAAAAAGGAAATGGGCTTCATCGATTCAACTCCTCTCTCATTTTCTCAAACCAAGCTTGCTTGAGTTTTTCTCCGACCAGACGCTTGCCGTCAGACAACTCTAATTTCTCAAGGAAACGGGCTTGTCCCAAGTGGTAATTGGCTTCAAAACCAGTGATGGCTTGGTGTTGCTGAACGTACGGGGCAATACTTCTGCCATTTTCTGTATAGGGATTGATGGCGAACTGGCCCTTTAAGATTTTCTCAGCTGCCTTCTTGTACAGATGGGCATTATATTCTAGTAAGAGCTGGAACTCCTCATCTGTCAGCTGATTGGCCTTGTTTTTGTTGTAAAATTCGCCCAAATGACTGCTTTCTTTTTCTAAAAAGAGCCCCTGGTATTTCATAGACTTGCTGGCTTCTGCTACTGCTCCAGCCAAACTTTTAACAGCTAATAAAGATTGGACAGGCTCAGCCATTTCCAAGTACATGGCACCGAAAAGGTTCTGCTCCCCCTCTCTTTTTAGGGCAGCAAGATAGGTTGGCAGCTGGGAATTAAGGCCATTAAAGAAATTCGGAAACTGGAACTGAGTTAAACTAGACTTGTAGTCTACCACTCCTAACGCTCCATCAGCTTTCAGGCGGTCAATGCGGTCAACCTTGCCTCGCACATGGACACTGCGACCATTATCCAATTGAATAAAGGCCTGATCTTTACCACCAAATGTTGCTTCCTCTTGGATGGTTTCAATGGCTGGATTATGACGAAGGATGTGACCAGTTGTCCGAGCCACATCAAGCAGAACTTCCTTGGTAAACTGGGCTTCCAAACTTTCTTGATAAATAGCTTCAAATTCGCGTTCTTGACTAGTTTCCTTGATGGCTTGTTCCAAACGCTGGTCAAACGGATTTTCAGCAGGTAGTTTCAAGGCATGTTCAAAAATACGGTGCAAGAAATTCCCGTGACTGCGAGCATCAGGACGTAGGCGCAATTCTTCCTGCAAACCTAAGACATAACGGAGGAAATAACTGTATTCATTGCGGTAAAACTCCGTTAAACCAGAGGTAGACAGGTAAAACTCCTTGTCAGCTGGATAAAGTGCCTGCAAGGTCTCTTTCTCTAATGGCTTGCTACTTGGGCTAGTTGGGAGTGCTGGATTTGTAAGACCTTTTTGGTTAAGTTTTTTCCCCATCACACGCGCCAGAACCTTGACAAAGGTCAAATCTTGCTCAGTATTACTTGTCTCGCCCTGCTGATGATAGGCAACCAGACTAGACAAAAGACTGTGATATGAACCCATATCATCCTTAGATAGACTTTTTTGATGAATCTTCTTCTCTATCCGATTAAAGCCAAAACTCACCAGTTCCTGAAGATAGGCCGATTCCTTGCTCTCATTTTCATTGAGGAGACTTGGAGCGGATAACACCAACTGCTTGCGGGCAGCATTGACTAAGGAAAGCATGGTATAGCGATTTTTCTTGAGATTTTCACTACTTGCAATCAGTAATTGCGCTCCCTCTTCAGTCGCTTGGTTTAGGCTTTGTTTTTCTTCGTCTGTTAACAGACTGGTGTTTTGCGCAATTTTTGGTAAATTGTCCTGAGTCAGTCCGATGGCATAGACAAAGTCAGCGGTCAGAGGGGTAATCAAATCATAACTCTGCACCAGAACAGTATCAACAGTTGCTGGAATGGTACGATACTGGGATAAGCTCATTCCAGAATGGAGCAAGGCTAGGAAATCCTCTAGACTAACTTGTGAACCTGCAAAAACGGTCGCAAATTGTTCTAAAACATGACAGAAAGCCTTCCAAACTTCGGCTTGCCTTTCCTGTTCATAAGCCTCCATAGTAGATGTTAAACCATGCATCTGCTTGCTTAAAGCAGTATTTTTTAGAAAAATACCCCACTTTTGCAAGAGATTTTCAGCCTTTTGTTTTCGACTGGCAAATAAGGTTTCAAGTGGCGCTAAAACTCGCAGACGAATAGCATTCAAACCTTTCAAATCAAATTTACCATGGTGGGATTTGGTAAAGGTCTGCTGAAAAGATGGCAAGCTATTGATGCCAAGATAGCGGAGATATTGCTCAAAAGCATCAATATCAGCCTGACTAAGGTCAGAATACAGACCTGTTCTGAGAAGATTAATCAAGTCCTCCTGACGGAAACGGTAACGTTTCAAACGCAAAATAGACTCCACATACTGAGTCAAGGGATGATGAGCCATGGATTCACTTCTACCAAGATAGAAAGGAATCTGGTACTGGTCAAAAATAGTTTTCAGTGATAGCTGGTAAGATGCCACATCACCCAGCAAAATACGGAAATTCTTGTAACTCAGTTCTGGATGGTCATGTAATTTCTGACGAATGCTACGGGCTACCAATTCCAATTCTTCCTTTTGCGTCAAACAAGACCAGATTTGCAGATTTTCACGGTCCTTCTCATCAACATCTAAAGCGAGTTCTGAAAAGTCATAAGAAGACTCCAGCAAACGAGAAGCCTTGTCAAAACTATCCATTTTCTCATGAGTCTGAGAACGATCCTGAGCAGGTGTTTGGTATTTTGCCCCCAAATGATGAAGAAATTCCACACTGGCTTGGTAGAGATTCCCTTCAGTGAACGGACTGCTATAGGCTTTCTTGCTTGCATAGGCCCCAATAACAATCTCGGCACCTTTGCGATGGAGTAGATCCACTACACGCTCTTCCTCGGCAGAAAAACGGGTAAATCCATCAATAACCAAGGCAATCTGACTAAAATCACTACTTACCTTATCATTCTCAATAGCCTCAATCAAATGGGACAACTGACTTCCCTGAGCCAACTGGCTTTGATTGAGATAAGCAGTTACTTTCTCAAAAATCAAGAGTAAATCTGCTCGTTTATCCTCATCAGTCAAACTTTCCAAGTCCAAAAAACTCATCTGAGCAGTCATCATCTCATGATAAAGTTCAATCAACTGCTGGATAAACTGAGGATCTTGTTTAATCGCACCATAAACTCGCAACTCTTTAGGATCTAGTTCTGCAAGACATTTATAAAAAGCCATCCCAAGACCGATGTCATCTAGACTGGTCTTTGTAGGCAAATCATTTAAAACCAGGTAACGAGCCATCTGAGCAAAACGCGTGACGGTAATCGCAAAAGAAGCCTGCTGGGACAAGCATTCCAGCACAGCGCGTTCTTTTTCAAAAGAAAGAGAGTTGGGGGCAATATAGAAGACACGCTTGCCATCAGCAACTAGCTCTTCCGCCTCTCTCGTTAAAATTTCAGTCAAAGAAGTCCGAATATCAGTATAAAGTAATTTCATCTCAGCCTCGTTTGCTTTATCAAAGTTTCTTACTCTATTATAGCAAAGTTCGTTTCACAGTCCAAATCCAAAATTCTAGTTGACAATCATTTAATTAGCAAATCAATCATACTTCATCATCCACTTTCATATGCTGAAAGATATAGAGGAAAAAGTCTTTGGAAACTTCAAAATGTCCATAACGAAGTCGAGAAGTATAGTCTTTCCATTCAGGATGTTGTCTGGCTATTTCTATGGAACAATCTTTGACTGGTTGATAATACTCGACATTTCGTCTAAAGGGAAAGAATCCTTCAAACTGCTCTACTTGATAGGCTTTGTCATCTGTAATCTTACCTACAGCCACAAAAGCCTGTAACTTATCTTGACTGTTCATATCGTATTTGGGACTATAGTATAAAAGGTAGTCGCCTTTTTTCATACGGTTTAAGGGGCCACCCTTTCCATGACAGACCTGGCAAAAATTCCCTTCAACTCCTCTTAAAACATGGTTCTTCGAAACAACTCCAACCCAATATCTAGGCATTTTTATCCTCCAACTCTACTAACATGCGATTAAAACTTTCTCTATCTTCAGAAAGTTTATCAAAAAATTCTTCATCAACCCCTTCTACTAAAGGTAAAGCTTGATTGACCTTCTCCGCGCCAGAATTCGTCACTGAGACAAGTTTTGCCCGACTATCCTTTGGGTGTTGATCGCGTCTAATGTAGTCTTTCTTCTCCAGTAGTCTAACAATCTGGGAAACCGTCATGACATCCATACCAGTGAACCGAGCAATATCAACTTGTGTTACATATTCCTCTCTATTGCTCAAAAACAATAGCGAGGTTAAAACGATAAATTGAGGCAAAGTGAGGCCAACCGATTTCAAAACTCTTTTTAAATTACTTTCCCATTTGTTGTAGACTTTGATGAAAAGAAGACCTGTAGACTCTGTTTCATCATTTTTGTAAATTGAATTAAATTGATACTTTGTCATTATTTCTCCTTAAATATTAAGTATATATATTATATAAGATTTTATTTTCTTTTTCAAGAAAAGGAAAGTCAAATGTTACAATTCTGTCGGACATTTCATAGTCTATATGCTATAATAAAAGCAAAACACCTAGAAAAGGAAGTCTTATGATTAAACTACTTGCCTTGGATATGGACGGAACCCTCCTCAATGAAGCCAAGAAAATCCCGCAAGCCCACATCACTGCTATTCACCAAGCCATTGAAAAAGGTGTCAAACTGGTTCTCTGTACGGGTCGCCCGCTTTTCGGTGTCCTTCCCTACTACAAAAAACTGGGACTGGACCTTCAGAATGAGTATGTCATCGTCAATAACGGTTGCTCAACCCACCAGACCAGTGACTGGAGTCTAGTTGACTGGCAGGAACTCAGTCCAGCTGACATTGAATACCTCTATGACTTAGCAGAAAAAAGTGATGTTCAGTTGACTCTTTTTGATGAGGAACATTATTTTGTCCTCGGTGGCAAGACTAATGAAATCGTTCAAAATGATGCCAAGCTAGTCTTTTCAGACCTGACTGAAATTTCCCTTGAGGAAGCGACCAGTGGCAAATATCGAATGTTCCAAGGTATGTTTTTAGGAACAAAAGAACAAACAGACGATTTTGAGCATCGCTTTGCTGAGGAGCTCTGCCAACGATTTAGTGGCGTTCGTTCGCAGCCTGTCATTTATGAAGCCATGCCACTTGGGACTACCAAGGCTACTGCTCTTTCACGACTAGCTGAGATTTTGCAGATTGAGCCGTCAGAAATTATGGCCATGGGCGATGCTAATAATGATATCGAAATGCTCCAGTTTGCAGGCCTTGGCATTGCTATGGGAAATGCTAGTGAGCATGTCAAATCCCTTGCCAATGACGTTACAGCCAGCAATGAAGAAGACGGCGTCGCGCGTGCCATTGAGAAGTATATTTTATAGTAAAAAAGCCCAGTAATATCAACTGGGTTTTGTTTTTTTAAGAATCACAAAACTTTAGAAACTCTTTAGAATTACTTGATGTTTCTTTGATTTCTATACCTTATACTAAAGTTAGAAAAATAAATCAAAAGGAGAAAATCATGAAAACAGTACTCGAAATTCATGGACTGACCAAACAATTCGGCCAACAAGCTATTCTTCAAGATCTTAGTCTAACGATAAAAGAGGGAGATATTTATGGTTTAATTGGAAAAAATGGAGCAGGTAAAACTACTCTTATTAAAATCATTACGCAACTACTCTTTGCGGACAAAGGTACAGTTTCCCTCTTTTCTAGCCAAGGACAAAATGAGTGGACCAAGGCTTTATCTCGAGTGGGTTCTGTTATCGAATCACCTGTAGCCCATAATCATTTAACAGCCTACCAAAATCTCAAATATTATTGTATGATACGTCATATTCCAAATGCTGATAGGGTGATCCATGAGACCTTAGACTATGTTGGATTGTCAGATACAGGAAAAAAAGTCTTTCGTGATTTCTCACTAGGAATGAAACAAAGACTTGGCATCGCCATTGCTCTCCTATCCAAACCTGATTTCCTGATTCTTGATGAACCCATTAACGGCCTCGACCCAATTGGAATCAAAGAATTTCGTCTCATGATCCAGCGACTCAATCAAGAAAAAGGCATAACTATCCTCATCTCTAGCCATATCTTGTCAGAACTCTATCTCTTAGCTAATCGCTTTGGTATTCTGGATCAAGGTAAGATTATCCGTGAAATCAGTAAAGCTGAATTTGAAACACTGAGTGAGGATTATATTGTGCTTAAAACAAGCGACAAAGAAAGAGCTTGTCAGGTATTGAAAGAACAAATCCAACTCCAATTTAAGGTTGTCAATCCTGAAAATGAAATCCATATCTTTGGTAATGAGCAAGATGTCAAACAGATTCTCAAGCAACTAACTTTGGCAGATGTTGCTATTGATGAGATATACTTTGCCCGTCAAAACCTAGAAGAATACTTCACACAATTGGTAGAATAGGAGAAAAATCATGATACATACCATTCAAGCAGATTTTTACCGTCTTTTTCGCTCCAAAGGATTCTGGATTACAGAATTCATTCTCTTTGTACTTATGTTACTGGGTGCTACTATTGGCGCTACAGGACATCTAATGTCAGTTCAGACAGCACCACCAGAGACTCCAACCCATGGTTGGGACGGCGTTCAAGCTCTTATCAACACGTCTAGCAATGGTTCAAACCTCGTTTTTCTCTGCATTGTTCTAGCATGTCTCGTTCTCGGAGTTGATCTAATCGGCAAGCTCTATAAAAATAGTTTGACTGTTGGCGTTTCTCGTACAGAGTTTTTCCTTGCTAAATCCTTTGTACTAGCAAGTATCGCTCTCTTACAGCTCATCGCCAGCCTTGTGATTGCTTTTATTCCCTCAACTCTACTAAACGGACTTGGTACGATGCCTAATGGTTTTATTACAAACCTTCTCTTAACGATTTCCCTCCAATTTCTCTGCCTCCTAGCTTGGCTTTCGATTGTTTCCTTTATTCTCTATGTGACTCATTCTTATCTTGCCACATTTATTGGCTATCTAGTTACCTCTATCATCCTTTCTACGCCAATGCTTATCTTTCCAAATATCGAAATTTTACGATATTTAAACTTAAATTTTGCCTATGCCATGACTGCTGATAGTCAAACCGTTCTCTATACCATAACGGTTTGCATCGCTATCATACTTTTCTTCTCTCTCAGTGGACTAACCGTTTTCAAGAAGAAAAGCTTATAAAATGAGCCTCCTCTAAGCTTATAGAGGAGGTTTCTTCTGTTAAAAATAGATAAAGACCGAAAACCATTCTCCATCAGTGGCTAGCTTCATATCCGCTCCAAGAAGATGAACTAATTCCTCAGTAATATAGAGACCTAAACCAGAGGATTCTTCAGTATCCGACATATTTTCAGAATAAAAACGATTGCTGAGATTGTCTATATTCTTGATAGATTTTTTGACAAGATTATCAATATCCAAAACAGGCCTATTTTCTTCCTTTTTCAAAGAAAGTCGAGCCCTATCCTTGCCGTGCTTGAGAACATTTCCAAGAAGGTTTTGTATAATTCGATCAAGCAAGTCCTCATTAGTCGTCGTTTTCAATCCTGGTTCAACGTTAAAATCAAGAACAATCTGTGAAGATTGAAAAACGTCGTAATAAGCTAAAGTCTTTTTCGTTATAAAAGTTGATAAATCAAGTTCTTCCAGTTTCGGTTTGACTGCACCTTCCATCAAATGACGGTATTCGAGGAGAGCCTCCAAACGTTTGGAAACCAAATCCTGATGATGGGCTATTTTATTTAAGGTTTCTGGACTATTATCGGGGTGTTTTATTAGTTGCTGAGTATATCCTGAAGCGATTGTCAAAGGTGTCCGAATATCATGAGCGATGTTACTGATTGCCATATCTAGGGTACGTTTTTCACGCTTCATGATTAGCTGATTTTGCTCCACTTCTTGAAATAGATTCTCAATTTGGTCATGTAGACGCAAAATGGTCTTTGAAAAGAAATTTACCCCGATCCTCTTCATGCTACCAGAGCGAATCTTTTCTTCGATTTGTCTGCTTAAATCTCTAATTGCTATATGATAGCGAATCAAAGAAATCGCTAGAATGATGTTGATAAGGAGCAACAAAGATATCAAAATGTAAATCATTGTTTGTCTCCTTTTAATCGGACACCAACTCCCCAAATGGTTTCGATGTACTCGTGATTTGGATCCAGTTGATGTAGTTTCTTACGGAGATTGCTTAGATGGGTGTTGAGCGTATTGTCTCCAGGCAGGTAACTTTCTTCCCAAATCAATTCATAGAGTTCTTCCTTGGTGAAGATCTTTTTAGGATGCTGGAGCAACATTTGGAGAATCTGGCACTCTTTCTTTGCAAGGCGAATGGTTTCAGTTGCGCTACTTATTTCAAAACTATCCGCATCGAACTGGATATTTTTAAAGTTTTGTACGAGGTTATTAATTTCTCTTTGATCTTCTGACTGATATTCACCACTTTGGCGTAATTGCACAGTGACTCTGGCAAAGACTTCGTCCAAATCAAAAGGTTTTACTATGTAATCATTGGCACCATCTAGGAGATATTGGCTGATGAGCTTTTTATCACCCAAAGCAGTAAGCATGATGACCGGAGTCTGACTAGTTTGTCGAATAGCTTGCAAGACTTGGTCGCCATTTTTCCCAGGGAGCATGATATCTAGCAAGACGAGATCAATGCCACCTTTGTCAAATTGCATTATACCTTCTGTGCCAGAAAAGGCTTGTATCACCTCATGCTCCTCAGTGAGAAGTGTTCGCAAAATTTCTTGGATTTCATTATTATCTTCAATAACCAATATCTTAGCCATAAACACCGTCCTTTCTAAAACTATTATAACATGTTTTGTTAGGATTTCCAGACACAGAAAAGCTCCTCTCACATTGTAAGTAAGAAGGAGCTAATGGAAATTGAATCTACTTAACCAAATAAGCAATCAAGGTTATAATCCATAGATGAGCTGGGTAGAAAATATAAAAGAAATATTTACTCCAACTGGTTTCTTGTCCTCGCTGTCCATTATACAAGGTCATAAAAGGAAAGACAGTGATAAAGAGCCAGTCGGAATTGTAAAGCATCATTTCCAAGGTTTGGTACCAAGTATCATAGGTATGGATAGAAGTCACTAACAGGAAGGCCCAAAGGAGAGTATAGAGAAGATTTCGCAATCCCTTGCGATTTCGACAAGAGTAACTAATTAAGAGAAATGGTAGCATAGTGATGCCACCCTCAGTAAAAAGACAACCGAAAATCAAGAGTACAGCAACCCCAATCCGACGCCATAACTTCTCTTTTTGATCCATCTCTTTTCGAGGAAAACCAAGCCAAAGCATGGTGACACCAATGGCCAAAGTTAAGAAAATGTTGTTATTAACCATTACTCCCTTAGAGGCGAACAGGGCATTGAGTAAACTATTACCTGCGAACATGATAAGCGCCCAAGACCAGAGACGAATGAGGTAGTTTTTCAAATTTCGAGTATGGATGAAGCCTTCCATAGCCATATAGGCAAACCAAACTCCCACACAACGGGTCAAGGCGTGAAGAATACCTTCCCACAGAGGAGAAACGATTCCCGTGATATGAGGGATATGGTCTAGAACCATTACTGCTGCCATCAGGTACTTCAACTGCGTTGCATTCCATTTTTTCATAATAAACCTCTTTCTTTTTAATCTACATAGAGTATAGCATACATTTCTACGCATAATCGTACACCCATCTTACATTTAAAAAGCCTATCTTACATTTTTGTAAGACAGGCGTGAATATCAAAAATTTATTATGAAATTTACCTTCTAGTCCGTAATTCGTTGGTACATTTCTGGTCTTCTATCTCGAAACAGTCCCCAGTTTAGGCGTTCACTTGCTCCCTTGTCAAGGTCATAAGTAGCTAAGAGAACAGCTTCTCCTTGTCTTTCGGCTTGTTCTAGAATAGTTCCCGTTTCATCCGTCATAAATGAGTAACCGTAGAAGTCAAGACTGGAACTCTGTCCACCATTTTCCTCACTAGGAGTGACTTCTTCCAAACCGTAACGATTGGCTGCAATGACTGGAACAATATTAGCTGCTGCGTGCCCTTGCATAGTACGTTGCCAGTGACCACAACTGTCTGTATCCAAAATCGGCTCTGAACCGATGGCTGTTGGATAAAAGAGTAATTCAGCACCATTCAATGCAAGACAGCGCGCTGTTTCAGGGAACCATTGATCCCAACAGATGCCAATCCCAATCTTAGCGTAGCGAGTATCCCAGACCTTGAAACCAGTGTTACCAGGCGTAAAGTAAAACTTTTCTTGATAATAATGGTCATCTGGTATGTGGGTCTTTCGATAAACGCCCAGCACTTCCCCATCAGCATCAATGACAGCAATAGAGTTATATAAGACATTACCATCTTTTTCATAGAAACTGATGGGTAAAACAACTTCTAGTTCCTTAGCAATCACCTTAAAATGCTGAATAGCTGTATTTTCTGTCACCGACTGGGCATACTGGTAGTAGTCATACAGGCGTTCCTGACAGAAATAGGGACGTTCAAATAATTCAGGCAAGAGAATAATTTGGGATCCTTGCTCAGCTGCTTGTCGAACTAAACGTTCAGCTGTTTGAATATTCGTTTCAACATCCTTAGCGCATTGCATCTGGATCGCTGCAACTTTTACATTTCTCATCTTCTTCTCCTATTCTGGGATTTGTTGGGTGATACAGTGGATATTGCCACCACCTAAAAGAATATCTCTAGCTGGTATTCCGACAACTTGGCGGTCTGGGAAACACTTGCTGATAATATCTAAAGCCACTTGGTCGTTTACATCCTCAAACTGTGGCACTAAGACAGCCTTGTTGGCAATATAGAAATTGGCATAGGAAGCCGCAAGACGCTCGCCCTCATAACGCTCCTCTTCCCCTTCTTCATAGGTATAGCCTGGTAAATCCTCTTTAGTGACAACCTGACGAATAGCCGGAATCGGAAGTTTATGAATAGTGAAGGAACGGCCTTTTGCATCAGTTTCTTTCTCTAAGAGAGCTAAATCAGCTGCAGACATGGCATACTGAGGATCATTTTGATCATCTGTCCAAGCCAAGACAAGCTCTGCAGGACCAACGAAAGCTGCAACATTATCAACGTGTTCATTGGTTTCGTCCTGATAAATACCATAAGGAAGCCAGATAACTTTTTCAGCACCAAGGCTCTCTAATAAGGTATACTCGATTTCCTCTTTACTTAGATGAGGATTACGACCGGGACTAAGTAAGCAACTTTCAGTTACGAGAATCGTGCCTTGACCGTCGCTGTGTATCGCGCCTCCCTCTAGTACAAAAGGTTTAGCATCGTAAACAGGCATTTCCAAGTCCTCAGCAAAAAGCCTAGCTACTTGGTCATCTTCTTCATAGTCTTGATACAGACCATCCACAGCCCCACCCCAAGCATTGAAAGACCAATCAACTGCCAACTTTTCTCTTTTGTCATTAACAAGAATGGTCGGACCTGTATCACGAGCCCAGGCATCATTGGTGGGAATGTCTAAATAAACAACCTTGTCTACAAGATAAGATTGGGCTTCAGATAGATGGTTCCGCTCCACCAAAAGATAGACTCTTTCCCCTTCTGCTATGGTCTTGATGATCTGAGTAAATGCTCTTTTGGCAGCTTTTCCTTGAAAAGGCCACGATCCTGGTCGAGTCGGCCATATCATGAGGGTACCATGGTGTGGTTCATACTCTGCTGGCATACGAAAACCCAATTTTTTTGGACTGTCCATCATGATAATCTCCCTTTAAAGTCTTGATAGCCGAAAGCTTTGACTAAGCTGCAGTCTCCCTGCTCGTCCATAAGATAGAGACTTGGCAATCCAATACCATTAAAGGTATTATTTTTAACAAAGGAGTAAATAGCCATGTCTTCAAAATAAAGTCTATCACCGATTTGGACAGGATTTTCAAAACTATAATCACCAATCACATCACCCGTCAGACAGGTATTGGAAGAAAGTCTGTAGGTATGGGCTTTTTCCTGAGCTTCAAAGCCATTTCTCAAAGGTGGACGATAGGGCATCTCAAGTACATCTGGCATATGACAGGTCGCAGAGGCATCTAAAACCAAGATTTCCATACCATTTTCTACAATGTCCAATACCTCAGTTGCTAGATAACCTGCATTGAGCGCAATGGCTTCACCCGGTTCGATATAGACTTCAAGATTGTAAGTTTCTCGGATACGCTTGATTTCAGAAATCAGTAAATCCACATCGTAGTCTTCTCTTGTGATGTGGTGTCCTCCACCCATATTGAGCCATTTTACCTCATGTAAATAAGAACTAAACTGCGCTTCTACTGCTTTCAAAGTTGTCTCTAAATCCTCTGAACCTTGCTCGCAAAGGGTATGAAAATGAAGGCCATCCACCAAGTCCAGCAAATCACTCGGTATCTTGTCTAGGGTAACTCCAAAACGGGAGCCAGGTGCACAAGGATCGTAGAGCGCGTGATCTCCTTGAGTTGAACACTGAGGGTTGAGGCGCAAACCGACACTGATACCAGCCTCTCGGCAACGAGGACCGTGCTTACGCAACTGTCTCTCCGAGTTAAAGACGATATGGTCTGTTATCTCAAGTAATTCCTCCAAGTCCGCATCCTTAAATGCTGGCGCGAATACATGGACTTCCCCTTGGAACTCTTCTCTAGCTAACTTAGCTTCATAGAGACCACTTGCAGTTGTACCGGATAGATACTGGCTAATCAAGGGATAGGTTTTGTAAAGAGAATATGCCTTCTGGGCGAGCAAAACCTTGCAACCAGACTTTTCCTGAACCTCTTGTAAAATGCGGCAGTTGGCTTCTAACTTTGCCAAGTCAATGACATAAGCTGGTGTTGGTACTTGTTCTAGCTTCATTAGTCCACCATTTGTGGATTTTCAACCACAACCCAAGGTAAACCATACTCATTCAAAGCTTCCATAAATGGATCTGGATCCAATTCTTCAAGGTTGTAAACTCCAGGCTGTTTCCAAGTTCCGTTCATAACCAATTTTGTCCCAATCATGGCTGGAACGCCTGTAGTGTAAGAAATAGCTTGTGAACCAACCTCTGCGTAGCATTCCTGATGGTCGCAAACATTGTAGATGTAGATGGTCTTTTCAACACCATCTTTGACACCTGTAAAGATACATCCGATATTGGTTTTACCAACAGTGCGTGGCCCGAGGCTGGCTGGATCTGGAAGCAAGGCTTTTAAGAATTGAATCGGAACGATTTCTTGTCCGTTAAAATTAATCGCATCTGTACGAAGGAGACCAACGTTTTCCAAGCATTTCATGTGAGTTAGATAAGATTGACCAAAGGTCATAAAGAAACGAATCCGTTTGACGCCTGGAATGTTTTTAGCCAATGATTCGATTTCTTCATGGTGAAGGAGATACATGTCTTTTTGACCAACCTGAGGGAAATCATACTCACGTTTGATAGACATAGCTTCGACTTCTACCCACTTTCCATCTTCCCAGTAAGAACCTGGTGCAGAAACCTCGCGGAGATTGATTTCTGGGTTGAAGTTAGTCGCAAATGGATAACCGTGGTCACCACCATTACAGTCTAAAATGTCGATATAGTGGATTTCATCAAAATAGTGTTTGAGAGCATAGGCTGAAAAGACACTAGTCACACCTGGGTCAAAACCAGATCCAAGCAGAGCTGTTAAGCCTGCCTCTTTGAATTTCTCCTGATAAGCCCACTGCCATGAGTAGTCAAAGTAGGCTGTAAAACCAAGTTCCTTGCAACGTTTTTCATAAATGGCACGCCACTCAGGATCTTCTGTGTCCTCAGCTTCGTAGTTAGCTGTGTCGATATAGTGAACTCCAGTCGCTAAACAAGCATCCATGATAGTTAAGTCTTGGTATGGCAGAGCTACGTTCAAAACAGCTTCTGGCTTGTAGCTTTCAATCAAGGCAATCACTTCTTCAACCTTGTCAGCATCAACAGCAGCTGTTTCAATCTTTGTACTTGTTTTACCTTCTAATTTAGCCTTCAAGTCATCACATTTTGACTTGGTACGGCTAGCAATCATAATCTCTGAAAAGGTTTCGCTATCTTGACAAATCTTTGAAATAGCAACTTGGGCAACGCCCCCACATCCAATAACTAGTAAACGACTCATTTTTTTCCTTCCTCTTCTTCTAAGATATCCTCTACATACTTAGGCAACATAAAGGATCCCACGTGTAAGTTTGCAGTGTAGTATTCTGTGAAAAGCTGACGTTTTTTCCAGCCTTCCTTGTCAAAATCTTTGACAGGGTGGTATTTTTTCGATGCAAATCCAAACAACCAATAGCCAGCTGGGCTAGTTGGAATATGTGCCTGATAGACCCGGCTGATTGGAAAGGCTTGATTGACCTTGCGGTGCATGCTTCGGCAAGCTGACTCATCCTCGTCAAAGAAGGGACTTCCATGCTGATAAATCATGATGCCGTCTTCTTTCAAGGCTCTGTAACTGTTTCCGTAAAATTCCTTGGTAAAGAGCCCTTCCGTATGTCCAAATGGATCCGTCGCATCGTTGATAATGATATCGTAATCATCCTCACAGTTTCTCAAAAATCTCAGTCCATTTTGATAATAAATGGTAACACGAGGGTCATCTAGCCCTGCAGCAAAGTCTGGGAAATACTCACGACAAACCTCAACAAGCATTTCATCTGGTTCCACGATATCGATTTGCTCCAGTTCAGGATAGAGTGTTAATACTTGGGCAACTCCGCCGTCGCCCCCCCCTATAACCAAGACTTTCTTTGGATTGGGATGGACAGCCATCGGTACGTGGACGGTCATTTCATTGTAGACAAAATCATCTGCATCTGAAAACAAGACATGGCCATTTAAGATTAATATTTTCCCAAAAGCGGGAGTATCTAATACTTCTATATCCTGCCATTCACTTTTTCCAGCGAAGAGTTGCTTAGCTGTTCTCAAAGATAATTTCACATCTGGAGTATGAACTTCAGAAAACCATAAATCCATCTAGTTCTCCTTTCTCTTAATGACGTTGATGTGATTGACCTCTGGATCTTCCGTCCCTTGGAGGGAACAACCACGTTCTTTGGCAAATAGGATATAATCCACAATTTCTCGTGTAATGCGTTCACCTGGTGCTAGGATTGGAATCCCTGGAGGATAGCACATGACAAATTCCCCACAGACCTGTCCAACAGACTCATCCAAGGTTAAACTTCTTCTCTCTGAATAGAAGGCTTCCTGAGGAGAAAGCACTAACTCTGGTTGGATATATTCTCCAGCAATCAAGTCCTTTCCATCTCTTGAATAGAGTCTCTTAATATCAGCCAAAGCACCGACCAGACGCTCGATGTCTTGGATGCGGTCGCCGATGGAAATATAAGCCAAGATATTGCCAATATCCCCAAACTCAATCTGAATATCATATTCGTCTCGCAGGAGGTCATAAACTTCGATACCTGTTAAGCCAATACCCTGAGTGTAGACTGACAGCTTGGTCACGTCAAAATCACAGACCGACACACCGTCTATTAACTCTTTTGAGTAGGCATAGTAACCACCGATAGCATTGATTTCACGACGAGCATACTCGGATAGTTCAATAACCTTCTCAAAAGACTCTTTACCACGAAGAGCTAGATTACGACGTGAAATATCAAGACTTGCCATCAACAAGTAAGAGGCAGATGTAGACTGGGCCAGGTTAATGATCTGTCGAACATATTCAGGATTCATACGCTCCCCGATAAGCAGTATGGAGCTCTGGGTCAAACTCCCACCAGACTTATGCATAGAGACCGCCGCCATATCAGCGCCAGCGTCCATAGCAGATAGTGGCAATTTGTCTGTAAAATGCAAATGCGCTCCATGAGCTTCATCTACTAAAACCAGCATGCCAGCTTTATGAGCCATTTCCGTTAAACCCTTGAGGTCTGAACAAATACCATAGTAGGTAGGATTGTTGATTAGGATAGCTTTAGCATCCGGATGTTCCTTGATGGCCTGTGCAACACGGTCATTTTCAAGACCTAAAGCGATGCCAATTTTAGGATCTACACTCATCTCAATATAGATGGGAATGGCACCACATAGAACCAGCGCATTGATAGCAGATTTGTGAACATTTCGCGGCAGAATAATCTTATCTCCAGCCTTGCAGGTGGAAAGAATCATGGTTTGAACAGATGATGTTGTTCCACCAATCATGAGAAAGGCATGCGCTGCTCCAAAAGCATCCGCAGCCAGCTCCTCTGCATCTCGAATAATCGAAATGGGATGGCCTAGATTATCCAAGGGTTTCATAGAATTGACATCAATGCCAACACATTTTTCTCCCAACAATTCAACAAGTTCTGGATTTCCCCGTCCGCGTTTATGACCTGGTACATCAAAGGGAACAATCCTTTTCTTTCGTAACTTAATCAGTCCTTCATAAATAGGGGCCTGGTTCTGATCTAACTTTATCAAGACATACTCCTTTACCATATTTTTAGCGCCTAAAAAAATGAAGGCGACCAAAGCTTGACTTATGAAAAAAGAGCAGGTTTTCACCTGCTCTGCAATCTTCTGACGTTTTTATTTTGGTTTCTGTTGAGTATGTCTGTTCCCGATGTTTCCTAACTCTCTAGTAGCAAATATTACGTACTTTATTGATCGTTTCACAAGATGACGTGTGCTTTCACCACACTAAAATTTATGAATTAGGACAAGCGTCCTAACATCAACTTATAAAAGTAGGCTTTTAACCCTATCAATAATGTGGCTTTTCAACCACGCTTCGGCATTCAACCCTGCCTGTCCGTAGGCATTTTTTACTCGGGTTTATATTTGCTAGAAAACATCATCTCATTTTCTAAGCCTTATAACTATATCATGTTTACAAGAGCTTGTAAAGTACTTTTTTTAAATTTTCTTAAAATTTGTTCGCGAATAGTTAAATTGCCACCCAAAAGTTAAAGTCCAATCAACTGAAAACGATTAAAAAAGGAACTAATTTTTAGTTCCTCTCAAAATTATTTAATCTTATGCTTATTCATTTTCTCTTGGAAAATATCTGTAATGATTTGGCGCAATTCTTCTCTTTCCTTCTCAGGAATCTCACCACTTCTTTTCGCAATAGCATAAAGTTCTGGATGTTCGATGGAAATTCGCTTTATTGTCCGAGTTGTTGCGTGTTTTCTCACGAAAAATGGGATGCGTTTGATCCATTCCTGAGGTACTAGGGCAAGGATTTTCGCAGCGGTTTCCTTATCGCTAATTTCAGATGTTGTCAATCCCTGCCTTATCATCTCCTGTTCTTTTTCTGTAAAATCTTTTAATTCCATTTCCTTCTCCTAGCCAGTAAATTTCTCTATCGTAAATTATATACTAATCTTGACCAAAGTACAAATAGAACCACGTCCAAAGACTATAGTAGTTTACCATTTCCTTCAATCGTCACGCGCTACTTCTCCAATTAGCTCAAAGTCTATCATATGGTAGTTTTCATCCAAACGAATCAAGGAAAAATATTCATTCCAAAATAGGTGGTCGCTACGACTTTTCCACTGAAGTCCATACCATAGTTGGGTCGAGTCTACAGGATGTGCAGGCGGAACTGACCATAATTTATCACCAAAGGTTGTTCGCATGGTTCCTTCTTCAATTCTAGTCAGTAAATCTACACCATTCAGTTTGTAGGAGATAGCTTTTGTTCTTGCTACTGAAATACGGTCTTCATCCAGTTTAAACTGGATAATTTTACAGTCCTCTAAGACAGTTTCTTTTATTTCATCTCCATATAATGCAATACTTCCAAGGATTAAACCATCTTTTCCAAGAAGATAGGGAGCATACGACACAACATTACTATCTCGATGAAAACCTTTTTCGATAAAAATACTCTTATCAGCCTGATATTTTTTGATTTTCCCCGAAGAAAGAGCCTCATCATAATCGTTACTAAAGCTGTCATTCTCCCTGATGTAGATGTCAAAACCTTCTTTCAGAAGATCACTCACACTTGTTTGTGTTAGCGTGATCGACTTGTCATCTATCATCAATTCTGGTGCTTTAGGTGGCAACCCTATCTGACCGTATGCAATCATAACAAATAATGCCACCATAAAAGAAACCACAAGCGCAATCATAGCTTTGCCCGTGCGTTTTCTAGCATTAAAAAGTGCCATAATTGGTGGTAGGATCACAATTCTTGCCAAGATAGCATTACCAGTTCCTCCCCTACTCATTATTTGCACTACAAAAACGCCAGCAATCGCAATTATCGACAAGTAAACTAGAAGCTCGCCAAGCCCCATCTTATCTGTACGAGTTTGCTCATTTACTGGCTCGTCTAAGACGGATTCCCCATTCACTACCAGCCTTTTGAGGAAGAAATACAAGCCAAGTCCAATCCCCAAAAATGCTAGTCCAAGAAAAACTAGTGATCCGATTGCAATCATTCTGCCCATCTTTTTTCTCCTTAGTTGATACATTCAGCCTTTATTTTCTTTTTTAAAGTTCTATTCGCAATCAGTAGCACGAGTAAAAGAAAGGGGATCCCATTAAGAACAAATATGGGGAAGGCCTTAATAGCAATCCATAATATCGTCCCTTTTTTCTCAATCCAACTACTCCCCCAATCACCATTGATCAATGGAAATAGTGATTCTATATAGCCTTGATACCATAGAAAAAATGGATTTTGGGAGCAATTCGCATTCAGCCAGATAATTATCAAGCAAAACAGAATCAAATAGACCAGACCGACAAATACACTAATCCGTCTGGTGGTTTTTGTCGCCTGCCGACAGATTCTTTCTTTGGCCTCCTGATTGATCCTTTCCAAAGCACTATTCTTACAAGTTTCCTTTTCAAATCTGTAGAGTAGATACCGATAGAGGTAATCCTTTCGCTTATGACCTTTCATATAAAACCTCGTCTAAAGCTTGGAGAACGAATTAAAAATCTTCTAATTCAAGGAATTGCAGTCTAGATAATTTGTGATTATTGGTGAAGGAAACATAGGGATCTTGTTCAGAGCATATCGACATACCATGTTTTTTCACCGCCAAATCCATAGAATTTCTCATCAATCAACCATTTGCCATCAATCAACCTAAGCACAAACTTATGTTTCATTTCCAAAGCTTCCTCATAGTATAGTATGACCGTTGCCAGATCCCTTTTTCGCATGGTAAACCAAACGGAAAAATTCTCGCCTCGTAAATATGAATACTCACTTGGATGGCCATAGGAGTTCCTAGCCCCTTTTGATAAGAGTTTCTCGCTTACACAGCCATCAAGGAGAGCCAGATAGCGTTGATGGTATTCGTCCATCAGTTCATTCCACTCGGGATGGATCTGATGTGAAGGTATCTTGAGTAGCCTTTTTTCAGCATCGAGTTCCTTGTTGCGTTCATAGATTTCTTCTTCCAAAAAGGTTAATTTCTGTAATAATTCCAATAACGGAGGCAAGAGTTCATCTACCATTTTTTTGTATTTTTCTGGGGTGCTTTTTAACGTCAGTTCCATTATTTTCTAACCTCGATATTCATGTGTCAGTTCTGCCAATTCTCTATCAGACAAACTACCATCAGTATAGAGTTTTTTCAACAACTTATCATCAAAAAAGAATAATATTCTATCATAAATTCTTTAAACCTATCGTATGTATCAAAGGTGTATCCCAATAACCAAGTTCCGCCATTATTATTCTCAATGTTATTTTGATGAATGATACCATCATACCAGATACAAAATGTTGTTTCTTCTCTTTCTTTTAAAGTTAAAAGATTCAGCCATTTTTCATCAATACCTTCATAAATCCTGTCGATAATGTTCTGATTCCATTGGTCAGCTGCAAACTGATTGAGACTATTTTCATGATCAAATCCCTTTATCAAGACCACTTCTTCTGTAAAAATCACATCCAAAGAATCCCCAGCACCGTTATCAATGCTGTATCGGCTAGTGAAGTCCGTTACTTTCTTTCGTATCAATCTCAAATAGTCTTTTGAAGGATCTGTTAAATAATCATCCAAAACATACAAGGCCTCAAGGCTTTTTTGCATATTGTCCCGGTCTAAGCGCTTCATATCTCACCTTTTCTACCCATCTTTTCCATTACTTGCTAAAATCGCAATTCTTATAGCGAGAAGAAACAAAGACTGAAATCGAAATCTGAGGAATATTCCATTCATTAGCTAGGTAAATCCTGCACTCAATTTCATCTCCTTTAGGAGTCCTTGCAATAAATTCGTATCTTCCTAATTCTTCATTGTTTCTATTTCTTTCAATCCTTTCGAAATAGCTTTCTTTAAAAAACTTCTGAAACGCTTCCCAAATCAGCTCAACCTCATTAAGCGATAATTCGACTTTTAGACCATATCCCAATCAACCTTACATCTCATCTTTCGACCCGTTTCATCAGCTTTGCAAGTTTTTACGCTTCCTTTATTATGAACCCAATCAATACTATCCAATTGATTGATCTTACTAGCTAATAAGTCTTTGAACCCAGTCATTTGTCCTAGAAAATACTTAGATGCAATCTCAAAAATCTCTAAATTCTCCAATGCCATCATCCTCTCTTATAATTTGAACATTTCTTGGCCAGTTTACACTAGTTTCCTAATCCGCATCTACCCAGAGATGATATTTTTTACAGTCAAGACATCTGAATAGATAGCCACAAACGGATCTATTACCATCCTCGATTAATATTGGATCTTGGAACCCTTTATATATAAAACACTTCTCGTTTTTCTTCTATTATACCACTTAAAAGACAAAAGCCTGTAGTTTCAGTGTACTGCAGGCTTACTATGTAGAAAGAAATAATGATGACCACAACATTCATACATTTCAGGTGCTGATATTGATAATATGTTTCTTTGTAGTTTTAGAGCTGGAGAAACTTATCTATCAAATAACTCTCAAATGTTTCTATATGATTGGTGTATAATGCTTACTTAGAAATCTAATAGCAGATTTTTGAGCCTTTTTAATTTTTTCAAGGTCCATATTTTCTACCGCAGAAGATGATATCCATCTCTTGCCAAATAATATTTGAGCTGCTTCTTTCATCATACCGCAAGCATAGAGGTCTTTTTCTTCGGTAATAGCTTGAATAAAACTGGTCTTTGCTTCTTTGGATATGATTTCTACTTTTACTCTATGAAAGGACAGTTGCATGAGACTTGTCGCAGACCATGCACGACAAAAAGCATCTCCATCACCTAGCATTTGTCTTGTCAAAAGACCAATTTCTTTTTCTGTTCCTACCCAACCTAAAGCTATGACCACCTTTTGACGAAGAATAGTATTCTTTATATCTAAAAGTGAAATGAGAATAGGAATCAGTTGGTCACAAAGCGACCAATAAAAATCTCGATGCTTTGATTTAGAAAGGATTTCCGCTATAAGATACGCAGTCAATACACTTTGTTTTTCATCTTTAACTTCATCCAACTGTTCAAATAGAAACTCTAATCCATCTCTTCCATGTTTATCAAAGCTACCTTCTAAATGCAGGTTTCTACCTTCATTCCAATCTTTGCAAATCAGTTCATAATGATATGCGATTTCTTGGGAACTACCCAAATTAGCTACAAATTTGATTCTTTTACCAGAAGGAAAGCTTTCTTTTTCCAAGTCAAGATATGCTTTTTGTAAATCTTCTTTATCCATTTTTTGCCTCAAGCTATTTTATTCTTTTAGAAACGTTTGATAAACCTTTTAACAAATAGTGACCATGACATTACCATTGAGCTCTAAAATTTTCTTGTAAAAATCTTTCATTGCTTGGAAATACTCGCAGATTTCTTCTTCAATCTCTTCCTCTTCTTCATCATAATCCCAAATATCAGGATAAAGATCAGCATTTTTACAAGCTTGCATACTAAAATGCGCCATGGCTTCTTCAATATCAAAGTTTTCCAAAGCTGAACAAATCTCTACTACTTTTGTTTTTTCTGTATAAGCAATATATTCCGTAACATTTTCAAGAGGTGTCACACCCAAAACAGCAACGCTCAAAGTATCATTTCCACTAGGATTTGAAGTGCCAACACCTGTAAGCACAAAATGAAGAACATCCCACATCTTATCTATATCAAGTAAAAGTTCTGCTTCCTCTACTATCTCAAATTGATCATCTTCTTCAGCATTAAACCTTTTCATTTGATGTAAATACTGATCATTGATATATCTATAATTAGCAATCATTCCCATTTGTTTTTCCTCCAAAATTTCTATGTTAAATGACAATATTTATGTTTTATAAAAGCTTATTATCGCTAAGGTCTGATTCTTATCTGATGAATAGTATCCTCAGATGTTTTCCCTATAAAGTGTTATAATAAAGGTGTATCCAAAATGTGGATTATAGTTTGAAAAGGAGAATAGCAATGGGCTTTTTTATATTTGCTTTGACTTTTTATTTTATTTTTTTCCTATTCTTAGTCTGTACGATTTATCTCTATTTTAAACTGGCGAGTGCCGTTAGAGCCGGCGAAGAAGTTCCTAAGTGGATGTATCAGTTTGGGCAAGGTTTTCAAGGACGCTACCATATTGAATATGAAGATATCACTAATAGGAACGCTCTCAAAGAAGTAAACCTATTTATTTTCTATTTTGTTCTGGCTAATATCCTCACTTTAGTGGCATTGTATGTTAAAATGGACAATTTTCCAGCAGCTCTTTATACTTGTTTAAAGGCTCAATTTGCCATTGTTGTAGCAAGTATGCTGTTTAGAAACCTTATCAACTTAATGTTATTTATAGTAAAGCGTCCAAGGAAAAACCATCACCGCTATTCATCATCTAATGCGGTTGTTGGTGCTGTCTTTTTGACTACTTTCATCTTTACTTTTTGCATCTTCATCACTGGCTTTCCTGCTCAACCTTTTGGAATACAAATCGATAAGACCAATGTGGTGGTCGGAGAAACAAGGGCTTCAGAACTACTGGACCAGGGGTTCAGCTTTACTGGAAAAAATCCTGAGAGCGAGATTGTGAACAAACGCAATGACCACTTCTACTACGGAGAACTGCTTGAAATAGTTCGAGATGGTAAATCTTACGGTCTTATGAGCATTACACCAAAGTGGAAAGACACTGATAAACTCGAGAACTGCGTGGTCACATACTATGAAATCTCAGCAGACAGCCCGCAACTCTCCCAAGTTAACATCAATAACCAAGACCTCTCCAAACTTACAATCAATGACTTTAAAACAAAAAAATTAACAGATATCTTTTCACTGAAACCTGCTGATGCTAAAGAAGTGAAACAGGACACCTACTTCAGTCTGAGGCTGCAAACTGCTGACTATGTGCTATGGAGCAGCTATCATTTTGTGGCAAATTTCAATAGTGATCAGTCCCCCTATCGATACGGTGTAAGAGTCCAGCATACAATCTGGGAGTAAGAAAATCCCTACTCCTGATAGGATAATGTAATGCTGTCTATCTCTTTGAAATAGGTCTTCATCTTAAATAAAACCCTTATATTTTTATAGGGAACTCCGTCGCTCTCCTCTTCACTAGTGGAGGGCCTTTTTATTCCAAGCATATCATATAAATCAGCGGTTAATTCTTTTCTTTTATCAAATTCAAAATAGACATCTCCAATATACATACTTGCCGGATCAGAGATGACAGCCTTCACCAACGTTCCATCTAAAACAGAACATTCCTTATCACTTAGATTTTTCACCTGCACTGTAACTTTTGTATAATACTCTAAGCTATTATCATTATAGTCTTTGGCCAATATATAGCTTTCGCTGCTTTCTCCAGGTTGCAACTTGATCTTTTGAAGTTCTTCTACTGTGGTAGATGATAATTCGAAATGCTTATATAAGCAATCATCAAGTGTATCGCTTCCCAGTACAAAGGAGGTCGTGTTTACTACAAATACAAATCCCTTTGAATTCTCAGGGTGCGTTCGTAGTTGGGGTTCCAATTCTTGACGAATTTCTTCAAAAGGTCTTATGTTTAATTTCCCATTTTCTGCATTGCAAACTTGTCGATAAATACTGGTATCGATTGAACCATCAAGATTCCTCCTCGAGCTCTTTAATCGAATACCACTGATATCCATTCGTACCCCGAAACAATCAGTTTCATCTAAAATAGGATACTTCAAGCTAGTATAGTTGATAAAGTCCAGCATCTTGTCATAGGATTCTTTTAGCTGATCTAAATTTGTTACTTCTGTAGAATAGACAAAATTTACAGGATGCAGATAGGAAAGGACATCGTCACCTAGATTATGATTTTCCTTATATTCCGCAAGAGCTCTTGTGCAGAAGATTTCTTCAAAATCAGAATGAATAAAAGGTGATCCCATTGCTAGCCAATCATGGGACACACTACAAGTAAAGGGAATATTTGGATAACCCTTCAATGTCACAAACCAATAATAGGGATGCCTGGGATCTTCTTTCATCTCATAAGCATTTTCCCCATAGACGTTATTGAGATATCGAACTAGTCGCTCTTTGTCTTCTTTATGCAAAACACAGGCACTTAGTAGAAGGGCGCCAACTATAATAATAAATAGATAGGAAATTTTTTTAAATAGTTTCATATTTTCCTCTTCCTTGCTATCTAATCAATATTCTCTACGATAAAGGGACTTTTATAAGTTGAATTCTTTGACTTGCTTCCTTCTAATGATAGTATGAGTGGATAATAAATTCTTCACTTCTTCAACACTAGATCGACTATTTAAATTCGAGTAAGTTACACTCGATTGAGTAAACTCAGATTTGAATTGTATTTTTTCACACTTTTCTCTTGTAATTAACTGTAACTCACCGCACTCTATCATCTGCAATCTCTGCGATATAAAATACTCTCATCAAATAAATTTGCTCAAATCGTCAAATGAATAATCTTTATAGATTTGATTTGGTTTAAGTACAGAATCAGTTGTAACAGGCAAGTTTTCCAGTAATGTTTCCGCATTTAGTCCTTCTGGTAAGGAAATCAATTCTCCAGCCATGTTTTCCTGTCTATGCGCAGTAAATAGAAACTCCCCTTTTTCCCAATCTATTGCAAAATCATTCATCACTTCAGATTTGGATATGTCTAACAATTCTTCCTGTTGTGCTATAAAGTTTTCATAGATAAATTCATAAAGTGCTTCTTTATCTATTTTTACAACTCTAAGTATGTTAGCATCCATTGATTTTCATACTCCTTTTAAAGCGTGATCCAATTATTGTTTTAACATGAATTGACTTGATAACTAAAATTATAATAGCTCGACTTCAATACCAGCCGCATCGAAGATTACTTTCACGCTATCAAAATTGCTACTTAAAATAGTTGCTTCTTTCAAGTTTGGAAATTGTTGCAGTTCGGATAAACTGAGCTCATTCAAATCAAATGTTCCATCTTCTCCATCCCATTGCGGAATGATATTCATATAAATCTCATTTCCACCATCCATGTAAATTTCTTTGACCTCTTCAGCATATTTCTTAGGAATAGATAAGGCTTCAAAATACTCAAGAGCAGGTTTGATAACTTCCATGCTTTCAGTATCAATCTCTTCTGTACTGTATCGATCAGCAAAATCATAAATATCAAAGGATGGTTTCAATACTTGTAAATCGTACATTAAGACCTGAATGACGGCCAATTTAAAATTTAAATGATCAAAATGGAGGATTTGTTCAGAATCCACATTTGCTTCATCATTTTCTACATCAAGTTTCTTTTCAGAAACAGCCTGATTTTCTTTAGCCTTGTCATGTGACTCCTGATTGAACCGCTTGTTTCTTTTTCGCTTAAAAAAACTAAACATGATTTCTCCTTACTAAGTTTCATCTAAATAAATTTTTACTTTGAGGTATTCCTTGTCTTTAGCATCGGCAAAATCTCCGAGTTTCGAATATAGTCAAAGATGTTCTCATCAAGATCTTCGTCCCTATAAACTCTCTAAACTCTGCATTCTCACTAGTCGGCTTATAGAAAATATCTAAATGGACTTGATAAAATTCTTCATCATCATTAGGAACTTGTCGAACCATGGACATTTGGTCAGTGATCTTTTCTTTTAAAGATTGGACTAGATGGTTCATCGTTCTCTTTTTTCTAAGGGTTTACCTCTGGTATTTCCTTTATTATACTACATAAATAGAAAAAAGACTGGAACGAATGGTTGCCCATCATTACAGTCTTTCTCTTCTCATTTTTTATTGAATCACAAATCCTTTTGGTAAGATGACAAGCTGATTATCTAGTTCTTGACAATGACTGGCTAGCGCTACAGAATCACGGTCTACAAGATAGTTTTCACTTGATTGGTTAAAAATGGCTTGGACCTTTTGGCCATCATAATCCCATGCCAGAGATACCACATCTGGCTTGATTTCTTTCAGGCTATAGGTGCCATGTTGAATAATGTTTGTAGCATCCTTGCGAAGCTGAATCAATTTCTTCATGAAATGAAGCATCTCATTACTGTCGGAAACACGTTCCCAAGGCATGACACGACGACAATCTGGGTCTGGTCCTCCACCTAACTCTAACTCCGTTCCATAGTAGAAACACGGTGTCCCCCTTTGCAAAAAGAGGCAAGTAAGGGCAGACTTAACAAGTTGTACATCTCCTTTGGCAGTAGTCAAAATGCGCTCCGTATCATGCGAATCCAAGAGATTGAACATCACTTCCGAAATCTGTTGTCTATAGTACATAGACTGGCTATTGATCTCATCGATAAATTGAGGTGCCTTCTTAGTCCCTCGCAAGAAATAATCCTTGATACTATCAGAGAGAGGATAGTTCATGACTGCGTGGAATTCATCGCCATTTAGCCAAGGCCAAGACGTGTGCCAGACTTCTCCAAGAATATAAAGGTCGGGCTTCTTAGCTAAAACTGCCTTTCGAAAATCTCGCCAAAATTGATGGTCTACTTCATTAGACACATCCAAGCGCCAAGCATCGATATCAAACTCTTCAATCCAGTAGGTCGCAACGCTCAACAAATAGTCTCTCACTTGAGGATTTGCCGTATTGAGCTTAGGCATATAGCTCTCAAAGGCAAAGGTGTGATAAGGGAGTTTTCTCGGATTACCTAGCTTATCCTTGGTCACTGGGAACTCTTGAACATGGAACCAGTCTTTATAAATAGAATCTTCACCATGTTTGAGGACATCCTGCCACTGTGGAGATTGGTCTCCGATATGATTGAAAACAGCGTCCAGCATGATTTTCATACCTCTCTGATGGGCTTGATCCACCAGTTTACGGAATGTTTTCTTGTCTCCAAAATGACGGTCAATTTCAAAATAATCCGTCGTATTGTACTTGTGATTGCTTGGAGATTCAAAAATCGGACAGAGATAAAGTCCTGTAATCCCTAAGTCCTGCAAGTAATCCAGATGGTCAATAATGCCTTGCAAATCTCCGCCAAAGAAATCGCTCGTCTTTGGTTTGATAGAGGAATCCCAAGTTAGAGCCCCCTCTGGAGAAATCTCAGGATTTCCATTTGCGAAGCGTTCTGGAAAAATCTGGTACCAGATCGTCTTTGAAACCCAGTCAGGTACATGACAAGCATCAATTTCATGAATATAAGGAAGCTTAAAGCCGTTTCCTTCGTAATGAAGATTTTCGAGCGTGTTTTCAACACATCCCTTATCGCCATACAAGATACTCTGCCCTTGCTTATCCTTGAGTTCAAAGAGATACTGGAGTCGCGCATAGCCAACTGTAACCTCCACTTGCCAGTAATCAAACAAAGCATCGGAGGTAAGTTTCCTCATCTCCTTGATTGCTTCATAACGATCCTCTATAAAGATAAAAGGATCACCATAATGTAAGTTGATGCTTTCAATATCATCTTTCTTAGTCCGGATACGAATGTGCATTGTCTTATCCTTATAAAGATAAGCATACTCCGACTCTGGTCTATGGTAAATAGCTGTTAATTCCACTGTATTTGTCTCCTGATTTACTTTCATTCATCTGCGACGCAAACGTTTTCATAATCATAACTCCAGTATACTACTTTAAAATTTTATTTGCAAGGCTCGTTTGTATTTTCCAATAGTTTGTTTATGAAAATAAAAAAGCAGTAAATCTCACAACTTACTACTTTTTAAATGATGATTTACAAATGTCTTTCCAGCCATTCAATCTTCTTAAAATCTTTATTGCTATTTTGATTGTTTCGATAGGAGTCTTGAGAAGAAACTTTGTAAATACTTAGATACTGTTCCAGACTTGGAACACGAAAAGTGATGTTCTCAAGATGAATCAGCTCTATATCCGATTCCGAAACTCCTGCAAAATCAGGTAAGGAATCGATACTTCCAAATTCAACACTCAAGCCATCTTTTTGGAATTCATGCTCATGAATATCTATCAAGGTGTAGCCTAAGTGGTTCATAACTTTCATTATCTTGTCCCAGTCATAAATCCTGAGATGATCAGGCGCTTCCCATCCTCTAGGATCTCCAGGGACATGAATGTCAATGTCAGATGGCTCCCATTCTTCATTTGAACGGTATTCAAATCCCAAAGACCCCATAAGCGTCGGTGTAATTCCGACTTGGTTTAAATGGAAACAAATGGTTTTAAATTCTTCAAATAATAGACTCATGTTTACTCTAAACCTCAAATGTTAATTTCATCTAAATGTTCGTTTAAATGTTCGTTATTTCTACTTTATTATATTAAAAATCTTCAATAATCTCAATTCGAAAATCAGACATAGAATCTAAGTAAAAGGATGACTCACTTGCCTTGATAGTTAAAAATCAGCAAATATAAAAGATTTGCTGATTCAACATTATTTCATAGAACTAGAGATTTGTAGCTTTTATTCTAAGGTCTTATTTTAGGTTTCTGCTGCTTATGAAAAGGATTGGCTATCTAGATTATATCGTCGGCAGCTACTACACTGCACATACAACGGCTTCAAAGGATATAAAATCTGTAATTCTTTCCTTTCGAACATAAATTGATTCATTTTTTGTCACATTTTTTCTAAACTGAGTGACTACCTGTTAAATTATAGAAAATTGTTGTTTGATTTCAGACAGTTCTTGTAACTTTCTTTCCAAAACCACTGGATTCATTCCATTTTGAACTGCAATTTCATAATACTTATCAAACTCAGGATGATTATTTTGTTTTACAACTGCTAAAAGTTCTGCAAAATATCCCCAAACATTATTATAGCTCCTTGTTGAAGTATAATCTTCTCTTTTCGGCATCCACTGCAGTTTTACAAAATATTTGTAAAGTATCTTGCTCCATGTTTCTATATCATCATCATAGCAAAAAAACTTATTTTCAAACAAACTGCCGAAACGCTTATCCCAAAATTTTACATTATCAGGTAAATACCATGTATTACGGGTGTCACGACATATCAATTCTATTGCTATTCTTTCAAGTATTACAGCCGGATCTCCACCTACACAGTCATAACTTCCAGCAACCATGCTTTGTGAGGCTTCTTCTTTTAATTCTTCATAAGCTGTGCTGCTATCAAGCAAGACCAAAGCAATTTTGGCACGGTGACCAAATGCTTTTCCTGCACTCAATATTCGATACTTCTCAATTTGGTTCATAGTTCCTCCAGCAATTATTTTTCCTTATGTTGATTCATCTTTTTATAACAATTCCTTATACAGATATCACAATCCTCTCTAAGATTGATTTCTCTTAGTTACTTTTGTTGAATAAAATTATTTTCTTGATTGATAGAATTCCTTATACTTTGGATCGTCAGACTGGAAATATCGGTTGCCTACACCTTTTTGTTTGAGCAGATTCTTCCATAGTTCAAATGCTTCGTCTAAGCTTCCAAGTTCAAATTCATACTTTGCCTTCATGTGTTCAACCTCAGAATCAAACAAGTGCAGCTCATCATTGTTTTCGATCATTCTGTCCAACCAAGATTTTGCTATCACCATATCTCTATTTCCGATCGCATGCTTGAAAAAGCTTTTCGCATAGTTGTATCCCTGATTCCATTTTGTTCCCGACTCTGGAAAAGCGTTCCAACTTTGTTCTGCAAGAACGAATCCCTCCTCGAACTTGTTTTCGCCTATCTTTGTTACAGCTTCCTTACCATAAGCAATAACCTCTGCATATCTTTCATCATCCAACAACATCCTACATTCCTCCTCAAATTTTTATTGTTATGTTATCTTTTCAGTCACATGATTGCATTCGGTTTTATCTCAGCAAATACTAAACTATCTTTTACACAGTTACAACAAATGATTTCAATATTCTTTATATTTTTCTATCTAAACGTTAAATTATCCATCCTATTCTCTTACGATTATAACATTTATTATTCAGCATTATTCTTGTTCATATACCAACTTGGGATTATTCGGTTCATATAGTCATACCATTCCAAAATTTCCTTAGCTTGATTTTGCATTACTGCTACTTCCTCTTCTCCATAAGGAACAGCCCATGGAAGGGTTCCAACTAGGTTGCTTAGAATGTAAATTGCAAGAAGTTTCTAAAATAAATCCGGAACCTCGTCATCAAAATATCCATCTATCATACCAGATGCAAAAGAGGGAGATACTTGAGGTCTATCTTTTAAAAATTTACGAACTCCAAGAGAAGCAACTTTTTCCATAAAATCAAATTCAATTTTCTTAGAATCTAGCTTCTCTTTATCAGAAACACGCATAGCATAAACTTCCTCCCTGTGAACTATTGGTTTATACTGACATTCCTACTTGCCATACTCTTTTACTTTATCAGCATATTCAGTCAAAAGATTTTTTGAATATATTTTTTCATTACTTGAATTTCTAACTTCTTTCCAAAGAATAGAAGCTACTTTTAGTTTATTAGAGTAGTTGGCACTATTTTCGTCTGCACAGAAATCCTTTAGAAATTGATTCCATTGACAAACCGAATGATCATACTTGGCATAATCTGAATCTCCATAGTAAACTTTTAGCATATCTTGGATTGTAAAACTCAAATCATTTTCTCTTTTTACTTTTCTCCAAGCTGTCGCCATATCAGCAGTAAATTTAAATGGCGAAACATCTGTTAAAGTTGAGAAATATTCTCTAAAGTGTGCGTTAAAGGAGAATCCACACTCAAGTAAGGGCGTATCTAAAGCAACGACTTCTACTTGTTTCTTTTTCCTTTTTATTGATGATTTTTTAATCAAATTTCCCTTAAAATACTGCTCAATAATATCATTGAGTTCCTGTTTTGTACCTCTATATTCAAGTCCTAATGACCTGCATATCTGTGAGAGTTCATCACGATACCAATAGTATTTATTAAATTCATCAAAGGATGTGATTTTATCAACCCCAGGTCTACTCTCTATCAATATAACACCTCCTTAAAAACAGTTTAGGTTTTCATCTCAAAATAATGGAATTTTGGCTTCTTTATTTTGAGGATTAGCAACGTTTCACTAACAAACTCACACACTCAGCGGTTCGGACTTACCGTATCATCAGTGAAAAGACAATCCTCACGAAATAAAGAAAAATCCTTCGTTTTGATATTGTTCCATTCGTAAACTGAACCTACAACGTCTCCAACTATTGCTCCTAGCATAAGATTTGCCACCTTCTAAGTTTTTATAATCTACTCTCAACTTCTCTAGTATTCTTTTTTCTCCATAATTAAAATAGATATTTTTATAGCAATTCCTATGATAACAATACTGACAAAAAACATTCCAATTAAAATCATTAATCTCGAATTCTTTAAGAAAAACTCTACAACATTAGACAGTAAATCTGATTTTGCTTTAAAAAAACTAGACAGAGCAAATACTGTAAAGTATGTTATAACCATGATTAGCCTACCTTTTTCAGCACCGTACTTAAGGATAAACGGAAGTTGAATAGCTGATATCAAAATACTTGCAACTAATGTAATTAGTGAGATAAATATGATGCTGTCTATTAACATCTCTTTTTTTATTACCAATTGAACAAATAAACAAACTGAACCTACTAATCCAAAAACAAACGCAAAAAACAATTTACTTAATACAAAGCTACTCTTTTTAATCGGCATTGAAAAGGCAAATTGTTCAAATTTCGATTTCGTATCATAACCAAAAGCGATTGCAGTTAAAATTAACGGTATCATTGTACAAATAAGCGGTATCATAAAAATTTCATTTTCATACACACCATACACAATGAGGGCAATACAGAGAGCAATTGTTAATAGTAGTGTTTTCTTTAAAGTAGCTATATCTTTTAATATCAATGCAGTCATTATCTTTTACCTCCTTTCACAAAATAAATCATAATATCTTCGATAGATGGTTTTTGTAATCTGATTCCATCTGGAACAAGATTTCTTCTTACAAGCAACTCTTGTCCGAATGAGTGTATCCTTCTTCCAATTATGGCTTCCTCATCAAGATTTTCAACTTCTTCATTAGATAAAGTACAGATACCATAGTTTTCTTTGAGTTCATCCTTTGGTTCAACAAAAAGAACTTTACCATCATTGATAAAAGCAATATAATCCGCCACTTTCTCTAAATCTGATAGGATATGTGACGATATTAAAATTGTATGATTCTCATCTTGAATAAAGTCAAGAAGAAAATCTAAAATTTCCTCCCTTACAATCGGATCCAATCCACTCGTAGCTTCATCCAAAATGAGAATTTCTGCTTTATGAGATAAAGCTACTGCCATCGATAATTTCATTCTCATTCCACGAGAATAACTTTTAATAGCCTGTTTTTCAGATAAATTAAATTTTTTTATTAATTGATAGAAAAATTCTCTGTCCCATTTTGAATATACCCTTGAACAAAATTTTTCCAAATCAACAAGTGTCATTTCTTCCGGCACTAATAAATCATCAAACACTACTCCGATTTTATCTTTCAATTCAAGACTATTAGGATTATCATAACCTAAAATTTTAATTTCTCCTGAATCTTTCTTAAGTAATCCTAACAATAATTTTATGGTTGTACTTTTACCAGCACCGTTTTGGCCAATATAACCGACAATAGAGCCTTTAGGAATAGAAAAATCTATCGGTCCTAATGTAAAGCCATCAAACTTTTTAACCAAGTTTTTGATTTCAATAGCAAAATCACTCATATTTTCCCTCCATATAACTACTAAACATCTCTACCAACTCATCATTGGTAACACCTGCAATCGCTGAAAGCTCAAGAATATCTTGCATCTTTGATTCGATTCGTTTCAAATATTCTTCTCGAATAAGCTCTTTATTTTGAGCTGCAACAAAATTACCTTTACCTTGAACTGAATTAATGAAACCATCAAGTTCTAGCTCATCAAAAGCTCTTTTAGCAGTTATCATACTCACTCGAAGTTCTTTAGCTAAAAATCTGATTGATGGTAATTGCTCGCCAACCTTTAATTCTCCCGAAATAATCTGAGCTTTTATTTGATTTTTAATCTGTAAATAAATCGGATTATCACTTGAATTATCAATCTGTATATTCACCCTCCATATCCTCCTAACTATCCAACTGTTATCTCTGTTTCATCTGTCTATATTATACCATAACAGTTATATAAGTTCAATATTTAACAATCTGTATTAGACCATATTATTGTTTAAATTGATTACTTTTCAATTTGAATTTTTAATATAACAAAAAGCCTTACAATCAAGGCTTTTCTTAATCACTTTCGTTCACAGGTTTATACATTTTTACCATCAACAGCACAGGTCATAACTGTATCATCAGTGAAAAGACAATCCTCACGAAATAAAGAAAAATCCTTCGTTTTGATATTGTTCCATTCGTAAACTGAACCTACAATGTCTCCAACTATTGCTCCTAGCATCCGTTTCCTCCTTATGGCATATCAGATTCGTTACACATTTCAAATGAATCACTCTTTAAAAATGGCACCACCAAATCAATCCACTCATAAGGCAGGTAAGCTGATAAATAGCCGTGGTTATAGCCCTTTGCTTCATACAAAATTGTATTTGAATGTAGCTGATGAAATAATTTCGCTGATTCTTTCACACAGTTCAATTCTTTTTCACCATAGATATACAGAACCTGAGCCTTGCTAGCAGAAATCGTGTCCTTCAGCTTGTAACGTCCCATATATGTTTTGTAAATGGTCACCAATGTTTTGATAGGTGTCCTTGGTAGATCCTCTAGATAATAAGCTTTTATTTCCTCTGGATAAGCTAGTTTAGGATAGAGTTTGTTCATCATGCTTAATTGAAGTTTGCAAGAGAATTTATTGAACATCAGTTTACCAAATAGAGACACTAGAAAGATGTTGATTTTAGCTAACCTTGGTTGAGGAATACAGAGGCTTCCATCTATGATGGCCTTATCTGCAATTTCACTGTCTAAAGACAAAAGCTCCATGGCAATTTGACCACCAAGTGAAACACCACCGATTGCAAACAATTTCCCACCACAGTTTGCTTTGATATAGTCTAGAATCTCCAAAGCAGAATCTTCAGTAGAAGCATAATCAAGTTGATATTCCTCGCCGTGGCCATTCAAATTGGGTAGAATAATACGGTATTCTTTTGACAAGATTCGTGCTTGACGAAGATAATTCCACCAAGAACTGCCACCACCATGTATCAGTAAAATAGGAGGCAAATTCTTATCACCAAATTCATGGAATTTCATGTTTAAACTCCTTGCTGTAGAACTTTCACTAGATAAATACTTGTTCAATCAGTTTGAACAAGCAGTGATACCGCCTTAACATGATGCGTCTGTAGAACTCAAAAGGTTCTGGGAGTTCAAAGCTCCACTGGAGCTTTGAAGCCTCTCACCCTAAAATGAGAAAGCGAGAGGATTAACTATGTTTCTCTAGCAAACTTACACACTCGACGTGATGCGTCTGCGGAAAAAGATCCACCGGCTGGACTTTCTTCAATTCATATCCCAACTCTTGGTAGAGCTTGATATCACGCGCCATGGTTGCCACATTACATGAAATATAAGCGATGCGGTCTGCTCCTGTTTGATCGCTTGCTTTGATAAAGCTCTCGGTCAATCCCTTACGTGGAGGATCAACAAGAATGGCAGTTGGTTGAATACCTTCCTTGAGCCAATTCTTCATTGCATTTTCAGCTGTATCACAAACATAGTGAGCATTAGTAATCTTGTTCAAAGAAGCATTTTTCTGGCTATTCTCTACTGCTTCTGGAATCACTTCAACACCATAAACTTCCTTGACATGCTTCGCAACGGACAGTCCAATCGTTCCAATCCCTGAGTAGGCATCGATCACCACATCATCTTCTTTTAACTCTGCAAAGTCAATGGCCGTTTGATAGAGTTTCTCCGCCATTTGAGTATTGACCTGGTAAAAGGCTGGTCCAGCGATTTGGAAGTCATTTCCCAACATCTGGTCCGTAATGTAATCTTGACCATAAAGTGTGCGCCATTCTTTCCCAAAAATCGCATTGGTATTCTGGTCGTTGATATTTTGCATGACAGAGACAATCTCTGGGAACTGCTTGATGACTTGTTCAATCAATTGTTCTACTCGGAAAACTTTGGGACGTGTAGTCACTAAGATAACCATGATTTGTCCTGAATAATGCCCGCGACGCACAACAAGGTTCCGAATCAAGCCAGACTGTTCCGTTTCTTCATAAGGTTTTAAATCAAAACGACGAAGCAAATCTCGTAAAGCCACAATAACTTGGTCAATGACAGGGTCCTGAATGAAGAAATCTTCAAGGGGCATGAGGTCGTGCGAATTCTTACGGAAAAAGCCAGTTTCCAAGATACCATTCACTCGACGAACGGGCACCTGTGCCTTATTTCGGTACTTGACTGGATGTTCCATACCCAGCGTTTCAGCGACCTCTACATCTCTAATGCCAGCAATTTTGTAGAGACTGTCTTTGACTTGCTTGGTTTTAAACTTGAGCTGTTCTGGGTAGGCAAGATGCCCCAAGTCAGCAATTCCTGAACGCAGGTAAGCCAAATCTAAATCTTGGTTACGATGAGGTGATTGAACAAGGTATTCTTCAACTTTCCCAAAGCCAATTTTTTTATTGACTTTAAGGACACGCATAAGAATTTTCTCAGTCGGAAGAGCATTCTCTACAAAAAAGACCAAGCCTTCTACCTTGGCAACTCCTGCCCCTTCATGGGTCAAATCAACAATTTCAACTTCTACAATATCATTTTTCTTTAACATATTCTTCACTTTCTATCGGTCTAAAAAAAGACGGCAACATTTCTGTTACCATCTATTATATCATGAAATGACCTAAGCACCAAAACTCTTGAAGAAGTTGACAATGGCTTGCCAAAGGGAGCTAAAGAAGTTGCCCCCGTCTTCCAGCGCTTTATTGGCATCAAAGTTGAGATTGATATTTTTAAAACTATCTCCAGCTTGGGAAACAATACTTTCCTTGAGGTCATTTAGGGTTTTAGTGAAATCAGCATTGTTCAAAATGTCACTCTTTGAAAGGTTGAGTGCAAAATTGATGATGATATTGACCTGGTTTCCTGTTATAACCTGATCGAGTTTGTAGTTTTTTAGTGTGTCTTCTACAATTTTGCGAACATCTTCTTCTGTCAGATTGCCTTTGGCTTCTTTTGCCTTTGCGATTCCTGCCTTGATATCTGCCAAAGCGACATTGAGTTTATTGGCATCGTACCCTGACTTGTCCTTGTTTTCAGCATTGATATCTGATAAGGCTTTTAGCTCCTCTTGGGCCAAGTCTTTATTAGCTTGCGGTACTTTGGCACCATTGGCCTCTAACGAGTAGTAAATCCCTGCTAGGGCGCTCTCTCCTGTAACTGGAATAGGAGCTGCAACTGTGATTTTGGCATGCTCCACTCCCAGCGTCACTGCTGCGTTACGGTACATATCTTGCGTCACCTTGGTGATATTTTCAGGCGTTTCAATCTTGACTTCTAGAGGCGACTTATCCCCCAGCTTTTGAATCTTGGCTGATGAATAGAGCTGTAGACTAGCATCATTAGCCACATTCATAATTTTCGAATAGATATCAGGTGTCATAGTTTTGATATCTTTGGTGTCTTTTGATGCGTCATAGCCAAGTTTGCTAAGAGTTTGGTTTTTCTGGTCTTCAGATAGAGAAGAACCTAGGACATATTCGGGTTGTACATAGGTTTCATCGATTACTTTTTGAACATCAGTTGCTGCGTGGACACTCGTCATAGCTGTTACGGCCCACAATACTGCAGCACTTGTTAGAAAGAATTTCTTTCTCATGGGGTATTCCCTCCTTTACCCTTCTAGGTTAATAAAACAATCTTAAAGAAAGCTTATAGTGAAAAACACCTGGTCAAACCAGATGTTTAGAAGAAATTAAAGAATTTCATGATATAGAGATTAAAGCGAACCTGTCTCGAGTAGTAATAATTTCCACCATTTTCATAGAGTTCGGCTCCGTGAAAGATAGAAATAGGGTTGATATAGGTATAGGTCTTCCCTGTAGTATTACCAAGGATTGGAGCGACCGTTTCTCGGGAGTAACGCTTGGCTAGGGCCAGAGTATTTTCCTTGCCATTCTGAGCGATAAAGTCGATATAGGCAGGTCCAAAATTATAGGCTTGAACAGCGGTCCAGACATCTACTCCTTTGCTCTGTGCCAAATAGAGATTATCTGTTAGTGTCTGAACCCCTTGGCGAATACTAGAGGCATCGTCTTTGATGGTATTGGTAGCGCCACTAGCAGACTCACTAGACTGCATGACATCCCGCTCTTTTCCCTTCGTTTCCGTATAAATCATGGCGAGCACCAACTCTTCATTGGCTGGAGTATCTCTTTCGCTCAAGATTTCTCGCACCATGGGTTGGTAGGTCATGACTTGTTTAACATCCTGATGGATATGATAAGCTTTGTATCCTGCGAAAAGGAAGACTGCTAGCACAAGCACTCTTCTTATAAATTTAAACATTATTTACTTTGAATATCCTCGATATTTTTGATTAAGATAGAATAGGTTCCATTGTCATTTTGGATAAACTCAACAGACTGCGCATCTTGATAGACGTTATTGGGAACGATGAGTTCAATTCCATTTGACAAGGAAAGTTTTTGATTTTCAAATTTCTTGAGCTGACGACTGGCATCAATTTCATCAAACTGGACTGGTTCTGGTACGGCTTCCTTGACTTGGTCGATAAAGCTCAAACGAGCTGTCAGATTGTTGTCAAAAAGGTCATTAGCCAATTTTTCAGGTGACAGTTCATTGCTTTCTTCAAGATTGTTGAAAATCGCTGATTTGACCTTGGATTGAAATTGAAAATCATCTGTGTTAAAGGACTCTGCAATTCTCTGGGCCGTTTTTTCCAGTTCCTTGATGGATTTTTTTGGCGAAATCTTAGGTGCAACAGCTAGGAGATTTTCTGAAAAGTAGTTCAAAAAAGTCCCATTGTACTTGATGCGTTTTTCGATGAGATGGTACTTGCGGCTTTGAAGATTGACCACCAAAGCCTCATCAGCCCCCGTTCCAAATCCAGGCAGGTTATTCTGAGTCAGCTTGATTGGATTATCAACTTCTCCACCGAGGTGGATCAAGGTCTCGCGCAGGGCAATTCGCAAGAAAGCAAAATGTTCAACGCCTTCTTTAGAAAACTGAACAAAAACCAAGTCATTGGTCTTGAGATTTTCAGAAATGCTAAACTCCTCTTTCCATAGATTAGCCAGTGTTACTGATGTCTCCACCAAATCGTCTGTGATGTGATTGAAGAAGGGATTTTCTTCTTCGAAAATCCCAGTCTTAGCTTCATCTGAATACACACGTTCAATTTTTTTACGCAGGTATTCCTCGATTTTTGGAGTGATATTGAGAAACTTATCCGCTAGAAACAGCTCGGTTTCATCTGGGCTGAACTGATGGATAATAGCTTTCTTAATATAAATGTCCATAAAAGTATTAGTCCTCGTATAGTGGGAAGGCATCTGTCAATTCTTTGACCGCACTTCTCACTTCTTCTAATACAGCCTCATTTTCTGCATTTTTAAGGGTTTTAATGATGAGTTCAGCCACTTTACGGCTTTCTTCTTCACCAAATCCACGTGCAGTGATGGCTGCTGCTCCGATACGAATTCCACTTGTCTTGAATGGTGACAAGGTTTCGTATGGAATTGAGTTTTTATTTAGGGTAATATTAACTTCATCCAGCAAGTTTTGAGCCACTTTTCCGTTTTCTACAACCTTAGTCACATCCACTAGGAAGAGATGATTTTCAGTACCACCTGAGATGATACGGAAATCAGGGTCTTGCAAGAAGACTTCAACCATAGCCTTGCTGTTTTTGATGACATTAGCAGCATATTCCTTGAAGGCTGGGTCCAAAACTTCTTTGAATGAAACCGCCTTAGCAGCAACAACATGCTCTAAAGGACCGCCTTGAATACCTGGGAAAATAGCTGAGTTGATTTTCTTAGCTAGGTCCTCATCATTTGTCAAGATCAAACCACCACGCGGTCCACGAAGGGTTTTGTGGGTCGTTGTTGTAGTGATATGAGCGTATGGTACTGGGCTTGGATGAAGTCCAGCTGCAACCAAACCAGCGATATGGGCCATATCGACCATAAGCTTAGCCCCAACAGCATCTGCGATTTCACGGAATTTTGAGAAGTCGATAATTTGAGAATAAGCTGATGCACCTGCTACGATTAGTTTTGGTTTTACTTCTTGGGCTTGTTTCAAGATTGCATCAAAGTCCAAGAGTTCCGTTTCAGGATCCACACTGTAAGAAACAAAGTTGTAGGTTTGACCAGAGAAGCTAACTGGAGCTCCGTGGGTCAAGTGTCCACCTGCTGCCAAATCCATCCCCATAACGGTATCACCTGGCTCAATCAAGGCCATGTAAGCCGCACAGTTGGCTTGGCTTCCTGAGTGAGGTTGGACATTGGCGAATTTAGCACCGAAAATTTCTTTTGCACGTTCAATAGCTAGAGTTTCTACCACGTCTACTACATCAGTTCCACCATAATAACGACGTCCTGGGTAACCCTCGGCATATTTGTTTGTCAAGATAGACCCTTGAGCTGCCATAACAGCCTTGGAAACCACGTTTTCCGAAGCAATCAACTCGATATTGTTTTGTTGGCGTTCTTCTTCTTTGGCAATAGCATTCCAGAGATCAGCATCGTATGCTTTAAAATCGTCTTTGTCAAAAATCATAGGTCTTCTCCTTTATAGTGTGACTGGTCCTTTAGTTTTTTTTCAATAAGAAAATCAACTAAAAGATGCGAATAAACCGTTTCTGCACTTTATCACAAGTATAACCAACTTTTTCATAAAATGCATGAGCTCCCAGACGATGATCAGCAGAGTTTAAGCGGATAAACCCATAACCCCGTCTTTTTGCTTCTTGATCCAACCCTTGCAGTAAGTTTTTACCGATACCTTGCCCTTGTGCTTGAGGTGAAACCGCTAAGCCTAAGATATTAAATCCTGCTTTGGAATAGAGGGATTCATAAACTTCAGCATGGACATATCCAAGTAGGACATGGCTGACTTCATCCTCATAACCAAGTAGGAAATGATGAGAATCCTGAGACAGTCTAGCTAGTTGACTAGCTGTGTCCTCTGAACTAAAAGAGTAGCCCAAAGCCTCTTGGTTAATCTCACATATAGCATGCACATCTGTTTCTTGCAAATCTCTTAGCATCTCATTCCTCCTCAAAAGAAATCTCTGGCAACCGAGCAAGAATATCTTCTCGCTTAATCGCCCCCTGGCGTAAGATTTTCACCTTATCTCCAGACAAATCCAAAATCGTCGAATCCTGTCCAGTTAAAGAAGCATCGTCCTCCAGACCCAAAACCTCTTGGTCAAAATCCTCTAGAATTTGAGCAAAGGTCACTCCACTCGCCTGACCCGAGATATTGGCAGACGGCCCAATCAAGGGTCCTGTCTCTCGAATCAAATCCAGTGTAATGGGATAACTCGGCATCCGAAATCCCACCGTTGAAAGACCAGAATTGACCCAATAGGGAACTCGGTCATTGGCTTCGAGGATAATGGTCAAGGGACCCGGTAAAAAGGCCTCTACAATTTTTTCTAGATAAGTTGGCTGATTCTTTGAAAAGTGCAAGATGTCCTCTAGAGAAGCGACATTAAGATTGAGTGCCTTATCTCTAGGACGACGTTTGAGTTGGTAAACATGGTCGACAGCTTTTTCGTCTAAGGCCTTAGCAAAGAGACCATAAACTGTCTCTGTAGGCAAAACAACAGCTCCGCCCTTTTCCAACTCTTGTCTAATCCTGTCCATCATCAACCACAACCATCCTATCTTGACCAAATTGGTCCTTGAGTGTTCGTACCCGTTTTTCAGGAAGATGTTTCCTAAAAAGCGCAGGAACACTTTGACCTTGCTTGTATCCAATTTCAAGGTAAATCTTACCACCATCTGTGAGATAGTCTTTTGCATCTTCCGCAATTCTGCGGTAAATAGCTAGGCCATCCTCATCTGCAAAGAGAGCTAGATGAGGTTCTGAATGCAAAACATTCAAACCAACCTCTGACTCATCTTCACGAGAGATATAGGGTGGATTGGATACAATTATATCATATTTTTCAGAAATTTCTGCAAAACAATCAGATTTTTTAAAAAATATATTAAGATTTTGATTTTTAGCATTCTCTGATGCAAGCTCTAAGGCGGCTTGGGAAATATCTGCTGCTGTTACTGACCAATCTGGTCTGTTTTTTGCTAATGCAAGAGCTATGGCACCACTTCCAGTCCCGATATCTAGAATATTAAGACTTTCCTCAGGATTTTCTGTGAGGATAAGTTCCACCAACTCTTCTGTTTCTGGACGAGGAATCAAAACTCGCTCATCCACTTTTAACTGCATTCCAAAGAAATCTGCCTGTCCGATGATATACTGAGCTGGTTTGTGAGTTGCTAACTGCTGGAAAATTCCTTTAACAAAAACTTCTTCCTCTTCCGTTACTTCCTGTTGAAGGGTAAAAACAAAGTCCGTAAAAGAGAGATTTTTCAGGCTACGATAGACAAAAGAGAGGCTTTCAGCTTCCTCTCCTTGTCTTATCAACTCTACTTCAAAATCTGAAAATAATTGAGCTAATTTCATTATTTGTTTAATTCTTCTAATTTTTGTGTTTGGTCATAAAGAACCAAGGCATCCACAACTTCATCCAATTTACCAGACAAAATGGTATCTAGTTTTTGGAGGGTCAAGCCGATACGGTGGTCTGTGACACGGTTTTGTGGGAAATTGTAAGTACGGATGCGCTCTGAACGATCCCCAGTACCGATAGTAGACTTACGCTCAGCGTCTTGTTCATCTTGAGCAATCTGAGCAAAATGGTCAGCAACACGCGCACGGATGATTTTCATGGCTTTCTCACGGTTCTTCTGCTGGGTACGTTCTTCCTGCATTTCAACCTTGATATTGGTTGGCAAGTGAACGATACGCACGGCAGTTGCAACCTTATTGACGTTCTGTCCACCAGCACCAGATGCGTGGTAAATGTCAACACGAAGGTCTTTTGGATCAATATCGTATTCTACTTCTTCCACTTCAGGCATGACAAGGACTGTGGCAGTTGAGGTATGAACACGGCCTTGGCTTTCTGTCACAGGGACACGTTGAACACGGTGGGCACCTGATTCGTACTTGAGTTTAGAGTATACAGATTGACCCGAAACCATGGCAACCACCTCCTTGAAACCACCCACACCGTTCATAGAAGCCTCCATGACTTCGAAACGCCAGCCTTGAGCTTCAGCATACTTTTGGTACATGGTTAGCAAATCCCCAGCAAAGAGAGCGGCTTCGTCACCACCAGCTGCTCCACGGATTTCAAGGATGATGTTCTTGTCATCGTTTGGATCTTTAGGAAGAAGCAAGATTTTCAATTTTTCTTCGTATTCTTCTTTTTCAGCCTTGGCATCTTTGAGCTCTTGCTTGGCCATTTCTTCCAAGTCCGCATCTCCGCCAGATTCCTTAATCATTTCTTCGGCATCAACGATATTTTGAAGGACTTGTTTGTACTCACGGTAGGCTGTTACCGTATCACGAGTAGAAGCCTCTTCTTTTGAAAGCTCCATGAAACGCTTGGTGTCTGATACTACATCAGGGTCACTCAGCAATTCTCCTAATTCTTCATAACGGTCTTCTACAGCTTGTAGTTGATCATAGATGTTCATTTTTCTTCATTCTCCTTATTGATTTCAGGCGCAAAATAATGTTTACGGCAAACTGAGATATAGGTTTCATTGCCACCGATCTGGATCTGTTCGCCATCATAGACTGGCACACCATCCTGCGTACGCAATACCATAGTCGCCTTTTTCTTACAGTACTGACAGATAGTCTTTATTTCTTCAATCTTGTCTGCTAAGAGCAAAAGGTGTTTGGAACCTTCGAATAGTTCATTGCGAAAGTCATTTTTTAAACCAAAAGCCATGACAGGTATGTCTAACTCATCAACAACACGAGCTAGGTCATAAACATGGTGACGCTTGAGAAACTGAGCCTCATCGACTAGCACACAGTATGGTTTCTCAGGTAAGTCTCGGATATAACCAAAGATATCCGTCGTTTCCTCAATCGCAATGGCTGGGCGTTTCATACCGATTCGACTAGATACATAGCCAACACCGTCACGTGTATCCAGAGCCGAAGTCATAATCACAACTCCCTTTCCTTGCTCCTCGTAGTTATAGGCCACCTTGAGAATCTCAATCGTCTTACCAGAGTTCATGGTCCCATAACGATAATACAACTGTGCCATGCTTCTATTTCACGTCCATTTCTAAATTTTTGCTACATTCTAGTATATCATAATTTTCTGAAGCTTTAAACGGCAAAATGTGGTAAAATAGAAGAAATCAAAAACTAGTGGAGGAAGCTATTATGCCATTTGTACGCATCGATTTATTTGAAGGACGCACGCTCGAGCAAAAAAAAGCTCTTGCTAAGGAAGTAACGGAAGCTGTTGTCCGTAACACTGGAGCCCCTCAATCAGCCGTTCATGTCATCATCAACGACATGCCAGAAGGAACCTACTTCCCTCAAGGGGAAATGCGCACCAAATAATCTAGCTTAAGCAGAATTGCTTAGGCTTTTTCAATCTCCAAGTAGCATCCATTGAAGAAACAGTCTAATTTTGTTACAATTTGAAGAGATGCTTGGATACATATCCTAAAAAAAGAAATACAAAAGGAATTAGTATGATTACACGTGAATTTGACACCATAGCCGCTATCTCCACACCTCTCGGAGAAGGGGCAATCGGGATTGTCCGCCTGAGTGGAACTGACAGTTTTGCTATTGCGCAAAAGATTTTCAAAGGAAAAGACTTGAGCAAGGTTGCAAGCCATACCCTCAACTACGGTCACATTATTGACCCGCAGACAGGGAAGGTCATGGACGAAGTTATGGTTGGAGCTATGAAGTCTCCAAAGACCTTCACTCGTGAGGATATTATCGAGATTAACACTCACGGTGGGATTGCGGTAACCAATGAAATTCTCCAACTAGCTATCCGTGAAGGAGCTCGATTGGCTGAACCGGGTGAATTTACCAAGCGTGCCTTTCTAAACGGTCGTGTGGACTTAACACAGGCTGAGGCGGTGATGGACATCATCCGTGCCAAGACAGACAAGGCTATGAATATCGCAGTCAAACAACTAGACGGTTCCCTATCTGAGCTCATTAACAATACTCGCCAAGAAATCCTCAATACGCTTGCCCAAGTAGAGGTCAATATCGACTATCCTGAGTATGATGATGTTGAGGAAGCTACTACTGCTGTTGTCCGCGAGAAGACTATGGAGTTTGAACAATTGCTAACCAATCTCCTTAGAACAGCTCGTCGTGGTAAAATCCTTCGTGAGGGAATTTTAACTGCTATCATCGGACGTCCCAACGTTGGAAAATCCAGCCTCCTCAACAACCTCTTGCGTGAGGACAAGGCCATCGTTACAGATATTGCTGGTACTACCCGAGATGTTATCGAAGAATACGTCAACATTAACGGGGTTCCTCTCAAATTGATTGATACAGCCGGTATACGGGAAACAGATGATATCGTGGAACAAATCGGTGTCGAACGTTCTAGAAAAGCCCTCAAGGAAGCTGACTTGGTTCTACTAGTGCTAAATGCTAGCGAACCTCTGACCGCCCAAGACCGCCAACTCTTAGAAATCAGCCAAGATACTAATCGCATTATTCTGCTTAACAAAACTGATCTGCCTGAAGCGATTGAAACTTCGGAACTACCTGAAGATGTCATCCGTATTTCAGTCCTTAAAAACCAAAACATCGATAAAATTGAAGAGCGCATCAACAATCTCTTCTTTGAAAATGCTGGTCTAGTCGAGCAAGATGCCACTTACTTGTCTAACGCTCGTCATATTTCCTTGATTGAAAAGGCCGTTGAAAGCTTACAAGCTGTTAACGAAGGTCTTGAACTGGGGATGCCAGTTGATTTGTTGCAAGTTGACTTGACCCGTACTTGGGAAATTCTCGGAGAAATCACTGGGGATGCTGCTCCTGATGAACTCATTACACAACTCTTTAGCCAATTCTGTTTAGGAAAATAAGAAAAATCCATGATCATTTGGTCATGGATTTTATAGTCTTTATTAGTAATCTGGTCTTAAGACACCTGTTACAGTTGCCTTTGTTGCCTCATAGTCGCCGTCAATAACGACCTTGATAATGCGTTTGGCATCTTCTTCTGGTGCTGGAACTAATGGCAAACGAGTTGGTCCAGCATCAAATCCCATGTAGTTAAGTACTGCTTTAACAGGAGCAGGACTTGGATAAGAGAAGAGCGCATTGACCTTAGGAATGAACTTGCGCTGAATAGCAGCTGCTTTCTTCATATCGCTTTCTGCAATAGCAGTGAACATCTCGTGCATCTCATCCCCATTTGTATGGGATGCAACAGAAATAACCCCATCCGCACCAAGGTTCATGGCATGGAAGGCATCCCCATCTTCACCTGTATAAATCAAAAATTCTTCTGGCTTGTGTTCAATCAAGTAAGCCATATTAGCCAAGCTCGTACATTCTTTGACACCGATGATATTTGGATGGTCAGCCAAACGAAGCATGGTTTCTGGAGTCAATTCGACAACCACACGCCCTGGAATGTTATAAATGATAATAGGCAAATCTGAGGCATCCGCAATCGCTTTAAAGTGCTGATACATGCCTTCTTGAGAAGGTTTATTGTAATAGGGTACGATAGCAAGACCAGCAGCGAAGCCGCCAAATTCTGCGACTTCTTTGACAAACTCGATCGAGTCACGTGTATCATTGGTACCTACACCCGCAATCAAAGGAACGCGTCCATTGACAACCTTTTGCACAGCCGCAAAGAGTTCCAACTCTTCATCGTGAGTCAAGGTTGGACTCTCAGCAGTCGTCCCTGCAAGAAGAATTCCGTCTGTATGATGGGCCAATAAATGCTCAATCAAGGCTGGAATGGCATCAAAGTTAATGGAACCATCCTCATGGAAAGGGGTAATAAAGGCTGTGATGATTTTACACTCTTTTAAATCTTGATAAGACATGAGAAACACCTCTCTATTTCAAAGAAGGAGTTCATCTGAACTCCTAAACGATATGACTATTTTAATTCAAATTTCAACTCAGCTGTTTGGCGAACCAATCCACGTTCGTGAAGCGTTTCAGCGATTTGAACTGAGTTCCAAGCAGCACCTTTGAGGAGGTTATCTGAAACAACCCACATGTGGATTCCTTTTTCTGAATCCAAGTCTTTACGGATACGACCTACGAAGGTATCACGCGAGCCAACAGCGTTGATAGCTTGAGGATAGATTTGATGCGCTACGTCATCCTCAAGAACAGCACCTGGAAAGGCTGCGATGGATGCTTTGACTTCTTCGATTGGTGCCACTTCTTTTGTTTCGATGTAAACAGACTCAGAGTGAGCTGACAAGACTGGAATACGTACACAGGTTGCAGATACTGCAATGCTATCATCTTCCATGATTTTCTTCGTTTCCTTGGTCATCTTCATCTCTTCGTATGTGTAATCATTGTCAGTGAAGACATCGATTTGTGGAAGAGCATTAAAGGCGATAGGATAGTGTTTCTTGTCACCACCTGAAGGCAAGATTTCCGCATGCAAATCACGTGGATTCACACCATCATTTAAAACTTCACGAAGTTCACGTTGGGTTTCAAGAATAGCACCCATACCAGCACCTGAAACTGCTTGGTAAGTTGAAACGATGATACGATCCAAGCCCCATTTTTGACGAACAGGCTCAAGCGCCACCATCATTTGGATTGTCGAACAGTTAGGACAGGCAATAATCCCGTTGTGGGCATCAAGTGCATGAGCATTGACCTCTGGAACAACCAAAGGTACATCTGGATTTTGGCGGAAGTAAGATGTGTTATCCACTACTACCGCTCCAGCTTGAACTGCGTATGGTGCATACTTAGCTGATGTCGAACCACCTGCTGAAAAGAGAGCAATATCAACACCCTCAAAAGCTGTCTCAGTCGTTTCTTCAATCGTAATATCTTGGTCTTTAAATTTCAAAGTTTTGCCTGCTGAACGTGCAGAAGCAAGTAAACGGATTTTATCAATTGGAAGTGTTGATTCTTCCAACATTTTTATCATCTGAGCTCCGACAGCACCTGTCGCGCCGACTACAGCAACTGTATATCCCATAAATAACCTCTTTCGGAATTTTCTAAAAATTTCTATAATAGATGTATTATACTACTTTTTACAGAAATTGAAAAGTATTTTTAGACTATATTTTCTGAAAATTAAAAATCCCTAGCCATTCGACCAGGGACTAAGAGGCATCTTCATGTGATGAGCAGGTTCACACAACTCATCAAGGTCCGCTCCTGCGTTATGACCTCCTTATGCTCAATAGCAGTCCGAAGACTACCTATCGACTCATCGCAACTACTATTCTACTAGATAGAGTCACTTTTGTCAACAGACAAAACTCTTTGCTTCATTTATACAGGTAGATAAGAAAAGCCTTGGTCTCCCAAGGTCATTTTGTCTCTATCATGCTAATTGCCGGGATTGAACCGGCGACCTCATCCTTACCATGGATGCGCTCTGCCAACTGAGCTAAATCAGCTTACCTAAAAAGTATACTATAGTTCCTAGTTCTTGTCAAGCGCTCTCTTTTAATTTATGGAATGAAAAAAGCTAGATTTAGCAAGAATCTAGCTTATAAACTTCTTATCTTGTTAGATCAATTCGGCGTCCTAATTTTCCGATTAAAATAGCACCTACGATGAGTGATGCAAACTCACCAATCCCCGTAGAGAACCATGTAAAGAAGAATGGAGCTTCTGCAACAATATAGAGTTCTGCTGCAATGGTAATCATTGAAATTGAGAAGAGGATTGAAAAGAAGAAATGATCTTTTCGAATCAAACCATTGAACAGATAGTCTTTCTTGTACTTGCTAAAGAGCCATACACCTAGACTTAGGAAAACTAGGGTAGAGCCCCCACCGACAAAGACATCTATTAGACCAAAGCTAAAGAAATTAGCAATCATACAACCAATCGTCACACCGATGATATATTTGGGATTGTAAAAGGCCAAGAAATTCATCATCTCAGAAATACGGAACTGGTAGGCACCGTAGCTAATGGCATTAAGGGGTGGGGTGATGGTCAAAACCACATAGATAGCAGCAACGATAGCAATATCTGCCATGTCACGAACAGTTAATTTTTTCATGTTTTCTCCTTTGGCGGTTTCCCGCGTAAAATATGCTTGGTGAAAGAAGCTAAGCACCAAGGGTTGAGATTATCAACCTTACTAGTATAGCACAATAGCTAGCTTTATGCTATACTAAAATCATGAAAAAACTAATAAGAGCATTCTTCGATAACGAAATCCTCTCCTACTTATTTTTCGGTGGCGCTACTACTTTGGTCTCGATTTTATCACGTTTGGTTATTTACCATATCAGCCATCAGGAAATCCTAGCGACTGCTCTTGCAAATATCATTGGGATTCTCTTTGCCTTTCTCACAAATGACACTATCGTCTTTAAACAAGAGAGAAGAAATTGGCCGACTCGCCTGGCTAAGTTTTTCTTAGCTCGTCTCTCTACTCTTGGTCTTGACGTTCTTTTAACTTATATCTTTGTTACATCTTATCCCGATATTATCGGGCAATTTGTCAACGATCAACTAGATCAGGTCAATACCATCGAAACGCTAATTGCGCAGGTTTTGATTATCATTCTTAACTATATTTTTAGTAAAGTATACGTTTTTTATAAATGAAATGGATGTCATTAAGCATTAAGGTTGCAATATTTAGCTATTTCAGGTACAATTAAGATTAGTTTTTGAAAGGAAATTATGAAAATGTTAAAAGATCTTAAAGAATTTTTGCTTCGCGGTAATGTCGTTGACCTCGCTGTTGGTGTGATCATCGCCTCTGCTTTTGGTGCTATCGTTACTTCACTTGTAAATGACATCATCACTCCACTTATCTTGAACCCAGCTTTGAAAGCGGCGAACGTAGAACGTATCGCTGAACTTTCATGGAATGGTGTTGGTTACGGTAGCTTCTTGAGTGCTGTTATCAACTTCTTAGTGATTGGTACTGTTCTTTTCTTCGTTATCAAAGCTGTTGAAAAAGCTCAAAACCTTACTAAGAAAGAAGAGCCAGCTGAAGATACACCTGCTGCTCCAACTGAACTTGAAGTCCTTCAAGAAATCAAAGCTCTTCTTGAGAAAAAATAAGACAAATAAAGGATCTAGCTTCATGCTAAATCCTTTTTCTTTACTCTTTACTCTTTCGGCAATTTACCAGCCTTTTCGAGCATTTTCTTAATTAAGTAAGGCATCTTCACATTTTCACGGCCTTTTTTCTCAATCAGTTTTTTGACAAATTCTGGCATTTGGAGGTCGTCCGTCTCCTCCATAATATCCTTAGTGGTAGCTGACGGAGCTAGCTCGTCAAAGGTTTCTTCTTCTGGGAGAAATTCCTTAAATTCTTTGTGCTCATTGGCTCTTATAGTATCAACTAAAGCGTCAATTAAACGAGAGTCTGTGTTTGGCATAGGTGGACGATGATAGGTTACACCTAATTCTCGACATAATTCATAACATTCTACATCATTATCAAAAAGAACTTCGATATGTTCACTGATAAAGCTAATCGGGACAAAGATATAATGCTCTGGATGTTGCTTTTGTTCTCGCAAATATTCTAAGACATCTGGCTTAATCCAAGGGATTCCAATATCACTCTCGCTCTGCCAAGTATTGGTATACTGGTCGGCTGTTAGACTGAGTTGCTCTGCTATCAACTTGCTATTATCAAAAATCTGATCGATATAAGGATCTCCAAAGTCCAAGGCAAAAATTGGAACACTGTGAGCTGAGAAGATTACCTTAAAGGACTCTTCTCCCACATCGTTTCGTAAAATTTTGCTAATCTCATCTGTCCAAAAGTCCAGCAAAGACTGTTGCTGATACCAATCCTTAATGACTAAAAACCGGATCTGCTGACTTTCCAGAAACTTCTCATACCCCATAACCGAGTAGAAGGAATAATGTGGTTCTAAAATCAAACAAATACACTCTTCAACACCATCAGCCTCCATCTGCTTGATCACATCAGGGATAAAGGGCCGAGAAAATTTGTTGGCAAAGTAGATGCCATACTCTTCTCCTAACCGTTCCTTGACTAGACTGACCTCCTCACGTGTAATCCTCTGAAGCGGTGTTCCACCTATACGAACATAGTTGTCATAGAGAGTCTGAATCTCGTGATCTTCGGGTCTAACTCCACGACGAATATTGGTAAAAAAATCCGCCACACTCTCAAAGGTAATCTCTTCTGGTGAACCGAATGTCATCATTAAAATTGCTTTTTTCATTGATATGTCCTTGTGATATTTTTTTCAATTACCATTGTACCATGAAATATATCATAAATAAACGCTTTCATTCATTTTATTTTTATTTACTTCTCTTTGTCTTTCTCTCCATTCTATGATACAATGAAAAAAATGATATTAAAGGAGTTTTTATGAATTACCCGAACCTTTTAGAACGTTTTTTGACCTACGTTAAGGTCAATACGCGTTCTGATGAACACTCTACTACTACTCCAAGTACGCAAAGTCAGGTAGATTTTGCGACCAACGTTCTTATTCCTGAAATGAAACGTGTTGGTTTGCAAAATGTCTACTACTTACCAAATGGTTTTGCTATTGGAACCTTACCAGCTAATGATCCCAGCTTGACACGCAAGATTGGCTTCATCTCCCACATGGACACTGCTGACTTTAATGCTGAGGGAGTTAATCCGCAAGTCATCGAAAATTACGATGGTGGAGCTATCGACTTAGGTGATTCTGGATTTAAACTCGATCCTGCTGATTTCAAGAGCCTTGAGAAATATCCAGGACAAACACTCATCACAACAGATGGAACGACCTTGCTAGGTGCTGATGACAAGTCTGGTATTGCTGAGATTATGACTGCTATTGAATATCTGACTGCTCATCCCGAAATCAAACACTGTGAGATTCGAGTTGGTTTTGGACCAGATGAAGAAATCGGTGTTGGAGCTAACAATTTTGATGCTGAAGACTTTGACGTTGACTTTGCCTATACTGTTGATGGTGGCCCACTAGGGGAGCTTCAGTACGAGACTTTCTCAGCAGCTGCTGCTGAATTGCATTTCCAAGGCCGCAATGTCCACCCTGGTACTGCTAAAGGTCAAATGGTCAATGCTCTCCAGCTAGCAATTGATTTTCATAATCAACTTCCAGAGAGTGACCGACCTGAACTGACAGATGGCTACCAAGGTTTCTATCATCTTATGGATGTGTCAGGTAGTGTCGAGGAGGCGCGTGCAAGCTACATCATTCGCGATTTTGAAAAGGATACCTTTGAAACACGTAAAGCAGCTATGCAAGTCATCGCTGACAAGATGAATCAAGAGCTTGGGAATGATCGCGTGACTTTAACTCTGACAGACCAGTACTACAATATGAAGGAAGTCATTGAGAAAGACATGACGCCTGTTACCATTGCTAAGGCTGTTATGGAAGATTTAGGTATCACGCCAATTATCGAACCAATCCGTGGTGGAACAGATGGCTCTAAGATTTCCTTTATGGGAATCCCAACTCCAAATATCTTTGCTGGTGGTGAAAACATGCATGGACGTTTTGAATACGTGAGCCTTCAGACTATGGAGCGTGCGGTGGATACCATCATTGGCATTGTATCTTATAAAGACTAAAAAAGACGAGGTAGCTCAGCTACTTCGCCTTTCTTTTTATTCATTTGGTTGAGCACTTGTCTCAGACTCACTTTGCGCTTGCTTTTCTGTCGCTTGAGAAGCAGCTGTTTCACTGTCTTTCTCAGACTTAGATTGGCTATCAGTTTTACTTGCTTTTGAACGGAGTTCCTGGTTCAAGCTAATGATTTCTTTAGCTAGAGTGAGGAGGCCTTCTTTATCACTGCTTTTGGCTGCAAGTTGATCAAATAGGGCATCGACACGTTCAAAGTCAGCATCGGATCCTTTGTTATCCTCTAAGTACTTGTGAAGAGAGAGCAAGACATTATAGAGTTTTTGGTAGATGATCACGGTTTGCGGATCTTGTTCTGCTTCTTTTTTCTCTCGTTGGATAGTCGCTGCAATACGATTTAAAAGATCCTCAAGTTGTGTTTTAGCTTCGTCAAGGTCCGCATTTTCCTTTTCAGTAGCCGCTTTGATATTAGCTGCTTCTTCAGCTAGGGATTGTTTAACACCATCTTCTTTGACACGTGCTAGGAGTTGAGCAGCTTTTGTTAGAAGAGCATCCACTTCTTCCTTCTTAACATAGTTAACCCGCTCTTCTGGCATAAAATCACCGTAGAGTTCTTTTAGGAATTCATAGATGGCTGTCTTAGCAGTTTGACTATCTACTTTTTCCGTATCTAGAATAGTCTTACCAGCTTTTGTAGAAACAGGTTCTTCTTTGAGAGCCTCTTCTACTTCTAGCTTAGTTTGGTAAATAGTTGGGAATAACTTGTTTAAGTCGGTCGCTTTGAGGAAGGATTGTGACTGGTAAAGTTCCCATGTCAATTTGGCAACACGGTTCCGAAGTTCTTCTCTGAGACGACCATCAGATACATGTTCATAGAAATACTTGATGTACTCTACTGTTGTTACTCCTGTACGATCACGGAAATCTTGCAAGGCTTGAAGTTTCGCTTCAATCGCATCCAACTCTGTCTCATCTTGTGCTAGTTTTGCTTCCTGCAAATGTACCAAAAGATCCTTCTTAGGCAAGCCATAAGTGTCCGTATCCAGTGTATTGATCTTATCTACAAGGGCTTGGTACTTCTTATCTAAAGGTGAAGTTTCAACTGGTGCCACACTTTGATCCACATGGATATACTGTTTATCAAAGAGATCCAAGGCTGCTAGGTATCCAGCAGTTGAGTTGGTCGCCAGTTTTTTCATGTTCTCGGTAAATTGACCCAAAGCAAGTTCAACTCGTCTCTGCATGATAGGTTGGTCTTTATAGAAACCTCTACTTTCCGCTAAAAGTTGATCAACTTTAGAAAGAACAGTTTGTTCGTCAAAAGCTCCCGGCTGATAGCTTGATTGTAAGGTAGGAATCTTGTTCTTTAATGCTACCTCATATCCCTTGGTTTGAACCTTGATGTAGTGATTATGGTCACCATGAGGAATCACAAAACTACCATTTTCTACCTGTAAACTATAAGGAGAAACATTGTCGCGTAAGGCAGTGGTATAAAGTTCATTTAGGAAATCAAGTTCTGGATTCCCAGTTTGAAGTGGAATACGAACATGTTCCTTACGAACAGCATAGGGATGGATATGGGTTGGATCATAGGCTTGATCCGGATTTCCAAAGACAAAGAATCCATTTGAAATGCGAATTGCTTCGAGCGGTACTCCGTAGGTCTGTGAGATATACTTGATTTTTTCTTCATCGCTAGCATCTCTTGAGAAACTTTCCACAGTCTTTGCAAGTGGTTGAACGTGCTGAGACTGATGATTTTCTTTCAAGTGATCTTGGGCAGCTTTGATTTGAGCTGCAGTCAAGTCCTTCTTAAAGAAATAATGAGCGTGATCTCCATGAGAAACTACAAACCCTTGCTCATCTTCACTAATAACACGGTCAGCTGCAAAGCCGTGATCATGGTCTTCACCGTGATGGTGGTCATGCTCCTCTCCATCGTGGTCATGGTCTTCATGGTTGGTATCCTGACTTCCATGGTCACCGTCTTGGTCATGAGGATGATTTGGTTGAGCTGGATGCTCTCCTGGTTTGCTTGGATTTTCCAAAGGTGTTGGCTTCCCACTGTCGCTAGATAAAGGAATCATACGCGCAATCTTTTCTTCCAAGGCAGAAAGCTTTGTATATGGGATGAAATGATAGTGATTTCCGTGAGGAATCGCCACACCACTCGGCGTTCTACTTGAAATCTTAGCAGGGTCAAAAATCAATCCATCTGATTCAGCATAACGTTGAGTACGTGGAAGAGAATAGAGCTGTTGCAATAGACTCTGAAGACTCTCCGCTTGAGTGCTTGGTCTTTCAGCTTCTTGACTAAGATTGCTAGTTTGACCAGTCTCGTTTGAACTAGGACGATAGTCAGTCACACTTTCTTGTTTTCTAGTTCCAGAGAGGTAGGCTTGGGCCGCAGCCAATTCACTAGCAGACAAGGAACTCTTTGGAATATAGTGGTAATGTCCACCATGAGGGACAATATAAGCATCTCCAGTATCCTCTATAATATCAGATGGATTAAAGATGTAACCATCATCGGTGGTATAGCGTCCTTGCGATTGAGCAAGCGCCACTGCACTGTTAGAAGTTGGTACATCGTGAGTATGACCTTGTTTTTGGCGCTCAATTTCGTCCTTCGTACGAACATTATTAGCATGAGCCGCATCTTTAAGGTAGACATAATACTTGCCATCCACCTTGATAATGTAGCCACCTTTGATTTCGTTGACAATATCAGCATCTTTCAGTTGATAATTAGCATCTTTCATCAACAGTTCTTCGCTGAAAATCGCGTCAAAAGGAACTTTACCATTGTAATAATGGAAATGATCACCGTGTGAAGTCACATAACCTTGATCGGTAATTTTCACAACAATTTGTTCTGCCTGAATATCTTCTTTTTTGCTAACTTGATCTGGTGTCTTGGTCTCTGTTTTTTGAGAGTCTTGCTTCCCATCAATATAAGACACACGGTTATTATCTTTGTTTCCTTCTACCTGATGTTGGTTCAATGCATAGATACAAAGACTTAAGGAAAGGACTAGAGCCGATCCTGCTACAAGGTATTTCTTCTTCATTTTCATCATCTCCTCATTTTAATTCTTCTGCAAGAACATTCATATTTTCTTCTAGATTTTCTAAGTATGTTTTGTCATTTTCAGGATCTGCTTCTAAAGGATTGAGTGTCTTTAGACTAACTCCTGTTGATTTGACCAAGGTTTCAGCAACTTTAGAAGAAGCGTTGCTCTCAGTAAAGATAGTTTTAACCTTGTAGGTTTTGACAAATTCTTGGATTTCTGTCAACTGTCTCGGACTTGGCTCTTGTTCGGGAGAGATACCTGCAATACCAAGTTGATTAAGTCCAAATCGCTTAGCGAGATAAGAAAAGGCTGTGTGTTGCGTAACAAAAGTCTTTTGACTCGCTTTTTCAAAAATAGGCTGGTATTTCTTAGTCAATTCTTGGGCTTTAGCGATAAATTTCTTGGCATTTTTTTGATATGTTTCCTTATTAGAACTATCTAATTCAGACAACTTATCTGCAATAATCTGCGCTTCTTCTCCTGCTTTTTCAGGATCTAACCAAGTATGTGGGTCATAGAGTGTTTTTTCATCAATACCGTCACCAGCTTCTACATCTTCCAAACCTGGAACACGCTCCAACGTCATTCCTTCAGAAGCTTCTAAAACCTTAACTTTTGAGTTTTTCAAGTTAGGATCTAGACTTCCAGCCCAAGATTCGAGCGTATGAGAGTGGTAGACAAAGACATCCGCATCATAGATGGCAGCAATGTCATTCGCTGAAGGTTCATATGAGTGAATTCCACTACTTGACTGAATCATCCGAACATCATTCAAATCACCTGATACCTCTTTTACCATGGCATAGATTGGGTAAAAACTTGTTACAATCTTCATCCCTTTTGCTTCTTGTTTTTCTTTTTGGCTACATGCTCCTAAGACAAAAACCAACAGACCTGCCATTAATAATAGAAATGTTCTTTTTTTCATCATTACTCCTTAACTAGTATTTAACCGTTTAATTAACTAGTAAATAGTTTATCTTTATTTACACTATATGTCAAGATATTTTGCATATTTTCATGAAAAAAATGAGAACTAGAACTTACATTCTGCTCTCATTTTTCGATTTTATCTTTTCTAGCTCTCCTATCCTGTTTTTAGGAGTTAGAAAATTGGGGTAGGTTTAGTTGCTCTCCTTTAACAATGCCAACAACTTTTCAACTTCAGCCATAATGGTATTGTTGTCCTGAGCACCAAATAGCAGGTTATTTTTTAAGCCAGTGAGAGTTTCTTTGGCATTGGACTTGATAATGGGGTCTTGGATCTTTGCAAGTAACTCTTCAGCCTCTCTCAACTTCGCTTCAACCTTTTCAGTCTCGACCTGAGGTTCTTCTGCTTCCTCTGGTGATTCTTCTTCCGGCTCCTCAGTTGGTTTTGGAGATTCTGGTTTCTCGCTTTGCGGTTTTTCTTCGCGTGGATTTTCTTCCTCAGGTTTGTCTGTCTGAGGTTTCTCCTCGTTTGATTTTTCCGTTTGATTGGTATCAGCTTGGCCATTTTGGTTTCTTTGAACATGGTCACTTGCATTTCCCCAACCACTATCTGAATGCGGACGTTCGTTTGGATGTTCGACATAGTACTTGACAGTCGCAAAGAGATCTTCTAGACTATACCCCTTAGGTGCCTCATAAAGTCCTTCGTCAAACCACTCAAATTTGATGTTATGGTAATGATCATAATGAGGAATGATTAAACTACCGTTTTTAACTTCCACGGTATGTTGGAGATTGTAAGGCATACGATCAAGCGGCACCTTCTTAGCTGCTTTCACGCGGTTGTAGATAGCTTCTGCTCCTTTAGCCTCCGTATTTCCTGGATTCTGATGGTCTGTTGAAGGAGGAGTCAAACCTTTCTCTTTAGCATAAGCATGGGCCGCTGCTCTTTCAGCTTCAGACAAACTATCTTTCTTAATCCAATGACTGTGGGTCATATGCGGAGTTACATAGGCATCCCCCTCATCACTGGTGATATCACGAGGATCAAAGATATAGCCATCTTCTGTTGTATACTTGCCTGCCAACTTGGCTACTTGAATCTCATCATCTGTGTAAGCTATTTGCGCATTTGGTTTTCCTAGACGTTCTGGATGACGAATCGGTGCTAGAAATGCAAGTATATCTTCGACCAACTTAACTTTATCACTGCTTTCATCATTTAAACGTTCCAACAGTTTATCCAAAGCGTCAAAATCAACTTTACGACCTTTATTATCAAGTAAGTCCTGATGAATTCTTGCTAGAAAATCATGAGCCTTATTGTAAAATCCTCGATCACCAGATGGGAGATTGGTTTTCTTAGCTCCGAGCTTATGAGCTAAACTTTCTTGCTTGGCTAGCTTACTATCAATGGCTGCAGTAGTTTCATCTGATAATTCCTTGGCAGGAATATAACGAGATGTTCCATTTTCCTCAAATACATAGCCATTAGCTACTTTTCGAACCGCCTGTTTGACCAATTTTTCGTCAATTGGATTGCTTGGAGATGGTTGAGGATTTGGTGCAGGTTGCGGGCTTGGACTAGGTTCCGGAGTCGGTTGTGGACTTGGTTGTTCTGGTCTTGTATCCGGCACCCAATGATTTGAACGATAGCGAAGCGGGATGATGCGAGCGATTCGTTCTTCCAATTCAGACATCTGTGAATAAGGGATGAAATGGTAATGGTTCCCATGAGGTACAGCTACACCTCTAGCTGTTCGACTTATGATTTGCGCTGGGTCGAAAACAAGGCCATCAGATTCCACATGTCTTTGGCTCAAAGGCAGTTTGTAGAGCTGTCTTAAAAGACTATCAATGTCATCACTTTGACTTGCTTGGCTATCGTCGCTACTGTTACTGTTGTTAGCCGTGTTTGTGTTCGTATAGCCACTACCTTGATTATTATAGGATGGGGTCCATCTATCTACATCGCTGCTGGTACTGTTGTTGGTACGGCGATAAGTAGCAGTGTTTGATTGACCACTTCTACCAGATAGAAAGGCTTCTGCGGCAGCCAATTCGCTGGCTGATAACTCACTCTTAGGAATGTAATGGTAATGATTGCCATGAGGAACGATATAAGCATCGCCAGTATCTTCAATGATATCAGAGGCATTAAAGATATAACCATCATCTGTGGTGTAGCGTCCCTGTGAACGTGCCAAGGCTACCGCACCATCGTTTGCTGAAGTTCCTCCTTCACGATGCTGACTATGCTCTTGTTTTTGCCGATTGATTTCTTCTTTTGTACGGACATTATCCGCATGGGCTGCATCCTTAAGGTAAACATAGTATTTTCCGTCCACCTTGATTACATAACCACCCTTGATTTCACTGACAATATCTTCGTCCTTGAGCTGGTAGTTTGGATCCTTCATCAGCAACTCTTCACTGATGATAGCATCATAAGGGACCTTCCCATTGTAATAATGATAGTGGTCTCCATGTGAAGTGACATAACCTTGATCAGTTATCTTGATGACGATTTGTTCGGCATTAATGCCTTCTTTTTTACTGACCTCATCAGGAGTTAGATCCTCCGTTTTTTGCGCACCCTGTTTTCCATCTATATAGGAAACACGATTATTTTCCTTGACCGTTCTGGCTTGATACAGTCCCAATTCATAAGAACAGACACTTAACATCAAAGCTGCCGCAGAACCAGCTAGGTATTTTTTATTAATTTTCATCGAAACTCTCTTTCTTTTTGATATTTCTAGTTGCAATTCATTTCTAAATTGCAGAAACTCCTCTCTAGTACTTAACTGGTTAATAGTTTACTCCTAAATTTGCAGCTTGTCAAGAATTTTATGAACCAGTTAAGTACTTTTTTATTCTGACCACAATTTTCTCAAGATTGGACTTTATATAAGAAAGATTAGCTTGAAAATTCTTTTAAAAATATCAAAAAAAGTCCCTGCAACTTAGTTGCAAGGGCTTTTCAATTAATCAAAATTAACGTATTCTTTTTGAAGTTCAAGAACTTCTTCCATTGTTGAGCATTCTGTAAGGGCACGGTTTGCGTACTCTTCCATCTTAGCTGTGTCAAGTTTCTTCATCAAGCTACGTGTACGAAGTACAGATGTTGCTGACATAGAGAACTCATCCAAGCCCATTCCGACAAGGAGTGGAACAGCTTGTTGGTCACCAGCCATCTCACCACACATACCAGCCCATTTACCTTCAGCGTGAGCTGCTTTGATAACATTGTTGATCAAGCGTAGGATTGATGGGTTATATGGTTGGTAAAGGTATGAAACTTGCTCGTTCATACGGTCTGCTGCCATTGTGTATTGGATCAAGTCGTTTGTACCAATTGAGAAGAAGTCAACTTCTTTAGCAAATTGGTCTGCAAGCATAGCCGCTGCAGGAATCTCGATCATGATACCAACTTGGATATTATCCGCAACTGCAACACCTTCAGCAAGAAGGTTTGCTTTTTCTTCGTCAAAGACTGCTTTCGCTGCACGGAATTCTTTCAAGAGCGCAACCATTGGGAACATGATACGCAATTGACCGTGAACAGACGCACGAAGAAGGGCGCGGATTTGTGTACGGAACATAGCATCTCCAGTTTCAGAAATAGAGATACGAAGGGCACGGAATCCAAGGAATGGGTTCATTTCGTGAGGCATATCAAAGTAAGGAAGTTCCTTATCTCCACCGATATCCATTGTACGAACGACAACAGGTTTACCGTTCATTCCTTCAAGTACAGCCTTGTAAGCTTCGTACTGCTCGTCTTCTGTTGGGAAGTCTTGAGAATCCATGTACAAGAACTCTGTACGGTAAAGACCTACAGCTTCGGCACCGTTGGCATTGACACCTTCAACGTCTTTTGGAGTACCAATATTGGCAGCCAATTCAAAGTGTTTGCCATCAGCAGTTACTGTTTTAGCATCTTTCAAAAGTGCCCATTCAGCTTTTTGCTTCGCATAAGCTTCACCAGCAGCCTTGAATTCTGCCGCTTGCTCATCAGTTGGGTTGATAATCACTTCACCAGTGATACCGTTAACGGCAAGAATGTCACCATCTTTAACGATTTCAGTGATGTTGTTTGTCCCCAATACTGCTGCAATTTCAAGTGTACGTGCCATGATAGCTGAGTGGCTTGTACGTCCACCGATGTTGGTTACAAAAGCTTTAACAAAGTTTTTGTCCAATTGAGCTGTATCAGAAGGAGTCAAGTCATGTGCAATGACGATCACTTCTTCATTGATAGAAGCTGGGTTTGGCAATTTTTTACCAAGGAGGTTTGCCAATACACGTTTTGTCACGTCGCGGATATCCGCTGCACGTTCTTGCATGTATGGGTTGTCTTCCATGCCCTCAAAGATAGTGATAAACATGTCTGTCACTTCTTTCAGACCTGCTTCTGCATTCACTTTCTTCGCACGGATTGTTTCCTTGATTTGGCTAATCATTTCTGGGTCAGCAAGAACCATTAAGTGAGCGTCAAAAACTTGAGCTGCTTCTTCCCCTAGCGTACCTACTGCTTTCTCACGAATAACAGAAAGCTCGTCTTGTGATGCTTGTAGAGCGACATCAAGGCGAGCTTCTTCTGCGTTTGTATCTTCGACTGTAACAGTCTCAAATGACAAATCCGGTTGAACGAGTAGATATGCTTTTGCAACTGCAACACCGTCAGATGCTGCGATTCCTTTAAGCATTTCTGTCATTTTCCTTATGCCAATCCTTCTTTTTCCATAGTTTCAGTGATAGCAGCGATTGCGTCGTCAGCATCTGCACCTTCAGCTGAAATTGTAACGTCAGCACCTTGGCCAACACCAAGACTCATGACACCCATGATAGATTTAAGGTTTACTGATTTACCTTTGTACTCAAGAGTGATATCTGAAGCAAATTTGCTAGCTGTTTGAACCAACAATGTTGCTGGACGTGCGTGAATACCTGTTTCTGCCACTACGTGGAAATCTTTAGAAGCCATAGTTTGACTCTCCTTTAAGTGTTTTCTTTTTGAGTTATATGTGATAACCCTTACAAGACTGTATTATATCATCTTCAAGATAATTTTTCAAGTATTTTATGGACTTTTACTGAAAATGAAATTACTTCTTTTTCTATTATAATGAGCACTCTAGCAATTAAATAGCATATCTAAACACTAATTGTTCAAAAATGTTATCATCAAAATTCAATTTTCAAAGCTATTTTCTCTTAATATCAATCAGAAGACAATCCTAGTAAATAATGAAAAAAATAATACTATTTAGTTATAATTAATATAACTCAGCCAACCTATTATTTGAAAAGACTTCATCAAATACTGAAATTCTAAAACCTACTCTTACCATCAACAGTAGAGAATTTATTCAATTTGCTACTTAAAGTAAAATAGGCTTGTAGCACCTAACAGTAAAAATGTAGATATATCTAAATAGTATAAGTAGAACTAAAACTTTGATTGATTCCATTCAAATAAAGTATCCAACCAATCAAAAACGACATTATGGGCGAGTCTTAAATTATTGACTTGGCAATGAGCGTCCGCACCACTTTCCGCCTCAAATACTTGAAGTTTAGTTTGTTGATTTTTAGATTTAAGTGATTCATAAATTACCTTAGTTTGATGCTGCAGTTCAGCACCCTCACCCTTTCCCATGATAAACAGGCATGGGCATTGAATTTTTTGATAATCTACAATCTTTGCATAGTTAAATACATCATCAATAGCACTCTTAAAATCAGAAGTACCAAACTGCCATGCATACTTTTTAAGATTCAAATTTGCTGATTCATTCAAATTTCCAGCTAATTTTAAAATGGCATTTATTAACCAACTAGGTGCTTTCAAACTTGATCCGAATTCTTTTCTGAAGAGCTCTGCAACGTCGTAAATAGGGGTACTAGCAATCCAAGCATGAATTCTTGGATCCTTTTCGACAGCTTGTGCGGTAAAATATCCCCCTCCGCTGACACCATAAATGGCTAAATAATTTAGTTTAGGATTTCTATTTTCCAACCAGTCTATGCATAATGAAATTGGAATAGAGGCATCCACACCAAAGATTAGCCCTCTACTAGGATTGCTCCCTTGACCAGGAAGATCAACCATTAAAACATTATAATTTCGTATCCATCCAGGATATCCTGCAAAATAAAATAAATCTTCGCGATAAGTATCACCTCCACCGATCATAATCAGCGTTGGGCAATTATCACCGCTATGAAGATAATAACCAGGCAAGTAGGAATCCTGATAAGCAATAGTTAGTTTTTCAATCGGTGTACCTAGTGAATGAATTGCACTAGAGAACGCCTTCTCCATTTGACAAACGATAGGTAAGTATTCGGCAGAAAATGGATCAGTAAACTGGATTGCCGATCGAAGTGAGTAGGTCTGTGCGAGATAATACTGCGCCTTTGTTTGTTCACTCAAACCTAAATTACTAACCTTTTGTTCAAGATAGTTCACATGTGATAAAAACTCATTTTTCCAGTCATCAGGTTTTGGTGAATTACCTAACTTTTGAGCAAGATAATACAGCTCTCCATGAGAGAAGCCAAAAACTTCACCGATTCCTAGCAACCAATTAAAGAAAAAATCCGTATCCCCATTCTTAAAAAATACGCGAGTAGATTGCCGTTTTAAAATAACCTCGTTTTCTTTCACTACGCACCTCCTGATTTGCATTCTTTCATTTATTAATCTATTAATCCTATTTCCCTAACAACATTATACTATATATTTCCACAGTAAGTATAAGTTTCTAAAGTGAATAACTCTATTCTAATAGTTTTTGCATATTCAACATTTATCTAACTCATCTACTGTCTTTTATATTTTTTAAATAGTCTATATACCTAAATATCGTAATCGCTATAAACTCTTTTCATAGCTTCATTTTTAAATTTATTCCTATCTATAAGTTCTATGGTCACTACTAGTATACCACATAAAGCGAATACTTCCCAAAAATTACAGTTATATACTCTCTATCAAGAATACGAAATTCATAATCTATTTGGATGAATGCAGTATAATCTAACATCTTCATTTTAGTTATCTTTTAAATATTTTAATACAAAATATAGGGACATCTTGTGCAGAGACTTTCTTTTTTTCATTAATATTACAGTTTCAGTTTTGTTAAAGCATTGTCTCCGCTAAACTTATTCATGCTCTTACGATTTTTGCTATTTTCAACTTCTTTCAAAAACCACTATATCTTGTATTTTAATTTTAAAACTGTAACTTTTAGGCACAAGATTTAGTTTAAAAAGTTTGACAAAGTTTTTTTTTCTGATATACTAAGAAAGTAATCAAATTTTATGAGGAGTTACGAAATGGTAACGGTTTATTCTAAAAATAATTGTGTACAATGTAAAATGACCAAACGTTTCTTGGATAGCAACAATGTCGCTTATCGTGAGATCAATCTCGACGAGCAACCTGAGTATATCGATCAAGTTAAAGAGCTCGGTTTCAGTGCTGCTCCTGTTATCCAAACACCAACTGAAGTCTTTTCAGGCTTCCAACCAGGAAAACTGAAACAATTAGCATAATCTTAGTACATCATCCAGAAGAAACTCGCTTCTAGGGCTAACTTAGAAGCCTTTCTTTTGTAATTAGATAAGGGAAATTTTATGGGATTAAAACATCTTGAGGACGTAACTTACTTCCGTCTCAATAACGAAATCAACCGTCCTGTTAATGGACAAATCATGCTTCATAAAGATAAGGATGCCTTGGATGCCTTCTTTAAAGAAAATGTGGTTCCAAATACCATGGTTTTTGATTCAATCACTGATAAAATCAACTACCTCATTGAACATAACTATATCGAAACTGCATTTCTCAAGAAGTACCGTCCAGAGTTTTTGGAAGAATTGCATCAATTTATCAAGGATCAAAACTTCCAATTCAAATCATTCATGGCTGCCTACAAGTTTTACAATCAGTACGCCTTGAAAACTAATGACGGTGAATATTACCTTGAAAGCATGGAAGACCGCGTCTTCTTTAATGCGCTTTATTTCGCTGACGGTGATGAGGCGATTGCGACTGATATTGCCAATGAAATCATCCACCAACGCTACCAACCTGCTACTCCTTCCTTCTTGAATGCTGGACGTGCTCGTCGTGGGGAGTTGGTATCCTGTTTCTTGATTCAGGTGACTGATGATATGAACTCTATCGGACGTTCCATCAACTCAGCTCTTCAACTTTCACGTATCGGTGGTGGTGTGGGAATTTCCCTCAGCAACCTTCGTGAAGCCGGAGCTCCTATCAAAGGTTATGAAGGTGCTGCTTCTGGTGTCGTACCAGTTATGAAGCTTTTTGAAGACAGCTTCTCTTACTCAAACCAACTCGGGCAACGTCAAGGTGCTGGGGTTGTCTACCTCAACGTCTTTCACCCTGACATCATCGCTTTCCTTTCAACCAAGAAAGAAAATGCTGATGAAAAAGTTCGGGTTAAGACCCTTTCACTCGGTGTTGTAGTACCCGATAAATTCTACGAATTGGCTCGAAAAAATGAAGAAATGTATCTCTTTAGCCCATACTCTGTAGAGCTTGAATATGGTGTGCCGTTCAACTACATCGACATCACTGAGAAATACGATGAATTGGTTGCAAATCCAAATATCCGCAAGACAAAAATCAAAGCGCGTGATTTGGAAACTGAAATCTCTAAATTGCAACAAGAGTCTGGTTACCCTTATGTAGTCAACATTGATACGGCTAACCGTGCAAATCCAGTTGATGGTAAGATTATCATGAGTAACTTGTGTTCTGAGATTCTTCAAGTTCAAGAACCAAGCTTGATCAACGATGCTCAGGAATTCCTTCAAATGGGAACGGACGTTTCATGTAACCTTGGATCAACAAACGTGGTCAACATGATGACCTCACCAGACTTTGGTCGTTCTATCCGTGCTATGGTTCGTGCTTTGACTTTCGTTACAGATAGTTCACACATAGTAGCTGTTCCTACTATCGACCACGGAAACAGTTTGGCTCACACCTTTGGCCTTGGTGCCATGGGACTTCATAGTTACCTTGCCCAACAACTCATCGAATACGGATCTCCTGAGTCAATTGAATTTACAAGCATCTACTTTATGCTTATGAACTACTGGACCTTGGTGGAGTCAAACAATATTGCGCGCGAACGTGGTATCACCTTCCACAACTTTGAAAAATCAGACTATGCTAACGGAAGCTACTTCGATAAGTATGTAACTGGCGAATTTGTTCCAAAATCAGACCGTGTTAAAGAACTCTTTAAAGATGTCTTTATTCCAAGCGCTGCTGACTGGGCTGAACTTCGCGAAAAGGTTCAAGCAGATGGTCTTTACCACCAAAACCGTCTTGCTGTAGCGCCAAATGGTTCTATCAGCTACATTAATGATGTTTCGGCTTCTATCCACCCGATTACGCAACGTATCGAAGAACGCCAAGAGAAGAAAATCGGTAAGATCTACTATCCTGCTGCAGGTTTGTCAACAGAAACGATTCCTTACTACACTTCTGCCTACGACATGGATATGCGTAAGGTGATTGATGTTTACGCGGCTGCAACTGAACACGTGGACCAAGGACTTTCACTCACTCTCTTCATGCGTAGCGACATTCCAAAAGGTCTTTACGAATGGAAGAAAGAAAACAAACAAACAACACGTGACTTGTCTATCCTTCGTAACTATGCCTTTAACAAGGGGATCAAGTCTATCTACTACGTCCGTACCTTTACAGACGACGGTGGAGAAGTCGGTGCTAACCAATGTGAAAGCTGTGTGATTTAATTTTTTATTCTAAATTGTTCAAATTTACAGCTTAACTTTTCAAATTAGGAGAGAAGTATATGTTTGGATTCAGTAAAAAGAAAAGAGAATATGATAGATTGAGATTTGAAAACTCTGTTTTAAATGAGTTACACTCACAAGATAAAAAGAGAATATCCTATCTTAAAAAAGAAAAAGAAACTTTAGAAAACGAAACTAATACAATAGCTTCTGATGCACTACGAAAAGGTAGTTCAGTAGCAGGAAAGTATTTGTCTCAAAAAAGAATTCAAAAAAACGAGAGATTATAAACATGGAAACTTACTACAAAGCCATTAACTGGAATGCCATCGAAGATGTCATCGACAAATCAACTTGGGAAAAGCTGACGGAGCAATTCTGGCTCGATACGCGTATCCCCTTGTCAAATGACCTAGACGACTGGAGAAAATTATCAAACAAAGAAAAAGACTTGGTTGGAAAAGTCTTTGGTGGTTTGACCCTTTTGGATACCATGCAATCTGAAACAGGGGTTCAAGCACTTCGCGCAGACATCCGTACACCACATGAGGAAGCTGTTTTCAATAACATCCAATTTATGGAATCTGTCCACGCAAAATCCTATTCTTCTATCTTTTCAACCTTGAATACCAAGGCTGAAATCGAAGAAATCTTTGAATGGACCAACACTAACCCCTACCTACAAAGAAAAGCGGAAATTATCAATGAAATCTATCTCAATGGTAGCCCACTTGAAAAGAAAGTTGCCAGTGTTTTCCTTGAAACCTTCCTCTTCTACTCTGGTTTCTTTACCCCCCTCTACTATCTCGGTAACAACAAACTGGCCAACGTTGCGGAAATCATCAAACTGATCATCCGTGATGAGTCTGTTCATGGAACTTATATTGGTTACAAATTCCAACTTGGTTTCAACGAATTACCTGAAGAAGAGCAAGAAAAGCTCAAAGAATGGATGTACGACCTGCTCTATACCCTCTACGAGAACGAAGAGGGCTATACAGAAAGCCTCTATGACGGTGTTGGCTGGACTGAGGAAGTTAAAACTTTCCTTCGTTACAATGCCAATAAGGCCCTTATGAACCTAGGACAAGACCCGCTCTTCCCAGATTCAGCTGATGATGTCAATCCAATCGTTATGAACGGAATTTCAACAGGAACTTCTAACCACGACTTCTTCTCTCAAGTCGGAAATGGTTACCTCCTTGGTGAAGTTGAAGCCATGCAAGACGAGGATTACAACTACGGTTTAGACTAATTTGGCCAATCATTCAAAATATCATGGTTTGTTTAAAACAACCATGATATTTTTGTTTTTGTTTTATTTTGTTTTTTTCTATTTGAATGATTGAGAATTTTATGGTAAGATAATAATAGTAGAAATCGAGGTGATAAGGATGCTAAAGCAAGAAAAACTAGATAGTATTCTAGAAGCAGTAAACACAAAAGGCACTATTACTGTAAAAGAGATTATGGATAGTCTTGATGTGTCAGATATGACAGCCCGTCGATACTTACAAGAATTGGCAGATAAGGATTTGCTGGTTCGTGTGCACGGTGGCGCTGAAAAACTTCGTACAGGTTCTCTCTTAAGCAACGAACGCTCAAATGTCGAAAAACAAGGCTTGCAGATTGCTGAAAAACAAGAAATTAGCCGTTTTGCGGGTCATTTGATTGACGAAGGTGAGACTATTTTTATTGGACCAGGTACGACCTTAGAATGCTTTGCTCGTGAACTCCCAATTGATAATATTCGTGTTGTAACAAACAGTCTTCCTGTTTTTCTCATCCTAAACGAACGAAAACTAACAGATCTGATTTTGATTGGTGGAAATTATCGCTCCATCACTGGTGCTTTTGTGGGGACACTTACCTTGCAGGATTTGACCAACCTTCAGTTTTCTAAGGCGTTTGTAAGTTGTAATGGTATTAAGGATAAGGCAATTGCTACTTTCAGTGAAGAAGAGGGCGAGGTACAGCGAATCGCCTTGAACAATGCCAATAAAAAATACTTACTGGCAGACCACAGTAAGTTTAATAAGTTTGATTTTTACACTTTTTACAATATCTCAGAGATTGATACCATCGTTTCAGATTCCAAACTGAGTCAGGAGACATTTGAAGAACTGTCGAAACAAACAACCATTCTTTTATCAAAACCATAAAAATTCCCCTACCTTTTGGTGGGGAATTTTTGTTGAATTTTAATCAATAAATTGTGTCTCAGCTAGTTTCTTGTACCAGTGAGCCGATTTCTTTGGATAGCGCTCCTGAGTTTCAAAATCAACATAGAAGAGTCCATAACGCTTTTCGTAACCATTTGACCAAGAAAAGACATCCATCAGCGACCAGATAAAGTAGCCTTTGACATTGGCTCCATCAGAGATGGCATCTGCAATCACTTCCATATGTTTCTTAACATAATCAATCCGTCCATCATCGTAGACTGTCCCATCCACAAACTCATCTTTATAACCAAGTCCATTTTCAGTGATGTAAATCTTCTTGTAGTTAGGATAATCTTTCTTCACTCGCATAATTTGGTCATACAAACCTTGAGGATAGATAATCCAATCCCAATCGGTACGTGGGACATAATCAGGAGCTACACGACGACCAACGCCTTTGATTTGGTATTTAGAGCTTCCTTTCTCACCCTTACCATTATGGATAATTTCAGTTTCTCCATCAAAGACTTGCATCCAATCACTCATATAGTAATTGATTCCAAGAAAGTCGTTCAAGTCTTTTGCAGATTCTAGGACTACGAAGTCTTCTTCACGCAGATCTAAGCTTCCACCATTGACTGCTAAGATATGGTTGACACCTTCCATGGTTTCTTCGGAATATCGTCCTAGATAAGTCGCGTCTAGGATAAACTTGTTATGGATAATATCTTCCAACTCGGCTGCACGGACATCTGCAGGATTTTCAGGATTCAGAGGATACTTGGTAGGCAGGGCGTGAACCACACCAATTTCACCTTTATAGCCTTTATCTTTATATAGCTTGACTGCACGCGCATGCGACACCATCATATTGTGATGAGATTGGAAGACTTTGGCAAGGTCGTACTGAATACCTGGAGGGAATTTCCCAACCAAGTATTGACCATCACCAATTGGCCCAATTTCATTAAAGGTTGTCCAAAAGTTAACTTCAGGAAATTCTTCAAAACAGAAGGCTGCATAATCCACAAAGTGATCAATGTTTTCTCTATTCAGGAAATCTCCATTTGAATGTAGAGCTTCTGGCGTATCAAAGTGATGAAGAGTTACAAAGGGCTCAACATGACGTTTGTGGCACTCTGCAAACAACTTGTGATAGAACTCAACTCCCTTGGCATTGACTTTCCCGTAACCAGTTGGAAAGATACGTGACCAAGCGATTGAAATACGGATACCATTGACACCATACTCTTCTGCTAGTTTGAGGTCAACTGGGTATTTGTGGTAGAAATCACTGGCTGGTTCAGCAGTGTACCAGTAGTTATCTTTGAGGTATTTGTCCCAGGCAACCGGTCCTTTACCATCGGTATTGGTCGCACCTTCTGCTTGATAGGCTGCTGTTGCTCCGCCAAAGATAAAGTCTTTTGGAAGTGTTTTTGTCATTTGATTCACCTTTCAAGAAATAGAAATGAGATGGAGATATAGTTGGGAGGAGTTCCTCCATCTCACTTCTTCGCTATTTACCTTTTATTCTTCAAACTGCGCTTGAACAAAGGCAAGAGCGCCTTTTCCATCGCGAGTCAATTTAATGTATTGCCCACCTTCTGTCTTGGCAAGTTTGATACCAAGTTTGTCGGTTTCGGCCTTCATGTCTTCAAAGTTTGAAGCAACTTGAGGAGCAAGGATAACCAGATCAAACTCAGGCAACATTTCACGGTGAGCACCATAGCCACCAGCTGCTGCTTTAACAGGAACCTTGTACTCTGCAGCTGCTTTGTTTAGAGCATTTGCAAGGAGACCACTTGTACCTCCGCCTGCACAGAGAACGAGAACATTTGTTTCTTCTGTGATTGTGTTTTGCGCTGTTTCTACACCTGCTTTTTCAAGAATAGCATCTGCTTTGGCAGTATTGAAGTTTGCTGCTACTTTTTCTTTCAATTCATCATTAGCTTTACCAGAACGTTCTTCTTCAAGGATTTGTTCATCATAAACCTTGAGGAATGGATAGTAAATGGCTACGTCAACAAGAATTAACAAAGCAGCAAGTACAAATGACAAGAATTGGAAGTTTGTACCGAGAACAATACCGAGCGGACCTGGTGTTGTCCAAGGAAGGTTGGCTGTAAATGAGTTCATACCAAGCGTTTCAATAAAGAATTTAAAGATCCATACGTTGGCAATTGGCGCAAAGATAAAGGGAATAAAGAAGATTGGGTTCAAGACAAGTGGTGCACCAAACAGGATTGGTTCGTTCACACCGAAGAAGGTTGGCACTACTGATGCACGTCCGATCGCACGGTTACGTTTCGATTTGGTCAACCACATGAACATGAATGGAACAACCAGTGTCGCACCTGTACCACCCATGGTAACAATAAACATTTGTGTACCTGAAGTAAGGATCTTGTCTGCATGCATCCCTTGTTGGAGAAGGTTCAAGTTGACTTCGGCATTTGCATAGGTAATAGCTGCGATTGCTGGTTCAACGATAGATGGGCCATGGATACCAACAAACCAGAAGAAGGCAAAGGCACCAAAGATAATCGTAATACCTAGATAACCATCAGCAGCAGAGAATAATGGTGCAAAGAATTTACCGATTGATTCAGCTACGCTTGCACCAACAAAATGACGAGCTAGTAAATCAAGAGCATAAAGAGAAACCACTGATAGAGTGAATGGAATCACATCTTTAAAGACTTGTGAGATATTTGGTGGAACTTCGTCAGGCATACGAATAGTGACGTTGTTCTTAACACAAACCTTATAGATGGCTACGGTCACAAAGGCCGCAAGAAAGGCTGAAAGCAACCCTTTTGTCCCAAGGAAACCTGTCGCGAAACCACCTTCAATCGGATCAGCTGCCAACATCAACAAACCAACAATAGCTGCCAATAGTGTTGACATATAGTTGATTTGGTTGGTTTTCTCCATGCTACGGTTGACTGAGTCCGTCAATGACTTGGCAGTTGTACCAGCAACCAAGAGAGCCAAAATTCCCATTGAATAGCTGTAAGGTTTCATCAGAAAGGTTACAACTTCATCAGACCATTTAAAACCCCATGAGTTCGGAACAAAGGCAATCAAGATAAAGATACTTGAGAAGAGAATAACTGGCATTCCAGCAATGAAACCATCACGAATAGCGCGAAGGTAGATATTACGAGACAGTTTTTCAAAGAAAGGCTTTCCTTTCTCGATAAAAGCAATTAGTTTGTTCATTACTTAACTCCTCTCTTGTAGAGTTCGATTAAATGGTGCATCAAATCTTTGAGCAAGATAGTTGTCATCAAGTGATCTTGGCCGTGCATCATGGTCACACTATAAGCCAAATCCTCACCAGCTGCCTCCTTGGTCAACAGACTTGTTTGCGCGTGATGAGCCTCGGCGATACAGCCACCAGCTTCCTCAACTAAGCTATCCGCTTTCGCAAAATCACCAGCTTCAGCGGCCTTTAAGGCTTCCAATAGTTTTGATCGAGCATCGCCAGCATAGGCAACAATTTCAAAACCTAATAATGTTACTTCTTCTCTATTCATGATAGAATCCTCCTTATATATTATTTGATAAATCTTATGACAGTAAACGTTGTATATGTAGAACTAGATAAACTCGCTCACTCTTATACAAATCAAGACCAGTATGTTGCGTAATCACATCATAAATCTTGGAGCCAACCTCAAATGCCTTTGGATAGGATTGTTTGATATGGTCTTCCATATCTAGAAGCGATTGATTATCATCTCTGGAACGGTCTAAATAATCCAAGAAATAATTCAAATGAATCATAAAACGATCATAGAAATGATTATTCTCTTTGGTTCGTTGAATTGCATAACCCTTTAGCACTTCTTCAACATTCCTGAGAATTTCTTTCCTCTTATCAATCGACTCAACCACTTGGACTTCATTTTCCCCTTCGGCATTGATGAAATGATAAGCGATCCGAATAATTTCATCCTCAGGGAAATGATCTGTCAACTTCTGACGATAGATTTCAAAGGCTTCCTTTGCGATTTGAAAAGCGATAGGATACTTGGCAGAAATATCTGGCAGATTGCTATCCTTGTACCTTCCTTGTGTTAGAGTTTGATAAGAACAGTAAATATGATCTGTCAAGGTCACATAGAGATACTCTTGAATCGGATAATGATATTTCTTAGAAAGCTTATCAATAATCTCATAGGTCACTGTGATAAAATCAAGCGGGACATCTTTGAGCAGAGCCATAAAGTTTTCTCTGGACTCTTCGGTCTTCATCCGAAAGATTTTCTCAACCTGATTTTCAGCAATCAAATCCCCCTTCTTCTTTCCGAATGCAATCCCCTTACCAATTACAATCACCTCTTCTCCTTTGTCATTTCTGACAAGTGAAACATTGTGATTCATTGGATTTAGAATTCGATACATGTCAACCTCCTTTTATATCTTAAAGGTATATGAATACAAAAAATGACCACAAATGAACTAGAAAATCCTTTGATTTCTAATCCACCTGTGATCATGCCTAATATTACTTAGTAACACTCACCTTGTATTAACTTATGATTTAAGTATAGCACAAGTCAGTTATTTTGTAAACCTTTACATACAACTTTTTTTAAAATTTTTTTAGATTCATGTTCCTAGCCTAGGAGGACTTGCTTACACGCGTTCAGTCCATGAAGTCGCTGTTGTTTGAAGAACTTTGTTGAGTTCGTCAATGTTCTCAAAACCTGTTGTACGTAGCCATTCACGAGCTGCTGCTTCACCGTCTTTGATGTAGGCTTCAACTGATCCAGCCCAGGTTGCACGGCCACAAAGAACTCCGTTGAAGTTTGCACCTGATTCGTGGGCAAATACAAGTGTTTCTTGGAAGAGTTTTGCTGATACTCCCGCACTCAAGTAGATGTATGGCAAGTTAGTCGCTTCATCTTGTGCTTTGAAGAAGGCTGCTGCTTCTTCACGAGTATGAACGATTTCACCATCGCCAAATCCTTCAACGTATTTAACATTGACTGGAACTTCTACTTTCAAAACATCGATGTTGAAGCGTGGGTCTGAGAAGACCTTCATAGCACCGATAACCTTGTGTGGTTTCACTTTAGCGTATTCTGCAGAACCTGCGTCAGCGATCTTTTCATCGTAAGCGAGGATTTCAAGGAAGAATGGAATGTCTTCCGCCACACACTCTGAACCGATACGTTCGATGTAGGCTTGTTTTTGTTGGTTGAGTTCGTCAGAGCTGTCTACATCGTAGTAAAGCAAGAATTTGACTGCATCCGCACCTTGTTCTTTGATGCGTTTTGCAGACCAAACATCCAAGCAGTCAGGCAAGCGTTTGGTGCTAGTTGTGTCGTATCCTGTTTTTTCATAAGCAAGGAGAAGACCAGCATTTGGTGCAAGAGCTTTTGTAGCTGGAAGTCCATACTCTGGGTCTAAAAGCATAGATGATGCGTATTTTGTCAATTCATCTGCTACCAAGACTTTGAGTTCTTCCATTTGAGCAACTGTTGGCTCTTCTGTTTGGTATTGAGCCATGAGGCGCTTCAAAGCACCACGTTGGTCAAAGGCGAGAGCTGAGATGATTCCATTTTCATCTGAGAGTTTTTCTAAGCATGCACGTTTGTTTTCTGTTAAAGCCATTTTATACCTCTTTTACTATTAATTGTTCATATAGAGCCTGATAGTTGGCCATATTGACATGACCTGTCATCTTTTCTTGAGCGTTGAGCATACCAAGGACATTGGCCTTGATGAGGAGTTCACGATCAGATTCCTTATGAAGAAGTCCTGATGAAATCCCTGCCACAGTAGAATCACCAGATCCAACTGGATTAACTACCTGAATTCTTGGAATATCTACTTTATAGAAAGTGTCACCATGTTTTGCAAAAGCACCATTTGCTCCAAGTGAAACAATAATCCACTCAATCCCTGCAAATAGAGGCTCTTGAAGAACTTCTTTTAATTCATCCAAATCCTCAGAAACTTCTCTTCCTAGAAGCTGAGACAATTCTTCGTTATTTGGTTTAATTACTGTTGGTTTATGTGGTGATTCAAGAATCGCCTGAAGGGCAGCACCAGAGCAGTCCAAGACTACAGGCTTCCCTGCTTGATTGGCAAGCTCCACCAAGTTTGCATAGTAGTCAACTGGAAGACCTGCTGGCAGACTACCTGAGATGGCAACTACTTCCACAGTATCAAGAAGATTTTCGAAATGAACCAAGAAATCTTGCCCTTCTTGTTCCAAAACTTCAGGCCCTTTTTCAAGGATTTCTGTTTGGTTGTCTCCGTGGAGAATAGCGATACAGTTACGAGTCTCTCCTTGAATGGAGAAGAAACGTTTCGTTACTTTATCATCGATATGCTCTACTAAAAACTCACCAAGTTTACCACCGACCAAACCGGTAGCAACAACAGAATCACCAAATTCTGAAAGAACTCGTGTAACATTGAGACCTTTACCACCAGCTGTCTTGGTCACGTCCACCACACGGTTGACAGTGTCAATTTTCAATTCATCCAAAGGATAGGAAATATCGATGGATGGATTCATTGTGACTGTTAAAATCATGCGTCACCTCTTAGTCGTGGTATTCACCGCGATCCCATTTTTCAAGGAATTCTGTAAAGAAGTTTGCATCTGCTTGATGAGCATTGTGAGTTTCAACGTGCTCAATTTTCGCAATCAATTTTTTGTTTTCTTCTGATGGTTTGTATTCAGCTTTGATGAAAGCTTCAATAATATCGCACATAAGCAATTCACCAGTGATTTTACCACCAAAACCAATAACATTGGCGTTCAATTGTTCTTTTGCATAAAGAGCTGTTGTCATATCACGAACCAAGGCAGAACGAACTCCTGGAACTTTATTTACAGCGTTGTTGATACCAACACCAGTACCACAGATACATACCCCAAGATCAGCTTGACCGCTTGTAACGGCTTCACCAACTTTTTTACCAAAGATTGGGTAGTGAGTACGTGTGTGGTCATAGGTACCAAAGTCGATGACTTCATATCCTTTTGATTTCAAAAATTCTGAAACCGCCATTTTTTCATCTGTTACGATGTGGTCACATCCAATTGCAATTCTCATTTTTAACTTACCTTTCTTACTGTAATCTAATTAGCACATTTTGTTCAACATATCAACACGAATTTGGTGACGGCCACCGTCGTATTTACCGTTAACAAATCCTTTAGCAATATTTTTAGCCAATTCATCACCAACAAGTTGTGCACCCATAGTGATCATACGTGAGTTATTGTGGCCACGAGTCATATAAGCTGAGCGTTCATCTGAAACTTCTGCGGCAACCATTCCTTTGATCTTAGTTGCAACCATAAATGGACCAGCCCCATAAGTATCAATCACGATACCAAGATTTTGTTCTTCTTTGTTTACTTCTGCAACAACAGCAAGAGTCACATCAACAAAGTCTTGACCTTCAGCTGTAACATCCACAACGTGGAAGTTTTCTTTTTCCAAGAAGTCTTTCACAACTTCTTTCAATCTCAAACCTGCAGCATCTGCACCGATAACAATAGACATATTGTATACTCCTTTTTATTTTTCTAGGCTAGTAAAGACTTATATAGTTAGCAGTTTACCTACAAAAGATTTTCTAGCAGTTTAGTGACAATTTAATTGAATAAGCTGTTCGATAGCTTATCCAAGTCTAGGAAATCAAATTCCTAGAAACAAACTTTCTCCGCGAAAGAGAATATAACAAGTGATTATTTGTTTGTTACAAACATCATTTGTTGCTTACAAACATAATATACTCCTATTTTTAGAAAAAGTCAACAGTTAATGTTTGTTTTTGTGTTTTATTTTTTAATCTAAAAGACTTCAATATCAAAGCCAATTTGATCCACTTGACCGGGTTCCAAGAGACGAACGTTTTTCTTATCTTCTAAATGATCTCCTTCTTCAAGTGAAGTTGATAAGCCTGACCATGGTTCAAAGGCAATGAAAGGCCCCTTATTTAAGGTTGACCAGATGATGAGATTTGAGAACTCTTGGAAGTGTACTTTTAATCCCTTCTCATGCTTACGAGAACGAAGGGCAATTGTTCTGGATTGTAACTCATCGAGGGTCACTGCATCAACACTAAATAGATCGTAACTGAGGTCCACTTCCTTTTGTGAATCCAACCATGGACTTCTATCTTGGAAGTCTAACATTCCTGTTTCTGGGAAAGGACGTGGAACAGAGCAAGTCTCTTCTTTCTCAAACTCTAAATAGTAATCTTCATAGACTTCATCATCAAGTAGAGGACAATTAAATCCTGGATGTCCACCAATAAAGTAAGGCATGACCTTGCTAGTGTCTTTATTAAATATTTTGTATTGAGTTCGTACTGTCTTGCCAGTAAGAATATAAGTGATTTCTAGGCGGAAATGATAAGGATAGTTTTGATAGCTATTCTGATCATCTTCGATGGCAAAGGTCACACTGTTTTCTGTTTGATCAACTAATTCAAATTCTTTTTTACGGACTAAACCATGACGCGGAATGGTTCCTTTCGTCTCCGTTCCATCTTCGTGGCTATAGAAGGCTGTATCCTCTCTCAAAGAGCCACAGATTGGAAAAAGTACTGGAGCTTGCCCACTCCAATAGGTGGCATCTCCTTGCCACAGATACTCAATTCCATCTCGATCCTTGATTGATGACAAGGCGCCACCAAAAGTTTTAAATTGGACCGTCAATTGGTCTGATTTGATTTCAATTACCATTATTTTCTCCGATTTCTTGATAGTTTATAAAAAACTAGGTTGCCACTCCCAACATCGGAAATTGACAACCTAGTTTTTACAATTTACATTTTATAGGAGCGAATTATTTAGCATTTGCTGCGTATTCTTCGTTACGTTTGATCATTTGTTTTCTATACCAAGCAAAGATACCTACATAGAATACAAGGAAGGCTGCTGCACCAAGGATTGCTTTGATATCACCTGTTGTAGCATTACCGATTGCCCAACCAAATAGTTTTTCGATTGGTCCTTCAAGAGTTGAGTGAGTGATCAATTGAGTTTGGCTCACACCTTCTGGGAAGGCACCTACACCCTTAGCAAGTTCAGTTGCAAATGGAGCGATAAGAGTACCTGAAAGAAGGAAGAGTGGCAACAAGAGTGTTCCGAAGATGATCATACGGAGCAATTTACCACGTGTAACAACCAAGAGAGCTGGAGTCACACCCATAGCGATGATACCTGCAAGTGGCAAGATACCATTTCCGACGTTTGAAAGAAGCACTGCTTCTACTAGCATGATTGGAGCAAGTACGTTGGCACAAGCCCAGATTTCAGCACGACCAGCGATGAAAGGCCAGTCAAGACCGATGTTGAATTTACGTCCTTGAAGACGTTTAGTAGCAACGTTTGTAATACCTTGTGAAAGTGGTTCTACGGCTGCGATAAACCAAGATCCGATAAGTGAGAAGAGCTCCAAGCAGACACCGGCAGTCAAACCAAGGCTCAACCAACCTTTAATAACAAGTTCCCATTTATCGGCTCCTTCTACACCAGCAACTGGGTGTGGAGTTCCCATCAAACCAATAACGATACCAAGAATGAAACCGATAAAGAATTTAGATCCCCAGAAACCGATTTTCTTGTTCAATTTTGCAGCGTCAAAGTCATATTTATCAAGACCTGGCAATACTTTATCGAAGATCTTATCCAAAACCATGATAACTGGGTTCATCATGTAGTTCATGTGAGTTGAAGTCATTGGTGATGAACTTGGTGCGTTAAGAAGGTCGTCGAATGTTGGTTTCATCAAGTCAGAGTTGATGATTTTCAAAACACCTACTAGGACAACTGCTGCAGTTGCAATGAAAAGTGAAACTCCTTGGCTAACACCATTGTTGTCTGCATACCATTTGATCAAAAGACCAGTGATTGACAAGTGCCAGATGTCAAAGATATCGACGTCAAGTGTGTCCGTTTTCTTCATTGCAAGCATCACAACGTTGACAATCAACATTACAAGCAAGAAGTAAAGTGTCCAAGCAGATCCCCAAGTGATGGTTGCAAGTGGTGCCCAACCAACGTCAGTGATGTTCAATTGAATACCAGTATTTTCAACGAATTTCGCAAGAGATGCTGAGAAAGCTCCGTTGAGCATACCGATGATAGCACCGATACCAGTAAGGGCGATGGCAAGTTTGATACCACCTTCAAGCGCTTTGGAGAATTTCACTCCAAATAGTAAGGCCAATACTGTCAAGATGATCAGCATGATGATAGGACCACCCATTTCCAAGACTGGCTTGAAAATCTTATTGGCTAGTTCGATAATGACATCCATAATAGTTCCTCCCTTTATTTTTATGGAATCTTACAAAATAATAATTAACTTAGTCCGTGTTCTTTGATAGCTGCCTCAATATTGTCAAATACAGGAGCGCTCATTGCTGGAATACGGAACAAGATTGGTCCAGCTTCGATAACTGGAATACCTGGTTCAAAGCCAAGATCTGTTGCAGCGATTGGTGTAAAGATATCGTAGCCTTTCATAAGGTCTTCATTCACATCTTTTACCATAACTGCATCACAGTGAACATCGTAACCGCGATTTGCGAGTTCTTCTTCAAGAGCACTTTTAATTTGGTGACTTGAGTTAACACCTGCACCGCAGGCAGCGAGAATTTTAATCATTAGGATTTCCTCCGATTTTATTTTTTTAATAGACAAGATTAAGCTGTCGCTTCAGCTATATAAGCATAAAGTTTTTCTGGTTTAGAAATTTTTGATAAATCTTCCAGATGGCTATTCCCTGTGAAAAAGTCCATCAACTGAGCAAGAATGTTGGTTTGACTCGAACTTGAATTGTTAATGATAAAGAAGAGTAGAGATACTTCCACTTCCTTATCAGGAGCAATCATATTGTGAAAAGTTACTGGTTTTTCTAATCGAACAACCACCACTTTCTCAGCTAGATTGTGAACAATATCTGTATGAGGAATCGCTACATTTGGCAAGTCCTTTCCCAGAAATTCCATATCTAAGCCAGTTGGAAATGACCTTTCACGCGTGATCAAGGCTTCACGATAAGTTGGAGTCACTATTTCTCGTTCTTCCAACAGGGTTGCTACCTGATCAAAGAGTTGTTCTTGATTATCCGCTTCTAAGCAAAACACCAGGTTTTTGTCAAAGAAATGATCTAATCCCATAAGAGTTTCCCTTCTTTCAATTAACTTTTACGTTATAAGTATAACACTATATGAAATCGTTGTCAATACTTTTTGTTTTATTTTGTTTCTTTTTTGTTGATTGTGTTTTTTTAATTAATTACAATCATTATCAAACAATCTTTTTAAATTCTATTTTCGTGCATTTCAAACAAAAAAAGACCAAAATGGGTCTTTTTGTTACTAATTCTAATGTTATTTAGTTAATGGAAGATAAAATTTCTTCTAGCTTTTGATAGTCCTTAACACTATCGATTTCATAGATGCTGTTGCCTTCTAATTCTTCGACATACACATCTAATTCCTTGATATTGTCTTTAACCATGTTCTCCCAATAGAGATCAACAAACTCACCACTTGCATAGGCTTTGTCAATAAAACCAACAATCTTTTCTGCAGTTGGAGCATCCCAGAATGATACGCCGCTCAGAATACGACCAGCCTTGCTATCAACGATGATGTCTTGAACTTTATAGTCATCACCATAAACCAAGAACCATTCATTCTCACAGTCTTCACGATAAACACTGAAATAGGTAGAACGTTCAAGATTATTTCTAAACATATTTTTGAAAAGATAATTATCCGCATCAATAACATAGCTGTTAGCTAAATCTTCTTTTACAAGGTAAAGTGAGTAAAAATTGTTGTAATCTGCATACTTGTCGTTAAAGACTAAACGAACACCATATTTTTCTTTTAGGTAGTCAAATTGTTCTTTGAGGTAGCCAACAACGATAATAATCTCATCAATTCCTCTCTCTTTCAAAAATTCGATTTGGTATTCTACCAAGGGTTTTTGGTTGACCTTAACCAAGGCTTTGGGGGTATTTTCAGTCATAGGACGCAGACGAGTTCCCAACCCCGCTGCCAAGATAATTGCTTTCACGCTATTCTCCTTTATTCTTTAATAATAATATAAACACCAGCCATGACAACAAGCGATGTAATAATGGTTACCATATCGAGTGGTGTTCCTAAAAGCATTGCTGAGAACAATACTGTCCAAACGACATAGCTTACGTTCAAACCAGTTGCTTTTGCTGGTTGCAGACGATTGATAGCAATATAGTAAGCTAGGTATGAAATCATATTACATGCTGCAAAGACTAACATCAAACCCAGCAATTGCCCATCTGCTACTTCTGCAAATGAATGATGAGAAAAGAGGACAATGACAAGATATGACAAGAATGAGGTTACTTGGCGGATTAATAGTGCTTCAATTTCACTTAATTCACTTTCCATGGCGTAGGAACTAAGGACACTTTCACTTCCCCAGGCGATGGCACAAACTAATGCACAAAGAATTCCGATATAAAAAGAATTAACCTGCTCAACTTTGTAAGTCTGGGCAATAATACCAGCGATAATCAACAAAATACCAAACACAGTATTCTTAGATACCTTGTGTTTCAAAATGAAAAATGCTAGTAAAACAGAAACTGCTGGGTAGATAGCTGATACTGAAGATGCAAGAGAACTACCGATATATTTAACCGCATAAAGATTGGCTTGCATTCCTATAGGTCCAGCTAGCAAGGCTCCGATAATAACACTGACATTTCGAATATTTAGAAAAATCGAGAGTCGAACTTTTCCTTCTTTTACCAAAAGAAAAGCTAACAAGATAAAGATACTCAAGAAATCATGAGCAGCCGCCACCACAAAGGGGGAAAGATTGGTAAAAATTGAAAAGATATAAGAACTAATTGTCAGACCTAGTCCCCAGAAGATACCCGAGAGCAGACCGAAAGAGACACCATTTTTATTCTTCATCCTAACCTCCATAATAAGTCAAACCTTCGACAGCTCTTTGGTAACGATTGACACCGTAATCTCCAAAATCAGCCCCTTGAGCTTCTTTGTACACTGTCCACAAACTCCAGATAGTATCTTGCAAGATTTTATAGATACGAATCTTCTCACGTGATACTGGAGTTTTGTCACTCTCATAGTAGGTTAGAAAATCTTCTTCTTCCTGATTTGTAAATTCAGACTCCAAAAAGAGAGCTGCCAAATCCCACATCGGGTCATTCATAGAAGAGTATTCCCAGTCGATCAAATACATACGTCCTTGGGGTGACTCGATAAAGTTTTCTGGTACCAAGTCGATATGACAAGACTTTCTGTCGACACCCAAATCAGCCAACCTTTTCTCTAGTGAAAATACATTTTTTCTTACAGTTTCATAATTGGTGTAGGGGATATTTCCCTCAATCAGGATTTCGTATTTTTTGATTTCTTCAAACGGAGCAAATTCCCTTCTTAGTTCTTTACCAGATCCATGAATGGTTTGTAGAATCGGGGCAATCTTTTCAAATTTGGTCTTGATTGAAGTGGAATCAAGCGTTGTGGCAGAATCAATGTACTCATTTACCTTGATTCCTGACTCAATATCAAAAAGATAATTCTTGACATCAAGATTCAAATCTTTCAACAATTCAAGATTATATTTTTCATCTTGACGATTGATGAGCTTTTCAGTCCCTTTTCCGAAAAATTTAATGATATAAGGTTTGGAGGTTGTTTTAACCAAGTAGTTTTGGTTGGTCATGCCACCCAGTTGTTCAACACTAAGGACTTCCTCTTCATCAGATAGCAAAGAAGAAATTTTTTCTTTGATGAGTTTCTCCACAATTAACCTCCATCTCCTACACTTCCCACTTAAATACTGTTTTAAAAGCAGTATTTAGGTCTGTAGCAAAGACACGGTGAATGTCCTTGATTTCTCTCACTGGTTCTTCAATATAAAGAATATTTTTCAAACGATTCGCAAACTTCTTGACTTCCATCATCTGGATGGCCTTCTCAAAATCGACGCGTCCTGAGCGAGATGAACCAACCAAGAGCAAGCCTTTTTCTAAGGCATCTCGTGTATTGATATTGACCTTGTATTCACTCACTCCCATCATGAGAATCGTTCCCTGAGGTCGGATGTAACGAATCAGATCATTGATAGCTGGTCCTGTGCCATCACCACCGCAACATTCAAATCCATGATCAAAGGTCAGATCCTCGGGAATATTATCCGTGATGTAGCACTCTTTTGCAAAAGAGAAAAGCTCCAATTTTTCCCAATGGCGGCCAATCACGATAATCTCTGCTTCTGGTAGAGTGTAATTGATAATATTGGCAACCACAAAGGCCAAACTACCATCTCCGATAACAGCAATACGCTCTCGCTTGCTGTGGGCAAGATTCAAGAAACGATCCATAGCATGCATACCAACACTTACAAACTCGGTAATAGCTGCAACTGTGTCCTCAATGGAATTATAAGACACAACACGATCTTTTGGCAGAGAGACAAATTCTCGCATAAAGCCATCATAACCACTAGATAGGAAGTAGGTCCCTATCATGTAGTTTTCGTAGAACTCCTTGTCACTCTGCATAGGCGGTTGATTAGGAATCATAACTACCTTTTGACCGATTTCATAAGTCCCGGTTGGATCTGAAATAACAGTTCCACAAGACTCGTGAATCATAGCCATAGGAAGCTTTTTAGCCAATATCTTTGGATCACGTTTTCCTTGATAGTAACGTTGATCTGCATGACAAACTGCCATATAATTTGGACGAATAAGGATATGATTCTCCTGATCAATGTCCTCTTCTTGGTATTTTACATTGATAAACTTTGGTTTGGTCAGTTGATAAATTTGATTAATCATAGCCTTAGTCTTTCTCAATCATACTTTTCGCGATTTTCAAGTCTGTTACAGTTGTGATTTTAAGATTTGAATATTCCCCTTTAGCTAGGGCAACGTCTTTTCCTTTGATAACAAAAATCTTACATGCATCCGTCAGGATTTCCTTTTCTTGAGCAGATAGAGAACCATACAAATCCATGAAATCCTTGCAACGGAAAGTCTGAGGTGTTTGACCTTGATAAAGATGAGCACGATTTGGAATATCCGTGATAAATTGGCCATTAGTGCTTTCAACAATGGTGTCGACCGCTTCTACTACTGTGTCAACTGCATCATGATCTTGAGCGAGCGTGATATTGTCCTGAATCATTCGAAGTGTGATAAATGGACGAACAGAGTCGTGGGTAATCACAATATCTTCTGGAGTAATTGGACGGTAGGCATCAATGGCTTCTATAATCTTCTCAATACTGCTATTACGATCAGCACCACCTTTGGTAATAATGATACGATCCTTGTGGAGAGAAAGATACTTGTCAACCAAGTCCTCAGCGTGTGATACCCAATCTCCATGAACTCCAACTACAATTTTTTCAATACTTGGCTCCAAGACAAATTTTTCGATTGTGTGGATCAAAATAGGACGATCACCCAACTCCAAGAATTGCTTTGGTAAATTACTGATTCCCATGCGTGTGCCAGTTCCTCCGGCTAGGATTCCTGCATAGATCATATATATTCTCCTTTAGTTTATTCTAAAAAACTCATTACCATCTATTATATCACAATCTGCCTCCATCATGAAAAAAAGACAGAAAACGATCTATTTGAGAAATAAAATTAGATTTCCCTCTATATTTTTTTACTCAACATTCGGTTAATATAGAGTCTTTTAGAATATAATACAAACCTTAAAGAAAACTTAAAATTATTTTTAAGAATACAATAAAAAGCTAGGAAATTGCTCACCTAGGCCTAGACAGCTACAGTTCCTAACTTTCTTGTTTTTATTTATGATTATGGAATAGATTACTTTTCCTGATCTTGGTCACCAACTCCTTTAACTGCCTTTTTAAACTCAGACAGCATTTTACCGATTGATTCACCAAGTTCTGGTAACCGTTTTGGTCCAAAGATTAAGAGTGCCCCTAAAACAATGATAATCAATCCTGGAGCACCGATATCACGTAAGATTCCCATTCTTTTCTCCTTTCATTTTTTTCTTTACAATACTCTTGCTAATTGCAATACTAAGCTCATAGAGCGAGATTAAAGGAACAGTCATAGCTAGATCGCTGATAAAATCAGCTGGTGTCAAAATAACAGCTAGCACCAGTAAAATAAAATAAGCGTAACGACGATAAGCAACTAAGAAACCTGGTCCAATCAAGCCAATCGACGTTAAAAAAGCGATGATGACAGGCAATTCAAAGATGAAACCCAAGGGTAGGGTTGTTTGAAAAACAAAGGCTAAGTAGTTCTGCGCTGTTAATTGAGTTTCAAATAATCCTTCCCCAAGTCCTAAAAGAACTTGAAGTAAGGCTGGTGTCACAAAGTAGAATCCAAATGCCAGACCAAGTATGAAGCTAATAAAACTAGCTGGAATATAGACAAAGATTGCTCTTGCTTCTTCTGTTTTCAATCCTGGTTTGATAAAACTCCAAATCTGATAAACTGTAAAAGGTAGAGTAATAGTAAAGGACATTAGGCTCGCTAAGCGCAAATAAATCCACAGAATATCATTTGGACCTAATACAATCAACTTTTGATTAAAGGACCGAGTCAGATAGTAATAAAGCTGATCAGCAAACAATAAAGCTCCACAAAAGACTATAGAAAAGCAGGCTATAACAGCAATGAACCTCTTTCTAAATTCTATCAGATGTTCAACTATTGTCAATTCTTTTGTATCCATCTACTTTTCACCCTGTCTCAATGTGACAACCAAAACAATTATCAAGAAGACTAGCTGACTTCCTAAACCTTCCCAACTTGGATAGATGCCCAATAGGTCGATAGTTGGGAAACTTGATAGCAGGTGATTTGGTGCCATATTTGTCAGCTGCAGAGCATGCACACTAACTCCAAGCATCTTGAAGGCAAGAGCATAAATCATCCAAGTTAAGATAAAGAAGACCTTATGAGGTAGGAATAATTGACTCGCCTTGTTCATCAGAAATGCAATAATCAGCAAGACTAACAAAGCTAGAGAAATACCTAGGATAAACTCAAAACGAGATATTTTCGGTAAAATCCCTACGTAAAATAGAATGGTCTCTGCTCCTTCACGGAAAACAGCTAGAAAACTAAGTGCAAACATGGAAATGAATGAACCTGTCTTGGTCACAGTTTTCATCTGCGAATCCATAAAGTCATTCCATTTTTTGACCGAGGATTTACTGTGAAGCCAGATACCAATCACAATCATCATCACTACTGCGAAAATGCCAACAGCACCTTCGATAATTTCACGATTGGCCCCTGATGTTACTGCAGGAAAGGCAATTTGTAGTATAAATGCAATCACTAGACTCGCAACGATACCTGTTAGGGCCCCACCGTATACCCACTTGAGTCCTTTACGCATCTTGGCTGCTTTTAATGTTGTGACCAAGGCCATGACGATTAAGAGGGCCTCTACTCCTTCACGTAAGAGAATGAGCATGGCATCAAAAGCATTGTAGCTTGCAGTCGTATCAATTTGAGATAAATCCGCAATCAGTTTTTCTAATTTTTCTTGATATTCCTTCTCACTTCCCTTGACCATGATTACAGGACTTTCGCTTTCGACTCGGGTGTAGAGGGAAGGATTGGTCGTGCTAACAGAACCTTCAACAGTTGGCCATATAGTAATAAACTCTTTCATGGCAGCTGTCCCTGCCGTCGGGTTACCAGCTTTAAATTCTTCCAAGGCTTTTTTGAGAAGGGAAATGCCATCTTTGAGATTTAGATTGGAGGAACTTGTCGCTACTTCTTTGCCAGTCACGAAGTTATCAATGGCAGTTTTTAAGTCGTTAAAAGAAGACTGGATAGCATCATAATCTGTCGGCTCTGTTTCAATGCTACTCCGTAAGAAAGAAATAGCTGTTTCTACTTGACCATAATGAGCTGTACTGTTGTCACGGACAACACTCTCATTGATCGTCCAGGTTGAATTCATCTTTTTATAAGCTTCTCGGACTTGCTCTATATCTTTTGAAGAAATTGCCTTATCCAAAGTCTCAAAACGTGGTCTTAAGCGACTGACAAGTTTTTCCTTCTCCGAATTCAGATCTATTGGATTTTGTTCTTTTTCAAAAGCTAGAAGGGCAGAAGAGATTTGTGTCAGATTTTCTTCACTAATCTCCCCTGACAGTGCAAGTTTCTCCTTGACAGCCTTTCCAGCATCTGAATCAGCATGTTCTACTTTTTCAAAATCCGTCGCCATTTCTCTAACTAGGGCCTTGGCTTCTGCCTGATTTCCATTTTTTACAGCCTGAGAGGCATCGGTAATCTTTACAAAATAAGAACTCAGACTTTTCTTCGCACCGACAGGAGAACTAGCTAACAAGAGAAAAGACAAAGCCAAGAAACAAATGTTAGTCTTCCAATAATTTCTGACCAATATAGCCTCCTTTCTCTACTCCACCAAAGCAGGCAAAAAGACCGCTACCGATGTGGGTTACATACTCATTCATCTTGTCTGTAGCTCCGAGGTTGGTTTGAACCTTTCCAAAATGATCTGGATCCTTTTGGAAAGAGATAAAGAGTAAACCTGTGTCAAATTGTCCAGTCTTATCATCAATTCCATCCGAGTATGAATAGGAACGTCGTAAGAGTGGCTTATCTACTCTTTGGCTAATCGAACATGCGAATCATCTGGTAAAAGACTCAAATCTACTTCATCAAACTCATTCTTCTTACCAAAGGGGGCGCCACTTTCCTTATAACGACCAAAGGTATTTTCTTGCTCTTCAAGATTGGTTCGGTTCCAGGTATCGAGAAACATCTGGATGCGACGAACGGCCATATAGGATCCATTTTCCATCCAGTCCTTGCTGTCGGCCCAGACAACACGATCAAAATCCTTTTCTTTGGTCACATTGGCTGTTCCATCTTTGAAACCAAAAAGATTGCGTGGTGTCTCCATACGATCCCCAATAGCAGCAAATCCAGATTGGCTCCAACGGAGGGTCACTGCATTTCTCCCTTTACGAATGAGGTTGCGAATAGCATGAAAAGCAACTTGCTCATCATCTGCACAGGCTTGGATAACAATATCTCCCCCAGTATATTTTTCACGCAGTTGCTCCTTTGGAAAGGGTGGAAAATCCCTAAAAAGTTGAGGACGCTTGTGCTCCAAATTCATCTTTTTCAGGAAACTAGCAGACACACCAAAAGTCAGCGTTAAACGATGAGGATTTAGCCCCACTGTTTCTCCAGTATCGCTAGGAGGCAAGAGGGCATTCTGACCATCTTTTTTGACCAATTCTCCTTCTACCAACTTGCTACTATAACCTGTCCAATCCTTGAAAAGCTGGATAATCTTATCTTTATCTGTCGTATGCAAATCTAGGACAACAAAATAAATATTCTTCTGCATAGAGGGCGTGATACCCGCTTGGTGTTTCCCATAAAAGTCGATCTTTTCATTACCGTACGAGATTTTTTCCTGTTTGTCTAACCTAGGTGCTAAAAAAGCGGAGGCACCGGAGAGACCGAGTGCTAGCCCAGCACCTCCAATACCCGCTTTTTTTAGAAATTCTCGACGGTCCATTTTTTTCTCAAAAAAATTTTCGTCTTTCTTAGTCATACTGCCTATTCTCCATCAAGAAATTTGCCCATTTGTGATAGAGGTTCACCAAGTTTTGTCACGGCTTCAGCCAATTCTTTGGTGTCTTCTTTTGATAAGTCTGTATAAAGTTTGTAGTGTTCCTTGTCTGTCATATGTTTGTCCAACAAGCTATTAACAGATTTGAAATCAGCCTCTAATTCTTTGACTAAATCAGCATCTGATTTTTCTAGTAAAGGTTTAAAGAGTTGGAATATCTTTTCAGCTCCCTCGATATTAGCTCGGAAGTTGTACAAATCTGTATGAGAGTAGATTTCCTCTTCACCCGTAATCTTGCTTGTCGCCACTTCATTGAGCAAGTCGACTGCCCCTGTCAACATAATCTTGTGATCGACTTCAACAGTCGCTACCTTAGCCTTCAACTCTTTGATATCGTTGACAAGCTGATCACCATAACTTTCGGTTCCCTTAGTTGTGTTTTCTTCCCAAAGGATGCGCTCGATACGGTGGAAACCTGACCAACCTTCCTCAGTCTTGTTTTCATCAACATAGTCTGCTAGACGAAAGTCAATCTTAACATCAGATTCACCAAAACTCTCAGCGATTGGTTCTGAACGTTCATAAGCCATACGAACAAGTGGATAAGCTTTCTTGGCTTCCTCCAATTTTCCGTCTTTCAAAAGCTGGACAAAGCCTTCTGTATCCGTTAAGAGTTTGTCAATTTGTCCTTGAACAAAAGTCTTATAATCTGCGGTTGCCTTATCAAGTAATTTTTGTTTATCATCTGATAAAGCTGTCACCTTAGAGGAATCATTTGTATCGGTTGATTTTTCAAAACGGACCGCACATGCTGTCAATAGCAAAGCTGAAGATAAAAGGACAAAACCTAGTTTTTTCATTGTATACTCCTATTGGTTCAGGAAGCCTGAATTTATTTTACGTTCCATTATAACATCCTTTCCTTAATTTTTTAATAAATTGTCAGAAAATTTAATATTTGAGAATTTGAAGTAGCATTTTCCAGTAAAATTAGAAAGGGCCTAAAAATTAGAATCGTAGAACTTTTTTCAGATAGTTTAAAAAGTTTGTATTCCACTATTCTTTTCTCTATAATGGAGAGAAAGGAGATGACTATGACAGAAATGAAACATGAAATTGATGCAAACTTTGCAGGCCGACTCAATATCCTACGCGCAGGTGTTCTGGGAGCCAATGATGGGATTATTTCCATCGCTGGAGTCGTTATCGGTGTTGCCAGTGCGACAAGCAATATCTGGATTATCTTTCTATCAGGATTGGCCGCTATCCTCGCTGGTGCTTTTTCTATGGCAGGTGGCGAATATGTCTCTGTATCGACTCAGAAAGACACGGAAGAAGCCGCTGTCGCTAGAGAACAGTTGCTCTTGGATAAGGATATCGAATCTGCAAAACAATCCCTCTATGCTGCTTACCTTCAAAATGGTGAGTGTGAAACGTCCGCCCAACTCTTGACCAACAAGGCCTTTTTAAAAAATCCACTCAAAGCCTTGGTAGAAGAAAAGTATGGAATCGAGTACGAAGAGTTTACCAACCCTTGGCATGCTGCTATCTCTAGCTTTATCGCCTTTGTACTGGGAAGTCTTCCTCCTATGCTTTCGATCACCGTCTTTCCAAGTGACTATCGTATTCCAGCAACTGTTCTTATCGTAGCCCTTTCCCTTCTCGTCACTGGCTATACCAGTGCTAAATTAGGAAAAGCTCCTACGAGAACTGCTATGATCCGTAACCTCTGTATCGGACTTCTCACCATGGGCGTAACCTTCCTCTTGGGACAACTCTTTAGTATCTAAGCTAAAAGAAATACCTCGACCAGCATCGAGGTATCTTTTTTACATTTGCACAATCTTGCGATAACTTCTTGAGGTAATCATAAAGATCAAAACATAGACGATGAGGAAGATAGCACAGATGGACAATGTAACGGTCAACATCATGGTCGCATCGAGCACGCCAATAACTTTTAGGATGAGGCTAAGCATATGATAGGCAAAAGCAAGGTGTAGAAAGGCAAAGAGCAATGGAAGGAAGAAAACAGTTAGAACCTGTTTGTTAATCGTTTGCTTGATTTGCTTTTGATCAAGTCCGACCTTTTGCAAAATGATGAAACGTTCACGGTCTTCATAGCCCTCAGAGATTTGTTTGTAGTAAATAACAAGAACTGTTCCTACCATAAAGATGATAGAGAGGAAGATACCGATGAAGAAAACTCCACCAAAGAGAGCACTCATCTGCGCACTACTATCAGCCAGATTGCTTCCGTAAACATAGCTTCCTTCTTTGTTTATTTCTCTATTAAAGTTGTTGACGAATTTTGAATAGTCATCTGCAATTTTAAGTTGCTCGTCCTCACTAGCTGTTACATTCATACCCCCATAGTATTGATTAAAGATGGAAGAGTTAGGATGCTGTTCAAGAAAGGCTTGTAAGTCAGGAACAACCAAATAGTTATAATCCGAAGTTAGGATATTGTACTGATTTGGGACATGTTCAAGAATAAAATCTTTTTTGATTTCTTCCTTTATTGTATAGGTCTGGTCATTTAGAGTCAGTTCTTTCTGTCCTTGAAGTTCTTTGTTTTTAGTAAACAATCCGACTTCCTTACCTGAAAGTGCAAGTTTTTGCCCCGTCATATTCTCATAGTCTTTTTGGTCAAAGACCATAAAAATAGTTTTCGGTTGAACACGATTTTGACCTTTCTCAAAAATTGTCAATTTCGTACCTTCTTGATTTGCCACACCAAAGTTACTGTATGTAAGGACTTCTTTCTTTGTAACAGTCAATCCCTTATCACTAGCATACTGGTCTAGGAGTTTATTTATATCTTCTTTTTCAACATTCTGCCCTGTAATCCCAAAATCATGCGGATTCATGACTTTCTTGAAAGTTTCTGAAGCCTTGAAGACGCTCGTTGTAGCAGACATAGTCACCAAGACCATGGTTGAGAGAATAGCAATCGTCGCCAGACCAACCGCATTTTTCTTCATGCGGAAAATGAGATTGGATACGGAAATCATGTTATTAGGTTGGTAATAGTAACGCTTATTTTTCTTCAATATTTGTAGGAAAACTGTGATCCCTGCATTAAACAAGAGATAGGTACCAAAGATTACCAACAAAACTGCTACGAAGAAAATCAGAACAGCAGAAAGTGGGTTTTCGACTGTTATTGCTAGGTAGTAACCAGCTACTAGACTGATTAGACCTAGAATGGTTTGGAAACCTAAGAATCGTCCTTTTTTCTCACCACTGGCTTTTTCACGAGAGAGCTGAAGGGCATTCATGCGTGCGATGCGAAAGGCATTGATAAAAATCAAACCTAGGAAGATTGCCCCAAAGACAATGAGAACTAGGATAAAGACAATTGGTTGGAAAGTCGAAACGAGCTCTACTTTCATCTTCATCAACTTCAGAAGAAGGGCAAAGATTAGCTTATCAAAGAGAGCTCCTAGGCCGAGACCAGCTGTCAAGGTCAAGAAACCAAAAATAAGAAGCTCCTTAAAAACCATACTGATCAAATGGCGCTTTTCAAGACCCAGCATACCATATACACCCAGCTCCTTTGAGCGGTTCTTCATGACAAAACTATTGGCATAAAGGACAATAATTCCAGAAGCGATGGTAACAACCACCATACCGAGAGCGAGGGTCATAGAGATAGTTTCTCCCCCACGGATCTTGCCAATATTAGGATTAAGTGACAGTGAGTAAAAGAGATAGGTGATGGTCACAGCTAAGAGAACAGCAAGAGCAAAGGGATAGTAGAGTTTGCGGTTTTTGATTAAGTTCGAAACCGCTAACTTATTGGTTAATCGAAACATACTAATTCACCTCGCTTGCCATAACAGTCAAAGTATCAGAGATTTCTTGGAACATCTGACGCTCTGTCTTGTCTCCACGGTAGATTTGGTTGTAAAGAATGCCGTCCTTGATAAAGAGAACGCGCTTGGCCCTGCTGGCTGCTGCCGTTGAGTGGGTTACCATAAGAATAGTTTGGCCACGCTCATTGATTTCATCAAAAACATCTAGAAGAGCCGCAGATGACTTGGAGTCAAGGGCTCCTGTTGGCTCATCGGCAAGAAGAATTTCAGGTTCGGTGATAATAGCGCGTGCTACTGCTACCCGCTGTTTTTGACCACCTGAGATCTCATAAGGGTACTTCTCTTGCAATTGGTTGATGCCCAGATTTTCAGCGGTTACTACCAATTTCTTCATCATTTCCGTAATGGATTTTCGTGATAAAACTAACGGAAGCAAGATATTGTCCTTAACAGACAAGGTATCTAGTAAGTTAAAGTCTTGGAAGACAAATCCCAACTTTTCACGACGGAAACTTGAAGCCTGGGAATTCTTAATAGTTGCTGTGTCTGTTCCATTTAGGTAAACCTGACCACGAGTTGGTTTGTCAAGCATTGCTAGGATGTTGAGTAGGGTAGACTTCCCTGAGCCAGACTCTCCCATGATAGCAACGTAGTCACCCTTTTCTACAGTAAAGTGAATGTCTTTGAGTGCTTCTACTTGGTTGCCTTGGAAACGTGTTTTGTAGATTTTTTGAACGTGTTTTACATCTAAAAGTGTCATGATTTTCTCCTTCTTAATATCCCATCATTTGAAACTGTGCTTGCATCATAGCGCATCCCAGTTGAACACGCTCGATATCTTTTTGACTTGGTTTTCTTGTTTTCTTTTGTAAGATTCTTTTCATGTTTTTGCTCCTTTGTTCTTTATGAGTCTAGTTTATCGCAAAAAAAGGCGGCCTGCCATAACCTAACCTTACAAAAGAGACTTTAATCTTACATTTTTGTAAGATTGAGGAATTTTTTTGAAAATAGCTACTATAAGAAGTCCTGTCATTGCTTGTTTTATTCTTAAAATAATAGTAAAATTAAATTATGAAAAGGCTTTCTTTAACATCTTTTAAAAGAATTGGCTTTCTGCTAATTATTTTTAAAAGTGCTAAACTATCATTCGTATCACTGCTATAAGGAGGGAGGTTCAGCCCCTCTTTTTAGAAAGAGGTTCCTATGAAACGTGTTTTTCTCTTCATCAGCAATCTTCTTTTAACTTTCTTTCTCATTGCCACTCTGTCCTTTTGGAAAGACTCTCTTCCACAAATCCTGTTCCCGGGTGCAGCAGTATTAAGTGGGCAAGCAGATTATTCTACCGTTAAAGAAGAATTAAATAGTCTTGCTAAAGAACATAATAGTCTTATCGCAAGAACCATTTGGGAAGTAGATAGTGATGGAAAATCACAAACTTACTACGAAGTTTTTGGAGATGGGAAACTCCCAGACTGGATGCCTCCAGCAAGTCAAGAAAGCATTCACAAGAGCGATCTTCTCAACAACTACAATATTATCAGCGGATCCCTAACTAGTCAAGAATTGGCCACTCATCTGAAAGAACTTGGACTAGAAAAAGCGAATGCATTTGAAAATGACAGAGTATCCTTTGTACTTGCCCTCTTTACCCAACCTAATCAGCTTACCAGTATGTTAATCTTTTTGCTGACTTTCTTAGCTTTGATTGTTATTGGCCAAATTCAATCTCTCTCTCAGTCAGGGATTCGATTGATTTCTGGAGAACGACTGAGCCATCTCTTCTTTCGTTCTCTCGCAAGAGACGGACTTGATATCCTTCTTTTTGGTCTACCTGCTTTGCTGATAGCAAGTGTCTTGCTCATTTCCCTAGGATATCCTTATGAAGTTCAGACTTTTCTAGGAATACTTTTTATTCTTTACAATAGCCTACTTCTCTTACTTAGTCTTCTAATTGCCTTTCTTTTTACCATTTCTTTAAAAAAAGTTCATCTCCTCTCTATCATCAAAGGAAAATTACCAATCAAGTCAATTCTACGCATTCTCTACTTTGGTCAGGTACTTGCCATTCTACTGGTTATTGTAGGATTTGGACGTATGTCTACTTACTATCATATCCTTGAGAAAAATGAGGCTGGACAAGCTACTTGGGAACAACGCTCCAATGTTGTTACTCTTCAAACAGGGCGTTCCAGTCAGATGAAAAATTTAGATGAACTGCAGACAAATGCTGATAAATGGTTTGACTTTATTCAGCATGCTATAGATAATGAGAATGCCTTCCTTATTAAACATAATCTAGTTGAGCAAGCTCTTAAGCAAGCTACCTCAAATCATAATGAAACTGAAAATAACCCTTATGGTGTGGAAGGAAAAAATATTCTCTACGTCACGCCCAGCTACTTCAAAAAGGAAGGTATAGAATTATCATCAGAAATCTTTCAAAAAATCAGCACCCTCAAAGATGGACAGATTCTTGCCGTACTCCCAGAAGAACTACAAAAAAATGAAAAAGATATAAAAGCAAACTTGCAACAAGAGTTAGCCAACCGATTATACAATAGCGAGTCTAATCAAACTGTCGAAGTTAGTATAGCTTATACCAATCAAAAAAATGATGTATTTCTCTATAATACCGCCCATATTGCTTATGATCAATGGTTATCAAATCCCATCTTTCTTGTGCTTTCTCCTAAAGCACTTGGCAAGGCTTCCTCCATCTTCTGGTTTACAAATCTAGAATATCTCTATTTTACAGACCTCCACCAGACACAAGAACTCTTGAAACACTATCAACTTGATCATATGGTCTCAGGGCTATCGTCTGCTAGGGAAACCTATCTCCAGTTAAATCAAAAAATTAAAATAGAAATTTTTAGTAACTTAGCGAGTGCTATGTTTGCTATTTTGACTTCAATTTTGCTGTTTACAAGTTTAAATCTGCTCTATTTTGAAGCCTTTCGCAAAACCATATTCTTGAAAAAAATCGCAGGCTATTATTTCTTTGAATTACACAATAGATATATCACTTCTCAAATAATAGCTCTCTTTCTTGGAAGTGGTCTAGCTTTCATTATTTCTAAGAATATCTGGATTACCCTGATCCTATTTTTCAGCTTTTCAAGTTTAGCCGTTCTTTTATTGAAGATTTGTGATAAGAAGGAAAGTAAAACCTATGCTAGCATTATCAAAGGAGGATAGTATGATTGAATTGCAACATATTTGGAAACAATTTGGTTCTCGTATTATTTTTTCAGACTTGAATCTGAATTTTCAAAGTGGTATAGTGTATGCTTTGATAGGAGACAGTGGTTGTGGAAAAACCACTTTGCTCAATATGCTTGCAAAACTAGAGACTTTCGACAAAGGAGAAATCGTTTACAAAGGAAAGTCTTTGACTTCACTAAAAAATGAGGAATTCTATCGTAACGAGCTAGGTTATCTCTTCCAAAACTTCGGACTATTAGAAAGTCAGACCATTCGAGAAAATCTTGAGCTGGGACTGATTGGCAAAAAACAGAACAAGAAACAAGAAAAAGAGAGACTTCTTCTTCAAGCACTACAAGCTGTCAGACTAGATTATCTAAGTCTCAACCAAAAAATCTATGAATTATCTGGTGGTGAAGCTCAACGCGTAGCGCTTGCTAAGATTATCCTGAAAAATCCTCCTTTAATTTTAGCCGATGAGCCTACCGCCTCGCTAGATCCAAAAAATTCCAAGGAAATTATGGAAATTCTCCTTGAACTTCGTAATGCTAATAGAACAATTATCATCGCAACTCACAATCCTAGTATCTGGAAAATGGCTGATCAGGTAATTCATCTCTCTCAAGATGGAAAAGAATATACTTAAATACCAAAATCCCTTGTGGCTAAATAACCACAAGGGATTTTCAGTCATTTATGCTGCTTCTTTTAAGTAACATAGTGCAAATAATAAATACTTCCTATTAAATCTCACCAAAACCAGCCATCATTGTCTTCAATAGCTTGGGCTTCCTTGCGTTTGCGTGGTCCTGTTCCGTACATTTCAGCTTCAATCTCTTCCTTAGTTGGCAAGATAGAGGCAAGGATGATGTAAATAATCACACCGATTCCAAAATTTGCCACAGTAAAAATGGCGAAGAGAAAGCGTACTAGGGTTACATCAAGTTTCCACTTGTCTGATAGACCAGCTAAAACTCCTGACACCATACGATTTCGTCTCATTTTATAAAATTTTGTATTCATGATTGTTTCCTCTTTCGGTATTCTTACAAATAGTATAGCATAAAACGGGACCAAGAACATCAGTCCTTAGGCCGATTTAAGACAACGAGTTTACCTCGGCAGATGCCACAGCGATAGCGTTTTGTGTCAATCCTTCTCTTGCGTTGATAGATTTGCTGGCAAGATTGGCACTGATAGACTAGGTAACTATCCTGACTTTTCAAAGGTGGTACAAAGCGCAGTCCATCCACTTCTTTCAATAGTTCCTTAAATTCTCGGTCCTTATGGCGATAACCCTTTTTCTGAAAATAAAGGTGATAGTGACAGAGTTCATGGCGCACGATTTTGCGAAAGACTTCCAAACCTAGTTCATTATAAACCTTGGGATTAAAATCCAAATGCCCATCCTTTGGAAAAAATCGTCCACCTGTCGTTCGCAAACGAGAATTCCACTGGGCTTGGTGGGTGAAAGGTCTACCAAAGTCTTCGAGGGAAACAGACTGAACATACTCAGTTAGATTCATCTGGAGCGAGAAGCGACAGGTTGACTTTTTCACGTTCAGTATCGATTTTCTTAACCCAGACCGTTACCAAATCTCCCACTGACACCACTTGACTGGGGTGTTTGATAAATTTGCGACTCATATGAGAAATATGAATCAAGCCGTCCTCGTGAATCCCGATATCAACGAAGGCACCGAAGTCAACGACATTACGTACCACACCTTCCAGCTTCTGGCCGACTTTCAAGTCTTTGATATCCAGTACATCTTGACGGAGTACAGGAGCATCAAAGGAATCACGGAAATCTCTACCTGGTTTGAGAAGGTCGGCAATGATATCTTTAAGGGTTTCTGGTCCAAGGTCAAGTTCTTGCGCCACTTCCTTGACTGAAAGGGACTTGAGTTTGCTTTGGGCTTCTTCATTCAAGTCCTTGATATCCAAGCGTTTGAAGAGTTCCTTGACAGCAGCGTAATTTTCTGGGTGAACTCCTGTATTATCAAGGATATTGCTGCTTTCTGGGATACGGAGGAAGCCAGCTGCCTGTTCAAAGGCCTTGGCACCCAGACGGGGAACCTTTTTAATTTGGGCGCGTGAAGTGATTTTCCCTTCTTCCTCACGGTATTTGACAATATTTTCAGAAATAGTTTTATTGAGTCCAGCTACATGGGAGAGAAGAGCTGGGCTGGCTGTATTGACATTGACACCAACTTGGTTGACAACGGTATCGACGACAAAGTCCAGACTCTCAGACAGTTTCTTCTGACTGACATCGTGCTGGTATTGACCGACACCAATTGACTTAGGATCAATTTTAACCAATTCAGCAAGGGGATCTTGCAAACGACGGGCGATAGAGATAGCAGAGCGTTTTTCAACGGTTAATTCTGGAAACTCCTGACGAGCAAGTTCACTAGCAGAATAGACAGAAGCTCCACTTTCATTGACAATAACATAGCTGACTTCTGGAAACTCTTTCAGAACTTCCGCCACAAAGGCTTCACTTTCCCGACTGGCCGTTCCATTTCCGATAGCAATAATTTCTACGCCATACTGACCAATCAAGTCGGCTAAGTCTCGCTTGGCTTCTTCGATTTGATGAGCTGAAGCTGGTTTAACAGGATAAATGACTTGGGTCGTCAGCATTTTTCCTGTTGTATCAACGACAGCCAGCTTAGCACCTGTACGAAAGGCAGGGTCAAATCCTAGAACCACGCGCCCTTTCAGCGGAGCAACCAAGAGGAGATTGCGCAGATTGTCAGAAAAGAGTTGGATAGCCCCTTCTTCTGCCTTCTCAGTCAATTCTGTCCGAATGCGTCGTTCGATAGCAGGCAAGACCTTTTTCTTAACTGACTGTTGAACCACTTCATCTATATAGGCATTTTTCACCTTGAAACGAGCAGCAAAGAAAGATAAGATACGGTCCGTCGCATGTTCAAAGCCAACCTTCAAAATACCTAGTTTTTCCCCACGATTGAGGGCCAAGGTACGATAGCCCTGCATGTTGCCAACTGTCTCTGAAAAATCATAATAAATCTGAAAAACTTGTTTTTCATCAAGACTTTCATCCTTGACTTGCGAAGTAAGTTTAGAGTGTCTCAGCACCTCCTGATAAGTCATAGCACGTAAATTGACATCTTCCGATAAGGATTCGACCAAGATATCAACTGCTCCAGCCAAGGCTTCTTGACTAGTCGCAAATCCTTCACAGACAAAGTTCTCAGCCTCTTTCTCTAAGTCAGTTACGTTTTGCAAAATTAAGCGAGCGAGAGGGAAGAGTCCAGCTTCACGGGCAATGGTTGCCTTGGTCCGACACTTTTCCTTATATGGAAGATAAAGTTCTTCAACGTCTGCTAATTTTTCAGCTGCCAAAATAGCTGCTTCCAATTCCTTAGTTAGCTTGCCTTGTTCTTGAATCTTAGCTAAGACAGCTTCTTTACGGTCGTTGAGATTTGTCAGACTTTTATCCAGGTCGATAATGGCCTTAATCGCCACCTCATCCAAACTACCAGTCATGTCCTTTCGGTAACGCGCGATGAAAGGAATAGTCGCCCCTTCAGCCGTCAAACTTAGAACGGTATCAATTTGCTTTAAGGTTACTCCCAAATCTTGGGAGATTTTTTCATATTTTTTATCCATAAATCTATTATACCATAAGGGAAACAATAGAGTCTCTTCTCTAAAAACGGTTTTTATATTTACTTGATTAATCTTCTATAATATCTATATTTTAGTCTTCCATTTTTAATGCAAAACTTAAAAACTTTTATCAACTAGCCCAATATCATGCTGAATTAAATTTTTTTCCATCCAAAACAATCCTCTCCATCTACTATAATATTGGTCTCGAGGAGATTTGGTAAAGTATTGTTTTTCTCCAATAAAATTCCAAAATACACTTAAATCATTTTCTTTTAAAAATTGATCAAGATAATCTTTTCGTATGATCAATCCATTTATAGTATTTGTTAGTTCACCATCAAAAGCTACTAAGTCTCCCTCTTGACTAAAATAATATCCATCATACTTCTTCTGAACTAAATGTAATTTGCCAATCAACTCTGGACAAGGAATATCAAATGATATAGTTTCTTTTTTAGAAGCATCATATTCTTCTTCCCAGCAAAAATGAATATGGGCAGGCAAAAGCTTGGCAAGTGTCTTTTTTACTTTAACAGTAAAATACTCTTCTTTTTCAACTAGTTCAACCTCTTCGCCAGATTGAATGAAATCAAGAACTTTTTGACGTTTAATTTCTTCCTCACCAGTTTCTACATTATAGTTGAACCAAGAATCTTCTACAATTTCTTTCACACCTGGTGACCATGGGAACTCTCTGTTATATATCTGATATAGAGAGGTTACTTCAGACTGTATTCCATTTTTGAACATCTCACTTTTTTCAAAATTAGATTTTAAAGAATCGAATTCACCGTTTTTTACAAAATATGCACCAATAATTCTCCACGTTCTCTGATGACCTTCACAAAACCATGAAAATGTATCAGAAGCTTCATCTTTTTGGTTTTTAATTTCTTTATGTTGATAAAGCAATGTCCATTCTGTCCCATCATTATCTTTATAAGTTAAAGGCATATCAAACAAACTTGTTTTGTGTAAAATCCACTCATTAATTTGTTGATTATTAACTCCTGTATCTTCGATAAAGTTTTCATTATATTCAATAGTGAATTTCGGAAGTGATTCTAAAGGAAGCATGAAATGACAATTTAAAGTAGGATCAAAATCTCTAACATATGGTTCCCAAGCACCTTTATATTCCTCATCAGATGAGTTACTCCAACCCTTTAACTTATGAAAGTCTGAAACCCTTGCTAGAATATTATAAAATGCAATCCATTGGTATTTCTTTCCAATTCTCTCAATAGTGTGATTTCTTCCTCTATCAAGAGGGTGCCCGCATGAAATGTCATATTCAGTGAACAATTCATCTGAATATCCTAACTCATCTCGAATATATTGCATTGCATAATGATATAGATTCTCAATGTCAACGTTCTTGAACCGATTTAGTGCTGATTGGAAAGTATATCTTCCAAAATCACCGTACATACCGACACCTTCTGGTCTCATAGAAGTATCTATTCTGTCAAAGCCTCCTCTTTTACTATCCAAGCTACTATAGGTGCTAGGAGTAACAATAGGAATCGGCTTAGAATTGTAAGGAGGAATTATATTTAAACGGTCTATTTTGGCACTATTTTTAGGAAATTCAAATAAATATCTTTCAATAATCAATCTTGCATAATCCCTCAGTAAAATATCTGGATAGTTGAATTCTTTATCAAATATACTTGAATAGATAAACTCTGCTAAAGATTGAAACTCATTTTCATATGGAATTTCTTTTTTCGTACAGGCACCAAGAACAATGCCATATAATCTTTGAATAATGTAAGGGTCATTAACTGTTTCAAATTTTTGTAATAGATATTCACTAAACTCAAAATTATTCTTCAAAATTTCAATCATTGCTTTTGATGTTATATCACGTAACCTTCTATTTGAAGAAGCTAGCAACCATGTGAACAATATTAAAAGCAACTTAATTTTCTCTTTCGAAAGGGAATCAATTTTATTACCTTCATCAAAAAGGCAAATCAATTGAAAAACTCTCTCATATTCATTTGTTAAATTATTGATAAATGGTAGCCAAAGACTATCGCGTTTATTTAACTGCTTAGGAAAAAGAATTTCATGTAAGTACTCCGAATTTATAGGACTGTTTTCTTTAATCGCATTTTCGATTAAAACATTGAAAACATCTTGATAATTTGTAGGGTAATTATTTGCAATATTTCTAAAAAGCTCTCTACTTACTGTATCTACTGGTCGCCAAGAAAAGCTCTTTAAATATCTGTTGGCTAAATCATAACAATCATATTCGTTAGAAATCTTTTCAATCAACTTTATACAGTCTTCATCATATTCTTCAAAATAGAAACAAGATACAAAGAGAAAAGTATCTATGTTTTTGTTATTTTGAATCTCTCCATTTTCGATTTTCAATAGCTCTTTTTCAAGATAAGAATCTAATTCTTCCTTATCAAACGAAAACTCCATAATCTTTTGAGCTTTAAGATAATCCTCTAATAGATTATACCCAAAGGAATACACTTCTTTATCTTGACGTACATTGCCAATCATTAAACCTGATTTAAGCAGAAAAGAAAGAAAGTATGATTTATTTTGAATGCCGTAATATGACCAAAATTTCATTTGAAATAGTTCTTCCTCGATAAGATAATTATTGCTATTACTAAGTTGACATTCGGCAATTTCTAATAATAATTTTTTTAATATTTTACCCGAATCCGGAATACCTAAGGCTTTCTGAATTTCTTCATCAATTAAAGTAATAAAACGATCAAACATTTGAAAAAGATTTAATTCTTCTCCATTATACGTTTTACAGAATAGAGTTAAAAACAGCGGATTCGTCATCTCATAGTTTAATAACTCAGATGGCGAAAATGGAATATTGTGAAAATTTAGAAATTCTTTAATTGCTACTACAGAATCATCTTGAAAACCATGATGCGTAATTCTTAAAAGTTCCCCACTTTTTAGTCGTTCTATCATATTTTCTTCAAAAACGAGTTTTTCATATCCTGTTCTCACAGATAGTACAAGTTTAATATGTTTTCGCCTGCATATTTCTGAAATAATCGTTGATAATCCATTCTTCCACACACTTCGATTTGGAGTCTCATTAATTGCATCAATAAAAATATATATGTGCTGATTCTCAATCTCCCCCAGAATATCTAACATATCTAAGAATTCACGGAATCCATAATCAAATTCAAATTTCTCCATAATTTGTTTAGAAATATCACTACTAGATAGATAGTGATGTCCTAACAAAAGAAGTGCATATCCATCCTCACTCATTGTTTCCTTTACAGAATTTGCAAGTAATTGAGTTTTACCCATACCTGCTTCTCCAGTGACAACAAGAATTTTATCGCTGATGAGTGCCTCCTCTTTGTTTGAACTTCCAATCCAGTTTAGATACCCTATCAATCTATCTATATCACGTACTTGATTGAATATTCTATTCCGATTTTCCGAAGATAAATCACTAGTTGACTCTATTTTATTATCTAGATTTTCCCTATTAATACTCAATTTTTCAAGTTCGAACTCTAAACTACGATTAATTTTATCATTCCACTCTAAATAATTCTCTATATTATCAACCGTTACATCTTCTAAACTGTCAATAAATTTCTTAATTTTAAAAATTATCTCACTTCCTCTTAAGCTAAAGAGCGTATCTAACTCTTTGAGGAATTCTATTTTTTTACCATTAATTTTATCAACAGCTTTTTGATTTCTAGTAAAAAGATGAATTTTTTCATCTGTTCCAGTCTCAACATTAAACATTGGGTTATACCTCATACCTAATGAATCAAATGATAATTGATTATAATTTTCAAACCAATCCTTTGTTATCATATGATTCTCAAAAAAGAAGGATTGTAAATCGGTATACTGCGTAACTTGAGTTAGAATTTCATTATTGCTAATAACCCTTAGTTCAATATCAGCATTTTTCAAAGCTTCTACAATTCTTTTATAACTTGAACTTGTTAATGTTAAATCCTTATTACAGTAGAGATAGAAGACATCAAGTTGTTCAGCATATTTTTCTATAGTTTTGTTTACTGATTTTTGAATTTGAGAATAATCTACTCTATTAAAAAAATATTTTGCCTGGAAAGAAATTATTTTATTCACTTTAGGACTATAAATAGGTGAAACTTCAATGCCTGGATGATTTGGGCTTGAAGTTAAAACGCAGGTGTTATCTAAAAATTGTCTTTTAAATAGTATCCTACATAATTGTTCAAAAGTATCTGTTACATCACTATGTATAGATTCAAAATTACTCCAAGCTATCTTATTTTTCATTGAAAAACCATCCTAAATATATTTTATCAGATATGCTAATTTTAGCATAAATAATATTAAAATCCTATGAGTCATATAAATTTAATTTAAAATACTATCTATTTTGATATAATCAGAAATATGCACGAGTTTAATACCTCCATTTCCGTAAAATAATAGTATAATAGAGGTAGAATGTAGAAAAGAGGTGGGCCCATGGCTGTTAAATTCACAAAAACCGATGACTTGGACAAGATGTTTGAGGAATTCGCCAAACTTCCTGACTTAACACAAGTCACTTTCCCAGATGACAAAGACAAAAAAGAAAAAGTTGAGAAGAAAAAATAGATGACGATTTTTCAATCTCTTCCTCCTAGCATCTTACAAGCAGGGGCTATTTTTCTCTCCATCATGATTGAAGCCCTTCCTTTTGTCTTGATTGGGAGTCTCATTTCGGGATTGATTGAGGTCTATATCACACCTGACAAGGTCTATGAGTTTCTCCCTCGCAATCGTTGGGGGAGGATCTTTTTTGGTACCTTCATTGGCTTTCTCTTTCCATCCTGCGAGTGTGGAATCGTTCCCATCATCAATCGTTTTCTGGAAAAGAAAGTGCCCAGCTACACGGCCGTTCCCTTTCTGGTGACTGCTCCCATCATCAATCCTATCGTTCTTTTCGCTACATATTCTGCCTTTGGCAATTCGATAAAAATCACCTTCCTACGAGCGTTGGGAGCTATTGTGATTGCTTTGGTTCTGGGGATTTTCCTAGGATTTTTCTGGAAGGAACCCATTCAAAAAGAGAATTCTATTACTTGTCATGAACATAACTTTTCACACTTGAGTCCCGCTAGAAAAGTATTTCAGGTCTTTATACAAACTGTTGATGAGTTTTTCGATATGGGCCGTTACTTGGTCTTTGGTTGTCTCTTTGCGGCTATCATGCAGGTCTATGTCCCGACTCGGATCCTGACCTCTATCAGTGCAAGTCCAGTCCTTGCGATTCTTTTGCTCATGCTTCTTGCCTTTCTCCTCTCTCTTTGTAGCGAGGCAGACGCCTTTATCGGTGCTTCTCTCCTCTCGAGCTTCGGCCTAGCACCAGTCCTTGCCTTTCTGGTCATTGGCCCCATGCTTGATATCAAAAATCTCCTCATGATGAAACACTATCTCAAAGCGCGCTTCATCTGGCAATTTATGGGCATCGTGACAGTTCTTGTTTTGCTTTATTCTTACATGATGGGGGTGATGCTATGATCCGATTTTTCATTTTACTGGGTTATTTTGCCCTGACACTGTATCTGCAGCTATCTGGCAAACTCAGCCACTACATCAACCTCCACTATTCCTATCTAGTCTATATTTCCATGATCCTTTCTCTTCTGTTGGCTCTGGTCCAATTCTACATCTGGATCAAGAAAATCAATTCTCACAGCCATTTGAAAAGTCGTCGAGCTAGACGAATCAGCATCCTTTTACTGTCACTACCTCTGTTGATTGGAGTTGCCTTTCCGACAGTAAGTTTGGACTCGAGAACCGTATCTGCTAAGGGATATCATTTCCCACTTGCTGAGGGAATCGACACAGCCATTCAGGCAAGCGAAGGAACATCCAGTCAATACCTCAAACCCGATACCAGCACCTATTTTTCCAAATCTGCTTATGAAAAGGAAATGAGGGCTACAGCTGATAAATACCTCTCCCAGCCAACCATTCAAGTCACTGATGAAAACTATATGGAGGTCATGGAAGTTCTCTATGACTACCCTCAAGAGTTTGAAGGAAAGAAAATCGAGTTTACAGGCTTTGTTTATAACGATCCTAGCCATCCAGATAGCCAGTTCCTCTTCCGCTTTGGGATTATCCACTGTATCGCAGACTCTGGTGTATATGGACTCTTAACAAAGGGGAACTCACGCCAGTATCCTGACAATACCTGGATTACCGCTAGGGGAACCCTGACACTCCACTACCATAAAGAACTCAAACAAAAACTCCCAACACTAGAAGTTGAGAGTTTCACAAAAGTAGACAAACCAGAAAATCCATATGTATATCGCGTGTTTCAATAAAAAGTGACCCAACAACAGACAAATTACTTTTTAAAGTAGCTTGTCTTTTTTGTTCTCCTAGCTCAACAAAATCAACACACAACCTTTCAAACAATAGAAAAAGTCCCAAGAAATAAGATTTCTCGAGACCATAAAAATGTTAATAAGATAGGGTTGACAATCATCACATATCATAGCTTAACTGCAATAGAGTTGTGATAGAAAACGTTAATTTACTAGAAAAAATAAAACTCATATTAAACTGAATATTCAGTTTCTTACTGGCATAAAGCTATTTGAGTTTAATTTAACAACCACTAACCTCTATTAACGCCACCAAATGCTGAACCAAAAACGGAAGTAGAATCCTAAGAACATAATGTGCACCTCCTTTTGAAAAACGTTTTTCCATCTCAACTATATTATATATTTTCTTGTGGAGAATTGCAAATTTTTTCAGTCAAATTCCTAGCTTTTTTCAAAAAAATATGATAAAAGACAAAATTTTATATTAAAAATAGTTATTGACTTTCGGTTTCTGTAAGATGAAGACATAATATAAATGCACTAAGTCCCATAACTGGATTTTTTCAGTCAAACTTCATAGCTTCCAGTTGTTGAAATTATAAACTAGCCTCTTTTCTGCGCCATGAATCTCCGCTTTTTACTGTTTTTCTTCAGCTCAGTTGGACTACTTCTCATTTTGTAACAAAGCTCTTACCTCGTCTGCTCCAATTTTATCCTCAGCTTTTTCAAAGAGTTGAATAGATTGATAAAAATAATCTCGTGATTTGACTGAATCTTGCTTCAGATAAATCTCTCCCATCCCCCTATAGGCACAGGCTTGGGCAATGAAATCCTCGGTTGTCAAAGCAAAATCTAGGGATTCTCGCATATAGCTTTCTGCCTCTTCTAGATTTCCCAACTTTAAACGAAGGTAGCCTTGTTCATAGTTGTTAACAGAAAATTTCAAAGCATCATTGGGAAAATATTTTTTTATAATTTGCATTTCCTGATCGATATAGAGTAGAGCTTTTTGAAAATGACCCATTTCACGATAAATCATGGCTAACTGATGATAGCCTATATGTTCATTTTCTGGGTCACTTTTAGTTCGTGCTAAGTCAATATAAGACTGGTAGATCCTTAAGCACTCCTTATAATTTTGCTCTTCAAGATAGATATAGCCCATCAAATTTAATACACTAAAATCCGTGCAAGTTTCCAATGAAAAATTAGCTTCAACTAATTTTTTAGCCTCTTCAATCTTGCCCTCAAACAATAAATCCCATGCTTGATTCATACATATCCTCCTGCATCTTATGTTGTATAGAAATCGATTGATAAGTCGCTATTAGACTCGTATTTTTTCCAAGATAAACTGAATCCATAATAATCTTCAAATTCAGGGTGCCAGTCATAATAAAGTGGGATACGACTATATTTTCTTGCAACAACTTCGTCTTCAAATTCTGGAGACTCCCCTGCAGTAATACCAAATTGAAGACCATTTAGTTCCCAGCTATTGCCCCAAACATTTTCATCCGAGAGAACATCGATCCATCTAGAAGCATCAAGATCAAAATCTGCACATAATTCCAGTTCATAGAATTTTCTACAGTTAATCTCTGAAGGCTTAATATAAAGGGCACCATCCACTTGGTACTATTTATCTTTGACTTGAATCTGTGTGATTTTCATTGGAATCGGAACTCCATTTAACTCTAACCAGAAATAGCCTAAAGAGGTTTTGATACTATAATATGGCTGATTAGCAGGTTTAGCGTTTTTAGAGCAAGCATCAAGAATTCTTCCAAGCATAATTAAATTTCTACAAACGGTTTTCGAAGTGTGTGGGTCGAAATGTGAATACCTACGGGTGACTCGTTTTAACTTTTCAACGGGAAAAGTGATATCCTTTGGTAGGGCATGATACTTCTGTACGACTAAAGCAGTTTTTTCAGTATTTTCCTTCCCCGCTGGAACGACTACAGCGTGCCCAATATGGATATTTGGGTCATCGCAGATATAAGTATAGCCATTCCCTCCCTCCTGAAACTCAACAACAACGAGATTTAGCTCTTGATTCGGATCAAAGAGAGGCTCAACCTGTTCTGCTTCTTGGCGCTCATAAAAAGTAAAGCAATCTCTACCCCCGTCTTCGCCAAAAACCATGAAACTGCCACATTCAGGGCACTTCCACATATAAAAGGATGCTTCAGAAATATCATCATAAGAAATTTTATTATGGTCGTCAGCTTTATTCATGATTTCTTCAAACAACTCATCCGAATAAACTGAATAAGCATTTGGATCGGGCGCTCGGTGGTCGTTCATTGCTTGCCCGCATCTACATGTCCATTTACCCATAAATAACCTCAGTCGTGGCCTAATTCTTCAAGGAAAAATTGATTTAGAGCTTTCCAGTCTTTCTTGACGTCAGTAACATTTTGGATGTATACATCCAACTCTTGGATATTATCTAAAATATAATCTTGAATTGGCTTTATAGGCTCAATTTGCATACCTTCAGGACTGTTTATCTTAATGTCAAGCAATCTTGAAACATGCTTCTTCATTTGAGACGGCAGCAATTCTTTCACCAAATCATCAAATAAAATCGGAGGGATTGAATGGTATTTTTCGATCCAACGACAAGCCAAAATAGGACGAAGCGCGTAGAAATACTTTTTAGGTTTGACCTTGTCTCCTGAAAGATACTTATTCATTTGAGTTCTAGCAGTGTTCAAGTAATGGTGAAGCATTTTTTTCTCTGAAAAATACTGGTTGGCAAGAGGACGTATGCGCTCGATAAAATCCGTTTGTTGATAAACAATTGGTGACTGTAACCATTCAAACAGTGTTGGATTTGACTTATAAAGGAGTTTTAAAGTCTTATCTAAATCCCAGCCACTCACATCCCAAGTATCGTCAATTGGTAACTCGATAACATCACGCTGTTCATTTAAACGGAGATAGAAATCTCGCTTGTGTTTGTAGATAAACCGTACATCAAAGTCACTATCAGGAGACTCAAAGCCCCATGCACGACTACCAGACTCGATAGCCCACAAAACTGTGATACCATAATCACGCTCAATTTCTGCTAATTTTTCAGGTACCAGAACATTCATTTCTTCTTGCGTTTGCATTTATAACCTCTTATTATTTACGCTGCTTCTCCAGCTCGATCATTGATGAGTTCAATTGTTTGGACAATATTACGAAGTATAGGGAGTTGGTGTTGAAAGAGTAGTTGAACTGAACCATACGATTTAAACGGCTCTTGTGTTAAAACTTTAGTCTCCAAACAACCATTTTCTACAATGTAATCTACAATCAATTTCACAAAGGAAATCTGCTTGGCATTGAGACTCTCATCCGATAAAAATTTAGAAAAAACTTGATTGGCAGACTCTCTATCCAAACCAATAATCTCACGAACCAATCTAGGAATTGCCTTATTTTCATAATGTTGTTGGTAATCTGACTTGCTACCTAATTTTTCCCATAACAATGTTTCAAGTGCAAGTAAATCCTGAGAGGTCAATTTTTCATTATGGTATAACTTAGAAATTGCTTCATCATCTAGATGAGTTCTCAAATAATGTTCAACTTTTTCATTATAAGATCGTAGGTCATTGACTTGTAAATATGGCTTAGTATCATGGACAGTGGAAAGAATGTGATCATCAAAATTGACATAATATACAGTGCGTTCCGGTTTATCCAGAAACTGTAGTAAATCTCGAAGCGCAAGGCGTATTTTTTCCAACTCGGATAAACTAACTTCTTCCCAAAATTCAGGTTCTTGTACTTTCCTGATAATTTCAGCCTGTGCAAAAACTTGTGGTATATTGCCAACCCTAGCAAGGGCTTTAGCTGTTTTCATAACTTGAGATATATGGACAGTTGCTGGCTTAGCCAACAGTTGTCCTAACTGTATCTGAAACAGCCATAAATCAAATCGTCTCGCCATCTCGTCTTCTTTATTTTCTTCAAATAGAATCGGAGAAAGATCTTTCTGGATTGTTTCACTTGTGACGGTCGTTAGATTTTGCCAATTTTCCAACTTTCTGTAAGTATAAACTGTATCTAAGACCATACGAACCCTAAAGTCTAACTCATTTAAGCTCACCATACGTCCATGAAGTTCTGAGACGAGTTGTTGACGGTATTCTCTAGCAAACTGATCATCTTGATAACGAAGCTCCTGCAGTTCACGAATCAAGTCCACCTTGGTGTTAAACAAACGTTGAGTCAGAGAAACAATGTGACGACCATCTCCTTCTCTTGGATCAGCTTTGAAATATTCAAAATTATCACCATAATCGAATACCAAGAAATTTTCCTTATCCTGCTCAGGGCCGAATAAATCTTTACAAAGACGGGTTCCACGGCCAATCATCTGCCAAAACTTAGTTTTAGAACGCACTTTCTTGAAAAAGATTAAATTAACAACCTCTGGTACATCAATACCTGTATCCAACATATCAACAGAAATTGCAATTTGAGGGTATTTCTCCTTAATTTTAAAATCATCAATTAAGGTTTGATAATGCTTAATGCTATAATCAATCACTTGAGCATAATCGCTTCCTTTTTCAGGATAGCGTTCGTTAAAAATATCTCTGATGTATTCAGCGTGTCGATGGTTTTTAGCAAAGATAATGGTTTTACCAATTTCGTCACCTGAAGCTGTCTGAATCCCTCTTGTCATTAGTTCATCTAGAACAATTTTAACTGTTTTTCTATTGAAAATAGAGGTATTAAAATCCTCAGGATCAATATCTTTCTCAGAACTACCATCTTCAAATTGACTATCAAAATATTCTTTTTCGTCTTGAGATAAATCATCGTAATGTAGACCATCCGTAGGTAGTTTCAACTTCGTTTCAATCGAATGATAAGCTACTAAATAGCCATCTTTGACAGCCTCTTCCAGATCGTATGCGTATGTTGGAACACCATTCTCCAAGTTAAAGAAACCGTAAGTATTTTTATCTAAATCTTGACGCGGAGTGGCAGTTAATCCTACAATCCGTGCATCAAAATAATCAAAAATTGATTTGTATTTCTGATAAATAGAACGGTGAGATTCATCAATTATGATGAGATCAAAGTGCCCAACAGTGAAGGGGCGTTGATTTACTTCTTCTTGATCACTAATCGCTCCTATCATAGTCGGATAGGTTGAAAAAACCATTCGACTAGATCGAGCACCATCTTTATCCTCTAAGAAATTGCAAACTGAAAGATCTGGAAGTAATTTCCTAAACGAGTCATAAGCTTGCTTAACTAGGGATGTTCTATCAGCCAAGAAAAGAACATTTTTAACCCAGTTATGACGCGATAGGATATCAACTAGAGAAACCGCTGTACGGGTTTTCCCAGAACCAGTTGCCATAACCAAGAGTGCCTGTCTACGATTATTGGAGAATGCTTCACAGACACTTGTAATCGCATGTTTCTGATAATGACGTCCAGAAATGTCGTCCCTAATTTTGCTAGAAATATCCTCGAGTGGTTTTTGCAAGTGACGTCTGTCCATCAACAGTTGCAACTCTTCTTGAGAGTAGAACCCTGCAATCTGGCGACGATTAACACCATCAAGTATGTAGTGCTTTAAACCATTGGTAATAAAGCAAATTGGCCAATAGCCGATTTGTTTCTCAAGAGCTTCAGCGTATTCTTTGACCTGTACTTCCCCTGCTTCTGGATTTACAGATGCCTTTTTAGCTTCAACAATTGCTAGAACTTTCCCATTTTTGCCATAAAGGACATAGTCACAGTATCCAGTTCCTGTACCATGCTTCAAACCATGAACGGCTACCTCAACACGACAGTTTTCCTCAAATGTCCAACCCGCTAAACGGAGATCAATATCAATAAAGAGTTTTCTTGTCTCTGCTTCAGATAGTTGATCGATATGGAAAGATACATCTTGCCGTAGAGCTGCTGTTTCACGTTTTTCAGTATAAGTCTCTTGAGCAGCCAAGGACTGACTAGCCATCTGTTCATCGAAATCAGGAAGATCTGGCAAACTGTTTTGTAATTTCGCCATAGATTGCGGCGTTTCTCGAAACTTGATGTTTGCTGTAAGTGGCAATAACTTCTCATCGAAATAACGCTCCACAAACTTGTTACTGTAGCAATAATCAATAAAATTGACAAACTGAAACAAATGATGCAAAGCCAAAATCGCTTCTCGTTCCTTAATTTCTCCACCATGTGCAGCGTGATTTCCCCATCGAATTAAAAGAACAATCTGCCTGTGGAGCTCAGGATCCACAATCTCTCTAAAATCATCATCCCATACCAAAGAAGATAAGGTAGCACGATAGGGAGCTTCTAGATATGAATCGTGACTATATATCCAATGAACAGCCTGCTCCAAAGCACGACGCGCCATAAAAGCAGTAGCCACAGTAGATGTCGCAATCATATTTTCAGCTTCTATACAAGGCTTTGAAAAAGATTCATACTCTTCGTTATTTAAAAGAAAATCAAAATTTCCCATTTTTCTCTCACTTTGAATAAATAGATAGCTATATTATACTAGATTTCAAGCTATTTCTCCACAGTTTTATAACTATCCCACAAGCAAATTGTGATTTGTCGACTTGAGCCACAAAGTCTGCGAACTCGTTTTGGAGGGAAAGAGGGGGGAGGGGGCACACAAATTTAGAAATTTGAGATTTATTAACTTTAGGCAAATTAGTTCTACTTGAAAACGATAAAATAAAGTTCAAAAAATAATCACTTCTTAACACATGAGCAAGAAATATCCTATTCATTTTTTCGTCAACTGTTAGAATTGGATAAGCGTCTGCTGAACATACTCCCATAAAATCAGGAAGAGCTACTTTATTTAAATTAGGCCTAATCTTACTATAAATAATGTGTTTCTTAGTAAATAAATACTTTCCACTACTGATTTGATCTTCTCCTACCGTTCTATAACCTATAAGTTTTCCAGTGTTTTTTTCAATACTATCTATTCCAATGTGTGGTAAATCTATGAAATTGCTAAAATCGGAAATCATTTTTGTATCAAATTTTGCAAACTCATTAAACGAAGCATAATCCCACTTAAATTCATTTAACAATAAGTCCCCAAACATCTCGTTAAATCGGGATTTGCAGTTAAGAGATGAATTTTTGGTGTGAATGTTTGACATTGCTTTGGTTAACCATGGCATAGGCCAGAGTTGTATCAATTTTGCTGTGACCGAGTAGTTTTTGGACTTGCTCAATAGGCATTCCTTTATCAATAGCCTTTGTCGCTAGGGTTCTTCTGAATTTATGTGGATGAACCTTTTGTATTCCAAGTTTTTGTCCTAACTTTCTCAATCGAATCTCGACACCAGCAATTCCAAGTCTCTGGGCTTTTCCAAGTAGCGTTACAAAAAGAGCTGGATGACTATCTTTTCTATCATTGAGATAGTTTCTTAAATGAATTTTCGTACGAGCATCAAAATATACGGGTCTTTCTTTTTTTCCTTTTCCAAAAACAACGCACTCTCTGTTTTCAAAATCAATATCAGAACGATTCAACTGGACCAGTTCTCCTACACGCATACCTGTTGATGCTAGTAGGTCAATCATTGCCAAATCTCTTAAATTTTCACAATTATCTCTCATAATTTCCAGATGTTCGTCCGTATAAGTTTCTTTCACAGTTTGTTCTGTTTTAATTTTTTTAATCCTTCGAATAGGATTCTTGATGATATATTCCTCTTGCTCAAGCCAAGCAAAAAAAGAGGACAATATACGCCGAATATTGTCCAAATTCGCCTTACTACAGTCCTTTTCAGACTGATAATTTGCTAGATAACTCCTTAAATCATCTGTTGTCAGTTGTGTCACAGACTCCTTAATATGATGAAACAAATTTTCAATTGTTCTCTGATAATAACGTATTGTTTTTGCGCTACAGCCCTCCACCTGCTTAGCAGTGATGAATAGTTGCAACAGATTATTATTTGAATGCTTCTGCTTCTTTTTTCCATCCACTAGATGGCGTTCTAAACTCTCTCGCAATGCTAGTAATTGTTCATTGTTTAAAAAGGGTAACATTTCTTGTATGATAATTGTAACTTTTGATTCCATAAATTCTCACTTTCATAATTACTCATCAATAAAAAGAGGCAATATCAGTTTCTGCATTACAGAATTCTAATATTGCCTGTTCATTTATTTTCTTATGCTCATTTCAATCCAGCATACTATCTCACTTTTTGACCTTTTCTCTGATAGAATGTTCAGAAATCCATTTAGAGTAGCTTATCATTTTTTCATCAGTTAAAGCTTCTACCGCTATAGTCACGCACATATCAACCGCTTCTTCCGCGGAAACAGTAAAGTGATAACCATTTAATTGTAAAAACTTCACCAAAACAAAGAAGGCCGTTCGTTTATTGGCATTGGCAAAAACATGCTTCTTTATCAATTGGACAAATAATATTGTTGCTTTATCAAAAATTGTTGGATAAAGAGGTTTGCCAAAAACAAATTGTTCTGGTAAGTTCACAATCATATTTAACGCTGAAGGACTAACTGTTTGAATTTGCTCCTTTGGAGAATACCGTTGAATTGCTAAAGCATTGATTTTTTCAATTTGCTTTTCTGTTAGATAGACTGTCATTTTTCCACCAAAGCTTTGAAAACATCGTCGTATTCATCAAAAATTGTATCCAATTTTAAGTTAAAGGCATCATCAGAAACATAAGAGATCTGATGATCCAATTCTTCAGGAGTAAAGATAATTTCACCACTTGGTAACAATTTTGCTTCGTATTTAACACCACTTGGAATATTGAACTCGCTTGGAATCGTAATGGTGATTGAATTTCCTTGTTTTCTTGTTTTTACAACCATCTGATTTCCTCCTTTGAAGTATTATAACAAATAATTACGGTAATTACAACGATAGTGTAAAACTGCTATTTCATCTCAGATCTTAACCGAAATATTCCTGCATAAGTGATTTTTTCAAGGTTTCCAATTCTTCTAGTGATTTTTGAATTGCCAATTGTGATTTGTCGACCTGAGCCACAAAGTCTGCGAACTCGTTTTGGAGGGAAAGAGGGGGGAGGGGGATGTATAATTCTTCAATCTGATTTTTTGTTATCGCTTGACGGGTGGCGCCTGAACTTTCTCCTATTTTCAGTAACAAACTCTTAAACTCTGAAGTTATTAGAAGTTGATTTAAAAATATTGGTGATAATAAGTGCTTTTTACAACGAATTATAGAAACGTGCTGATTAACTCTCGCAGGCAAAATATTTTGAGGAACAATACAGCAACGAGATACAGATGCACCTGTAATATTTAGCAAAACATCGTCGGATTCAACAATTACATTATTTAATTTTTCAGCCTGAACATTAGTTAGATAAGCTAAATCTTTGAAAATAAACTTACCATCATATACATTCATACTTCTAATAAGTGCTATCCCTTCGTTGACATAACTTTCTCTTCCTCCTCTAGGTGTAGCCCCTGAACCAATTTTTAATGTTAATTTTGATAATCTATGTTTTTCCCAACCCATTTCATTCAGAACAGGATCCCCAAACATCTCGTTAAATCGGGATTTGACGAGTTTTGATAATTCAGATAGTTGTTGTTTACGAGATTCAATTAATTTATTAACACCATCTAATCTCAAAACAATTTGCTGTTGCATAAAAGGCTCGTTGTATACAATAGACAAGTTATTCAACTTTGCCTTGTTTAACGTTCTACCCATCACAGCCCTGTCTGTTAAACTATCAAAATTCATTCCTTGTAGTGCATAGTAAAGATATTCATTAAAAAGCATCTTATTATTTTTAACCACAAAATTAGCTATTGCTTCGTTTGTGTACATATTTTCAGCAAGAATTCCAACCTTGCCAATAGATAACTTAAAACTCATCACAACTGTCCCTTTTGAAACAATTTGCATTTTTTCTTTTTGGACAGCTTCTTGAGTTATTTTCTCCTTAGTAGTACATAATATTTTCCCTTTCATATCTGAAATGGATAACCAAGGATAGTCACCTCCCCAATATAAAGTTTGAGAACGATTTGGTGTCTTGCCAATTCTTATCTCACAAACTTCCCCCAACTTCACTTTTTTCATACATGCATCTCCCTACTTGAGCAATTCCTCTAACTCCACTAAGCCAGCTTGAATTTCTTTTTCTAGATCATTAATTTTCTTTAAGATGACTTCTGTTGGTTCATATTCAACTTTTTCATACTCGATTTCTTTGTATTTATTGATCGATAAATCATAATCATTATCCTTTATCTCATCGACTGGAACAAAGAAAGACTGGTCCGTTCTCTTACGTTCTGCTTCGTTTTCAAGTTGATGGAAACGTTGAATAATATCTGGAATATCATTATCACTGATCGGTTGTCGTTTATCATCCAAACTTAAACCATCTGCTTTCATATCGTAAAACCAGACCTTATCCGTTCCACCATTTCCAGTTTTTGTAAAGATGAGAATGGCAGTTGAAACTCCAGCATAAGGTTTGAAAACGCCACTTGGCATTGATATTACAGCATCCAATTTATGATTCTCTACAATTTCCTGACGAATTCCTTTATGGGCTTTAGAAGAACCAAAGAGGACACCGTCAGGTACAATAACTGCTGCACGCCCCCCTGGTTTCAATGTACGCAAGAAAAGAGCAAGGAAAAGCAATTCTGTTTTTTTGGTTTTTACAGTCGCAAGAAGATCATTTGAAGTTGAATCGTAGTCAAGTGACCCTTTAAATGGAGGATTTGCTAAAACTAGAGTGTACTTATCTGCTTCTTCATTATCTTGAGATAGTGAGTCAAGATAACTAATTTGTGGATTTTCCACTCCATGCAGCATCATATTCATTGCACCAAGTCTAAGCATGGTTGTATCCGTATCATTTCCATGAAACATATTGTTATGAAAATGGTTGATATTATCTGGATTGGTTTCCCATTCATCTTTTTTACGCTTTAGGTAGCGGCTAGCAGATACTAAGAAACCAGCAGACCCCATAGCAGGATCTGAGATAATATCCTTGATAGTTGGTTGCATCAACTCAACCATCATATCGATGATGTGACGAGGTGTACGGAATTGTCCATTTTTACCTGCGGTTGACAATTTTGATAGCAGATATTCATAGATGTCGCCAATATCATTAACTCCCTGTGTGTCATTATAAAAATCTATATCTGACCCTCTAGTTGGAAATTCATCTAATATAGAAATCACCTTTTGGAGCGTAGCAGGTTTATTAATTTGAAAGATAGCTTCTCGCATATAACGTGAAAAAGCTGTATCGTCAGTATCACCCTTAAGATTCTTCATAAATGGAAAAATCTCCTGAGTCATTAATTGATAAACTTCCTGAGCATCTCCTATATTTTTAAATGTCGACCAACGGTATTCAGGTTTGTCTTTTGGAAAAATTCCCTCATAAGAAATCCCTAGAAACTCAGCATCGCTTTCGCGTCCAAGTTCGACACTATCCAAATCCTTCATAAACAGAAGATAAGTCAATTGTTCAATATTTGTTAGAGGATTTGCATTTCCTTCAGTCCACAGCATTTCCCACAGTTGATCGATTTTACTTTTTAATTCGCCTGTAATCATATAGTCTCTTTTCTTTGGTTTTTAAAGTTATGAATATCACTATTTTAACAGATTTTCAATCAAGCTTCAATTATGTTTCTCGCTATAAAAATTTCTTTCAAAAATAAAAAAGCAAACACAAAATATAGTTCACTTTTTTACTCTTCATCCTTCCAGTTCCGAGCAATCTCTTCGTCTTTCTGGAGTTGGTCTACCAGTTCCTCTACGGAGTCAAATTTGACCATATCACGGACACGGTCCAGCCAGTAAACAATGATGGTCTCACCGTAAATGTCATCTGAAAAGTCAAAAATATTGACTTCAAAACGTGGTTCTTCGCCATCAAAGGTGACATTTTTCCCCACACTTGCCATGCCACGATATCTCTGACGTTGTACTTCTACATCGACTACATAGACACCATCTGCTGGCATGTAAGTTCGATCTCTTAGAACCAGATTGGCTGTTGGATAACCGATAGTACGCCCACGAGCATTTCCATGAACGACCATCCCACGAGATGGGAGCGGAGTGCCGAGCAGATGATTGACTTCCTTTACATCTCCATCAAGAATAGCCTGACGAATCCGTGTGGAACTAATCTTGCCCTTTTCGTCCTCGACCGGAGGAACAATGATGATCTCTCCATCAAAATAGTCCTTCAGGTCATCTGCAGTTTTCTTATCAGAGCCAAAGGTATAGTCAAATCCTGCCACAATGATAGCTGGTTTTAAAGCCTTGATATAGGTATCAAAGAATTCTTGACCCGTTAAACTAGCAAATTTGCTACTAAAGTCAAGTAAGAAGAGAGCCTCTACTCCATGCCACTTCATCTTGTGCTCACGTTCCTCGTGATTGACGATATGGAGCATGAGCTCAGGTTGGTAAGGTTGCAAGGCAAGTTTTGGCGACTCTGTAAAGGTCATCACGACAACTGGCAGATAATCCTTCATTGAAGCCTTGCTGGCCACTTCAAAAAGTTTCTGATGCCCCTTGTGGATGCCATCAAAATAACCTAGTACAAGGACTGTTTTACCCGGTACTGCAATATCTTTTTCGTTCTTAATAGGTACTGTTGTAATCATGAAACTATTATATCATAGAGCAAGTCTTTTCGCTAAGAGGAAATCCCAAATGTCGTTTTTTGCGCCTGAACTGACCTTAAGAGAAAATTTAACATTTTAGTTTTAAAAAATAGCACCTCCTATGAGATGCTATCATTTGGTAACTAGTCTATTGTTTCTTCTAAATCTTTTAACTTAACCGAAACAATCTTGGAGACACCTGATTCTTGCATGGTAACTCCATAGATAGAGTCCGCTGCCGCCATCGTCCCCTTACGGTGGGTTACGACGATGAACTGACTATCCTTGTCAAAGCGGTTGAGGTAATCCCCAAAACGTTTGACATTGGCTTCGTCCAGCGCCGCCTCTACCTCGTCCAAGATGACGAAAGGAATGGTCTTAACTCGGATAATTGAGAAGAGCAAAGCCAAAGCTGATAGGGCTTTCTCACCACCACTCATGAGGTTGAGAGATTGGATTTTCTTACCTGGTGGTTGGACAGAAATCTCCACACCAGCGGTTAAAAGATCTCCCTCAGTCAATATCAAGTCTGCCTGACCGCCGCCAAACATCTGTCTAAAGGTCACTTTAAAGGACTCACGAATAGCTTCAAAGGTTGATTTGAAGCGTTCCTTAACCTCATCATTCATTTCTGTGATGGTCTCAAGGAGCAGGTTTTTCGCAGACAAAATATCGTCTCGTTGGCTATTGAGGAAAGCCAGACGGTTGTGAACTTCTTCGTACTGGTCAATAGCGTCCAAGTTGACAGGACCCAGCGAGCGAATAGCCTTCTCTAAATCCTTAACCTCTTGCTCTGCCAGATTGAGATTTTCCAACTCATGCGCTTTTTCTAGAGCCTCTGTGTAGCTGATCTGGTACTGGTCTGTTAATTGAGCTTGTAGATGGCGCAAGCGTTCGCTGACTTTTTCCTTCTTAGCTTCAGCACGTGTTTGTTTGCGAATCCACTCCTCATTCTGCTGACGAGCCTGATCCAAATGACTGGCAATATCATCCAGTTGACCCTCTATATCATCCAACTCAAACTGCTTGCGAATCAGACCTTGTTGGAGATTTGTTTTCTGAGTTTTGGCCTCTTCCTCTTGCTGACTTAGCAAATCCGTATCAACTTTCTCGAGATTATCAACCTTTTCTTGGAGGAGACGCTGAATCTCCTCTTGTTCGATATCCAGACTATCCAGTTCCTTTCCTAAGCGTTCAATATCAGTCACTTCGTACCGCTTTTGTCCTTGCAGTTCGGACTTAAGCAAGCGCGCTTGAGAAATCTGTTCCTGCAAGTTTTGATAACGTTCTTGAATGGCGTTTTTGTTAGACTTAATCTCTTCAATCTCAGCTTCCAGATTTTGCTTTTCACTGGCAATGGTAGCAAGACGCTCTTGGCATTTTTCCTTGTCCGCTTGCCAATCTCCGAGAGAAAGACGATTTAATTCCTCTTCTTGAAGTTTCCAAAGAGTTTCTAACTCTTCCACTTGCTGGTTGGTTTGTTGATAAGCAAGGTACAAGCCTTGCTCCTGAATACGAGCTTGCTCACCCTGAGATTTGATGGATTCTAATCTTTCTGTCAATACCGCCATCTCATCTTGCAAGGTCTTCAAGCTTGCCTCTTCAGAACGCAGACTAGTTTCTTCTTCAGTAATTTCTTTTTGTAATTGCTCTAGTTCTGGCTTGATGAAAATACTGTTATTTTGACGATTGGCACCACCCGCGTAGGAACCACCTGTGCGCAATTCGGTACCATCAAGTGTCACCATGCGAACCTGATAGCGAACTTGACGAGCAGCTGCACGCGCATGTTCCACGGTATCAAAGATAGCCGTTGTGGCTAGCAAGTTCTTGAAAATGGCTTCTAGTCTCTTATCAAACGACACCAACTCATCTGCCATTCCCAGAAATCCTGGACTTGCAGCGATAACGTCTTGATTCTGACTAGAAATCGTACGCGCCTTGATAGTCGTCAAAGGAAGAAAGGTCGCACGACCAGCTCTGTTACGTTTTAGGAAATCAATCGCCTTTGTTGCCGCGTTTTCATCTTCTACGATAATATGCTGGCTACTGGCTCCAAGTGCAATCTCCAAGGCAGTTTGATAATGCACATCAAAGGTCAGATGCTCACTGACTGCACCAATGATCCCACCTAGACGCTCTTTTTCTTGAAGAACACTCTTAACACCTGCGTAAAAGTTACTATGATTTCTAAGGATATTCTCTAAACTTTGGGCTCTAGCCTGCTTGTTTTTGAGACTATCCAGACGGTCAAAGAGTTGACTCTGCTGGGCTTGGTAAGAAACTTTCTGCTCCTCTTGTTCCTTGGCACTAACTTGATAGTCTGTCAATAATCTCTGAACCTGCTCCTTGGCAGTTTCAAGCCCATCTTTTTGCTGACTAGCCTTCTCTTTAGCTGTAGCCAGTTGTTCTTTCAGTTTCTCAAGTTGATCTGCTTGTTTTTGAGATAGTTGACGGCTGTTCTCCAGTTCATTCTCGATGCGGGTCAGTTGGTTTGAGACATCCGCTTCTTCTTGTAAAAGTGCCACAAAACGTTCACGTAAGAGCTCAATCATCTGGTCAGGATCATCTGAAAATGCCAACAATTCTGCTTCTAAACGATTGAGTTCCTTGTTGTTTTCAGCTAAACTTTCCTCTAACTGTTCCAGATTCCCTTCTTTTTCAGCCTTTTCCTTACTTAGAGCCTTTCTCTTATCTTCCAGAGTCGCCAAACGTGCTTGTGCTTCTTGTTGATTAAGGGCTACCTGCTCAGATTCCAGTTTGGATAGGGCTAGTTTTCGCTCTAAGTCACTAATCAAACTGGTCAAATCCATTAAGCTTCCTTGGTCTTTGGTCATTTGAGCTTGGAGATCTTGCCGTTTCTTTTTAAGAGTCTGATTTTCCTCTTCTAACTCTTCACGCTTTTGGTAATAACTAGTCAAGAGTTCCTGAACTTGCGTTAGCTCTTCTTCTGTCAACTCTAGTTCAGCCTTGTTTTCCTTGATTTGGGCAACCAGTACATCCAAGTAAATTGCCTTGCGTTGACCATCCAAGTCTAAAAACTTCCGAGCATTTTCAGCTTGTTTGGCAAGAGGCTTGATTTGATTGTCCAACTCATAGATAATGTCCTCTAAACGGTCTAGGTTGTCCTGAGTTTGTTGCAGTTTGCTCTCTGTTTCTTTTCTGCGTGTTTTGTATTTTAAAACTCCAGCAGCTTCTTCAAAAATAGCACGGCGTTCTTCAGGCTTAGAGTTAAAAATTTCCTCAACCTTCCCTTGAGAGATGATGGAGAAGGAATCCCGTCCCAAACCGGTATCCAAGAAAAGGTCATGTACATCACGAAGACGGACTTTTTTGCCATCAATCCGATACTCGCTATCACCACTACGATAGATATGGCGTTCTACCTTGATTTCTTGCCCCGCATCCTTGATAAAACCATCTTCATTATCCAAGGTCACGACAACAGAGGCATAATTGAGCGGTTTACGACTTTCAGTCCCAGCAAAAATGACATCGGGCATCTTGCCACCACGAAGGCTCTTGACACTGGACTCTCCCAAGGCCCATCGCAGACTTTCTGTGATATTTGACTTCCCAGATCCATTTGGCCCAACGACAGCTGTCACACCTTGGTCAAAGACAACCCTGGTCTTGTCAGCAAAAGACTTGAATCCCTGGATTTCAATTTCCTTTAAATACATGAATCAAGCCCTTTCTCAACGGCATTTTTTGCGGCCTCTTGCTCTGCCAATTTTTTAGAACGGCCTTGGCCTTTTCCTATACTCTTGCCCTCAACTAGAACTTCTACATCAAAAACCTTATCATGGGCAGGTCCCATCTCAGAAGTCACCTGGTAGCGAATGTCCACATCCCCATTGACCTGGAGCAACTCTTGCAGGTGTGTCTTGTAATCCTTAATCATTTCAAAGTCACCTACTTCAACCTTGGGAATCATGACCTGATAGATAAACTCTTTTACCCTAGCTACATCCTTGTCTAAAAGCAAAGCTCCCAGAAAGGCTTCAAAAGCATCACCGAGAATGGTGTCACGATTGCGCCCACCAGACTTTTCTTCTCCTTTACCCAGCTTGATAAACTGATCAAACTGGCAATCACGCGCAAAACCAGCCAAACTTTCCTCACGGACAATCATGGCACGGAGCTTGGACAAATCTCCCTCTGGTTTCTTAGGATATTTTTTATACAGATATTCTGAAATCAATAATTGCAGAACAGCGTCTCCTAAAAATTCCAAGCGCTCATTGTGTGAAATTTTTAAGAGGCGGTGCTCATTGGCATAACTCGTATGAGTAAAGGCCGTTTCCAGTAAGTTTTTGTCTGCAAATTCGATTGCAAAACGCTTCTTCAGTACAGTTTGTAATTCTTTCATACTGACCTCTTTCTAATAATTACGATCCTTTCTATTATAACAAAAAAAGCCCTCTGAGTCACTTTAAAACGGGACTAGGAAAGATTTGGGTAGTTTTTGAAAAAAGATTTCCAATTTTGGAGGAAATATAAAGAAAAAAGCCTTATTTAAAGGCTTTTTTAGGCTGTTTACATCCACCCTGAGGGAATCGAACCCCCATCTTAAGAACCGGAATCTTACGTGATATCCATTACACTAAGGGTGGAAACTTGTTTTATTATAACAGAAATTTGCTCTAATAACAAGTTTTTTATGGATGGACTAAGCGTCCATTAGTGGGAAGCATCCCCATTCCAGATAGAGTTTTTCACGATAACATAATCAACGTGTTTGAGGTCAGCAACCTTGCGTCCACCTGCGTAGGAAATAGCACTTTGCAAGTCCTGCTCCATCTCAGTAAGGGTGTCTTGCAAGTGCCCTTTAGCAGGCAGTAAGATGCGCTTACCTTCCACATTTTTATATGCTCCTTTTTGGTATTGAGAAGCTGAACCATAGTATTCTTTGAACTGTTCCCCATCAACTTCGATTGTCTTCCCTGGACTTTCGATGTGTCCTGCAAAGAGGGAACCAATCATGACCATACTAGCACCGAAACGGATAGACTTGGCAATGTCACCGTGTGTACGAATCCCACCATCGGCAATAATCGGTTTACGCGCAGCCTTAGCACACCAGCGTAGGGCAGCCAATTGCCAACCGCCTGTACCAAAACCGGTCTTGACCTTGGTGATACAAACCTTACCAGGACCGATTCCAACCTTAGTAGCATCCGCACCAGCATTTTCCAATTCACGCACAGCTTCTGGCGTTCCCACATTCCCAGCAATGACAAAAGTATCTGGTAATTCTTTCTTGATGTGCTGAATCATAGAAATCACGCTATCCGCATGACCATGGGCAATATCAATCGTGATATACTCAGGAGCATCAGCCTTGAGTTGGCTAACAAAATCATACTCATAGTCCTTAACACCAACAGAAATGGAAGCAATGAGCCCTTGATCGTGCATACGTTTGATAAAAGGAATGCGCCCCGCCTCATCAAAACGATGCATAATATAGAAGTACCCACCCTTAGCAAGCTGCTCTGCTACGTTCTCATCCAAAATCGTCTGCATATTTGCTGGCACAACAGGTAGTTTAAAAGTGTGTTTTCCAAACGTAATACTTGTATCCGCTTCTGAACGGCTTTTAATGACACATTTATTTGGGATCAACTGAATATCTTCGTAATCAAAAATTGGAAATTCATTTAACATATCAATGTCTCGTTTCTTTTGTAATGACCTACCTATGCCTTCGCATCACTACGTCTTTTCCGACGTTTCCTTGACTTATTATAAACCAAAGTACAGTTTTTGTCAAATATTTTTAATAATCAAATTATATCGTTCGGTTTTTACTTGAGGAATAGAGAAGGAAAGTGGAGAGAGTAGTTTCACTCCACTTCATTATCAATATTCCTTTTAAAAATTTTTTCAGAATTTTCCATTATTTTACAAAACACACTATAGGATGAGGTATTCTGAGGGATTTGGATAGAGCACTTTTTAAGCAAGACTCCGTATCCCACTACTTTTCCTATCTCACTATTTACTGACTGCTCTATACTAGGAAAAATCAGTCCAGCTTTCTTAGCTTTTATAATATAAGAATAGGAAATCAACTGGAACAAGTCCTCACGATTAATCCCTTTTTCAGTAAACTCCAGTTTTTTATATTTTGCATCTAGAACAATCTTTCGTTCTCTGTCATAAAAATCTGGATATACTTTTCGTTCCCCACCAGAAAATATTAGGATGCCGCCTTTCTTTTCTTTATTTCGAGGATGGATGAAACCTTTTGGCAACAAGGTGTAAACATACTCTTCCCAAAGCCAGGCAACATCAAAGAGAATACCATGTACCTTTTGGGCTTGAGGTCCAAGACCATGCTTTTCTCTACTCAGAATCATCAAGCAGAGTTCCTGTAATTTTCTATACTCTCTAAAATAGGCGTGTCGGATGGGTTTGATTTTATTCATTCTGATAATCTTGGCACGATCAGCTAGTTTATAAGATGAGGTTACACGAGTAATTTCTGTCATATTTTCACGATTACTATCGAGCAGAACTCCGAAACCTTTCTGATTCTTAATGTACTCAATCGTATGCCGAATCAACTGCATGAGTGGATTATCATAGGTAAACTCCCTAGTGGTATAGGCAATGCTTCCCATAAAAGGAACATTTTTCTTAAGATGCATTCCTACATCTAGCACTCCCTTTACATGACTATCGTTATGGAAAAATCTCTGGTATTCCTTATAAAGACCTTTTCGAAGAGCAGCTTGCAGATATTTGGGAAAGAGGTAAATCAAAAGCTGATAGAGTTTATCCTCTTGAGATAGACCGATGTCTAAACTAGTCAAATTCATATTGAGAATCTTTTGTAAAAGATAATGCAAAAAATGGTCGTTACTTTCATCAGAAAAACGAGAGGAAATCGTTAATCTTTCCTGACCATATCCAAGAAAACCAATCACGTTCCCTGTCTTGATTTCCTGATTAACTGTTTCAAAAATCTTTTGGTCCCTGTCTAAATCAGGAGAATTTATCAAATCATTCGGGAAAATAAAAATACTGTCCTCCCTAGAAAGGTTATCTAGTGTTCTATCAAGAAGTGCTTGACTTAGGTTGGGATATTCTGCGACAAAGTCTTCTTTAGCAATTCTATACTGATTATCAGTTATCCGCATTATCATCACCAGTATCTTGCTGATCTGTTTGGTCATTATTTGTCAGATCAAATGCTTTTTTCAATGTATCCAGAGTTTCAGCCTCTTCGTAAGAACCTCGTAAGTAATCTTCCAAAAGCGGTTTAAGGTAATCAGACCAGAGTAATTCATAGTCAAAATCTACATCCTTCAACTTAAGGAAATAACTTGGTCCGATATGATAATGGCTGTTTAATCCCTGAACGTTTTCGATAGCAACATTCAAATTTCTTAGACGAAGTTTTGCTTCTTCTGCATGGATATCTAGTTCTTTATCCAACATAGCAACTTGGCTTTCAGCAGTAACTTCAACAAAGCGGAAACGACGACGCATAGCAAAATCAAAGGTATCTACTGAACGGTCAATATCATTCATTGTTCCGATGATGTAGACATTCTCAGGGATATAAAACTTGTCATCCGTCTCATGTAAGTTAGCATACTGGGTGGAAACACTCCCCTTTTCACCACGATAACCAGGATCAATAGAGAAAAAGATTTCCCCAAAAATCTTAGAAATCTCCCCACGGTTGATTTCATCGATGATGAAAACGAATTTCTTGTCTGTGTCAATTTCTGTTGGAGAAATATAATCTTTCAGACCAAATCTTTTCTTTAAAGTTTCTAGGACAGTTTTTCCACCACTTTTGTAGTATTCTTGCTTATTATAATTTTTATCTTTATACAACTCGTAAACATATTTGCGAGGTAGTGACCATCCTGGAACACCACTATCATAATTTACTGACAAATTTTGTCTACTATTAACAGATAAGTAAGATGTTTTTGTTATATATTCTTTTTCTTCAGCAACATTTATATATTCTAAGTAAGAATCCCAAGCCTCATCAAAATTATCTTGTCCTCCAATCAATTGGGCTTCTTTTGCTTTCTGACAAAAATCTTTAAAAATACCATCCTGTAGCTTAAACTCAATAGCTCCATCCCCATTTGATACTGGTCTCAACCCCTCTACAAAATCCGTATAATCATAGGAAGGGTGAAACTGTACAAAGCCGATTTGGTCTTCGTTGCCATCCGTTAATTCTTTAGCTATTTCTTTAGCAAGATAAGTTTTTCCTGTACCAGGTGCACCACGGAGAATGAGGTTTTTGGATTGTAGTAGAGTTTGACTCAATGGATGATAAACCTTATATTCTGCAGACATTTTTTCTTCTTTCTTTTCTTTATCGTCTAGAAATTGTGTTGAATACTCAAATAAAATACTACCCAACATTGAAGATTCTAGTTCTGGATAGGTTTTAGAAAATAGTTTACAAATCTCATGATTCTGACGATAGGGCCCTCCTTGATTACTTTGAGGAATCAACCTATTCCAAAATTCATTCTGACTATTCATATTTACTCCTAAAAAAGAATGGTTCTCAGAATAAATACAAAGTAGTTTTGTTACTACTGCAGAACGCCCAATAAACTCATTCTTTGACTTTTTTATGTCAAAAATAGGATTATTGAAATCTAACATTCTTCCAGCTTGGATGATCTCATACAAATCCGATTTTAATTTGTTAAATCGGTCTTCTAGTTCTGATTCTGGAATGATTTTATTTGCTTGATTTTTGTAGCTTTTGGTATTCTCATTCCAATAAATACCAAATTTTGAAGAACCTCCGCCTCCAATTCCCATAAATAATGATTGGTACTTTCCTGCCTCAATAGCATAGCAAAAAGAATTACTTTTGGCACCTTTCCCAATTATATATTCATCAATAGACATGGTTAAAATTCTATCAAGTGGCCATTCTTTAAGAAATTCTTCACGTAATTTTTCATTGTGAATACTATATTTAAATGCATCTTCTCTTAATCTTATTTTATTTTCTTGATACCAAGCATAAAAATCATCTAAACTAACTTTCCTTTTCAGCATCAATCGTACTCCTTTTATAATAATGTTCGAATAAAAACTATGTATTTCATATATAGAATATCATATCCTATAGAAAAAGGAAAGAATTTCTAAAGAAAAAGCCCAGTGTAGAGACTTTCTTCCCTCTCAACACTAGACTCTTTTTTATCTTAATAATACTCTCCCTGACGGTAGTCCCATGAGTTAAAGGTATCTGACAAGTGCATCATGATTTTATCAATGTCAAGTCCTTTACGGATCACAATTGGAGCTGGTGAGATTGATCGTGCTCCACCTTGTTCTGGGATGAGTTTGCCGTCCTTATCGACCATAGACACCATCACACCTTGCTCGTAGCGAGTTTCAATCGTTTTGTCAGGTTGGATGGATGCAACGTAGTCGTCTGCTTCGATGACAAGGTCCACTGCTCCTTCGATACGTTCCCCGATACCTTCCACCTTACCACGGTTTCCTTTTCCAGATGGGTTAGCTGATGAAGCATAGACCATCTTGCCTTCTTCCCAAAGTTTAGCAGCCAATTGTTCACCAGCTTTCCCAAATTTGATAACAAAACAGCTTGTACCACGAACGTCTGTCATGAGTTCTTCACGGCCATCCCCGTATGCTTTCAATTTCTCAAAAGCTTCTGGTTTCCAAGGAAGGATACAACCAAGGAGAATGTCTTCGTCCCAATGTTTTTGGTAGAAGGCTTCGATTTCTGGATTAAGTTGTGCTAAAGCGCGAAGCTCATCCATGCTACCACAGAGGACAACTCCTGGCTTGTTACGGTTACGTTCTTTAGCTTCAAATTTGCGTTCAAGTCCTGCCTTGTCGCTGGTCATGATGATATAGCCGACTTTGGTAGGGCAAACGATACAACCGCCCTCACCTTTTAAAATGTCATAGCCTTCTTGTGAAAGTGTTCCGTTCCATTGAATGTGTTTTGTCATAGTTCTATATTTCCTTTTCTATTTTTCTTCTAGTCCTGCCAGTAGGCTGGTCGTTGTTTTTCATAGGCAGCAATCAAGTCTTCATACTGCAAAGTAATACCGATATCATCCAAACCATTTAAGAGCTTGTGTTTCCACTCGCTATCAATTTCGAAAGTGAAGACTCCAACTGGTGAGATAATTTTCTGTTGTTCCAAGTCCACAGTTACCTGGTCAGTCGGTTGTAGCTGGGCTAGTTTCTCTCTAACCTCTCTGGACTGGACAATAGGCAACATACCATTATTGAGTTCATTATTGTAATGAATATCACCGAAAGACCCGGCAATCACGACTTTAAAACCATAGTCAGCTAATGCCCAAGCTGCGTGTTCCCTAGACGAACCTGCTCCAAAGTTATCTCCTGAGATGAGGATAGTGGCTTTGCGATATTCAGGTAGGTTAAAGACAAAGTCTGGATCTTCAGTATAGTTGTCGTCCAGATAACGCCAAGCATACATGAGGTACTTACCAAAGCCTTTCTTATCAATTAACTTGAGAAACTGCTTGGGAAGGATTTGGTCAGTATCAATATTATCATTCATGAGAGGAACGGTCGTTCCCGTATAGACTGTAAATTTCTCCATATCCTCTCCTTACTGGGCTTCTGGCATCTGCCGAACATCTACGAAACGCCCTGCGATAGCTGCTGCTGCTGCCATTGCTGGACTGCAGAGATGGGTCTTAGCACCAAAGCCTTGTCTATCTTCAAAGTTGCGGTTACTAGTTGAAGCGCAGTGGACACCATCAGGGACCTTGTCGGGATTCATCCCTAGGCACATAGAGCAACCTGGGTCTCTCCACTCAAAGCCAGCATCTAAGAAGACCTTATCCAAGCCCAACTTCTCAGCAGCTCGTTTCACAGGACGCGATCCTGGTACTACAATTGCTGTTAGATTGGGAGCTATTTTCTTTCCTTTGACAAATCGCGCAGCCAGTTGCAAGTCACTGAGACGAGCATTGGTACAAGATCCAATAAAGATATAGCCTAGTTCAATGTCCGCCGGCTTTTGACCAGGTTCCAAGTCCATGTAATGATAAGCTCGTTCATCATTCATATCCTTAATTTCTGGAAAACTACTGTCAAAGTCAACGCCCATAGCAGGATTGGTTCCCCAGGTCACCATAGGTGCCAAGTCAGAGACATCCATATGGATAACCTTATCATAAACAGCATCATCATCGCTGACAAGCGTCTTCCAATCGGCAACCGCCTCCTCGAAAGCTTCGGGAACACATTCCCGTCCCTTGAGATAGTCATAGGTAGTCTGATCTGGATTCATAATTCCCATCTTAGAACCAAACTCGATGGACATATTGCAGATGGTCATTCTCTCTTCCATGGTCAGTGCATCAATTGCTTGCCCACGATATTCCACCACATAGCCAACACCACAGGCAACGCCGTACTTGGCAATTAAGGCGAGAATGTAATCCTTAGAATAAACTCCTTTTTGAGGAACACCAGTGAATTCTACCAGCATTTTCTTGGGTTTAACTTGCCAGAGTGTCTGAGTAGCAAAGACATGCTCAACCTCACTGGTCCCAATCCCAAAGGCGATAGCTCCGAAAGCTCCGTGAGTAGCTGTGTGACTGTCTCCACAGACGATGAATTTTCCTGGTTGGGTCCGTCCTGTTTCTGGACCTACCATGTGAACGATTCCCTGCTTTTCAGAACCGTGGGCCGCATGTTCAATCCCAAACTCCTCAACATTTTCAGCAAGCTTATCAATTTGGGCCTTAGAAATAACATCTCGAATATCATAGATGTTGACCGTTGGTACATTGTGGTCAAAGGTTCCAAATGTCAAGTCTGGTCGTCTCAATCTGCGGCCTGCATCTCGTAATCCTTGAAAAGCTTGGGGACTAGTCACTTCATGAATATAGTGCTGGTCCACATACATGAGTTGGGGCTGCCCTTCTTCTCCTGTGATGACATGGCGGTCCCATAATTTATCAAAAATTGATTTTCCTGCCATCCATTACCTCCAAATAAAATATAAGGCTACTAGCGTGGTCACCATCCCGAGAAACCAAACTGTTTTAAAATACCATTTTCTAGTCTTGTGATGAAAGGTGATTCCTGCCAACCAGGCACCAAAACCACCACAAGTAAGGGCTAAAATGAGTAAGATTTTCTCTGGGACGCGCCAAGCACCTCTTCTTGCCTTGGATTTGTCAATGCCATAAATCAAGAAAATCAGCAAATTCCAAATCAAGAGGGCAAGCGTGATTCCTTCATTTATCTTCATAATCTTTCAATGATGGCTTCTGTCATTTCCTTAGTCGAAGCCTGTCCTCCAATATCTCTTGTTAAAATGCCAGCCGCTAAACTAGCTTCAACAGCACGCTCGATACGCTCTGCATCCTCATAACGTCCAAAACTGTCTCTCAACATCATAGCAACTGACAAAATCATAGAGATAGGATTGGCAATTCCTTGACCTGCAATATCAGGCGCTGAACCGTGAATAGGCTCATAAAGACTTGGCCCCTTTTCAGAATGACTGGCTGATGGCATAACACCAAGAGTGCCTGATAGAACGCTTGATTCATCAGATAAGATATCTCCAAAAAGATTTTCCGTCACGATGACATCAAACTTGGCAGGATTGGTAATCATGATCATGGCAGCTGAGTCCACCAACTGGTGCTCCAAGGTTACATCTGGAAAATCTTGCGCAACCTCCTCAGCTACTCTGCGCCAGAGTTTTGAAGTCGCTAGAACATTTTGCTTATCGATACTAGTAACGATTTTTCTGCGACTTCTTGCGATTTCAAAGGCCTTGCGAATGATCCGCTCTACTTCCTCATAGCTGTAGTCGTTGATATCACGCGCTTTTCGCTCTTCAAGGATATGATCCCCAAAGTAAATTCCACCTGTCAACTCACGCACCACGACAAAGTCTACACCAGCAATTCGTTCCGGTTTGAGAGGTGACAAATGCTTGAGACTATCAAAAATCTTAACAGGGCGAATATTGGCATAAAGATTGAGTTCCTTACGAAGAGCCAGCAAGCCTTGTTCAGGCCGAACCGATGCTCCATCATACTGAGGACTACCGATAGCCGCAAGGAGAATAGCATCTGCTTCTCTACATGCCTTGAGGGTTTCATCAGGTAAGGGATGCCCCGCAGCATCAATACCCGCACCTCCAAAGGGGCGTCTGTCTATCTCATAGTTAAATCCTGTTTTTGAAGCTAGAGCTTCCAGAACCGCTAAACCAGCTTCCATGATTTCTGGACCGATTCCATCCCCTGCTAGAGCTACTATTTTCTTTGTCATAGCCTTCTCCTTTACACACTAGGCATGTCTCGGTAGGAAACGCTATGCCCCATCTCACCTGCATTCTCTTTTTGAACAAAAGTATTGGCATTGATATAAGCAATAGCCGAAGCCTTCAATACATCGAAATCAAGACCTGCTGCGTTAAAGATGGTTTCTGTATCTCTGTTTTCAACAGTGACCAAGACACGAGCTTGGGCATCGATTCCATCTGTTACCGCGTCAATAGTGTAGGACACCAAGCGGACAGATTGGTTAAAGAACTTATCGATAGCGTTAAAGATCGCTTCAACGGAACCTTGCCCTGTCGCATTGAATTCGACTTTCTCACCATCCATATTGGCTAGGCTAACGAGCGCTTCAATCTCATTATCTGCATGGGTTTGAAGTTGCAAATCATCAAAATGGAAGCCTTCTGGATTTTCAACCATGGTTCCAGCTACCAGAGCTCGAATATCTGCATCTGTGATTTCTTGTTTCTTGTCCGCCAGTGCCTTGAACTTAGCGAAGAGTGGTTTGATATCCTCTTCTGTAAAATCTAGAGCCAATTCTCTTAGTTTCTCAACAAAGGCATGGCGACCAGACAATTTACCAAGTGGAAGGCTATTACTCTTAACACCGACCAATTCAGGTGTGATGATCTCATAAGTGAGAGGATTTTTAAGGACTCCATCTTGGTGAATGCCCGATTCATGAGAGAAGGCATTGCCACCAACGACAGCCTTGTTTTTAGGAACTGGAATACCAGAGAAGCGAGAAACCATTTCAGACGTATTCATTGTTTCATCCAAAATAATATCACTAGTTGCTTGGAAGAAATCCTCACGAATCTTTAAAGCAACAGCTACTTCTTCAAGAGCAACATTACCTGCGCGTTCACCAATACCATTAATAGTTCCCTGGACACGTCCAGCACCGTGTTTAATTGCTGTCAAAGTATTTGCAGTTGCCATACCGAGATCATCGTGACAGTGGACACCAAAGACAACTTTATGATCTGATTTGATATTTTCAGTCAAGTGATCAAAGATACGTGCAAACTCTTCTGGAGTCGTAAAGCCAACTGTGTCAGGGATATTGATATAAGATGCACCTGCATCGACCGCTGTTTGAACGACTTGTAATAGGAAATCCAACTCTGTTCTAGTCGCATCTTCAGGAGAGAATTCGACGATTTCAAACTTAGAACGTGCGTAAGAAACATGTTCCTTGATAGCTTCTAAAATCTCTTCCTTGCTCTTATTGAGCTTATACTTGCGGTGAATCGGACTGGTAGCGATAAAGACATGAATTTGTGGATACTTGGCATCCTTAAGTGCCTCATAACAAGCATCAATATCAGATTTTACAGAACGAGCTAATCCTGTCACTGCTGTTTTTTTCATGGCTTTAGCAATTTCTTGAACAGCTATAAATGAATCTGGACTAGCAGCCGGAAAACCAGCTTCAATTACAGAAATTCCCCATTTCTCCAGCTGCCTTGCAATGGAAACTTTTTCCTTTATTGAGAAGTTAACACCAGGTGTTTGTTCCCCATCACGAAGGCTTGTATCAAAAAATTCAACTTTACGCATAAGATTTCCCCTTTTCCAAATATGGTTTTAAAAAAACATCTCGCTCAGAAACCCAAGCGAGATGTTGATTTACTCCCGCTTGGTAAGCCAAACAGGACTAATGCTTTTGCACTAGCCCGAGTACCTCAACAACAAAGCAAATTGATTAAACTTAGCTGTTTTCATGTTTGACTTTCTCCTTCGTTTGATATCTTGTCTAGTATTCTAGCATAGCTAAAAACACTTGTCAAGAAAAAATCCATTATTTTCTGAAAATTTCTTCAGTAAAGAATATTTTGCTAATTGAAAGTATTTGAAAACTCAAGTAACTTTACTTATTTTTTCACTGTCAAGTTCCAACTTCTTTCTATCAATTTCAGTACCATTTCATCTGACAAAGTATCATCAAGCGCCAGACTAAGCCAGTAGCGTTTGTTCATATGAAAAGCTGGATAAATGCCCTTTTGTGAAAGCAAGTCAGCTACTTGGTCGTGTTTGAGGTTGACTGCTTCAACTAGCCCTTCTCTCCCCTTATCTAACTTATCCCATGGAATTCTCATCAAAACAGCATACCACTTTTGATTGCCTTCATGGCGCAATACAGCTGTATCAGGCGACTTTTCCCACAGATACTCCAACTGATTACCATACTTTTCTTGAACCTGATCCATGATACGCTTAGTCTGAGGACAGATAAAATCCTGCACATCAAAGCAAGCCTTCCGAATCTGGTAAAGAATCTCCAAACAAGCCTCACGGACACTTCCGACAAAACTTCCCCTCATACTTTCCATGTGTACTTGAGGATAGAGATCACCCGTCTCTTGATCAAAGACCTGAAAACTCACATCATCAACAGTGATGGACACAGTTATAAAAAAGTCACCCTGCAAAATCTGGTAACTATAGGTCCAGACTTCCCCATTTTCTACAAAACCATAGGCATGGGCTTTTTCTTTATTAAACTGATAGGATTTAAAAATTTCAAACATAAGTGAAAACTGCTACCAAAAGCTAGCAGTTCCTTTCTATTTTTTAAAAGACAACCTTAGTTCCATGCAACTGTGTCACACCCAGCTGATCGATAAAGGTTTGACGGTTATCCAAGTCAATCCCCCCACCTGGTAGAATTTCAATTTTACCTTTAGCATGTTCTAAAATTCTGTGATAATGGGCAAAACGCTTGTCTAGCGAGTCCCCAGATACTCCAGCACGAGTTAAGATACGAGTGACACCAGCTTGGCTTAACCAGTCAATGGCTTCCAACTGGTCTTCATCACTTAATTCATCAAAGGCCATGTGGAAGACAATTTCCATTCCTTTAGATGCGGCAATCAGCTTCTCAAGATTAGTCTTATCCAACTTCTTCTCAGCAGTTAAAACCCCAAATACAACCCCTTGACTTCCAGCCTGCGCAGTCAAATGAATGTCTTCTAACATAATCGCTATTTCAAGATCATTATAGACAAAGTCGCCACCACGGGGACGAATCATGGTCATAATGGTGGTGTCGTAGTTAGCTGCCAGTTCAACCGCTGCCTTGGTCACTCCATAGCTAGGTGTTGTTCCACCAACTGCTAGATTGTCACAAAGTTCGATTCGACGAGCTCCAGCCTGCATCGCTTTTTCAAGCAAGGTCACATTTTCAGCACAAAATTCGTAAATCATTTGATTCTCCTTGATGTTTTCTTTAAATTTATTATATCATATTATTTTAAATATGCTTTTATTTTTATCAAGGCAAATTACTACTATTTTAACTATTCTTTGTCAGGAATGACTTTAAAAAGATAGTAGGTGATAAAGATAGTCAAGGCTCCCAAACCGATTTTGACTGGCAAAAGAGGGGCAAAATAAATAGAAATTCCCATCAAGATATAGATAGATACGATGATTTTTTTCTTGCGTTCTCGCGCGATTGACTTGGTTTCCCGAAAGTCGGCTACATAAGTCTGATAAAGCTTGGTATGATAAAGCCAGTCTTCAAAACGCTTAGAAGATTTGGAAAAACAAGCGATAGACAGCAAAAGAAAGGGAGTTGTTGGCAAGAGCGGCAAGACAACACCTACAAGAGCTAGAGCCAAAGAAATAAAACCAATACAGAAATAAATAATGCGCATAACTTCTCCTAATAAAATAATCTTCTACTAGTTTCCCACAAAGTGAGGAAATTTGTCAAGCTTCAAGTAAAAAGAGCCTGAAATTCATTTTCAGGACTCTGCATTTTATTTGATCTTTTCCTCTTCGTAGTCGCCATTACTACATACAACTTGCTTGCCACCACCACGGACTTTTTTCTCCACAAGGAAGTGTCCGCATTTTGGACAGTCACGGCCAATCGGTTTGTCCCAGGAAGTAAATTCACATTCTGGGTAACGGTTGCAACCATAGAAGATACGATTGCGCTTGGTTTTGCGTTCGATGATTTGTCCTTGATGGCAGCTTGGACACTCGACACCAATCTCTTTAACAATCGCTTGTGTGTGACGGCAGTCTGGGAAATTACTACAAGCATAGAATTTACCAAAACGACCGAGCTTAATCACCATTGGACTGCCACAAACTTCACAGTCAAATCCAGCTGGCTCATCCTTAATCTGGATTTTTTCCATTTCGGATTCAGCCTTGGCTACTTCTTTGGAGAATGGTTTGTAAAATTCATCAATAACACGTTGCCACTGCTCTTTACCAACTTCGACATCATCCAGTTTCCCTTCCATCTCAGCTGTGAAGGTCACGTTGACGATGTCTGGGAAGTATTCAACGATGAGTTTATTGACAATTTCTCCCAACTCTGTTGGTTCAAAACGTTTAGCTGCCAGACGAACGTAGTAACGTTTTTGGATGGTTTCAATGGTCGGAGCGTAGGTTGACGGACGTCCAACTCCATTTTCTTCCAAGGTCTTGATAAGTGTCGCTTCTGAATAGCGAGCTGGCGGTTGGGTGAAATGTTGCTCTGGCTTGCTATTGACCTGCTTGACCACATCTCCAACAGCCATATCTGGCAACATTTTGTTCTTGTCAGAGTCGTTGTAGATAGCAAGATAACCATCAAACTTAACTTGGCTTCCATTTGCCGCAAACTGAACCCCATTTTGAGATAGCTTAACAGCCATGGTATCAAAGATAGCGCCTGTCATCTGGCTAGCCACAAAACGGTTCCAGATAAGAGTATAGAGCTTGAGCTGGTCTTTGTCCAAGTACTTAGCGATGCTTTCTGGTGTGTTAAAGACACTAGATGGGCGAATGGCTTCGTGGGCATCTTGAGCACCTGAGGCATTCTTGACCTTGCTACCATGCTTGGAATACTTGCTACCAAAACGGTCGTTAATGTAGCTTGCAGCTTCGTTCTGAGCCACAGGACTGATACGAGTCGAGTCTGTACGCATATAGGTAATCAAACCTTGCACGCCCGATCCGATATTGATTCCTTCATAGAGCTGTTGAGCCACCATCATAGTCTTTCGAGTACGGAAATTAATTTTGTTAGCCGCATCCATCTGCATGGTTGAAGTCGTATAAGGTAGGGGGGCATTGCGTTTGCGTTCTTTCTTATCTACCTGGTCTACTGTGAAATCTTTACTAGTCAAATGAGACAAGACTTCTTTGACTTCTTCATTGGTGGTCAATTTCATCTTTTTGCCATTCATACCATAGAAAGAAGCCTGAAATTGTTTGGTTTCCTTCTTAAAGACACCATCAATTGTCCAGTATTCTTCTGGTTGGAAGGCATTGATTTCATTTTCACGGTCAATGATGAGCTTAAGGGCAACTGACTGCACACGTCCTGCTGATAAGCCCTTCTTGACCTTTTTCCATAAAATAGGCGAAATCGAATACCCTACCAAGCGGTCTAAGACTCGACGAGCTTGTTGGGCGTCGACCAAGTCCATGTCAATCTTGCGAGGTTCTTTAAAGGCATTTTTTACTGCGTCTTTGGTGATTTCATTAAAGACTACACGGTTGGCATCATTCTCGTCCAAGTTGAGAATGTGAGCCAAATGCCAGGAAATTGCTTCTCCTTCACGGTCCGGGTCACTCGCCAGAAAGACTTTATTAGCTTTTTTGGCTTCTTTTTTCAAGTCATTGATGAGAGGACCTTTTCCCCGTATATTGATATATTGTGGTTCATAGTTATTTTCAATGTCAACAGACATACTAGATTTCTTCAAATCACGGATATGCCCGACACTGGCTAAAACCTTATAATTTCTGCCTAGATATTTCTCAATCGTTTTCGCCTTAGCAGGCGACTCCACGATGACTAGATTTTTCATAACTGTTGATTTTTTCTTCTTTGTTGCCGTAGCCACACTATCACACCTTTTCAAAGTAATAAACTTTATAAAGTGTAAACCATTTTTAAAGACCTGTCAAGACTTAACTCCTATAGTATAGAAGAAAAGTTTATCTGAGTGAACAAATTTCTCCTTAAAATTCAAACTCAGCCAGCACATCTTGACCACTGGAAATCAGCTTTGCTCCCTCTTGGATCAGGTGGTGACAGCCATCTGAATGGCCATCTAAAATGTTTCCTGGAATGGCAAAAACATCACGCCCTTCCTCCATAGCTCGCTCACAAGTGATGAGACTACCAGAACGCATCCTTGCCTCTGCTACAATAACGCCGCGACACAGTCCTGCTATGATTCGATTACGAGCTGGAAAGTGAAATTTCAAGGGTTCTTCACCAGGTCCGTACTCGCTAAGTACCAAATGGTGATTGCCAATGTGTTCCTGCAAACGTTTATTGGCTCGGGGATAAAAAACATCCAACCCTGTTCCAATGACAGCAATCGTTCTTCCTCCATTTTGGAGTTCAGCCATATGGGCAGCCGTATCAATCCCTTTGGCTAAACCACTGACCACGATTAACTCGTTTTCCAAACCTTGAATGACTTTCTGAACCGACTTTGCTCCCTGACTAGAACATGAACGACTCCCTACAACAGCAACCTTTGGAAACTTCAACAAGTCCAGATTTCCTTTATAAAACAAGAGCGCTGGAGCATCATAAATCTCACTCAGATCCCAAGGATAACAGTCATCAAGAATCGAGAAGGATGGAAATTTTTGGAACTCCTTCTCCAACTGTGCATCATCTATCTGGAAATAGCGTTCCATAAAGACAGCAGGATTACGGCACCCAGATATTTCAGCAATATCACCTAGCAAGAGCTCCTGATCTACAGTCTCGTCATATTCAAGAACTGTTAAAATTTGTTGATTGGTCAGTCCAGCTTTTCTCAATTTGTAAATCTCATAGTTTGTGATCTTCATATACAACTCCATTTCTTTTTCTACTCATCTATCTATTCGTAAAAAAAATAAAAAGAAGACATGATAAACTGATTTTTGTATTTATCCAACTTTCGTATGTGATAACTTGGTTCATCAAAAACACAAAAAACTCTTGAGAAATCTTCAAGAGTTTTATTTTATATTTCTATTCTTCATCCATACTCAAAACGCTGAGGAAGGCTTCTTGTGGGACTTCTACTGATCCGATAGCTTTCATGCGTTTCTTACCAGCTTTTTGTTTTTCAAGGAGTTTGCGTTTACGAGAAACGTCACCTCCGTAACACTTAGCAAGTACATTCTTACGAAGGGCCTTGATATCAGTACGGGCCACGATCTTGTGCCCAATAGCTGCTTGAATCGGCACCTCAAATTGTTGACGAGGGATGATTTTCTTGAGCTTATCCACGATGAGTTTCCCACGTTCGTAGGCGAAATCCTTGTGAACGATAAAGCTGAGTGCATCGACCTTATCACCATTGAGAAGGATATCCATTTTCACTAGCTTAGATGGGCGGTACTCTGACAATTCGTAGTCAAAGCTTGCATAACCGCGCGTTGAAGACTTGAGCTTATCAAAGAAGTCAAAGACGATTTCAGCAAGCGGAATTTGATAGATAACATTGACACGATTGTCATCAATATAATCCATGGTTACAAAGTCACCACGTTTGCGCTGAGCTAGTTCCATAACTGCTCCGACAAACTCCTGCGGTACCATGATTTGCGCTTTAACATAAGGTTCTTCAATGGTCGCGATCTTAGTTGGGTCTGGAAATTCAGAGGGGTTAGACACATCCATAGACTCACCATCAGTTTGGTTAACCTTATAAATAACAGACGGAGCTGTCATGATGAGGTCAATGTTGAACTCACGCTCTAAACGCTCTTGGATAACATCCATATGGAGAAGTCCAAGGAATCCACAACGGAAACCAAATCCAAGCGCCTGAGATGTTTCTGGTTCAAACTGCAAGCTAGCATCGTTAAGTTGCAATTTTTCAAGGGCTTCACGAAGGTCATTGTACTTGTTTGAATCGATTGGGTAAAGACCTGCAAAGACCATAGGATTCATCTGCTTGTACCCATCTAGCGGTTCTGCTGCTGGATTGCTTGCTAGGGTCACTGTATCACCAACACGCGTATCTTGAACCGTCTTGATGGAAGCCGCAATATAACCAACGTCACCTGTGGCTAGGAAATCACGCCCTACTGCTTTCGGCGTGAAAATTCCCACCTCCGTCACATCAAAGGCCTTGCCATTGCTCATGAGTTGAATTTTATCGCCAGGTTTAACCACTCCGTCCATAACACGCACTTGGAGGATAACCCCACGGTAAGCATCATAGACCGAGTCGAAAATCAAGGCTTTGAGTGGCGCCGTTACATCACCAGTTGGGGCTGGCACTTTCTCTACGATCTGCTCAAGAATTTCTTCAATACCAATACCAGCTTTGGCTGAAGCTAAGACCGCTTCGCTGGCATCCAGTCCAATGACATCCTCAATCTCTGTACGAACACGTTCTGGATCGGCTGCTGGTAGGTCAATCTTGTTAATGACTGGCAGAATTTCCAAATCATTGTCCAAAGCTAGATAAACGTTAGCAAGAGTTTGCGCCTCAATCCCTTGGGCCGCATCAACCACCAAAATCGCTCCTTCACAGGCAGCTAGCGAACGCGACACTTCATAGGTAAAGTCCACGTGCCCTGGCGTGTCAATCAAGTGGAAAATATAGGTCTCCCCATCTTTCGCAGTGTAATTCAACTCGATGGCATTGAGTTTAATGGTAATCCCACGTTCACGCTCAAGATCCATACTATCCAAAAGCTGGGCTTGCATTTCACGACTAGAAACCGTCTCCGTCTTTTCCAAAATGCGGTCTGCTAGGGTTGATTTCCCATGGTCAATATGGGCGATAATAGAGAAGTTCCGGATTTTCTCCTGTCGTTTTTTTAATTCTTCTAAGTTCATGATGCTCTTCCTTTCAGGGTATCTATTAATTATAAATTGTTTTTAACATTTTGACAAGACCATACCCTGCTAGGAGTACTAATCTTCGGCAACAAAACCATCATTCTCGATAAAGTGGTGTTCTGTCATTCCTTGGTCTGTAAAGACGATTCCATGAAGGACACCGCCATAGACAGCTCCTCCATCCATGCCAATCTTGCCATCTTCTGTCATCCAAAGCTCAGCAGTACCTCGGTCTTGCTTCAGCAAACCATAAACCGGTGTATGCCCAAAGACAATGGTTTTCCCGGTATGATTTTCAGCTTCGTGGAATGGTTTTCTGAGCCAGACTTTCTTGTAATCTGTGGTTTCATGCCAATCATCCAAAGTCAAATCAATACCTGCGTGAACAAAGATATACTTGTCTGTCTCTACTACAAATGGCATTTGACGAATAAATTCGACCAAGTCCGCTGCTTCTGTCGCAACACGTTTGGCATCTTCTACGCCATCAACTGGTGCATCCAAGGGACGACCTAAAATAGAGTTAATGGTTGTATCACCACCATTGCGGCGATAGTGGTCATAACTTTCTTCTGGGTCATCGAGCCAAGTCAAAAACATATACTCGTGATTTCCTGACAAACAGATAGCCCCTTGATTGTCCACTAAGTCCTTAACCATTTCAAGAACACAGCGACTATCCTCACCGCGGTCAATCAAATCCCCTAGAAAAAGCAACTGGGTCTGACCATCCCAAGTTTTGAGAAGGTCTTCCAGCATACTAGCTTTTCCATGGACATCTCCAATTACATAATAATCTGTCATTTATTTCTCCCTCGTTTGCAATAATTCTTTGGCTTGGGTAAGGGCAGCTTCGGTTACATTTTCCCCAGCCAACATTTTAGCTACTTCCTCTACTCGTTCTTCTAAAGTCAAGAGGCGAACCGTCGACACCGTTGAGTGCTCATCGCTAATCTTTTCAATAAAGAATTGATAATCCGCGATGGCAATTACTTGTGGTAGGTGAGAGATTGCTAAAACCTGACCATGCTGGCCAATCTTATGAATCTTCTGAGCTATGGCTTGGGCCACACGACCTGAAACTCCCGTATCCACCTCATCAAAGACAATACTGGTCTTGCCCTCTTTACGAGAAAAGGCAGATTTGATAGCAAGCATGAGACGAGACAATTCCCCACCAGATGCAACCTTAACCAAGGGTTTAAAGTCCTCACCTGGGTTGGTGGAAATGTAAAACTCGACCGTTTCATTCCCCTCCCGACTAAATTTGCCCTTACTAAAGCGAACCTGGAACTGTGCCTTCTCCATATAGAGGTCTTGCAATTCCTGCTTAATCTCAGCTTCGAGTTGCTGGGCCAAATCATGACGAGCAGATGCAAGCTGACCTGCCAAATCAACAAGATTAACTTCCAATTTCTTGAGCTCTGCTTCCATGTCTTCGGAAGAAAGGTTATTACCCGTCAAGAGATTGTACTCATCCGTAATCTTGGCAAAATAAAGCAAAACATCGTCCACAGTCCCACCGTATTTACGGGTAATAGTATTCAGAAGGTCTAAGCGATTCTCAACCTGCATGAGGCGATTGGCATCAAAATCTAGATTTTCAATGATATCTTCCAAACGCTTGGTAATATCTTCTAAAACATAGTAGGTCTCTGATAGAGAAGTTGAAATTTCACGGTATTCAGGGTCGTATTCTTCAACACTTTCCATGTCATTCATGGCGGAACGGACATTAGCAAGACTGGAGAATTCCTCATTGTCCAACATAGTGTAGGCATTAGTTAGCGTATCCGCAATATTTTTATGATTGAGAAGCTTATCTCGTTCTTGGTTGAGAGCTAAGTCTTCACCAGCCCGCAAGTTTGCTGCTTCAATCTCTGCCATTTGAAATTCCAACATCTCAATGCGAGACTTGTGTTCCTGCTGGTTTTTCTTGACTTCAAGAACCTGCTTGCGCATTTTGCGATAGGCGTCAAAGCTTGTCTGATAGGTCTCCTTCAAGTCCAAGAAAGCTGCATCACCAAACTCATCCAACATCTGGATATGCAGTTGCGGACGCATTAACTCTTCTTGGTCATGTTGACCATGAATATCGACAAGATGCTGGCCAATTGCACGCAAAACAGAAAGATTGACCATCTGCCCATTCACGCGACTTACACTTCGCCCATTTTGAAGAATTTCACGACGGATGATAATTTCATCCCCCAACTCCAACCCTTGCTCTTCAAAGAGTTCTTGTAAAGAACGGCTATTCTCAACAGAAAAAAGTCCTTCAATCTCGGCCTTGGGAGCACCATGACGAATAACATCTGTAGTCGCTCTAGCTCCTAACATCATGTTCATAGCATCGATGATGATCGATTTCCCAGCACCTGTTTCACCAGTTAAGACTGTCATGCCTTTTTCAAAATTGAGCGAAATCGCCTCTATAATGGCAAAGTTTTTTATCGAAATTTCAAGTAACATATAAACCTACCAATTTTTTACTTGTTCAAACATTTCCTTGGCGTCTTCTTCATTTCTCAAGATAATCAAAATTGAGTTGTCGTCTGCCAAACAGTTGAAAATCTGCTCTGAAAAAGCGTCCACCAGCTGTCCTTTGACAAAGGCAGTATTCCCAGGAATGACATCCAGATTGATCATATTTCCCATGCGCTCAGAACCTACTATGTTATTCTCAGCCAACTGCAAACTTCTTACAATTGTTTTTGGCAATTCATAGATGTATTTATTGTTCTTCAAGGGAATTTTTACAATACCCAGTTCCTTAATATCTCGTGACACCGTCGCTTGAGTGGCAGAGATACCTGCTTCTTTTAAATGCTCAACGATTTCTTCCTGTGTTCCGATTTGATAATCTGTTACAAATCTTCTAATTTTTTCAAGTCTCTCTTTTTTATTCATCTTTAAATTCTCTATGTGCTCTCTCTACAACTTTTTCTATTTCAGGGGCAACTTGGTTACTTGCTCCCTCTTCCTTTTTCAAATATGCCAGAAATTCAATATTTCCATGTCCACCTTGGATTGGTGAATAGTCTAATCCAAACACTGAAAAACCTTGTTCAACTGCCATAGCAGTGACAGATTCAAGGACATGTTGATGAACCTTGGCATCGCGAATGATTCCATTCTTTCCAATCTGCTCACGACCTGCTTCAAACTGGGGCTTAACCAGAGCCACAACCTGCCCTTGATCAGCCAAGACTCGGTGTAAGGCTGGCAGAATCAAACTGAGGGAAATAAAACTCACATCAATACTGGCAAAGCTCGGTTCCTGCTCAAAATCAGTCTTTTCAGCATAGCGGAAATTGAACTGCTCCATGCTGACAACCCGTGGGTCTTGGCGCAATTTCCAAGCCAACTGATTGGTGCCGACATCAACTGCAAAGACTAACTCAGCACCATTTTGCAACATGACGTCAGTAAATCCTCCAGTGGAAGCCCCAATATCAATCGTGGTTGCGCCATCCACTGATAAATCAAAGACATGCAAAGCCTTTTCCAGTTTTAGACCACCTCGACTGACATACTTGAGTTTTTCACCTTTGAGTTTTAACTCGGTGTCATCTGGAATTTTCTCTCCTGGTTTGTCAAAGCGTTCTCCATTCAGGACTGCTACGACTAGACCAGCCATGACACCACGCTTGGCTTGTTCACGCGTTTCAAACAAACCCTGTTTATAAGCTAGTACGTCCACTCTTTCCTTAGCCATTGATTCTCAAACTTTCTACTATTTTCACAATCGGCGCTGTTTCAAAGCTGACTTGCTGGGCGATTTCTTCTAATTTAGCCTCGGCTTGATCCAAAGTTTGGTTACAAAAGGCAATGGCCTCTTCCAAGCCCAACAAGGCAGGATAGGTTGACTTTTCTGCCTGTAAATCCTTTTGTGGTGTCTTGCCGATTTCCTCAAAACTAGCTGTCACATCCAGTACATCATCTCTTACTTGAAAAGCCAGCCCAATCAATTCACCTACAGTTTTCAATTTTGTTTGGATTTCAGGCGCTAATTCAGCTATGATAGCAGCTGCTTGGAAGGGATAGGCTAGTAATTTTCCAGTCTTATTGGCATGAATGGTCTGAAGTTCTTCCAAGGACAAATGCTGGTGTTCGCCTTCCATATCTAAAACCTGACCTGCTACCATGCCTAGACTTCCTGAAGAAAGGGATAAGTTGGCAATCAAATCCACCTTGATTTGACTTGGCAAATCTGTCTGCGCTATCAAGGCATATGGATCTAGGAATAAAGCATCTCCAGCCAAAATAGCCATTGCTTCACCAAATTTCTTATGATTGGTTAAACGCCCTCGACGGTAATCGTCATCATCCATGGCAGGAAGGTCATCGTGAATCAAGCTCCCTGTATGAATCATTTCCAAGGCCGCAGCCACCTGCGCGTGTGCTGGTTTAATAGCGACTTGCAAGGCTTCCAGAACCTCTAACAAGAGAAAAGGCCGAATACGCTTGCCCCCAGCATGAATGGAATAGAGAACGGACTCTCGTAGACTAGAAGCAAACTGCTGGTCTCCATAAAAATCTTCCAAGGTCGACTCGACAAGAGCTAATTTTTCTTGCTTCTTCATTCAAAATCACTTTCTGTTCCGTCTTCTTGCATGACCTTAACCAAGGTCTTTTCAGCCTTGTCCAGTGTCGCTTGGAGCTCTTTTGACAAGACCATGCCCTTTTGAAAGGCCGCAATCGCATCTTCCAAAGCAATTTCACCATTTTCCAAACTTTGGACAATGGTTTCCAGTTCTGCTAGATTTTCCTCAAATTTCTTTTGTTTTGACATCTTTAACCTCTAATTCTACTTGACCATCTCGCATCAAAAGCGTCACTTGGTCTTTTTTCTTCAACATCTCAACTGAATCCACAACAGAATCTTCTTTTTTGACAATCGCATAGCCACGCGCCACGATTCGACTGGTATCCAACATCAACAAAGCTTCTGAAAGTCTCTTCACCTCAGCAACCTTGGCATCATAAACAAGCGCCATTTGGCTACGTAGGAGCTTGTCCAACTGACCTAGACGATCTTGATAGCGTTGGATTTTGGTAACAGGTGATAATTGTACCAGTTGATGCGTCCTTGCTTGGACTAGCTGTTTGTTATCGGAAATCCGTGTTCGCAAACTTTGTTTTAAACGCAGTTGCAGTTGATCCAACCGTTGCAAATAACCATCATACAAGCGCTCTGGCTGTCTAAAGATAACAGACTGACTGCATTTTTTCAAAGCCTCTTTTTTCCTTGATAGGACATTTCGGACTGCTGTCGCCATCCGTTTTTCCTGATTTTGCAAATGAGCTAATAGATCCAACTTGGTCACAGGTGTTGCTAGTTCAGCAGCAGCAGTCGGTGTCGCAGCCCGTCTATCTGCCACAAAATCCGCCAAGGTCACATCTGTCTCATGCCCCACACTAGAAATGATTGGCAAACGAGATTCAAAAATAGCTCGTACCACAATTTCTTCGTTAAAGGCCCAGAGATCCTCGATGGAACCACCACCACGACCAATAATCAGTAAATCCAAATCGTCACGTTGATTGGCACGCGCGATATTTCGAGCAATTTCCTCCGCCGATCCATCACCTTGCACCTTAGTCGGATAGAGAAGGATATCAACACCAGGAAAGCGCCTGCTGACAGTCGTGATAATATCTCGAATAACAGCTCCACTACGACTTGTTACTACGCCGATACGCTTAGAAAATTGGGGCAGAGGTTGCTTGAAGCGTTCTTGAAACAGACCTTCTTCTGTCAATTTTTTCTTGAGTTGTTCAAACTGAATCGCAAGCGCCCCAACCCCATCAGGCTCAGCCTTTTCAATGATGATAGAGTAGCTACCGCTCGGTTCATAAACCTGAACTCGCCCAATCACATTGATTTTCATCCCTTCTTCGAGGTCAAAACCTAGTTTCTGATAGATCCCAGACCAGATGGTCGCTTGAATAACTGCATGGTCATCCTTCAGGGAGAAATATTGGTGAGTAGGTCGTTTACGAAAGTTGGAAACTTGACCAGTTAAATAGACCCGTTCCAAGTAAGGGTCTTTATCGAATTTCATTTTCAGATACTTGGTCAAAGTTGTTACCGATAAATACTTTTCCATCTCCACCTACTACTCATTTCCTTGCTCTTTCATGGGTATTATTATACCAAAAATATGCCTAAAAATCTCCATTTATGTACCATTATGAGTGAAAAATAGAAAAAGGAGGCAAGGCCTCCACATCTGATTATTTGCTGTTTCGAGCTTCTTCCAAAATCTTTGCAATCTTGGTCGTCAAAAGGTCGATAGCAACTGTATTGCTGACTCCCTCAGGAATGACGATATCAGCATAACGCTTAGTTGGCTCGATAAACTGGTGGTACATGGGTTTAACCACACCTAAATACTGGTCAATAACGCTGTCAAGACTACGGCCACGCTCTTCCATATCACGCTTGATACGACGAATAATGCGCACATCATCATCCGTATCCACAAAAATCTTGATATCCATCAAATCGCGCAGACGCTTGTCCTCCAAGACCAGAATCCCCTCAACGATAAAGACATCTTGAGGCTCCTGACGATAGGTCTTGCTACTCCGTGTATGCTCTGTATAGTCATAAGTCGGAATGTCCACTGGCCGTCCCGCCAACAATTCCTTAATCTGCTCGATCATCAAGTCTGTATCAAAGGCAAATGGATGGTCATAGTTGGTTTTGACACGCTCTTCAAAGGTCAAGTGAGACTGATCCTTGTAGTATGAATCATGCTCAATCATGGAAATCTTTTCATCAGGGAAGTGCGATAAAATGGCTCTTGAAACACTAGTTTTACCACCACCAGAACCACCTGTCACTCCGATAATGATTGGTCTATTTTGCATGCTATCCTCCGTTTTTTTATCCGTCGTCTATTCTATCATATTTTTTGCAAAATTTATAGTCTGATTTGGATAGATTATGGATAACAATTCTAATACTTACACCCAGTAAGACTAGCCAAAAACCTTCCTTGGCTTGTAGAGATAGCCTCGTTTTTCTAAAATGGCAAGCAATTTACCACCTTCAAAGGCAGCCAATTCTTTGTCTGTTTGGTCTAGCTCGATAAAACGACCATAGCGCACTTCTGTAGCCTCTTCTGGAGTTAGGAAAACTTTGACAAGGTCCCCTGCCCCAATCTCAAGAGGATGGAGAAAGTCCAGCTGACCAGCCTCCACTTTTTCAGCAATTTCGTCCAAGGTAAGAGCATCCTCCAGTTGTAACCCTGCAGCACTAGTCCGTGTCAGATGGGACATATGGGCCGCATAACCCAGCTTCTCTCCCAAGTCAACTGACAAGGTACGGATATAAGTCCCCTTACTGCATTTCACACGAAAGGTAAAACGTGCGAGGTGATCCTCATAAGAAATCGGACTAGTCCGCTCAAATTGATAAATAGTCACCCGACGTTCTGGACGCTCCACTTCCTGACCAGCACGCGCATACTCATAGAGCTTACGACCATTGACCTTGACAGCTGAATACATAGGCGGAGTCTGGGTAATAGGGCCAGTCAGACTGGCAATCGCTTCATCGACAATAGTTTCATTCAAGGGTGACAAAACGGGTGTCTCTGCGACCACTTCCCCACTAGCATCCTCGGTCGTTGTGGAATAACCAAGAGTGATTTCCCCCTCATAGACCTTGCCCTCATCCTGCATAAACTCGACCATGCGGGTCGCCTTGCCAATCGCAATCGGCAAAACCCCGACCACATCCGGATCCAAGGTCCCACCATGACCAATCTTCTTGGTTCCCAAAATCTTACGCAGTTTAAAAACAGCGTCATGCGAGGTCATCCCCGCTTCTTTTTTTAAGTTGATAATACCGTTCATTTTTGCTTTATATTTCCCTTTTTACTTTACATCAACATATTCTATCTTAGACAGATTTTAAAACTATATCAGCTCATTTTTCTAAATACTTCCTAGCTTCCTGTACATAAAAGAGTTCTGGATTTTCATGGGCGATACTTTCAAACAAACTACGAACACGAGCTTCATCTCCTTTTAGCTGAGCATTGAGAGCTCCGTAATATGAGAACTTGATTCGAGCTAGCTTATTTTCTGGTTCAGTTGTATCGAAGTAGTCGTTTGGTTCTTTATTAAACACAATATCTTTTATGGTTTGGGCTTGTGCAACGAATTTAGCCTTACCACCTTTACAATCTGCAGCCTTGGACAATTGTTCCTCAATGAAAGCAATACCTTGCGCATCTTGAAGATGGATAGAAGATAGAAATTCATAATATAATTTCTTAAATTCAAATATTTTTCTATTTTTTTTAGAAATATTAGAAAGATTGATATTTGAATATTGACTAAGTGCTAATAAAAAATCTCCTCTGAGGTAAGATAATTCTCCTGTGATTAATTCAAAACTTACTTCATTAAATTTCTTATTAAACTTATTGGAATGACTAACACTGTGTTCAAAGAAAGATTGATATTTCTTAAAATCAATCAAAGTCTCCTTCCAATATAGAAGAACTTTCCATGTCAATAAACTTAAAAAGATGCCAATAACTATAAATAATACCGACAAAAATAACAGATAACGTACTGCAATAATATTTTGTTTAAACAATAAAAACAAACCCAAAATTGCTATATAAACTGCAACAACTACTAAATATGAAGATAATCGAATACAAATATTATAAAGAAATTTTACATCTTTATTTGCTAATAATTTAATCAAGCTTTTCAATTTTATAAAAATCCTCCAAATAAAATTGTTTACTAAATTCTCTCAGTAAAAAATTTTCAAAATCATCTTCATCTTCAACTATTGTATACATTCCGTTGTTCACTATAAAATAGTCATTATTGATCATGTAGTGTCCATCGGAGAGTCTTGAAAAATCAATGTCATCTAACTTCAATTTGTCACGTTCACTAAGTGTTAAACGTAAACGAAGGGCTCCCTCTTTCATATAGTCTTTAGGAGAAATTGCTGCATATCCTCCAAATGCTTGTTTTTCTGGACTAGATGAGTTTTGATTTTGAACTGCTTTTTCTTTAATAAAAGAAGTGATTCTAAATGAACGTGATATTTGAAAACCTGGACTAGCTAATGGCTGATCTTCAGCATCAAATACAGATAAATCATAACCTTTCTTTTTAATAGCATCTTCCACTACTGATCTAAAATCTTTTAGAACTATTTGAGCTTCATCACTTGAAACAGCATTTTTTATAAATTCCTTTAGGCCATATTGTTCATCAATGAAAGTAACATATTTTAATTTTTGACGAATGTACTTAGCACCTACTTGAATCGTTATCCCATTATCCGATACATCAAAAATACTAATATCTGAAACGTTACTATCTATTTCTACGCTTTTAAGAGCAACATCATAATTCATTCCCCTAGAAGAATAAAACTCTTTTAATTGTTGAACTTTAGCATTATTTCTAAAGTGGATTTGAATTCTACTTCCTACAAATGGAGAAAAAATACCAATCAAAAATAGAATAAGTAACTTGCGACTTAATTTTGGATTATAGTCTTCCTTTTGATAAATCCAATCTAAATACGGAAATAAAAATAATGAAAAAATGAAACTCCAAAGGTCAATATCTTTTATAAAGTCAAAGGAAACGATCATTTTAAATCTTAGCAAAAAAATCAGAAAAATTGCTAAAAAAATATTTCCAATCAATAGAAAAGCAATGATGCGTTTCGATTCATTTTTTGCTTTTCGCACATAAGATATCCCCACCAGAAGATTAGCCAAAAAACTAATTCCATAACCGAATATAGTTGGAATAAATCCAAAAATAGCAAAGATTAAATTATATCTTGAGTCAGTATCGCCTACGCCTTCAATATTTAAAAGACCATATAGGAGATTAAGAAAAAATACAATTAATGGTAAATAAGCAATATAAATTTCCGAGAATTTCAAAGATTTTTTCATAGGAACTCCTGTTTTTAAAGTAACCTCACTCCCCCCTCAGCGCTTCAAACTTCGCTTTCATGGTTGGATTTTTTCTGGTCAATTTTTTAACTGAAACATCTTCCAATTTATTGTTTGCGAGGCGGAGTTGGTTTTCGGATGTGGTCAGGAACTTCTTGACCTCTTCCATACGCTTAATAGCCTTATCGATTTCATCGATTGCTTTACCAAAGTTGGTTGAAGCAGAGTTGTAGTTTTTAGCAAAAGCTAGTTTAAAGGCATCCAAATCTTCCTCAAAATGTGTAATATCGATATTTTGCTCGCGAACCAAGGCCAACTCTTGTTTGTATTTTAGGGAATTAAGCGCCGCATTTCGCAGGAGACCAATTAACTGGATAAAGAACTGAGGACGAACCACATACATCTTTTCATACTCGTGGCTGACGTCAACAATCCCTGTGTTAAAGTAGTCGTTATCTGCTTCTAACATGGTCACCAAAACGGCATATTCACAGTTCTTCTCCCGACGGTCCTTGTCCAATTCCTTGTAAAAATCCGCATTCTTATGTTTTTTCTCTGTTCCGTCCGCTTCATTTTTCATTTCAAACATGATGGAAATGATTTCGACTCCATTTTCATCGCACTCACGGAAGATAAAGTCACCTTTAGAACCACGCGCAGAAACCTTGTTATCCTTCTCAAAGTAGGCATTTGGAAAGGCAAAACTACGAACCTTATTGAACTCACTCTCTGCATACTGTTCCAAACTTTCCCCGATAGCTTTTGTGGATTGTTGAGCTTTAAAGTTCTTGTAAAATTCGACTTGTTCATTAGCTGCCTTAAGTTGAGCTTCGTAATTCTGCTTAACGGAAGCCAAAGATAACTCATTTTCCTTTTCTTGCAAGAGGAGCTGATTTTTAACCTGATCGCGTTCTTTTTCTAAGTCAGAAAGGGTCTTTTGCAGTTGATTTTCATGCTCTAAACGCAAGGTAGCCAGTTGGTTTTCCAAGGCAAGTACTTCCTTGTCCTTGGCCAATAAGGCCTCATGGCTTGTCTGTTCAACTTCTTTCTTGGCCAATTCCTTCTCTGTATCAAACTTTTGGATTTGACTCTGTAATTGAGCAATTTCTTGATCTTTTTGAGCCAGTTTGGACTGTTGCTCATTCATGGCCTTTTGCTCAGCCAAGGCCAGCTCCTGCTCCATGCGATCGTGTAATTCCTTATCAAACTCTGCCGTTCTCACTTGGGATAAAAGTTCGGCATACTGACTTTCATTTACTGTAAAGACTTCCCCACAGCTGGGACATTTGATTTCGTTCATAACTTTCCTCTTTCTAGACTTCTGTAACCATTATATCATGCCTGATGGAAAATCAAAAACAGTGAGTCGAAACCCACTGTTTATCTTCTTTTACTTTAAATTTTTTCCAAGGCCAAGCGCAAATCTTCAATCAAATCCTCTACATTTTCAAGTCCGATCGACAAGCGAATTTGGTTGGGTGTGACACCTGCTGCTTCTAGGTCTTTTTCTGACAATTGACCGTGAGTAGTTGTGGCTGGATGGACAACAAGAGATTTGGCATCTGCTACGTTTGCCAGGTCAGAGAAGATTTCCAGATTATCAATCACCTTGCGGGCTTCTGCCTCTCCACCTTTGACATGGAAGGTAAAGATTGAACCAACACCTTTTGGCAAATATTTCTCAGCCAAGGCATGATATGGACTGTCAGCTAGTTTTGGATAATTTACCTTCTCTACCTTAGGATGGTTGACAAGGAAATCAACAATTTTCTCTGCATTTTGCACGTGACGTTCAACACGAAGAGAGAGAGTTTCAAGTCCTTGGAGCAAGAGAAAGGCATTAAATGGTGACAAGGCAGCACCTGTATCACGAAGCAATTGAACACGAACGGCGATAATAAAGGCTGCTGCACCCACATCACGAGTATAACTCAAATTATGGTAACTTGGGTCTTCCTCAACAAATTGAGGGAATTTTCCTGAAGCTGCCCAGTCAAATCGACCACTGTCCACGATGACACCGCCAATAGTCGTACCGTGCCCACCAATAAACTTAGTTGCTGAATGAATGGCAATATCTACACCGTGAGAGAAGACGTTAATCAAATATGGTGTGGCAAAAGTATTATCCGAAACAAGTGGAATCTGGTGCTTATGCGCAATCTCAGCCAATTTTTCCAAGTCAGGAATGTTAATCAAGGGATTCCCCAAGGTTTCAATCAAGACAAGCTTTGTATTGTCATTGATAGCTGCTTCTACTTCCTCCAAATTATCCACATCCACAAAGGTTGTTGTGATCCCATAACGAGGAAGGGTTTCTTTCAAGAGGTTGAAGGTCCCACCATAAATAGTTGATGCTGCCACTACATGGTCACCTGCATGAGCAAGCGCCAAAATAGTGTATGTTACAGCAGCCATACCTGATGCTGTTGCAAGAGCTCCAACACCACCTTCAAGAGCAGCGATTCTTTCCTCAAAGGCTGCTGTTGTAGGATTTGTGATACGAGTATAAATGTTCCCTGATTTTCTCAAGGCAAACAAATCAGCACCTTCCTGCGTGTCATCAAAAACGAAGGATGTTGTTTGATAAATCGGTACTGCACGAGATTTGGTCGCTGGATCAACTACTTGCCCAGCATGTAATTGTAGGGTTTCAAATTTAAAATCACGAGTCATAAGACGACCTCCAAATAGCTTCATTACGGATATTGTATCATCTTGGGCTAGTCTTTTCCAATACTGTTTTTCTATATTTTGATATAAGGAACAACTATGACTAGTCTTACACATCAAACAAAAAAGCACGATTAACTCGTGCTCATTTCTTTAATCGACATAAGTATCTTCGTTTTTATTGAGGAAAGCGTATGGTAATCCCATCAAGAGACCGCCCCCAATGAAGTTCCCAATAAAGGTCACACCCCAGTGACGAAGAATATTAGGAATGTCAAAGTTTGCAATTGAATCCGCTGCAACACTAAACTTAACAATCGCAAAAGAAGCAAAGTTCGCAGCAATGTGTTCGTTTGTTAAGAATACAAACATGTAAATTGCTGACAAAACAAGCCAAAGTTTGGCCCCACCATCTTTCACCAAAACAAAGGAGAGAATGGCAATGTTTACAAAGATATTGGCTAAAATACCTTCAAGCAAGACTAACTCATTGGAACGACCTAACTTCATCTCTACAACTCCTGAAATGAAGCTATCATGTGTTAGATTTGCATAGGCTGCTGAGTGGGCAAAGCCCCAACCTGCTATCAAAGCTCCGATGAGGTTGAAGAAGGTACAGTAAAGTAAAATCTCAGCCGTTTTTCTCCATGAAATTTTCTTCAAAAAACTACCAGCTGTCAAAAACATCATATTTGAAGTTACCAACTCAGCATTTAAGAAAACAATGTAAGCCAATCCCCAAGCAAAAACAAATGGGAAGAGGAAGCGTCCACTACCAGGTGCGATTTTATTTATCAAGTCAGCCCCAACTGCACCTGCAGCTGTACTAAATGTTAAAAAGGCACCTGCAAACATGGAACGAATCGCATACTTAAACTTACTTTGGCTATAAAGACTTTCTTTCTTCTTGCAAGCAAATTCAATCTTTGAGATAAATTCTGAAGAGACCATAAAAAACTCCTAAAACTTTTATTTGTGAATATTATAACATAAAGCACGCATTTTGAAAAGCCTTTCTTGTATACGTTTTCTACAAAGAAAATCAAGGCATTGGGGGAATTCCATAAATCTCTCCTTTACCCATTAACAGAAAAACATTTCAATATTTCAAATTGATCATCCAAAAATTCAAACTCAAATAGGTGCCAGTCATCGAAGGTTTGCTCACAATAACTAACTGTTCCTTGATTGTAGTCAATGATAGGTTTCCCCAGCTTGTTCTTCACATCTTCCTCGCTGACTTCTCCATACATTTCCTTAAGATCAGCTAGCATAAAGTTGATAATTCTATTGAGATTTTCCTGATAATTTTTTGATAACAGTTCAACTTTATCTATAAAGTCACAATCAGGCTCTTCGTCCCAAACAAAGGTCACTCCCTCATGCTCATAAGTGTATTGCTGTAAACTCTCATCAAAATTCATTGTTCACTCTCCAAATCATTATCATTTACTAAAAATTTATTAACATTAATCAAAATGTTCAAATGATTTCATAAAAATGTCTTCCACACACGCGTACGATAAAATAACAACACTTGCAATGATTAGAAGATATCATCATAATGTTCACTCGCTTGTTTTACAAACTCGAAAATATTCAAAGATATGGGTTTCATTTCCAGTGAACCTAATGCCCCCCAATCATTCATATAAATAGTGTCGTCAGAATCTTTCTTTATAAAAAAGCGACATCCCCATCTTGCCCAATCAGGAAAAAATCAGGTTCCCACCCTTCTATTTGGTAGGTGGAGTTTCTTTCTAGCAAATCTAACCTCGAATATAAGGTGATACCTGTATTCTCTATTACAAACTCTCCTGCCTTGTCCATTTTACTCAAGAATTCTGCGTATACGTTCGGAAGTACCAAGTCAATCTGATTATTCATTCTCAACTCCTCATCTATTTTTCCTACTGCGAAAGTCCTATATCTCATCTTCACTTAGTTCTCTAAAATGTGAAATATGATATCCAAAATAAGACTTCCCCGATTTTCCTATGAAGATTCCGTGTCCAGCCATATTGGCAATTTCTCCCAAGAATATCATAGGAAGATCCTTGTCAAATGGAAAACTACTTGTTATGTCTTCTTTGAGCGTAACGAAAGACTTTTCTCTTAACTGACTCATTATCTATCCTCTCTTATGTCAGGCATCCTTCGGTTACTTACGATAAATCTTTCAATCTACTGATCAGCTTCCTCTCACATTGAAAAGATACCATTAAAGTTGAATGATCATCTTGCAAGCATCATACATTATCAAATTTTATAGTTTTCAATTTCTTCTCTACTCATACCTACAAGTTCTGTCGTCCACAAGCCTACAATGTCCGACAAGACTGAATCGCAGGTATACTCTTCTTCACCGTCTATATACTTACAGGAAAAGACAGGCTCCCGTGCCACTGCTTGATAAAATGTCATGGCTACTTCTTCTAGTTTTTTAGGATTGAAATCAAGTGATAGTTTTTGAGCCATATTTCCTCGTACCAGATCCCAATTTTCCTGCTTAGCCTGATAGCTTTCTCGTATTTTAGACACATAGCCCCTACAAAATGCTTTCAATAAGTCTGTATTCTGATAAAGATACTGACAGCTAAAATCTGAAATACAACCTGCGTGAAGTAGGAATGTTAGTAAGTCATCCAGACTTTCTGCTACTCTCCCCACTTGCCCCTCACTTCCGATAAAGCCTATGCTGTTATCTTCGAGAAAAACATATTCTCCCCCACTACCTTCTTGAGCAAATGCCTTACAGGCAAGAGAGTATTCCTCATTGTTCCCTGAAAACTGAACTTCACTTATCTTGTCATAAAAATAAATATCACATTCAGTCATCAGTAAGGTCCTTAACTGTTCATTTTCTCTGACTTCTTGTAGCTTATCCATGATCATTCCTTTCTTAAGCTAAACACTTATCCATCTATTACAATTCTAATATGGTAGTTTTTAGTTTCATTCTTTAGATTCTTCACAAGGAGATCATTCTGTTTTGATTTGCCACAGAAAAATGATAGGGGCTTTCTGTCTTTCTGTTCAATACACACATGATACCTTGCCCCATTCAATTTGACACTTTGAACACATTTGACATCAATCCTTCTGATGTCATTCAGAGGGATGATTCGCTTTGAAAATACATAGGCATTATGGATATAAAACCTGCCTTTGGCGATATGAAATGGGGAGAAAAAGTTTCCACCACTACGACGGACAATTATAAAACGACGCCAAAGAATTAGTAAAAGAATAGATGCTAATAAATAAATGGAAAAAATAAAGACAGGATTTTTCCACAACGTTTTCATTCCAATCCAAAAATATTCGAACATGCATTATTCTCCTTTGACTGACGCTTCTATTTGACAAAAACCAGTGAAAAATACAATTCACCGGTTTTTGAGGTTAATAACGCTGTTTATATGGTTTATTAAAGGCACTTAAGATATCATCAGATGTTTCCGAATATGCTTTAACTTCTTTAAAATCTCCTTTAACAATGATTCGCTCTGTCGCATCATAGTCGACACAGGTCACCAATGTGATTTCTTTGATACCATCACGGTCTTCAATTTCATCAACGCGATCAGGCGTTACGTGCTTCACCTCACGAATCTCATAGGTGTATACCTTATCCTTATCAGTCAGATAGATTTTCATTCCCTCCTTGGCATTGACCAAAGGTGAAAAGAGCATCTGGCTAGCATTTTCAGCAGTAAAGATATGGTGACTAGCTAGAGAATAGTTGCCCTCCCCCATTTTCTGATTTGCTTTCATGGTTCCTGCTCCGTAGAACAAGTTTACATTATCCAAACCTTTAAAAATAGGCAGGTTAATCTCTACTTCAGGAATGGCAATTCCTCCGATAACTGGAAGTTGCTGAGCATCCCACTGGGCGGCTAATACCGCTTCCGATGAAATGGATTTGACAGAATCAAAATCGAAATTTCCTTCTGTCTCTTTATTTTCCTCAATCTTTTCCTTAGTCACCTGACTGACTTGGTATTTATTGGTATTCCAAACCATAAAGAGGTCACGAATTTGAGCATTAAAAATCAAGGCAAGGGATAGAAGAATTAAAAATCCAGCTAAAATATTGATTAGTATATTTTTACGGTTATTCTTCTTTATTTTTCTGTGAGACATTATGCTTCACCCTCTGTTTTCTCTTCTGTTGCTACCTCTTCTTTTTCTGCCGCAGCAACCGTTGTAAAGGTCACAATCTTAGCATCCTGGTCTAGACGCATCACCTTCACTCCCATAGTTGAGCGTCCTGTTTGTGAAATATTGGCAACATTTGTACGGATCATGACACCTGTATCTGTGATAATCATCAGGTCTTCATCCCCCTTAACAGTGAGGAGACCTGCAAGAGGACCATTTTTCTCAGCAACATTGGCTGTTTTCATCCCTTTACCACCACGTCCTTTAGTTGGATATTCAGTAGCAAGGGTACGCTTACCATAACCTTTTTCAGTGATGATAAGGACTTCGTCCTGGTTTGTAATCACGCTAGCACCAACTACTGTGTCACCCTCACGAAGATTGACTCCTCGGACACCTGTCGCGATACGGCTCATGCCACGAACGGCTGACTGATTAAAACGAACAGCATAACCAAACTTGGTACCAATGATAATATCCGTATCTTCTTCTGTCAATAGAACATTAATCAATTCGTCTTCATCCTTGAGATTCAAGGCCTTCAGCCCATTTTGACGAATATTAGCAAATTCTTTAACACTGGTTCTCTTCACGATACCGTGACGAGTTGTGAAGAAGAGATAAGCATCATCACTACGTTCAGACTCAACGTTGATAATGGTCTGAATGCTCTCACCCTCGTCCAACTTCAAAAGATTGACAACTGGCAATCCTTTGGCTGTACGACCATATTCAGGAATTTCATAACCTTTTAGTCGGTATACTCGTCCTTTATTGGTAAAGAAGAGCAAATGATCATGGGTGCTGGTTGAAACCAACTCACGCACAAAGTCATCATCCTTAACTCCCGTACCTTGGACACCACGACCACCACGTTTTTGAGCAGTGAACTCACCTTGGTCCAAACGTTTGATGTAACCCTTGTTAGAGAGAGTAATCAAGACATCCGACTCTTCAATCAAATCTTCATCTTCAAGAGTTAAGACTTCTCCGACCATCAACTCGGTACGACGTTTGTCACCAAACTTGCGTTTGACCTCGTCCAATTCCTCTTTGATGATTTGAGCTACACGCTCAGGTTTAGCAAGAATATCAGCCAAATCTGCAATCAAGGCAATTAATTCGTCATACTCTGACTGAATCTTATCACGTTCCAATCCTGTCAAACGACGAAGACGCATATCAAGGATAGCTTGACTTTGACGTTCAGAAAGCTTGAACTTGCTCATCAACTCAGCTTGCGCTTCCGCATCTGTTTCACTGGCACGAATGATACGAATCACTTCGTCGATATGGTCTAGTGCAATTAAAAGACCTTCTAAAATGTGCGCACGCGCTTCTGCTTTTTCCTTGTCAAAACGGGTACGGCGAACCACCACTTCTTTTTGGTGCTCGATATAAGCATCCAAGATTTGACGAAGGGACAAGATTTTTGGCACACCATTTTGAATCGCTAGCATGTTGAAACCAAAGTTGGTTTGCATCTGGGTCATCTTGAAGAGGTTGTTAAGGATAACATTGGCAGACGCGTCGCGTTTGACCTCTATCACAAAGCGAATCCCTTCACGGTTGGACTCATCACGTACGGCTGTAATGCCCTCAAGACGTTTTTCCTGAACCAAACGAACAATATGTTCATGCACCTTAGTTTTATTGACCATGTAAGGAAATTCCGTTACAACAATCCGTTCGCGACCCGTCTTAGTGGTTTCAATCTCTGTACGAGAACGAAGGACAATGGAACCTTTACCAGTCTCATAGGCCTTATGAATCCCTGATTTCCCCATAACAAGAGCACCAGTTGGAAAATCTGGACCAGGCAAGACTTCCATCAAGTCCTTAGTCGTCACTTCAGGATTATCCATAACCAACTTCACTGCATCAATGGTTTCACCCAAGTTGTGAGGTGGAATATTGGTTGCCATCCCAACAGCGATACCAGTTGCCCCATTGACCAAAAGGTTTGGAAAACGAGCAGGCAAAACCAAGGGTTCACGTTCGTTAGCATCGTAGTTGTCTACAAAATCAACTGTGTTTTTATTGATATCACGAAGCATTTCCAGAGCAATCTTGCTCATACGTGCCTCAGTGTACCGCTGCGCGGCAGCACCGTCCCCGTCCATAGAACCAAAGTTTCCGTGCCCATCCACAAGCATGTAACGGTAGCTCCACCACTGAGCCATACGAACCATGGCTTCATAAATAGAGGAATCTCCGTGCGGGTGGTATTTACCCATAACATCCCCTGTAATACGGGCTGATTTTTTATGAGGTTTGTCTGGAGTAACACCTAGTTCATTCATTCCGTAAAGAATACGGCGGTGAACAGGCTTCAAGCCATCTCGAACATCAGGAAGAGCACGCGCTACGATAACACTCATGGCGTAATCGATAAAGCTGGTCTTCATCTCCTTTGTCAGATTGACATTCACTAAATTTTTATCCTGCATTAATAAATGCCTCATTTCACTATTAGTAATTAGATATATTATACCATAAAATGTCCTTTATTTCAGGCTTCTGAAACTACTAAAACGTTTACATCGATAACCGAATAGAATATTCGTGACAAAGCTTTTTAAAAGTGATAGAATGAAAGTGTCTGGGGATTCCCCTAAAAAAAATGAAGGAGATGTTTAGATAATGACTTCAACTAAACAACACAAAAAAGTGATCCTTGTTGGTGACGGTGCCGTGGGTTCATCTTACGCTTTCGCACTTGTTAACCAAGGAATTGCACAAGAGCTTGGAATTATCGAAATTCCACAATTACACGAAAAAGCTGTTGGTGATGCGCTTGACCTTAGCCACGCCCTTGCCTTCACTTCACCTAAAAAAATCTACGCTGCTCAATACTCTGACTGTGCAGACGCTGACCTTGTTGTTATCACTGCAGGTGCTCCTCAAAAACCAGGTGAAACTCGCCTTGACCTTGTAGGTAAAAACTTGGCTATCAACAAATCAATCGTAACACAAGTTGTTGAATCAGGTTTTGATGGTATCTTCCTTGTTGCTGCTAACCCAGTTGACGTTTTGACTTACTCAACTTGGAAATTCTCTGGATTCCCTAAAGAACGCGTTATCGGTTCAGGTACTTCACTTGACTCAGCTCGTTTCCGTCAAGCACTTGCTGAAAAATTGGATGTTGATGCTCGTTCAGTTCACGCCTACATCATGGGTGAACACGGAGATTCTGAATTTGCCGTTTGGTCACACGCCAACATCGCTGGTGTAAACCTTGAAGAATTCCTTAAAGACACTCAAAACGTTCAAGAAGCTGAATTGATTGAATTGTTCGAAGGTGTTCGTGATGCTGCTTACACAATCATCAACAAAAAAGGAGCTACATACTATGGTATCGCCGTAGCACTTGCTCGTATCACAAAAGCAATCCTTGATGACGAAAATGCAGTACTTCCACTTTCAGTCTTCCAAGAAGGTCAATACGGAGTTGAAAACGTCTTTATCGGTCAACCAGCTGTTGTTGGTGCACACGGTATCGTTCGTCCAGTAAACATCCCATTGAACGATGCTGAAACTCAAAAAATGCAAGCATCTGCTAAAGAATTGCAAGCAATCATTGATGAAGCATGGAAAAATCCTGAATTCCAAGCAGCTTCTAAAAACTAATTAAAAGAAGGTTCTCATTTCATGGGAGCCTTTTTCTTTTTGCACAGAACGATAAAATCATATTTTCCAAAACAAAAAGCCTACTGACCAAGCTAGAAAGCTTGATACAATAGGCTTTTTCTACATTCATTATTTAACAGCGTCTTTAAGAGCTTTACCAGCTTTAAATGCTGGAACCTTAGAAGCTGCGATTTTGATTTCTTTACCAGTTTGTGGGTTGCGACCTTTACGTGCAGCACGCTCACGAACTTCAAAGTTACCAAAACCGATCAATTGAACTTTTTCACCAGCTGCAAGGTATTCAGTTACTGCTGCAAATACAGCGTCAACTGCTGCTGCTGAATCTTTCTTAGTCAATTCTGTAGCTTCTGCTACTTTAGCGATCAAATCTTGTTTGTTTGCCATGTTAATAATTCCTCCAAATAATTTCTAATTAACAAATATAATCATATCCTAAAATTGCCCACAGGTCAAGTCAAAAACGCTATTTCTAACGATTTTTCTCTATTTTTTTAGGAATGATATCGAACCAAGACAGCCCACGCATTTTCACCTGTATGGGTTTGAATGATGGAGCCTGTTTCCAGTACTGAGATTGGTTTTTCGACATAAGTTTGTAAAACATTCTTCATCTCATTGGCCCATTCATTGGTACCAGCGTAGGAAATTCCAATTTCCGCAACGGATTTATGAGAAAGGGTCTCGGCCAACTCGTCAAGCCATTTTTTAAATGTCTTAGCACCGCGCCCCTTTACAATAGGTTGCAGTTCATGATCCTTCATCTGCATAACAACTCGGATATTCAAAAGAGAGCTTAGCAAACCTGTCACACGTCCGATACGTCCACCCTTAACTAGGTTTTCTAATGTCGAAACACCGATATAGAGTTCCGTATGATTCTTGACGTCTTCTACATGAGCTAGGATAGTTTCCAAATCTTTTCCTTCTTGGGCAAGTTTTGCAGCTTCAACAACTTGAAACTTCATCGCCTGGTCTGTAAAAGAACTATCAATAACGGTCACATCAGCGCTAGAGAGGCTTGCTCCTTGGCGAGCAGCTTCAACAGTACCAGATAGTGCATGGGACATGTGAATAGCGAGAATCTGGCTACCATCTTTACCTAGTTCTTCAAAAACTTCAGCAAATACTCCCACTGGAGGCTGACTGGTTTTGGGTAGGTTTTTACTTTGCTGCATGAGATGAAGGAATTCTCCCTCTTTCAAATCTGCATCAGAATAAAGGATACCATCAATCATCACAGACAAAGGAACAACGGTGATATTTAATTCTTTAACTACTTCTGGTTCAATAGTAACAGAGGAATCCGTTACAATTTTTACTTGTGTCATATCTTCAATCTTTCTATTCTTCTCAATAAGATAGGGATTTATCACTTTTATTATATCAAAAAATTGTTAAAAAATCATGATGAATCCAATGAAAAAGCTTGGAATTTTGGTATAATCTATCTATAGAAAAGCGAGGGAGAATCATGATCCGAAAAGTTCAGCCTATTGTCACTATCATACTTGGGGCAGCTATTTATGCCTTTGGTCTTACCTATTTTGTAGTTCCTCATCATTTGTTTGAAGGCGGAGCAACTGGTATCACATTGATTACCTTCTATCTCTTTAAAATTCCGGTCTCAGTGATGAATCTCTTGATTAACATCCCTCTCTTTATCTTGGCCTGGAAGATTTTTGGTCCTAAAACGCTCTACTCCAGCCTTTTGGGAACCATTTCCCTCTCGATCTGGCTTGCTGTCTTTGAACGAATTCCTTTACAATTTGACTTGCAAGGTGATCTCATTATTGTCTCTTTAGTTTCTGGTGTTTTACTGGGAGTTGGTTTAGGAATTATCTTTAATGCTGGTGGTACAACAGGTGGATCAGATATTGTTGCTCGCATCCTCAACAAATACACCAATATTTCAATTGGAAAATTGCTTTTCTCGCTTGATTTCATTATTCTAATGTTGATTTTGATTATCTTCCAAGATTTGCGCCTAGTGACTTATACCCTCTTATTTGACTTTATCATCGCTCGTGTTATCGACCTGATCGGTGAAGGAGGTTATGCTGGTAAAGGATTTATGATTATAACTCAATTTCCAGATCGGTTAGCCGAAAAAATTAACGATGAACTCGGACGCGGCGTAACCTTTATATCTGGTCAAGGTTACTACAGCAAAAAGGATTTAAAAATTATCTACTGTATCGTCGGTCGAAATGAAATCGTTAAAATGAAGGATTTGATTCACCAAGTCGATCCTCAAGCCTTTATCACCATCACAGAGGCTCATGAAATTCTGGGGGAAGGATTTACTTATGTAAAAGATTAAAAAAGCTGGGAATTCCCAGCTTTTATTCTTCTTCAGAAAGTGTAGAGTGACGATAGCCATAAGTAAAGTAAATCACTAGTCCAACCAACAAAGCAAGTCCAAAGGCAATCCATGTTTCCTTGGTATACTGAAGCATAAAGGAAAGACAGATAAGAATGGAAAGGACTGGCAAAAGCGGCACTAAAGGAGTTTTGAATTCTCCTTCTTTTGGCATGCCCTTATCCTTTCTGAGCTTGATAATACCGTAGGCAAGCAAAATGAGATAAGCTAGCGTACAGATATTTAAAAAGGCAGCGATACTGGCTAGCGGAAAGACTCCTGCTGCAATGGCTGAAGCAACTCCTGTTAAGATGGTCGCATTCTTTGGAACTCGGCTAGTTTTACTTAGCTGTTTAAAACTTCGAGGTAAAAGACCATCACGTGCTAAGCTGTAAATCATTCGAGACAGAGCGTAGGTCATGGAAATACATACGGTTATCAGGGTTAGAATGGCCACCAATGAAACGTAGTTGGCTGCCCAGCCAATTCCGATACTACGCAATGAAAAGGCCACTGCATCATCCACATTGAGTTGGCTATAGTGAACAATCCCAGTCAATACTATTGTTACCAAGGCATAGAGAATAGTGACAATTGTCAGAGAAAGCACAATTCCGCGAGGAATATTTTTTTGCGGACTTTGAATTTCATCAACTGCCATGGAAATTGACTCAAAACCGAGAAAACCGAAGAACATCAAAGAGGCTCCTGCCATAATCCCAGTACTTCCTCCATAAAACTGACCAAAACCAAAAGGAGCAAAATTCGACCAATTTTCAGGTTTGATATACCAAATACCAACTAGGATAAATAAGGCGAGAGCTGAGAATTTCAAGACCACTAAAAGCGAATTAAAGCGTAAGGCTGCCTTGGAATTTAATAAAACCAATCCTGTTACCAAAGCAAGCACCAAAATAGGTAAAAGGTCGATATAGGTGCCTTGTTCAGGGTTAAAAGTACCATTTAAGGCTTGGGGCATGGAAATACCATAATTACTGAGTAAGCCCTTAAAGTAAGCTGCCCAGCCAGACGCCACACCTGAAACAGCTGTCATAAATTCCATGATGGTCAACCAGCCAGCAATCCAGGCTGGCAATTCTCCTAAAATCGCATAGAGATAACTATAAGCGCCACCAGTAGCAGGCACACGAGAAGCAAATTCTGCAAAAAAGAGGGCTGATAGAGAAACACATAGGGCAGAAATCACGATGGAAACCACTAGTGATGGACCAGCTAGTGTAGCTGCCGCTGTTCCTGTAATGGTGAAAATCCCCGTCCCTACCATAGCACCGATTCCTAATAGAATCAAATCCCACAATTTCAAATGGCGATGCATCTCTGTCTGTCTCAGACTAACATCCTTGGTTCTAAAAATATTCATACTTCATCTCCACTAAATGTAATTGTTTTATTTTACCATATAAAAGCATTTTTGTGAATATTTATTAGGTTCTTTTTTGAAAAAAATCTGAACAGGAAGGATTCCTGTTCAGATTTTGCATATTCTTACCCAACAGACCCTTCCATTTCATAGCTAATCAAGCGGTTCAGCTCAACTGCGTATTCCATTGGAAGTTCTTTTGTGAAGGGTTCGACAAATCCCATGACAATCATCTCGGTTGCTTCAGATTCTGACAAACCACGACTCATGAGGTAGTAGAGTTGTTCCTCTGAAATCTTAGATACCTTGGCTTCGTGTTCCAAAGCAACTTGCGAGTTGTGAATTTCATTAAATGGAATAGTATCTGACGCTGATAAGTCATCCATGATAATGGTATCACACTCGATGTGAGAAACAGATTTCTTAGAGTTCTTGTTAAAGGTCACTTGTCCACGGTAGTCAACCTTTCCTCCGCCTTTAGCGATGGATTTAGACACGATAGAGGAGCTTGTATGTGGAGCGTTGTGGATCATCTTGGCACCCGTATCTTGGTGTTGCCCAGCATTGGCAAAGGCGATAGAGAGCATGGTACCACGCGCTCCTTCTCCATCTAGATAAACAGATGGGTATTTCATAGTCGTTTTGGCACCCAAGTTTCCATCGATCCACTCAACAGTCGCATCTTTCAAAGCTTTGGCACGTTTCGTTACCAAGTTATAGACGTTATCAGACCAGTTTTGAATAGTCGTATAGCGCATGTAAGCTCCGTCCAAGGCAAAGATTTCTACAATGGCAGCATGCAAGCTGTTGCTTGAATAAGTTGGCGCTGTACATCCTTCTACGTAGTGGACGCTTGCTCCCTCATCAACGATAATCAAGGTACGTTCAAACTGACCTGTATTTTCGTTGTTGATACGGAAGTAGGTTTGAAGCGGAATATCTACCTTGACTCCTTTTGGTACATAGATAAAAGTCCCTCCAGACCATACTGCCGAGTTGAGGGCTGCCAACTTGTTGTCTGTCGGCGGTACCAACTTAGCGAAGTATTGTTTAAACAAGTCTGGGTATTCCTTGAGGGCAGAATCCGTATCTGTAAAGATAATTCCTAACTTTTCAAACTCTTCCTTCATGTTGTGGTATACCACTTCTGACTCGTACTGGGCAGAGGCACCCGCTAGATAGGCACGCTCAGCCTCTGGAATTCCGATACGTTCAAAGGTTTCTTTGATTTTTTCAGGAACTTCGTCCCAAGAGCGGGCTGGTTTGTCAGATGGTTTTTGGTAGTAGATCAAGTCATCAAAGTCAATCTCTGACAAGTCTGCTCCCCAGGTTTGCATGGGCATTTTTTTGAAGGTTTCATAAGACTTCAAACGGAATTCTAACATCCACTCTGGCTCACCCTTGGCAGCAGATAATTCACGAATAACACCTTCGTTGAGTCCTTTTCCTGTCGATAGGACAGGCTCTACATCATCATGGAAACCAAATTTATATTCACCAAGGTCAATTGGTTTTGGTTCTACTCTTTCTTCAGCCATAATATCCTTTCTTTCATTCTTCATTTTTAATGATTTATAAGACAAAAGAAACTTGCCTTACTTACTTTCTTGATTTTCAATTGTCTTCTTAAGAGCGTTCCAAGCTAGGGTTGCACACTTGATTCGTTGAGGGAATTTGGCAACACCTGACAAGAAGGCTGCATCGCCTAGTTGATCTTGGCGGTCATCCTTTTGCCCTTGAACCATTTCAGAAAAGATGGTTGCAAGTTCTAGAATTTCTTGTTTGGTCTTGCCCAAAACTGCATCTGTCATCATACTAGCAGAAGCAGTTGAAATCGTGCATCCTGAATTTAGAAAAGCAATATCTTCCAAACGGCCCTCTGCGTCAAACTTGACAGAGAGGTTGATAACATCCCCACAGGTTGGATTGTTGAGACTGATTTGCTCAGCATCTTCCAGCTTCCCTTGGTGATGCGGATTTTTCGAATGGTCCGCTACCACTGCCATATAAAGGCTATCTAGTTTAGAAAGTGCCATTGAAAAACTCCTTTGTCTTTTGTAGGGCATCGACTAACTTGTCACAATCTGCCTTGGTATTGTAGATATAAAAACTTGCACGAGCTGTTGCAGGGACTTCCAAATACTGAAGCAAGGGTTGCGCACAGTGGTGACCCGCACGAACTGCTACTCCTTCATAATCAAGTGCTGTAGCTAGGTCATGGGGATGAAGATCGCCTAGGTTAAAGGCAATAACACCTGAACGTTGAGCCAAATCCTGCGAACCATAAATAGTCAATCCTTCAATGGCCTGCAATTTTGGAAAGACATATGAGATTAATTCCTGTTCATGGGCTTCAATCGCATCCATACCAAGATTTTTAAGATAATCAACTGCAGCAGCAAGTCCAATAGCACCAGCCATATTTGGCGTTCCAGCCTCAAATTTCCAAGGCAATTCCTTCCAACTAGCAGATTGCTCATAGACGAAATCAATCATCTCTCCGCCAAATTCTACTGGTGACATTTGTTCTAAATACTTCTCTTTGCCGTAAAGGACACCGATACCAGTCGGACCAGCCATCTTGTGACCTGAAAAGGCAAAGAAGTCCACATCCAAGTCCTGGACATCAATCTTCATATGGGGCGTAGACTGAGCACCATCCACCACCATGATAGCTCCAACTTGGTGGGCTAATTGCGTAATTTCCTTGATAGGATTGACCACACCAAGAACATTTGAGGCATGGGCAAGCGAAACAAATTTAACCTTGTCCGTCAATTTAGCTCGCAAGTCATCCATATCCAGAGCTCCATCCTTGAGATAGACATAGACAAGCTCAGCTCCAGTCTTACGGCAAGCCTCCTGCCAAGGAATGATATTGGAATGGTGTTCCATGACAGAAATCAAAACTTGATCTCCCTCAGTCAGGATTTCCTCAGCGAAGCGTGCCACCCAGTTAAGACTGGTTGTCGTTCCTCTGGTAAAGAGAACTTCCTTTGTTGAACCTGCATTGATAAATTTACCAATGGTTTCACGAGCAGCTTCATAAGAAGCTGTCGTACGCTCAGCCAAGGTATGAACACCACGGTGAACATTGGCATTGTCCTGCTCATAGTAGCGGTTGATTGTTTCCAGAACTGCTAATGGTTTTTGTGTCGTCGCAGCATTGTCCAGGTAGACCAGAGGTTCATCATTAACAATCTGGTCTAAAATTGGAAAATCCTTGCGAATCGCTTCTACATCTAACATAGGCTTCCCCTTAGCGTTTTGACAATTTTTCTTCGATCGTTGCAATCATTTCATCACGAACTTCTTTGACTGGAATCTCAACAATAACGGAACCAAGAAAACCACGAACAACCAAACGCTCAGCAGTCGCCTTATCCAAACCACGGCTCATGAGGTAGTACATATCTTCTGGATCCACTTGACCGATAGAGGCCGCGTGACCAGCAGTTACGTCATTTTCATCAATCAAAAGAATTGGGTTGGCATCTGAACGTGCTTGGTCTGAAAGCATGAGAACACGACTTTCTTGTTGCGCATCTGCTCCCTTGGCACCCTTGATAATGTGACCAATACCGTTGAAAGTTAAAGTTGCTTTTTCAAGGATAACCCCATGCTGGAGGATATTTCCGATTGAGTTGCAACCGTAGTTGGTAACACGCGTATCAATCCCTTGCACCTGACGTCCACTTGAAAGAGCTACGACTTTAAGGTCAGCATGGCTACCATTTCCAATCAAGTCGCTATCAAAATCCGCAACAACGTTTCCTTCATTCATGACACCAATTGCCCAGTCAATGCTGGCATCGTTGCCTAGTTTACCACGACGGCTAATGTAGGCAGTGACATTTTCACCTAAACGGTCAATAGCAGCAAACTTCACTTGCGCACCAGAACGAGCAATCACTTCGACCGTGATATTGGCAGTTGCTTTTGCACTACCTCCACCTCGTGACTCTAGACGTTCAAGATAGCTTATTTTAGAATTTTTACCAGCGATAATCATAATATGCTTGTTAAATGGCACATCGCTATCACTGTCTTGGTAGAAAATTCCTTCGATTGGCTCTGTAATCTCAACATTATCTGGAATATAAAGAACAGCACCACTGTTAAAGTAAGCTGTATGGTAGGCTGCCAACTTGTCATCGTCATACTTAACAGATGACATGAAGAATTCCTCGATAAGTTCGGGAATTTCTTCTAAAGCTGAGTGGAAGTCTGTAAAGATTACTCCTTGTTCAGCCAATTCAACTGGAGTTTGTTCAAAAACAGTCTGCGTTCCTACTTGCACCAACTTCAAGTGATTATCTAGAGCCGTGAAGTCAGGAACATTTGCTGAAGGTTCACTTTCTGTGATGGTTCCATCTCCCAGATTCCAACGGTGAAATTTGACACGCTCAATGACTGGTAATTCCAAACTCTCAATCTTATCAAAAGCTTTTTGACGGAGGTCAGCCAACCAGCTTGGTTCAGCGTGCATTTCTGAAAAAAGTTTAATAGTTTCTTTAGACATTTACTTCTCCTAAAAGATACGAGGGAATTACAATTCTTCCTTGTAGTCGTAGCCAAGTTCTTCAGCTAGTTTTGCGTATCCTTCACGCTCCAAACGGGCAGCCAATTCTGGACCACCAGAAAGGACCACACGACCTTCCATCATTACGTGTACCACGTCTGGTGTGATGTAGTTCAAGAGACGTTGGTAGTGAGTGATGATCATAGCCCCAAAGCCTTCACCACGCATGGCATTGACACCCTTCGATACAACTTTAAGGGCGTCAATATCAAGACCTGAGTCAATCTCATCCAAAAGGGCAAAAGTTGGTTCCAACATCAAGAGTTGAAGAATTTCATTGCGTTTTTTCTCACCACCTGAGAAACCTTCGTTGAGGTAACGCTCTGCCATTTCTTCTTTCATGTTGAGCAATTCCATTTTCTCGTCTAGTTTAGTGATAAATTCACGAACTGAAATCTTTTCATCATCTTCTTTGCCAGCATTCATGGCTGCACGAAGAAACTCAGCGTTGGTAATTCCAGGAATTTCTGATGGGTATTGCATAGCAAGGAAAAGTCCCATACGAGCGCGCTCATCCACTTCCAACTCAAGGATGTTTACGCCATCAAACAAGACCTCACCTTTGGTAACCTCATAGTTAGGGTTCCCCATAATAGCTGCAGAAAGAGTCGATTTACCAGTACCATTTGGTCCCATGATAGCTGCGATTTCTCCTGTTTTCAGAGTCAGATTGACTCCTTTTAAAATTTCTTTTCCTTCAATCTCAACGTGAAGATCTTTGATCTCTAATACTGACATGATAGTTCCTTTCTTTTTCAAACATTTTGCTCAATACTTTAGGAAATTGCTTACAATCCCTAAAAAATAGGACAAAAGGTCAATAAATATACTCTACTAGTATAACAAAAAAAAGCCCAAAAGGCTTTGATTTTGTCTAGAAGCTGGGGGCTAATCCTTGCGGTTTAAGTGTTGATCAATAGCGTCTACAATTTTCCCCATCACGTAACTTAACCTAAAATTTCGAAAGAGTAGAATGGCCCAAAAAGCTGCCATAACATAGCGACCAGTCATCAAAGATTCATTGAAAAAATAAGTCTCAGCAGCCGTGAATAATGCTATTATGATAAATTGTTGTCTATTCATAGGATTATTGTACCATGAAATCCACTTTTAGTCTTCTTCGACCATGACTTTATCAGCCAGAAATTCGAATCCTTCTGGAATCAGGCTCTCTTCTTCAACCTCTTGCTCGGCTTGAGAAGACTTGTTTTTAGCTGAAAATGCTGCTCGAACCTCTTTCCATTCCTCTAGGGAAATAGCCAGAATCTCAGGGGAAAATCCAGCTGCTTGGCTGAGAATATTGCCAAACATGGTATTGAGGTTGTCCCTTTTCATGGTTTGACCAGCATTGAAATTAGACTCAAAGGCTAAAATAGCATGGTGTTCGTTGGCTGCAACTGGCTGAGAACCAACGAGAAGAGCCTTATCTGGACCAGCTAAGCTTTCGATCACTTCTCCCCATGCGTTCTGTAGGCGAATCAAGTTTTGTCGCGCCAAATCAGGATTTTCGACAGCTTCTTGCAGAATAGACTGAACTTTATTACGATCTACTCGATAGACTGTCTTGGAAGTGGCTGGACGACTAGGAACTGGTGCCACTTGTTTAGGCGCTGTTCCAACATTGGCAAGTTCTTGTTTGAGACGAGCGACTTCCTGTCTCAGCGCAGAAATTTCACTTTCAACAGCTCCTGAAACCGCAGATTCAGGCTTAATCTCAGCTAAACGAATGGTCATCATCTCAGCGTAAATCTTGGGTTGCAAGCTGGCCTTCATATCTGCTAAACTCACTGTCGCTATTCGAATCATTTCAAAGAGACTTTCCTGAGAAAGAGCTAGATTGTCCATAAAAACTGGACTATGATGAGTATTTTCGCCACCTGTCTGAACAACTAGTAGATCACGCAAATACTGCAAGAGATCCGTCACAAAACGAGTCATGCTCTTGCCATTTTCAAACAAAAGATTCAAAGAATCAAGAGCTTTTGGAACATCCTGTTGAGACAAGGCAGCTACATAGTCATCAAGTGCTGATAGACTAATGGTACCTGTAATCTCCTCAGAGATGGCTGTGGTCAAAGCATTCCCTTGTGTCAAACTCAAGGCTTGATCCAGAATGGACAAGGCATCCCGCATCCCACCTTCAGCTCGTCTAGCAATGATTTCCACGGCATCTGGTTCAGAACTGATATTTTCTTTTTCTAAAATATGATGAATATGTGCCGTGATATCTTGCGTTCTAATCGATTTAAACTCAAAACGTTGAACACGTGATAAAATGGTTGCTGGAATCTTGTGCAATTCGGTGGTCGCCAAGATAAAGACAACATTTTGAGTTGGTTCTTCCAAAGTCTTCAAAAGCGCATTAAAGGCTCCGGTAGACAGCATATGAACCTCGTCGATAATGTAGACCTTATAACGAGCCAAGCTAGGAGCATAGGTAGATTTATCACGAATTTCTCGGATTTCATCAACTCCATTGTTCGAAGCTGCATCCATTTCGATAACATCTTCTAGGCTACCTTCAGTCACTGCTTGACAGATATAACAGTTATTGCATGGTTCCCCGTCCACTTGGTTCGGACAGTTCATTGCCTTGGCAAAAATCTTGGCTACACTGGTTTTTCCAGTTCCACGAGGACCTGAGAAAAGATAAGCGTGACTAATTTTTTCCTGCTCAACAGCTTGTCTTAGAGTTTTTGCCACAACCTCTTGTCCTACCAGTTGTGAAAAAGTCTGGCTTCTATATTTTCGATAAAGTGCTTGATACATTAGGCTTTCTCCTCAAACATTGTAAAGTCCCATTCTGTCTTCTCAAGCAAAATAGCGACAAATCGTTCCAAGTAATCACGGTCAATGGCATTGTAATCATCAATAAGTGAAGAATCCAGATCTAAAACACCTAGCAATCGACCATTCTTGAGCATGGGAACTACGATTTCACTCTTTGCCATACTATCGCAAGAAATGTAGTTTGGATAGGTACTCACATCGCCAACTAAAACAGTCTCCTGAAACTCAGCAGCTTCTCCACACACACCCTTTCCAAGCGGGATGCGAATGCACGAAACGCCACCCTGAAAAGGACCTAAAACCAACTCACTTCCATCAAACAGATAAAAACCTGAAAATACAGTATTGGGGAAGCGAGATTTTAGGAGGGCACTAGCATTTGAAAGATTGGCAAGAACATTAGTCTCACCTTCTAGTAAGTAAGAGAGTTCCTCATTTAACAGTTGATATTGTGATTGTTTTTCTGAATCTAACATAGAACTATTATATCAAAAATGAGAAAGAGACAAAAGAAAAATCCCTTGTTTTAAACAAAGGATTTTGCGATTATCAATTTGATTAAAGTTCGATATCTCCGAACAAGTCAGCCATTGAAAATCCTGTTTGTGTTTCTGGAAGTTCGAAATCACGTTTTTCTTGACGTTTTGGACGACGTGGACGAGCAGCACGTTTCTCTTCTTTTTGTCCTTCTTCTTGAGCTGGACGTTCTTCAAGGGCTTTGATAGAAAGTGATACACGTTCTGCATCAGCGTTAACATCAAGGACTTTAACAGTAACTTCTTGACCAACAGTAAGAGCTTCTTTTGGATTTTCGATACGTTTGTGTGAAATTTGTGATACGTGAACAAGTCCATCGATACCTGGCAATACTTCAACAAATGCACCGAAGTCAGTCAAACGTTTAACTGTTCCTTCTACTACATCACCTTTAGCCAATTTTTGCTCAACGCCATCCCATGGTCCAGGTGTTGTTGCTTTAAGTGAAAGTGATACGCGTCCTTCTTCTTCGTTAAGATCAAGGATCTTCACTTCAATTTCTTCACCAACAGTTACAACTGATTTAGGTGATACGTTACGTTCGTGTGACAATTCAGTTAAGTGAACCAATCCGTCAACACCACCAAGGTCGATGAAAGCACCAAAGCTTGTGATACGAGCAACTTTACCAGTTACTACATCACCAACAGCCAATTTACCGAATACTTCAGCACGAGCTGCTGCAGTAGCTGCTTCAACAACTTCACGACGTGAAAGGATGAAACGGTTTTCTTTAGGATCAACTTCTTTGATTTTAGCATCAAATTCTTGACCTACGAAACGCTCAGTATTACGTACGAAACGAGTATCCAACATTGAAGCTGGGATAAATCCACGAACACCTTCAAATTCTACTGAAAGTCCACCTTTAACAGCACGAGTTCCTTTAACAGTAACAACTTCTTCTTCGCGTCCTACAAGTTTGTCCCATGCTTTGCGAGCTTCAAGGCGTTTTTTAGATACAAGGTATGTAACTGTATCAGTATCTTTACCAACTACTTGACGAAGTACAAGAACATCCAATACTTCTCCTACTTTAACAAAGTCATTGATATCTGCATCGCGATCGTTTGTCAATTCGCGAAGAGTCAAGACACCTTCAACACCAGTCCCAGAGATTGCAACGTTAGCTTGAGTCGCATCAACTGTCAATACTTCAGCACTAACAACATCACCAGGCTCAACTTGGCTAACGCTATTTAGCAAATCTTCAAATTCGTTCATCTAAAAAATCCTCCAACAATCAAGTCTTTTCCAAAACTTGACATACTTATAATTTTTTTCCTAAGCACCCGCAAGAACATGTTCGTTTTGTTCATGTCTTTCAATATAAAAATAAAATACCCTAAGATATTTTTCTTTTTATCTTGAATTTATTACCTAAGAACTGGGGTAGCTGGATTCGAACCAACGCATGAGGGAGTCAAAGTCCCTTGCCTTACCGCTTGGCTATACCCCAATGATGAGATGGAGAGAGAGGGATTCGAACCCCCGAACCCGAAGGAGCGGATTTACAGTCCGCCGCGTTTAGCCTCTTCGCTATCTCTCCAATATTCAACAAAAACTATTATATCATGAAATTTTCAAAAAAACAAGCATTATTTTGTTAAATTATAGTTTTCAATCAAAATTTCCACAGCTTTTTCAAGTTTTTTATAAAAACTATCGACATTTCCATTCTTTATGATGGCAAATTGGCTATCTAATTCGGCAATTTCACCAATAACCTTTTTACCGATCGTCAAAACGTAACCTTCATAACTGTCTTTTCCAACAGTCACTTTTGCATCTGTTAATTGAATTTCAATTTTCTTATCTTTTTTACTCATACTGTACCTCTTTTCACTTTTTCTATTGTACAAGAAAATGCTCAAACTAGCAAGAAAAAACTCCATTTCAGCCATTATAACTGCTATGGAGTTCCTCTTTCCTTCATGTCGTTTAGTCCACTTTGACAATCCAACCTTCTGGCGCTTCTACATCACCGAATTGGATACCAGTCAATTCATCATAGAGTTTTCGTGTTACAGGACCTACTTCTGTTTCACTATAGAAAACATGGAAATCGTCACCGTGCTGGATTCCCCCAATTGGCGAAATAACCGCTGCTGTTCCACAGGCACCTGCCTCTACAAAACGATCCAGATTGTCAATCGGAACATCACCTTCAACCGGTGTCAAGCCCAAGCGGTGTTCTGCCAAGTAAAGCAAAGAGTACTTGGTAATGGATGGCAAGATAGATGGACTCAATGGCGTAACAAATTCATTGTCTGCCGTGATTCCAAAGAAGTTGGCTGATCCGACTTCTTCAATCTTTGTATGTGTAGATGGGTCTAGGTAGATAACGTCAGAAAAGTTGCGAGACTTGGCTATTTTACCTGGAAGGAGACTAGCAGCATAGTTCCCACCTACCTTGGCCGCACCCGTACCATTTGGAGCTGCACGGTCGTATTCATCCTGAATCAAGAAATTGGTTGGAACCAATCCACCCTTAAAGTAATTTCCAACTGGCATAGCAAAGATAGTGAAAATGTACTCTTCTGCTGGTTTTACCCCGATGATATCTCCGACACCAATCAAGAGAGGACGAAGATAAAGGGTTCCACCTGTTCCATATGGTGGGACGTATTCTTCATTTGCACGCACAACTGCTTTACAAGCTTCTACAAACATTTCTGTCGGAACTTGTGGCATCAAAAGACGGTCACAAGTACGTTGCAAACGCTTAGCATTTTCGTCAGGACGGAACAATTGAACACTGCCGTCCTTAGTACGATAGGCTTTCAATCCCTCAAATGCTTGCTGTCCATAGTGGAGACTTGGAGAAGACTCTGAAATATGCAAGGTTGCATCCTCTGTCAATTCTCCTTGATTCCATTGACCATTTTTGTAGTAAGCGATATAACGGTAAGGTAATTTCATATAAGCAAATCCAAGGTTTTCCCAATCAATTGCAACTGTCATGTATTTCTCCTTTGTACTATTCAAACTATGTGTTCTATTCTACACTTTTCTAGTAAAATTTCAAGTATTATTTGTAATTTTCAGAAAATTTTTTCAACATAAAGAAATCAGCCCTCTGGACTGATTCTTTTTAAGAATTTGCTTTATCTTCTTTAAAGACTTCTTTGAGGTAAGCATCGAAAACTTCTTCATCTGAAATAGTATCTGAAATAAAGCTTCCATTGCTAGTACGTTCTGACAAGTTGAGGTCTTGCAATCGGCTTTCATAGATTGTTCCCTTGTTAGATTGGACAAGTAACGTTTGGTCGTTTTCTTCTACTTCTGTACTAAAAAGATCACCAACGAATCCTTGCTCTGAAACTGCTCCAGCCAAGAATACACGATGCGGTTTATTTTTTAGCTCACGCAAGACTTGTAGTCCTCGTTTGGCACGGCTGGTCGCTGGAATTTCCTCAATGGAAACGCGTTTCAAGCTTCCACGTTGGGTCAAGAGGTAGAAGGATGAAGTGTTACAGGTAAAGGCAGCCTGAAGTGCATCATCTTCTTTCAGGTTCATAGCCTTGACACCCGCAGCCTTGGCACCAACAACCGGAACCTCTTCGATATTGAAACGAAGGGCATAACCGTTTTGACTAATCAAAAGAACATCATCTAGTTTAATCGGAGCCACTGCTACAATCTGGTCTGTCTCGTCTTTGAGCTTAGCGTACTTAACAGACTTCGACTTATAGGTTCTCCATGGAGAGAATTCTTTTCGTTCTACACGCTTGATTTGACCAAGGCGAGTCGCTGCAAAGTAGGTTGTCGCATCATCAAACTGCTCCACTACTTCTGCATAGAGAATTTCTTCGTTAGTTTCAAAGTTTGTAATGGTCTGGCTCAGATGCTCTCCGATGTCCTTCCAGCGAATGTCTGCCAATTCATGGATTGGTCGATAGATGACATTTCCAAGAGTTGTGAACATCAAGAGGTGCTGTGTTGTCTTGGCAGATTGAACAAAGATCAAACGATCATCATCACGCTTGCCAATTTCTTCCAGAGTGGATGCCGCAAAGGAACGTGGGCTAGTACGCTTGATGTAACCTGCCTTGGTCACGCTGACATAGGTATCTTCCTCTGCGATGAGGCTCGCTGTATCAATCTCAATTACGTTTGCTGTATCTTCTAAAGCACTCAAACGTGGAGTCGCAAATTTCTTCTTAACCTCACGAAGCTCTTTCTTCATGAGATTGTACATAGTCCGTTCATCACCAATGATAGCAGCAAGCATGGCAATCTTTTCACGAAGTTCTGCTTCTTCTTCCTGCAAGACAACCACGTCTGTATTGGTCAAACGGTAAAGTTGCAAGGTAACGATGGCCTCAGCCTGTTCCTCAGTAAACTCATAGCTGACCTTGAGATTTTCTTTAGCGTCAGCCTTGTTCTCAGAAGCACGAATAAGAGCAATGACTTCGTCCAAAATCGAAATCACGCGAATCAAACCTTCAACGATATGGAGGCGTTTTTCAGCCTTTTCCTTGTCAAAGCGGGAACGAGCCAAAATCACTTCACGACGGTGGGCTATATAGCTAGATAAGATTGGGACGATCCCAACCTGACGAGGCGTAAAATTGTCAATCGCCACCATGTTAAAGTTGTAATTGATTTGTAGGTCAGTATATTTGAAGAGATAGTTAAGAACGAGATCGGTATTAGCATCTTTCTTGAGTTCGATAGCGATACGAAGACCTTCACGGTCAGACTCATCACGAACCTCAGCAATACCAGCCACCTTGTTATTGACACGAACATCATCGATTTTCTTGACCAGATTGGCCTTATTGATTTCATAAGGAATCTCAGTGATAACGATTTGCTCCTTACCGCCTTTTAGCTTTTCAATCTCCGTCTTAGAACGAACAACCACGCGCCCTTTCCCAGTTTCATAAGCCTTCTTGATTTCATCACGCCCTTGGATGATAGCTCCTGTAGGGAAGTCTGGTCCAGGCAAGAATTCCATGAGTTTATCAACCTTGGCAGTCGGATGGTCAATCATGTAAACTGTCGCATCGATAACCTCAGCCAAATTATGCGGTGGAATATCCGTAGCATATCCAGCCGAAATCCCAGTCGAACCATTGACTAAGAGGTTGGGAAAGGCTGCTGGCAAAACCGTCGGCTCTTTCTCGGTATCGTCAAAGTTCCAAGCAAAAGGAACTGTCTTTTTCTCGATATCCTGAAGAAGATAACCAGCAATCTCAGACAAGCGCGCCTCAGTATAACGCATCGCCGCAGGCGGATCACCATCCATGGAACCGTTATTACCATGCATTTCAACTAGAATCTCACGATTTTTCCAGTCCTGAGACATACGAACCATGGCATCATAGATAGAACTGTCGCCGTGGGGGTGGAAATTCCCCATGATGTTACCGACAGACTTAGCTGACTTACGGTAGCTCTTATCAAAGGTATTGCCATCTTTATTCATCGAATAAAGAATACGACGCTGAACCGGCTTCAAGCCATCACGAATGTCTGGCAAAGCCCGGTCTTGAATAATGTACTTGGAGTAGCGACCAAAGCGCTCTCCCATGATGTCCTCCAGGGACATGTTTTGAATGTTAGACATAATAATTCTCTTTTTAGTGTTTTATTGTAAAGTAAATCTATATTGTATAAATTTAACTGTTTCTTTGTAGGTAGTGAGAAAAGAAGAGCAATCCTACTAATCCTAGAATGAATAAAAGATTAATTTTAATAACAAATAAGCTAAGTAGGGTATTAATTAGGCCGTGAAAAATGGCGCAATAAAGGATCGACTTAGTCTTTTTGAAAACAGCTGCTAGAACAATACTGAGATAAATTGCAAATAGACTGAATAATATAAAAGGCATCCTACTTTGGGAACTTCCAATCACAAACCATAAAGGTACATGCCATATTGCCCAAATACAACCTGTTATCAAACCGGAAATCCAAAAGGAGAATCTAGTTTCCAAAGTTGGTTGCAAGATGCCTCGCCATCCCAATTCTTCTTCGCCACCATAAACACAGACTGCACTCAAAAAAACAACAAACAAATTTCCTAGTGGAAAAGCCGGATTAAGCTCCTTAGATGAGAAAGCAATGACACCTGTCTGCACGAAAATTAGTAAAAGAAATAACAAAATATATTTCTTTGAGTCCTCTAAGATAAAAGAGACTATGCTTTTAATGGATTTTTGAGGCAAACAAGAAATGGCTGCAATGGTTGGACCGAAACCTCCTAGTAAATGGAGAAAAACTCCTAGTGGACTTGTTAGACTTAAGAGTCTCATTTGCGTCAGAAAAGCGAGCAATCCCCAACCAAATCCCCAAGAAATGAGAAAACTAATCAGTAAAAATTTTGTTATCTTATTATTTTGTAAATGTTTCATTTGTTTCGAGTCTCTCCTTAGCATACTCGATCATCTTCTCTGCAGTTACTTTGTCATAGTGGAAGTCGGTTTTAAGAGAGAAGGCCTGCGCTTCTCTGTGGAAAAGGTCCATCGTAGCAAACAAAGACTGAGTGATTTTCTCTTTACTTGAAAAATCAAGCAGAACAGAAAATTCTTTCTCTTTCTCAGCAGGCAAATACTGAAAGAGGTACTTGTAGTTCTTGCCAACATCGACCGTTTCCTTATCTGCTGCCACTTGCCAAGCTAAAAGCTTGAGCAATTCTTGTTGACAAATGCCGTAGAGATGGTCAGTGGCATAGAGAAGTTGCTTGCGACGAATACCCTTAACCACATAGGCGGAAACCCACCAAAATTCGTTACAAGCTTTTTCAAAATCTGTCTGACTAGCTGGACTTGTCCAGTAACGTTGAGGACTCGGTGAATAAGGTTCAAACAAACCCTTAGGATATTCTAAAACGGTGAATCCTGCTTCACTATCCACCCACTCTTGAATGTGCTCCTTAGGGCAAAGGGTCAAATCTATCCGATTGCCATCTTCAAAGAGCATGAGATAGAGGTGGCGATGGTCAAGTACGTTATGCTGCTCAATCATGCGCTTGCCAAACCTTTCCAACCAAGTCAGGTCAGCTAACAGACCATCCAAATCCTCCACAACATAGACCACATCATAGTCTTGAAACTCATCTTTTGGTGCTTTTGTATCAGTCCGTGAACCAGACATAGCGACAGCGTTTACTTTTAGCGCTTTTGCGGTTTGAAAAATTAAATCTATCATTTCGGTTTCAGTTCTCATGGAAATACCTGCTAATTTTTATTTATATTAGTTTTGAAAAGAATATGACTATAAAATAACAGAAATGATCAATCAGATTTTTTATCGAATTGTTTTACATATTACTCTTCTTTCTTTTCTAATTTGGTCTATTAGAATCAGTTAATATCAAGATTGTACTGTCAGTCTTCCTTAGACAGATAGTCTAAAAGGTATTGTTTGACCTTTTCAAACTCTTGCAATTTATTTCCCTGTAATAACAGCGTACCTGTAGAAGTATAATGAGTTAATGTTACACCTGAAAATTTTAATTGCTTCCCATCTTGAACATCCTTATACAATTTAATTTCCCGATCAGTTTTCAGATTTTCAATGAGACTATCTACCGCTATCTTAGATAATTCTCTAATAGAAAAATTACCACTATTCGACTCCACAGTACAAGATTCGTTCTCGCTAATCTGCCAATTTCTATGTTCTCTATCACTATCAGCAAAAAACTTTCTATGATTTTCTTCACTATATCCATTCTTATAAAAATCAGCATAGTCCGTTTGTGAGTTTTCTAAATTAAAACCAAAATCAACGTTTGGAATAAAATAGTGTGCGAACTCATCGTGTGATGATAGTGATACATAAAATATTTCAGTTCCAATAGGATATTTGTCAGCTGGATCTTTAAAGACAGCTTTTACTTCATAATAGACTGATTCTTCACTTTGCAATAACTGGTGCACTTTTTCTTCGATTTCTGCTTGCGCTTTATTTGCTCTAGAAAATTGTGTAAAAAGATTTTTAGCCCGAGAATCGATAGAAATTTTAGACCACTTTTCTTGGGTATCCTGATGTTGAGCATTTAAAATTTTATATCCAACTACATATTTATGGAATCTTCTCGCAAAAATATGTCCTCTGTGAAAGTACCAATCTTCACTATTCCCTTTTGGAATATTTCCTTTCGGAAAAGCATCCGGAGTTTCATTTAATGGCCCAAAATCATCACTTCTGGCGGGAAACTTTAAAATCGTTTCCCATCCTCTTCTAAAAGAAGTAGTTTCCTTAGTTTTTTTATTATCGGAGCCGATTAGCTTAAAATATCCATTATTTTCCCATGACATTTCAATCAAATTATTTGTACTGAATTGAAATTCGGGATAAAAATGCTTAATCTTATCTAGTCTATTGCTAAGATCTAGAAGATTAAGTAATTCTTCATCATTTTCTAATCCCAATCTGCCTAATATTTTCTGTTTGACATTCATCATATTCTCCTTGCAAATATATCACTGACAGTTTCTTAATCTCTTCCACTAATTCTTCTAACAGATTTTCGTTATATTTTTTCCAACTATAGAAACAATTACTATTATCATATAAATTACTTAACGTCTCATATTTAGATATTCATAGAAATTGATTGTAGTATAATTTACAATAAAACATACACTATTAAAATACACCTGTCAATTTTTTCTCTATACACATTACTTTTTCCGAGGTAGTTTTTTAATAAATTATTATTTAAGTATTGAATAGTAACAATTACCATTATTATCCAATTTTATTTTTTATCAAAAACCATTATATGTAATTTCTAGTTTATCTATTATCCCTAAATCTTCATCTTCCTTAACATTAAAAATGGCATAATTTATATACTCTCCACTTTTAACTGATTTATAAACTATGCCATCATATCCAATTTTGGAACAGATTGCTGACACTATATTACAAATAATGTAATGTTTTTTTATCACAGTTTCAGAAAAATCGTTGTCTTTTTCACTGATTAATCCATTAAATCCCTCGTCTTTTCCAAATATATAGTTTATTGGAAATAGATTCAGTATTCTATTGCTAATGATTTTAACTAATATTCGCTTCTTTTTATCTGTATCATCTTCCTTTATCGGAACCTCCTTTTCTAGTATACTCTTATCATTCGAACAATATAGAACACTTGTTCCGATGTCATTAAATCTCCCTTGGTTTGCAAATGTCGCAGGTGGTGCCCATAAATCTTTTTTGTCTACTATTTTGTCTATATCTACTACTCTTGTTCTATATAGAATCCGATTTTTATTCATCTTATAGATAAATTCACCATCTTTAAACCACTTCTTTATCCTATTTTCTAGTTTACGAAAATGAGGATTTCTCGAAATATAAATTTTATTTTTTATATAATCATTTTTTAAATCATTTAATTCCTCTTTAGAGAAGTTAAGTGCCATCAAACTAATATCTGTTCGTAACTCCTCTTTCTCTCCATAAAACTTTTCTTCAAACTCATCTAATTCATAATTTGTGTAAACTTCAGTATCCCAATTAAATACACCATTATCTTTTTTATTTTCATAATCTACACCAGTTCCGTTACCACAATTTCCGCAATGAATATTTTCAACAATTGAATCAAAGTACTCTGACTCATAATCAATATTGAATTGCTCATTTAATAACTCTGCCAATGTTTTTGCAGGATCGATTTCAGTGTCGATAGATTCATCATCTTCGAAGTTCTGCTCAAAACTATAACAAAAATCTTTAATCTCTGAACATTCTTCACATCGAATTATCATTTGATTCATTTTAGAAATTACATAGTTCTTTAACTCATTTATAACATCCATTTTGTTGGGAAAATAACTTTCTCCACTAACTAAATTTGTTCCACAACTTTCACAAGTAATATCCTGAAAACATTTTTGTGAATACTCATCAAATAAAAAATTAATAATATTTTCTTTGGGATGCTCTCTTACAACATATTCTTCAATAGAAAGAATAAAATTATACTCATCACAATTACAACATAACATTTAAATTCTCCTAAATTTACAAATAGTATAATTTTCTAATATTGAATTTGTTCATATCAAAACACCATCTCTCCACTCTCCTCAAGCGTAAACTTGACATTGTCTTCAATCCACTTACGGCGTGGTTCAACCTTGTCACCCATGAGGACATTGACGCGACGTTCTGCGCGGGCTAGGTCTTCAATCGTAACACGGATGAGTGTACGAGTTTCCGGATTCATAGTTGTTTCCCAAAGTTGGTCCGCATTCATCTCACCAAGACCTTTGTAGCGTTGAAGGGTAGCCCCTTTACCAAACTGCTTACGTAGTTCCTCTAGCTCACCATCCGTCCAAGCGTAGGCCACTTCTTCTTTCTTGCCTTTACCTTTAGACATCTTGTAAAGTGGAGGAAGGGCGATATAGACATGTCCAGCTTCGACTAGTGGACGCATATAGCGATAAAAGAAGGTTAAGAGAAGAGTTTGAATGTGGGCCCCGTCGGTATCCGCATCGGTCATGATAATGATCTTGTCATAGTTGGCATCTTCAATGGAGAAATCTGCTCCAACACCAGCACCGATGGTATAAATCATGGTGTTGATTTCTTCGTTTTTCAGGATATCTGCCATCTTGGCCTTGGCTGTATTGATAACCTTACCACGAAGAGGTAGGATAGCCTGGAACTTACGGTCACGACCTTGTTTGGCAGAACCACCGGCAGAGTCCCCCTCAACTAGGTAGAGTTCATTCTTGGCAGGGTTTTTAGACTGGGCTGGAGTCAATTTTCCAGACAACAAGCCCTTGTCTTTCTTGTTTTTCTTACCATTTCGGCTCTCATTACGCGCCTTACGTGCCGCTTCACGAGCATCACGCGCCTTGATAGCCTTGCGAATGAGATTGGAAGCCAGTTCACCATTTTCCATAAGGAAGAAGGTCAACTTATCAGCCACAATTCCATCCACAACCGGACGAGCTAGTGGACTCCCCAGTTTATCCTTGGTCTGACCCTCAAACTGGAGGTGTTCTTCCGGAACTAGGATAGAAAGGACGGCAGCTAGTCCTTCACGGTAATCTGACCCTTCAAGATTTTTATCTTTTTCCTTGAGAAGTCCCGTCTTACGCGCATAATCGTTCATGACCTTAGTAATGGCTGACTTGAGTCCTGTCTCATGCGTTCCACCGTCTTTAGTACGAACGTTATTGACAAAGGATAGAATGTTATCTGAAAATCCATCATTGTACTGGAGGGCAACTTCCACTTGGAAACCATTATCTTCCCCTTCAAAGTATAGGACTGGCGTTAAGGTTTCCTTGTCTTCATTCAGATAGGATACAAAGTCCTGAACTCCGTTCTCATAGTGGAACTCAATTGCTTCATCTGTTCGCTTGTCCGTCAATGACAAGGTGACATTTTTTAAGAGAAAGGCTGACTCATTGAGACGTTCTGAAATGGTATTGTACTTAAAGTCTGTCGTAGAAAAAATCGTCGCGTCAGGCATGAAAGTGACTTTGGTACCTGTCTTAGACTTGGGTGCTGTACCAATTTTCTTCAAGGTTGTGACGGGTTTCCCGCCATTTTCAAAACGTTGCTTGTAGACTGTACCGTCACGGGTGATTTCAACTTCTAGCCAACTTGATAGGGCATTAACAACGGAAGAACCCACTCCATGGAGACCTCCAGATGTCTTATAGCCACCTTGACCGAATTTTCCTCCAGCGTGGAGAATGGTAAAGATAACCTCAACAGTTGGAATTCCCATGGCGTGCATCCCAGTCGGCATCCCTCGACCATGATCTTGAACGGTTAAACTTCCGTCTTTATTGATAGTCACATCAATACGGTCACCAAATCCAGACAAGGCTTCATCTACTGCATTGTCCACGATTTCCCAGACCAAATGATGGAGACCAGCTCCGTCAGTCGATCCAATGTACATACCCGGACGTTTACGGACCGCATCCAACCCTTCTAGCACCTGAATGGCATCATCATTGTAGTTATTAATATTGATTTCCTTTTTTGACACAAGGAACCTCCTATTTGTTCATCTTTTCTATTTTACAGGTTTTCTAGGGATTTTGCAAAGTTTTTCCCGTTCAGCTGTCACAATTTCACAAGAGATTCTCAGCCTTTCTACACCATTTCATGGTATAATAGGTACATGATGACATTTGTATTATTAATTTTAGCTTATCTACTAGGTTCGATTCCGTCTGGTCTTTGGATTGGACAAGTTTTCTTTCAAACAAATCTGCGCGAACACGGTTCTGGAAATACTGGTACGACCAATACTTTCCGTATTTTGGGTAAGAAAGCGGGTATGGCAACCTTTGCGATTGACTTCTTTAAAGGAACCTTGGCCACTCTGCTTCCAATCTTTTTCCATTTGCAAGGAATCTCACCTCTCGTCTTTGGTCTTTTGGCCGTAATTGGACATACCTTTCCTATCTTTGCAGGCTTTAAAGGTGGTAAGGCTGTCGCAACCAGTGCTGGAGTGATTTTCGGATTTGCGCCTGTTTTCTGTCTCTATCTAGCAATCGTATTCTTTGGAAGCCTCTATCTAGGTAGTATGATTTCACTGTCTAGCGTTACTGCTTCTATCGCAGCCGTTATCGGAGTTCTCCTATTTCCACTATTTGGATTTATCCTGAGCAGCTATGACCCCCTCTTCATTCTGATTATCCTAGCACTTGCTAGCTTGATTATCATTCGTCACAAGGATAATATCACACGCATCCAAAATAAAACTGAAAATCTCGTCCCATGGGGATTAAACCTAACCCATCAAAATCCTAACAAATAAAACGTCAGTTTGAAACTGACGTTTTTTTGTATGCTTATTTTGACTTGATGTAGTTGATACCGTCTGCCTTTGGTGCGACTGCTTTTCCAAAGAAGGCTGCCAAGACAAGGATGGTCAAGACATAAGGGGCGATTTGAAGGTAAACCGCTGGCACTCCTTGTAAGAAAGGTAATTGAGAACCGATAACTGCCAAACTTTGTGAAAGTCCAAAGAAAAGACTAGAAAGCATAGCACCAATTGGGTTCCATTTACCAAAGATCATTGCAGCAAGAGCGATAAATCCAGGACCGACAATAGTTGTCACTGAGAAGTTGACAGAAATGGATTGAGCATAAATCGCTCCCCCAATTCCACCAAGGAAACCTGAAATAACAACCCCAAGATATCGCATCTTGTAGACATTGATCCCCAAGGTATCCGCTGCCTGAGGGTGTTCACCAACAGAGCGAAGGCGAAGACCAAAACGTGTCTTGAAGAGAATAAACCATGCGAGGAAAGAGAAGGCAATCGCAATATAACCTAGCAAACTTGTTGACTTGAAGAAGATATCTCCAATCACAGGGATATCAGCCAAAACTGGGAAATCAAAACGTCCAAAAGTCTGGCTTAAGTTATCCGTTTGTCCTTTGTTATAAAGAACTTTAACCAAGAAAACCGCTAGGGCAGGAGCCATCAAGTTCAATACTGTACCACTGACAACATGGTCCGCACGGAAATGAACCGTTGCGACGGCATGGATGAGAGAGAAAATAGCTCCCACGATACCAGCAACTAACAAGGAAATCCAAGGAGTCGCTGCTCCAAGTTGTTCTGCAAACTCAAGGTTAAAGACAACCCCAGAAAAGGCTCCCATAACCATAATTCCTTCAAGACCGACGTTAACGACACCACCACGTTCAGAGAAAACTCCTCCGATACTCGTAAAAATAAGTGGTGCTGAGTAAATCAGCATAGAAGAGACCAAGAGGGTGAGTAATGTTGTAATAGACATCCTTACTTACCTCCTTTAACTTGTTTTTTAGGTTTGACAAAGCGTTCGATAATGTAGTGAACGCTGACAAAGAAGATAATAGACGCTGTTACAATGCTGACAAGCTCAGACGGAACTTGCGCTGCGTTCATACCTGGTGCTCCTACTTGCAAAACTCCAAATAAGAAGGCTGCAAAGAGAATTCCAATTGGTGAATTTCCAGCAAGCAAACTAACTGCCATCCCGTTAAATCCGATAGCTAATGATGACCCCTGAACGTAAACGTTTTGGAAGGTTCCAAGCCCTTCAACAGCTCCACCGAGACCAGCCAAAGCACCAGAGATAATCATTGATAGGATGATTGTACGTTTTGCTGAAATACCAGCGTACTCTGAAGCATGGGGATTGAGACCAACTGCTCGAATTTCAAAACCGAGAGTCGTTTTCTTAAGCAAGAACCAAATCACCCCAACAGCAATGATAGCAAAGAAGATACCGATATTCATACGAGAATTACCAGTCAACTCAGATAACCATGGTGTCTGGTAACTAGCATTGGCACTCACACGAATCGTTGAGTCTGTACTTTGCATAAAGTCTTTCGGAAAAGAATGAATAAAGGCGTTCCCTACGTACAAAACAATGTAGTTCATCATAATGGTTACGATAACCTCTGACGTACCGAGATAAGCTCTGAGAATACCTGGAATTGCACCAACAATTCCACCTGCGATCAGAGCAATCACCACAGTCGCTAAAATCAACATTGGACGTGGCATGTCTGGATGCGACAAGGCAAACCAACCGCTGAGAATCCATCCGGCAAGCGCTTGACCAGGAAGTCCAACGTTGAAGAAACCTGCCCGACTAGCAACAGCAAAACCAAGACCAATCAAGACTAGAGGTCCCATGGCACGGAAAATTTCCCCAATCCCGCGAAGGCTACCAAAAGCTGTATAGAACAACTCCTCATAACCCCAGATAGCATCGTAGCCGAAGATCCACATGACAATGGCCCCGAGCAAGATTCCTAAGAATACGGAAATCAAGGGAACCGAAATTTGTTGTAATTTTTTAGACATCACTCTTCTCCTTTCCCAAGTTTCCACCTGCCATCAAGACACCAAGTTCTTGTTTGTTAGTCGTTTCTGGCGATACAATACCTTGAATCTTACCATCGTGAATAACAGCAATTCGGTCTGAGACATTTAAAATCTCATCCAATTCAAAGCTGACAACAAGGACAGCCTTACCGTTATCGCGCTCTTCAATCAAACGTTTGTGGATATATTCAATGGCACCGACATCCAAACCACGAGTTGGTTGGCTGACGATAAGGAGTTCAGGATCACGATCAATCTCACGAGCAATAATCGCTTTTTGTTGATTTCCTCCTGAAAGAGCTGCTGCTGGAACAAATTCGCTTGCCGCACGAACGTCAAATTCTTCCATCAATTTCTTAGCATGTGAAGTGATATTAGCATAGTTCAAGATACCATTCTTGCTGAGTGGTTCTTTGTAGTAGGTTTGAAGAGCGATATTTTCTGAAATCATCATCTCCAAAATCAAGCCATCACGGTGACGGTCTTCAGGAACATGCCCCACGCTTAGTTCTGTAATTTGTCGAGGATGCATCCCTACGATTGATTTGCCTTTTAATTCAACGCTACCTGACTCAACCTTACGAAGACCTGTAATGGCTTGAATGAGTTCAGATTGACCATTGCCATCAATACCTGCAATACCGACAATTTCACCAGCACGAACATCCAAGGATAGATTTTTTACTGCTGGTACACCGCGGTTTTCATTGACAACCAAGTCTTTGATAGACAAGACCACTTCTTTGGGTTGTGGTGCCTGTTTCTCCGTTTTAAAGGAGACAGAGCGTCCTACCATCATTTCTGCCAAATCAGCATTGGTAGCTCCAGCAATCTCAACCGTCTGGATTGATTTACCACGACGGATAACCGTCACTCGATTGGATACCGCACGAATTTCATCCAGTTTATGGGTAATCAAAATAATGGATTTTCCTTCTTTGACAAGGTTTTTCATGATAGCCATCAACTCGTCAATCTCAGAAGGAGTCAATACAGCTGTAGGTTCGTCAAAGATAAGGATATCAGCACCACGATAAAGTGTTTTTAAGATTTCTACACGTTGTTGGGCACCAACGGAAATGTCCGCCACCTTAGCAGCAGGATCCACTGCCAAACCATAACGTTCAGAAAGAGCCTTGATTTCTTTAGTAGCTTCAGCTATATCTAGCACACCATTTTTAGTGATTTCACTCCCCAAAATGATATTTTCAGCTACTGTAAAAGCTTCAACCAACATAAAATGTTGGTGAACCATCCCAATTCCTAGACTAGCAGCTTTAGAAGGTGAATCTAGTTTGACAACTTGACCATTCACCGCAATTTCACCACTAGTTGGCTCAAGAAGTCCTGCCAGCATATTCATCAGAGTGGATTTACCCGCTCCATTTTCTCCTAAAAGTGCATGGATTTCACCTTTTCGCAGTTGCAAATTGATCTTGTCGTTTGCTACAAATTCACCAAACACCTTGGTGATATCCCGCATCTCAATGACATTTTCGTGTGCCATATGCTCTTCCTTTCAGAGGTTTATTTTATTTCAATAAAACCTGCTAATCACATTAACAAGCTCTATTGAGACAAAAATTGCCTCAATTCTTAAAGAAGCGACCGATGGCCGCTTCCTAAGAAATGACTTTTATCCATTATTTTTCAGGAACTTTTACACTTCCGTCAAGGATTTTAGCTTTTGCATCTTCGACAGCCTTTTTACCTTCTTCTGAAAGGTTTGTTACTGCCAAGTCAACCCCTTTATCTTTCAATGAGTAGACGATAACTTGTCCACCAGGGAATTCACCTTTTTCTGTTTTGTTGGCAATATCTTTTACAGTTGTACCAACTTGTTTCAATGTAGATACAAGAACGAAGTTTGATTCTTTACCATCTTTAGAAGTGTATTTACCTTCTGCTGCTTGGTCACGGTCTACACCAATAACCCAAACTTTTTCATTTTCATTTTTGCTTTCGTTCAAAGATTTTGCTTCAGCAAAGACACCAGCACCTGTACCACCAGCTGCTTGGTAGACAACGTCTGCACCTGCAGCGTATTGAGCTGCTGCAATTGTTTTACCTTTGGCAGCATCACCAAATGAACCAGCGTAGTCAACTTGTACTTTGATAGATGGGTCTACTGACTCAACACCAGCCTTAAATCCAGCAGCGAAACGTGAAATAACTTCAGATTCGATACCACCTACAAAACCAACTTGTTTTGTTTTAGTTGTTTTAGCTGCTGCAACACCAGCAAGGTAAGCTGCTTCGTTATCAGCAAATGTTACGCTCGCAACATTCTTTTGATCTTTGATCACATCATCAATCAAGACATAGTTTAAGTCAGAGTGGTCTTTTGCTGCCTCTTCAACTGCATTGTGAAGTGCAAAACCAACACCGAAGATCAGGTTGTAACTTCCAGCCGCTTGTTGCAAGTTGTTAGCATAGTCTGCTTCACTTGTTGATTGGAAATAAGTAAAGCCTTTATCTTTAGAAAGATTGTGTTCTTTACCCCAGTCTTGCAAACCTTCCCAAGCTGATTGGTTAAATGATTTATCATCAACACCACCAGTATCTGTTACGATCGCTGCTTTTGTCTTCATTTCAGATGAAGATGAAGCTGCGTTACGAGAAGAGCGGTTACCACATGCAGCAAGTCCAACTGCTGCCACTGCAACTAGACCAAGGCCTAGCCATTGTTTCTTGTTCATTACTGAACCTCCTAAATAAGATGTGCAACGATGTTGCAAGTATGGATTGGTTGGCCACAAGGACCACGTCACTCAGAGAGTGACTCAGACTAGTTTAAGTCTGTAAATGAGTATGGAAGTAACTCCCCGACCGTCATCTCGACCGTCGATTTATCTTTAGCGACTAAAGTCACTTTTAGATCTTGTTCAAAAAATTCAACCATGACCTGGCGGCAAGCACCACATGGCGAGATAGGTTTTTCAGTTTGTCCGTAGACAATCAATTCTGAAAATTTCCGTTGTCCCTCCGAAACTGCTTTGAAAATAGCGGTACGCTCTCCACAATTAGTCAAGGGATAACTAGCATTCTCGATGTTCACACCCGTATAAATACTACCATCCTTGGCTACTAAAACAGCTCCGATGGGAAAGTGAGAATAGGGGACATAGGCTTGTTTGCTGGTTTCAATTGCTAGTTCAATCAACTCAGTAGTCGCCATCTGCCAATTCTCCTTTTAAAATCGCAACGCCAGCAGATGTTCCGATACGGGTAGCACCTGCTTCCACAAAAGCAACAGCATCCGCATATGAACGAGCTCCACCAGCTGCCTTAACTCCCATATCTGGCCCGACTGTTTTACGCATTAATTTAACATCTGCTACCGTAGCACCGCCAGTTGAAAATCCAGTTGATGTTTTGACAAAGTCAGCGCCTGCTTTTTGGGATAATTGGCAAGCCACAACCTTTTCATCGTCTGTCAACAAGCAGGCTTCAATAATAACTTTTACTAACTTGTCACCACTTGCTTCGACGACAGCACGGATGTCCGATTCAACTAAATCAAGATTGCCTGATTTGAGAGCACCAACATTGATAACCATATCAATCTCATCTGCACCGTTTTGAACAGCTTCTTTTGTTTCAAAAGCTTTCACATCTGAAGTTGTTGCTCCCAAAGGAAAACCTACTACTGTACAAACCTTTACATCTGAACCATCAAGTCCTATTTTCGCATGTTTCACCCATGTGGGATTGACACAAACGCTGGCAAAGTCATACTCACGCGCTTCAGATAGCAAACGATCAATTTGTTCTTGGCTTGCATCTTGCTTTAAAAGCGTATGATCGATATACTTATTTAACTTCATATTCGGATTCTCCCTGGTTTTATGAGATAATTTCTATAATTTCTCGTAAACTTTGCACTCCATCATTTATTTTAACATATTTTTGAAATTCTGTAACTAGTTCAGAAGAAATTTTTCCATTTGTATAAACTTTTGCAACAATTTCTCCTTTTTGAACGGAGTCTCCAACTTTCTTTTCAAAAACAATCCCTGTTTCATAGTCCAGGTCATCAGACTTGACTGCACGACCAGCTCCTAGTCTCATGGCATAGAGCCCAAATTCCATAGCTGGAAGAGCTGAAATAACACCTGTATCTTGAGCTGGAATTTCCACCACATGAGTAACCTTGACTGGGCGATAGAGGTCTTCTAAATCACCGCCTTGAGCTGCTACCATTTCTTCAAACTTAGCCAGTGCTTGGCCATTTTCAAGATGTTGACGGATTTCCTCGATCGTTTTCTCAACATCAGCCAATCCAAGCAAAATCTGAGCCAATTCACAGATAAAGTGACTAATATCTTCTCGGCCTTTTCCTTGAAGAATCTCGATTGCCTCAAGGATTTCGAGACGATTGCCAATGGCTCTTCCCAAGGGCTGACTCATATCGGTAATGACTGCTACTGTCTTTCGACCAACAGCCTTACCAAGATCCACCATGGTTTGAGCCAATTCGCGCGCCTCATCAACAGTCTTCATGAAGGCACCCTCACCGACCGTTACATCTAGCAAAATGGCATCCGCTCCTGCAGCGATTTTCTTGCTCATCACCGAACTAGCAATCAAAGGAATCGTGTCGACAGTTGCTGTCACATCACGGAGGGCATAGAGAAGTTTATCTGCTTTAACCAGCTGATCGGACTGCCCAATGACAGATACACCAATATCCTGTACCTGACGAATAAAATCTTCTTGACTTCGCTCGACTTGATAGCCCTTAATGGACTCCAATTTATCAATTGTCCCACCAGTATGGCCGAGACCTCGACCACTCATTTTAGCAACGGGCACACCGAAACTCGCAACAAGGGGAGCCAAGATTAAGGTCACCTTATCACCTACACCACCAGTCGAATGCTTATCAACTTTAACCCCATCAATAGCTGACAAGTCAAACTCCTGACCTGTCTTGACCATATTCATCGTCAGGTCAGAAATCTCACGTGTGGTCATTCCTTTAAAATAAACAGCCATAGCAAAAGCAGACATTTGATAATCTGGAACAGTTCCAGCCACATAGCCTTCTACCAACCATTTGATTTCAGCTGCAGTCAGTTCTTGACCATCTCGTTTCTTTTGGATTACATCAACTGCTCTCATTCTTTCACACTTCTAAGGATATAATATCCCTTGTCTTTCTTTACGATTTCACAATTTCCAAAAACGTCTTCCATCTTAGCTTTAGCACTAGGAGCCCCCTGTTTTTTCTGAATGACAATCGTTAAGTCACCACCGTCTTCTAGAAAATCCCTGCTCTTTTCGATAATCTCATGAACAACTTGTTTACCCGCTCGAATCGGCGGATTGGAAATAACATGGTCAAACTTCCCTTCAACTTGTTCATAGATATTGGATTGGAAAATCGTCGCTTCTACTTTATTACGTTCAGCATTTTGTCGCGCTAGGTCCAAGGCACGATTATTGATATCGACCATGGTTGCCTGAACTCCATAAGCCTTGACCAATGACAAGCCCAATGGCCCATAACCACAACCCACATCAAGGACCGTCTCTCCTTTGTTAACGTCTAGACACTTCAATAAAAGCTGACTCCCAAAGTCAACCATTTTCTTGCTAAAAACACCCGCATCCGTCAAAAAGGTCATGTTTTCTCCCAACAACTCCACTCTCAACTCATGAATGTCGTGAGCAGCATCAGGATTTTCTGCATAATACATTTTACTCATAAAACTATTTTACCATAATTTAGCTTGAATTGTAAATCGTTTACAAAGTGATGATCAAATGAAAAAGACTGAAGAATCCTATTCAAAAAACCTTTTCTTCAATCTCTTTCAATTATTAGAAATACATTACAATCTATCGGGAACTACAAATCATCATAGTCAGGAAAAAACAGTTCGTCTGTAATCAGGCGCATTTTTATCACTATTTCTTAACCTTAAAATACTTTATTATCAACAAGATTCCCAATATGATGTTTAGATAAAAACCCAACTGATAAGTTTGTGTCAAGATTTCCAAACTTGTCCAAAGTCGTATCAAATCTTCTAGTGACATACGGAATAGATATCCTTCTGTAGCAATCCACAAAATCAAAAATAGATAACTACCAGCAGCAAGCCATTTCGTCCACTGCTTTTTTACTAGCCAAGCAATCAAGAGCGAACAGATAAAGACAACTGTTACAATGGCATGTTCCATCAAAAAAGTAAAACCGTAATAGATTTCCACAAAGCGTCTACCATTATCCGCATTCGCTCCCCTTATAAAAGGTAAGGCAAAACTTAAAATAAAACAGAGTTCCAATATATAACGTTTTAAGATTTTCATGACACACCTCCAATAAGTTGTAAACCAAAAAGCCCACTTTCAATAACTGATAAGTCTTCAGAAACCATTCCCTATCTCATCATTAAATTATTCAACCTCCATCTACCTCTATTATACGATATTGACTTACTACCATCAAGAAACCGCTTTATCTTTTTAGCTTTTTATGGTATGATAAACAAAATATCTAGGGGAAAACAAATGACCAACGAATTTTTACATTTTGAAAAAATCAGTCGCCAGACTTGGCAATCATTGCATCGCAAAACAACCCCTCCCTTGACAGAGGAAGAGTTAGAATCCATCAAGAGTTTCAATGACCAGATTAGTCTGCAGGACGTAACAGACGTCTATCTTCCCCTTGTCCATCTTATCCATATTTACAAGCGCACTAAGGATGATTTGGCATTTTCAAAAGGAATTTTTCTTCAACGCGAAAGTAAATCTCAGCCTTTTATCATTGGGGTTTCTGGTAGTGTTGCTGTGGGGAAATCTACTACTAGTCGCTTGATTCAGATTCTACTATCACGCACTCTCCCAGATGCTACTGTAGAATTGGTGACAACTGACGGTTTTCTCTATCCCAATCAAACCTTGATAGACCAAGATATCTTAAATCGCAAAGGTTTTCCTGAAAGTTATGATATGGAAACCTTGCTGAATTTTCTTGACCGCCTAAAGAATGGGCAAGATGTCGATATTCCTGTCTATTCTCATGAAGTGTATGACATCGTTCCTGGAGAGAAACAACGTGTCAAAGCTGCTGATTTTGTCATTGTCGAAGGCATCAATGTCTTTCAAAACCCTCAAAATGAGCGCCTTTACATTACTGATTTCTTTGATTTCTCCATCTATGTGGATGCTACTGTCGAGGACATTGAAAGTTGGTATCTGGATCGTTTCTTAAAACTTCTCAGCTTTGCCCAAAATGATCCCAACAGCTACTACCACCGCTTTACGCAGATGCCAATTGGAGAAGTTGAAGCCTTTGCACATCAAGTTTGGACCAGTATTAATCTCACAAATCTACAAAACTATATCGAACCGACAAGGAATCGCGCCGAGGTCATTCTACACAAGACCAAAAACCATGAAATCGATGAAATTTACCTAAAAAAATAATTTCCCCTTGTCAAAACCTAAGTTTTCATATATAATGGTATAGTTAGTAAATATGGAGGTAAGAACATTGGCAAACATTAAATCAGCTATCAAACGCGCTGAATTGAACGTTAAACAAAACGAAAAAAACTCAGCTCAAAAATCAGCTATGCGTACTGCTATCAAAGCTTTCGAAGCAAACCCTTCTGAAGAACTTTTCCGTGCTGCTAGCTCAGCTATCGACAAAGCAGAAACTAAAGGTTTGATTCATAAAAACAAAGCAAGCCGCGATAAAGCTCGTCTTTCAGCTAAACTTGCTAAATAAGAAACAGTCCATAGAGGCTGTTTTTTTGTCCTCTAATCAGAAAAGGTAGAAAATGAAAATCGCAATCATAGGATATTCTGGAGCAGGCAAGTCAACTCTAGCTGAAAAGTTTTCAAACTACTACTCCATCCCCAAACTGCATATGGACACACTCCAATTTCAACCTGGTTGGCAAGACAGTGACCGCGAATGGATGTTGACTGAGATGAAAAACTTTCTCACAAAGCACGAAGCTTGGGTCATCGACGGCAACTACTCTTGGTGTTGCTATGAAGAAAGAATGCTGGAAGCTGACCAAATCATCTTTCTCAACTTTTCCCCATGGACTTGTCTCTTTCGAGCCTTTAAACGGTATCTCACATACCGAGGCAAGGTCAGAGAAAGTATGGCAGCAGGCTGTCCTGAACGCTTTGACTGGGATTTTATCAGATGGATTCTCTGGGATGGGCGGACAAAGAATGCTAAAGAACGCTATCAACGGGTTCAAGAAACCTACCCTGAGAAAGTAATTGTCCTCAAGTCGCAAAAGGAGATGGACCACTTCTTAGAAAATCTCGTACATAACAAGAAAAACCAACGTGTCTAACGTTGGTTTTTTTGCTATTAGCCAATCACACTTCCGTTTGGTACAGCTGGATCAACTGTGAGAAGGGTTAACTTGCCTTCATGTTCAGCTGAGAGGATCATTCCTTGGCTGACATATTTTTTCATCATCTTGCGTGGTTTGAGGTTGGCAACGATTTGGACCTTCTTGCCGACCAATTCTTGTTCGTTTGGATAGTATTTGGAAATTCCTGATAGGATTTGACGGTCTTCGCCATCACCTGCATCGAGGCGGAATTGGAGCAACTTGTCAGAACCTTCCACTTTAGAAACTTCTTTGACTTCTGCGACACGGATCTCGACCTTATCAAAGTCTTCAAACTTGATTTCATCCTTGTTGAGTTTGAGTTCAACTTCATCTGGATTCCATTCTTTTTCGACTGCTGGTTTGTTGCCTTCCATTTGTTCTTTGATATAGGCAATCTCTTCTTCCATGTCCAGACGTGGGAAGATTGGTGTTCCTTTGGCTACTACTGTTACACCCTCAGGAAAATCCCCCAAGCTCAAGTTCTCAAGACTAGTAACTTCTGCGAGACCAAGCTGAGTCAAGACTGCGCGACTGGTTTCCATCATAAATGGCTCAATCAAGTGTGCTACGACACGAAGGCTGGCTGCCAAGTGGCTCATGACACTTGCCAATTGGTCACGAAGAGCTTCATCCTTAGCCAAGACCCATGGGGCTGTCTCATCAATATATTTGTTAGTACGAGAGATAAGCGTCCAAACTGCTTCTAGAGCACGTGGGTAGTCAACTGCATCCATGTGTGTATGGTAATCAGCAATTGATTCAGTAGCTACTTGAGCAAGAGCATGGTCAAATTCTGTCACACCTTCTACATAGGCAGGGATTTGTCCATCAAAGTACTTGTTAATCATGGAAACCGTACGGTTGAGGAGGTTTCCTAGGTCATTGGCCAATTCATAGTTGATACGGCCTATGTAGTCCTCGGGAGTAAAGGTTCCGTCTGAACCGACTGGAAGGCTACGCATGAGGTAGTAACGAAGCGGATCCAGTCCATAACGCTCTACCAACATTTCAGGATAGACGACATTCCCTTTAGACTTAGACATCTTGCCGTCTTTCATGACAAACCAACCGTGGGCAATCAAGCGGTCAGGCAACTTCATATCCAACATCATGAGAAGGATTGGCCAGTAGATAGAGTGGAAACGAAGAATGTCTTTTCCGACCATGTGGAAAACTGTTCCATTCCAGAATTTGTCAAAGTTAGCATGATCATCTTGACCATATCCAAGAGCTGTCGCATAGTTGAGAAGGGCATCAATCCAAACATAGACAACGTGTTTTGGATTTGATGGGACTGGCACACCCCATGTGAAAGTTGTACGAGAAACTGCTAAATCTTCCAAACCTGGCTCGATAAAGTTTTTCAACATTTCATTGAGACGACCATCAGGAGTGATAAAGTCTGGATGCGATTTGAAAAATTCAACCAAACGGTCTTGGTATTTGCTGAGGCGAAGGAAATAAGATTCTTCAGAAACCCATTCGACCTCGTGACCTGATGGAGCAATACCGCCAGTTACATTACCAGCTTCGTCACGGAAAACTTCTGCAAGCTGGCTTTCTGTAAAGAATTCCTCATCTGATACTGAATACCAACCAGAATATTCGCCCAAGTAGATATCATCTTGAGCAAGCAAGCGTTCAAAGACCTGTGCTACAACTTTTTCATGGTAATCATCAGTCGTACGGATGAATTTATCGTATGAGATATCTAGTAATTGCCAGAGTTCTTTGACTCCAACCGCCATCCCGTCAACATAAGCTTGTGGTGTAATACCAGCTTCTTCTGCTTTCTGTTGGATCTTTTGACCATGCTCGTCAAGACCTGTCAGATAAAAGACATCGTAGCCCATGAGGCGTTTGTAACGTGCTAGGACATCACAGGCGATAGTTGTGTAAGCAGAACCGATATGAAGTTTACCAGATGGATAGTAAATCGGTGTTGTAATATAAAAATTCTTTTCAGACATAATTTTTCCTTTCCAGGCAAATGAAACCTGTTTTTCTAACACTTCATTATATCATATTTTCGGTGATTTTCGATAGGGAAATCTATACAAAAACAAGATAGACAAATGTCCATCTTGTCTATCTTATTCATAGCGAAGGGCTTCAATTGGATCAAGCTTAGATGCTTTATTGGCTGGTAAGACCCCAAAGATCATACCAACGCTGGCCGAAACAGCCAAGCTAAAGAGAGCAATCGGTAGCGAGACACCAATTTCTATTCCTTCCATCATATTTTTTAGCAAGGCTCCTGCTAGTGCGGTCAAGCCTGCTGCACTAACAAGTCCGATAAGACCACCTAATAAGGTCAAAATCATGGACTCAATCAAAAACTGTACCAAGATATTAGCCCGTGTAGCTCCCAATGCTTTACGAAGACCAATCTCACGAGTACGCTCCGTTACAGAAACCAGCATAATATTCATAACTCCAGTCCCTCCCACAAAGAGAGAGATTCCTGCGATAGCACTAATAATAGCGGTCATAAAACCAAAGATTTGCTGAACCTCTGCAAAAGCGGCGGTTTCGTCTACAACCTGATATTCTCCCTGCTGTACTCCTGCAATTTCTGTCATCTTGCGTGCGAGTTCTGGCCCCAAAGTCGGAGTTAGACTCGTATCATTCACACGAAAGACAATATTAGAAATTTCCTCTACATTAAAATTAGCTGCTACAGAAGCATTGGTTGTAATCGGTAAGCCACCTACACCAAACATCTTAGCACTTTTAACAGCAGGACTAGAGTAAACACCAATCACACGATAGCTATATCCATTGGCTGAAATGATTTGATTGAGTGCTGCCTGAGGCGAGTCAAAAAGACTTTTAGCGAGTTCTTCATCTAGCAAAATCACACTTGCAAAATCTCGGTAGTCTTGTTCTCTCAGATCCCTACCTGCAATAATTTTATTTTCTACAGCAGACATATAAGTCATATTTCCACCTGTCAGACTTGCTCTCTCTACCTTTTTATCCTTATAGGTCAAAGTAACATTTGTACTATTAGTCACATAATAGCCATCTACGCCTTTTAGTTTGGCAGCTTCCTTAACCCACGATTCCTGTGTTTTAGGTGGTTCTACGTGAACATCTTCTTCTTTACCAGATAGTGTCAGTGCAGATTGCTTTTGTGTAAAGGAACCGTCCTTACTTTTAATCGGTGAGAAAAATACCTGAATATTTTTCTGAGATTTTGTCATATTTTTATTGACCTGACGAGACATAGAGTCCCCTAAAGCCATGATAACAACTACTGAAGAAACTCCGATAATAATGCCAATCATGGTCAAAAAGGAGCGCATCTTGTGTGCCATAATAGATGAAAAGGCAAATTTCAGATTTTGCATCTTAGTTCTCCTTTCCTTCCAAACGAGCGCTATCAGACGAAATAACTCCATCACGGATTACAATCTGGCGTTTTGCATAGGCTGCAATTTCGGGCTCGTGCGTTACCATAATAATAGTCTTGCCTTCTTCATTTAACTCAACCAAGAGTTCCATGATTTGACTTCCTGTTTTCGTATCCAAGGCGCCTGTCGGTTCATCAGCTAGGATGATTGAGGGATCGTTAACAAGAGCACGCGCAATGGCCACCCGTTGTTTTTGACCGCCAGACAACTCCGAAGGAAGGTGATGAATACGATCAGTCAACTCTACTTTACTCAGATATTCCTCTGCCAACTTGCGACGTTGGGCAGCTGGAACTCCTGCATAAATCAAGGGTAACTCGACATTTTGAACAGCATCCATCTTTGACAAAAGAAAGAACTGTTGAAAGACAAAGCCAATTTGTTGGTTACGTACCTGTGCCAACTGCTTTTCACCTAGACGGGCCACTTCTTGACCTTCTAGATAGTATTCGCCGCTAGTTGGGGTGTCCAGCATTCCGATGGTATTCATCAGAGTAGATTTACCCGAACCAGATGGTCCCATAATGGCAACAAATTCCCCTTCGCCGATCTCCAAATTAATATTTTTCAAGACCTGCAGCTCCTGTTCACCATTTCGATAACTCCGGCAGATGTTTTTTAGACTAATTAGTTGTTTCATCAGCCTTCACCTCTTTTCCTTCTTCCAAGGAAGTCGTTGGATTACTGATGACTTTGGTTCCATCTGTCAAACCAGATGTGATCTCTTGGTTTTCTGCGTCAGCATTTCCTAGGCTAACTTCAACCTTCTTAGCCTTATTCTCTTCGTCAACCACCCAAACGTAGTTTTTCCCGTCTTCAGTAATGACACTGGTTAAGGGTACGAGGATTGATTTCTTGTCACTTTTAACCTCAACACTAACGGTGAAACCTGGTCTTAAATCACCAATCTCACTCGTCACTTCAATCGTATAAGGATATTTAGAACCAGTATTCCCCCCAGTTATAGCATTCGTTCCTTCTCCACTATTTTTAGGGTAAGCTGAAATAAAGCTGATCTTCCCTGTCCAAGTTTTATCTTGGTAAACTTTAGAAGAGAAGGTCACTTCTTGGCCAACAGAAAGGTTGGCAAGATTGTACTCGGAAAGTTCTCCCTTGACTTGTAGATTGTCGTTACTTACTACATGAACCATCACTTGATTTGCAGCAGTTGTGGACTTTGATACATTGCGATTAACTTCTACAACTGTACCTTCTAGCGTACTCAGAACCTTTGTTGCGTCCAATTGGGCTTGCGCCTTTTTAAGTTGCGCCTCTGCATCAGCACGACTATCACGAGCATCACTAATTTGAGAATCAATGGAAGAGACAGAAGAACCCTGCGTTCCATCATCATATTCTTCCGAATCAGCTAGAGTGTTGTTTCGTGATTCCTTCAAGTCATTGATACGACGATCAGCCTTGGCTATGGCACGGTTAGCTGCATCATAAGCAGACTGCGCTTCTGTGCTGTTGTATTTTACGAGCGCTTGTCCTTTGTCAACCTTATCTCCAACAGAAACCAAGATTTCATCTACCTCACCCTTACTTGCATCCAAATAAACATATTGTTCATTTTTTGCGGTGACGGTACCAGATAAGAGAACAGAGGAGGCAACTGTTCCTTCCTTTGCGACTACGAGATGCGAAGTGTCATCCTTACTGGCAACCTGAGAGGGCTGTCTAAATAGCAAAATACCCGCTGCACTGATTATAATAATACTTGCAGCACCAATAGCTGTGTATAGTTGCCATTTTTTAGTTTTCTTATTCCCCTTCATCACAAAACTCCTATTTTATTTTCAATACAAAGACTATTATAGCAAATTTACCTACTCTAAACAATGATTGTTCAGAGAGAAAAGAGAACAATTCAGGAAACATACCTTGTTTCCATTTGATTTATGCGAAATTGTACTAGTAACATCATACACCTTATTTCTATATTTAGCAAGTGATTTCTGCTATTTCTTTAGGGCGTAGCAGATTTTTGCATTCAAAAAATAAAAACGATAGAATATGACTATCAAAACTATAAGGAGTTTTCCATGAGAGAATATGATATCATCGCCATCGGTGGAGGGAGTGGCGGTATCGCCACTATGAACCGAGCTGGTGAACACGGCGCTAAAGCAGCTGTTATAGAAGAGAAAAAATTAGGTGGAACTTGTGTCAACGTTGGCTGTGTTCCTAAGAAAATCATGTGGTATGGAGCGCAAATCGCTGAAAGCTTCCACCACTACGGCCCTGACTATGGTTTTACAAGTTCAGATGTGCAATTTGATTTTGCAAAACTTCGTCAAAACCGTGAAGCCTACATCGATCGTGCCCGCTCGTCTTATGATGGAAGTTTCAAGCGCAACGGTGTTGATTTGATTGAAGGTCGTGCTCATTTCGTTGATTCCCACACAGTCAGCGTTAATGGTGAATTGATTCGTGCCAAGCATATCGTGATTGCGACTGGAGCTCGTCCAAGCATCCCAACTATTCCTGGAGCTGAACTCGGTGGTAGTTCAGACGATGTCTTTGCTTGGGAACAACTTCCTGAATCCGTTGCAATCCTTGGTGCTGGCTATATCGCTGTTGAATTAGCTGGTGTTCTCCACGCACTTGGAGTAAAAACTGATTTGTTTGTGCGTCGCGATCGTCCCTTGCGCACTTTTGACAACTACATCGTTGAAGGTCTTGTCAATGAAATGGAAAAAACAGGTTTACCTTTGCAAACGCATAAGGTACCCGTCAAGCTCGAAGAAACTGAGCAAGGCATTACGATTCATTTTGAAGACGGTTCTAGTCACACTGCAAGCAAAGTTATCTGGGCTATCGGGCGACGTCCAAATGTAGACGGTCTTGAGTTAGAAAAGGCTGGCGTCACACTCAACCAACGTGGATTTATCCAAGTGGATGAGTATCAAAATACAGTTGTAGATGGCATCTACGCCCTTGGAGACGTTACTGGTGAGAAGGAACTTACCCCAGTAGCCATCAAGGCAGGACGCACCCTATCTGAACGCCTCTTCAACGGGAAAACAAATGCCAAGATGGACTACACGACTATCCCTACTGTTGTCTTCTCCCACCCAGCAATCGGAACCGTTGGTTTGACCGAGGAGCAAGCTATCAAAGAATACGGCCAAGATAATATCAAAGTCTACAAGTCAAGCTTTGCATCTATGTACTCTGCCGTTACAAGCCATCGTCAAGAATCTCGCTTCAAACTCATCACTGCCGGTGCAGACGAAAAAGTTGTTGGCCTTCACGGACTTGGTTACGGAGTGGATGAGATGATTCAAGGATTCGCTGTTGCCATCAAGATGGGGGCTACCAAGGCGGACTTTGATGCTACAGTAGCTATCCACCCAACCTCTTCAGAAGAATTTGTAACCATGCGCTAATCGTATAAAGAGACCCCATGTGGTCTCTTTATACTTGTAAAATCGGCTGTTACAAAATTGTTACCTATACTTTAAAAATAGGTTGACTTTTATTCCTGAATTAGTATAATAGTTACTATAATTTTGAAAAGAGGTTAACAGTTTTGAAAAAAGCTCATATCTATGCTATCCCTGCTATCGGTGCTGCACTCATCGCCGTATTGGCACAAATCAGTCTCCCTATCGGTCCTGTACCTTTCACTCTGCAAAACTTTGCGATCGGTCTGATTGCTACTGTTTTTAGACCTAGAGAAGCTGTCCTTTCTGTAGCTCTCTACCTCCTGCTGGGTGCCATTGGTTTACCTGTCTTTGCAGGGGGTGGTGCAGGATTTCACGTTTTAGTCGGTCCAAGTTCAGGCTATCTTTGGTTTGACCTTGTCTATGCAGGACTTACATCTTATCTCATCCATCAAAATAGCGGCTATATCCGCATTTTCCTAGCCAACCTCTTGGGTGATTCACTCGTCTTTGTCGGAGGTATTCTCAGCCTCCACTTCCTTGCTGGTATGCCACTTGACAAAGCACTCGCTGTTGGAGTCCTCCCCTTTATCCTCCCTGATCTTGGTAAAATCATTGCGATTAGCTTCATTGGTCGTCCACTATTACAACGACTTAGGGGACAAGCATACTTCTCAATTTAACCCAAAAAGGATACTGAGTCAAAAACTCAATATCCTTTTATTGATTTCCTTTAAAAGCATCCACCATTACCTGAAATTCTTCGTTTGTAAGGGTGATTCCTTTTCCCATCTTGGTATGATCAGGGCTCCAAGTTCGAATATCAAACTTTGCTGGAGCGCCATTAAAGCTGACTCGGTTTAATTCCTTGGTCCATCCTTTTTCATTTTCGGACAAGGTCAGTAAGTGTTCTTCGATTTCAAATGTAAATTCTGCCATTTTAACTCCTTTACGTGATATGCTTTCTCTAGTCTATTCGTAAAATCTTGTGGATTTTAGGAAAATTTTATATAATATGGTTATATAAGAGGGGAGATGCCTATGAGATATACATTCAAGCAAGTCTTAGATAAGATACAAGACTTTCTCAGTGGACATGATGAACGAGATTATTCTGAAAACGACTCCCTCATTGCTACAATTGAACAGGCCATCCAGAAAAAAACGGCTGTTCATGTCATACTTGCTGAGACAAGTTTTACAGGTGATATTATCAAATATGATAGCAGCCGTCAGCAGATTATTGTCAAAAATTTTACAAAAAATGTGACACGTATCATCCGAATCACTGATATCAAAAGACTTCGTTTCGTCCCTTCAACTGTACAAACAGCTCAGAAAAATAGATTTAAGAAAGAGTGAGATGTTTTTCATCCCACTCTTTTTCTTAACGAATTTGTTCAAAATGCAGGTGGACTGCGATATGGTCTCCGTAACCACTTCTCTCCAAATCGCGTTGTAAGCGGTAAGAAATGTAGTGTTCTGCGATGGTGATATATCCTGCCCCCAACAAACGATTTTCAACCATTGATTGGATCATGCTAATGGTCGCACGTTCTACTTTTGCTTCTTCCAAATCCAAGACTACTTTTTTAGTGACTTGAGCTAGGTTTTGACGTAGGTCATCTGTCAAAACATAAACAGTCTGAGCCGCTTTTAGAACAGCTTGGTAGATTTTATCTGGATCAAAGTCTGCAACTTCTCCATTACGTTTGATTACTTGCATAAGGTTCTCCTTTATTCTTTGTTTTCTCTGATTTCAGCCAGCATTTTTTCTTCTTCTGCTGTTAGTTGATAGTTTTCTAGCAAATCTGGTCTGCGCTCGTAGGTTTTCTTTAAACTCTCATAAAGTCGCCACTGGCGAATCTTCTCATGGTGCCCACTCATAAGCACATCTGGAACCACCATGCCTCGATAGTCATAAGGACGTGTGTATTGAGGATATTCGAGCAATCCCGAAGAAAAACTATCGTCCTGATGACTAGACTCCTTGCCAATCACTTCAGGAATCAAGCGAACAGTCGCATCAATCATAGTCATAGCCGCCAATTCACCACCAGTCAAGACATAGTCTCCTAGAGAAATCTCATCGGTTACCAAGGTCTTGATGCGCTCGTCATACCCTTCGTAGTGACCGCAGATAAAGATCAGTTCCTCTTCTTTGGCCAAATCCTCAGCATAAGCCTGATCAAACTGTTTTCCAGCAGGATCGAGAAGAATGACGCGGGGATGTTTCTTTTCAATAGCATCAAAGGCATCGAAAATGGGTTGGGCTCGGAGCAACATCCCCTGACCGCCTCCGTAGGGCTCATCATCAACATGACGAGCTTTTTCAGCGTATTCTCTGAAATTATGGTACTGGATATCCAAGAGCCCTTTTTCTCGAGCCTTTCCAACGATTGAGTGCTCAAGCGGAGAAAACATCTCAGGAAAGAGAGTTAAAATATCAATCTTCATCATCTAGTCCTTCTAAGATTTCCACTTCGACCCGCTTGTTTGGAATATCAACATTGAGAACTACTGGCGGAATGTAAGGTAAAAGCAAATCTCGCTTACCTTTTCGTTTGACCACCCAGACATCGTTAGCACCTGGTTGCAGGATTTCCTTGATGGTTCCAATCAAGTTGTCTCCCTCGTAAACATCCAAACCGATAATCTCGTGATAATAGAATTCCCCATCTTCTAAATCATTTAGGTCTTCCTCAGCGACCTTGAGACTATAACCCTTGTACGTTTCAATCGCATTGATATGGTACATATCTTTGAATTTGATAATGTCAAAGTTCTTCTGCTTACGATGGCTAGCGATTATTACTGTTTGGACAAACTTATCTTTTTCATCAAATAAAGCCAGCTCTGCTCCTTTTTTAAACCGTTCTTCTGAAAAATCCGTCACAGACAAGACACGCATCTCACCCTGCAGACCCTGCGTATTAACGATTTTCCCAACATTAAAGTAGTTCATCTTGTCTCCTGTATCTATTTCTATCCTTTATTTTATCACGTTCCAGGGATTTTCACAAGTTGGAGAAAATCAGCTATAATCCCAAAATTGCTAGTAGTTTCCTCTTTAATGTTAATTTATATTTGAAAGAAGAAATATTTATATTCCCATTATACATATTACTATAAAATGTATACTCCCCAATTTGACCTTGACTTGTCTTCCATTTCATTCTTAAACTAGGTATAGTCTCAGGTAAATTTGTATGAATCAATAAGCATGTATAATTTTTTAAATTTTTAATTGTATGTATTTTATCTTGAACGATTAAACGATTACTTTTTGAATCATAGATTAAAGAATAAAATTCTATAATTTCAATATCAACTTCTTTTGGATAAAAAATCAAATGGTTATAATGTTTATCATTTTTATTATGTTTAAACTCATAAATATGATGAAATCTCGTATGTAAGGAATCAAATTCGATTGGTTTAATTGCCTGAATTTCGATATTATTAATATAGGCCTTATTCTGGAAACTAATTTTTAAAATTACACCTATAAAAGTCGAAATCTGTATAATTCGTAATAACCAATCAATATACATCGCCCAGTCTATTTTTAAAAAATAATCAGTGTTCAATATTTCTCAAATCTCCCTCCAAAAAACTCTCCAAATCTCGTTCATGCTGATACTTAATGGCAGCCTTCTTATCTTTCTCAAAGATGGTTTTGGTTAGGTCAATATCGTTGATGGTCGCAATTGCGACAGTGTAGTGAATGATATCAGCCAGTTCTTTGGCTAGTTCTTCATTTGAGTCCTGGACACCCTCTTTTCGACCAGAGCGCCCATTCAAGACCTCGGCTACTTCTCCGACTTCCTCCACTAACTTGATAAAGAGGCCTTCCTCAGTTCGAGATTGCTGGTAATGATCTAGTAAGTAAGCTTGTAATTGTCTAAACGTTAAATCCTTCATCTTCTCTTCCTCACAAAAAAGCGAGACATCTGTCCCGCTTTTTTTATTTTTCATCGATAACGATTCTTACTTTTTTGTCTTCAGTTGGGACAGAGTAGACAATCGTTCTTATCGCTGAGATAGTGCGACCCTTACGACCGATAACACGACCGACATCGCTTTGGTCAAGATCCAAGTGATACTCCAAAAACTCTGGTGTGTCTTCAATCTTGATAGTTAAGGCATCAGGTTGTGAAATCAAAGGTTTCACAATCGCAATAATGAGATTTTCAATCGTATCCATCTGTCAACCTACTTTAAACTTATTTTGAGAATTTAGAATCGTGGAATTTTTTCAATACGCCTTCTTTTGAAAGGATGTTGCGAACTGTATCTGAAGGTTGAGCTCCATCAGCCAACCATGCAAGAACGCGGTCTTCTTTCAAAGTCACTTGGTTTTCAGCAACAAGTGGGTTGTAAGTTCCAACTGTTTCGATGAAACGTCCGTCACGTGGTGAACGTGAGTCTGCTACGTTGATACGGTAGAAAGGTTTTTTCTTAGAACCCATACGAGTCAAACGGATTTTAACTGCCATTTTTTAATGTCTCTTTTCTTATTTTTTATTTCGGTGAAATAGCTAAGCTATTTAGCACATGTTCTATTATAACAGATTTTCGAGAGGTGTCAAGAAAAAAACTTGACAGAGTTAAAAATTTTTAAATTTTTTAGAAATTTATTAGACTAATAGAGATAAATTAGAAAGAAAAAATTTATGAATACTACTTTTGATAACTACCCTGTCAAGCCCTATATCTCTCTTAATCGTGATGTCGAAGCTTGGCTACTAAATCTCAAGCCCGTTCCTAAATGACACATGGACCTATTAGCAGATGATTTACTAGCAGGAGATATCATTCTCCTATGGAGAATCAACTTTGGCACTTTTACAACCGAAACATGATTTTAAAAACTCCCATTCGAATATGATTCAAAATTCGCTTAAAATCAATGTTTTCCCACTTTTTCAGAAAACAAATTTTCATCTAATTTAAATAACTTTCAATTAAATGGTGTGAACCATGAAGTGTTGTAAATGCTGTATTGTAGCTAGTTTTTAACGTTTAGAAAACTACCTAGCTTTACGAGCTTTCTTAAAATCTGGTTTGGAAAGTATGCGTTTCAGTTGGACTAAAAACAGCGAAATATCAAGGATTTTAAGAACGATATCTACTAATTAATTTATAAAATATGAATTAATAGATTCTAAATAGGGGAATAGTTTAGGTCTGTAATCATTAAAATAATACACCTAACTTTGGTCACCGTTTTTTAGTTATTCACTCTTTTTTCAGATAGTGTTTTTAAAGTTATGATGTAAAATGTCGCAATTAAAACACTATACATCATAATCGGAGGATAGAGAATTAAGGATAGAATCAATCCCACTCCTTTAATTATTAGGTCAGGTATCAATAACTTTCTATATTGTGCGGTAGCTTCAAGTAATTCTTTCTGATCTATATTGGGTTTATCAATTACTTTATGTAAAAACCAGTTTGCTACCGTTGAAACAATAACGATCAGTCCATAAAAGAGCTGTGCCGTATGGTTCATGAAATGACTACTAACGATTCCAGTAGCATAGGGCATAAATGAAACAAAAAATAAAAGAAACAAATTCCACCAAACAATTTGTGGGGAAATTTTCTCAACCTTTTCCCATAGTGTGTTTAGTGCCATCCATAACGATCCTAACCAGAAAAAGGAAAGAAAATAAGCAAAGAAATTTTGCCGTAAATCCCAAAAAGCTTGAAGACTTGGTGTCGTTGGTTTTTCTAATTCTAAGATTAGGATAGTCATTATAATTGCTAGAACCGCATCTGTCAATGCAATTAATCTATCTTTCTTCATCAGATTACATCACCTTTCATTTTGTAGCATTCTATCTCATCGTATAATATTTATTAATCTTAAATATTAGATATTCATTTCATACTTTGAGTACAAACAAGATACACTAAAAAACATGTATCTGTCATATTTTATTTAACTTTAGAAATATTCATCCATCTAATTAATAAATATATCATATTTCACAATAAATGACTACTATCAAAGATACATTTTCTTTCAAATTCCTCCCTTTTCAACTTGGCTAACTTGAGCTGCATTACCTAGGTCGATTTGCTTTAAATTATACTTTTTTCTTAAACATTTGATACGAGTAGGTATTTCTTATGGGAAATTTTCATCAAAAAATTTCATATATAATCCCCTATAATCATGGAAAAGTAGTAAAAATAGTTGTTATCCTAGTTGATTAAAAAAATCTCTGATTTCCTCATCTTTTATAAAATAATATATAATTTTCCCCTCTCTTCTAGAGTCCAAGATGTTTTGATTGGCTAGTTTACGAAGATGGTGGGAGGCAGATGCCATACTGAGATTTAGTAAACAGGCTATATCGCAGACACAGAGTTCTTCGACGGCAAGGAGATAAAAGATGATATTTATCTGTTTATTATCGGTAAATTTTGATAAAATGCGAAGTGATTTTTGGACTTTTTCCTTTTCAAGGTAGTTCGTTGCGGTTGTAACATTTTGTTGATTTATAATATTCACTTGGCAGATACTATCTTTTTTCATAATTTTTTCTCCTAGCCGAACACAGTCCTTAGCATGTCAAAGCTGTTGTTTTCAATCAGAATATACATCCCCAATCCTAAATAAACAACGGCAATAAACCATCTGCTATATTTTTCCAAAGTTTCTCCAACAGAAGGGACTTGTGCCAATTTTTGGGCAGAAAAAACCAAGAGATAAATCATGACTAGAAAGGTAAGTAAAGCCACTATCAAATTCGCTAAATTTAAGGTAATAAAATATGGGACAAAAACACCAATATTGTCAGCACCACAACTTGCAAAAGTAATCATAGCGACTAGAAAAATCAGGTTTTTATTATCTTTGCGCAAACCATCTTTTGCAATAGCTTCTCCATCAGAATCTCCTAAAAGCAAAACTTTGAGCCCTAGGAAAATTGGAATCAAACCGAGCAAACCTAAAATCTCTTTACTAGGAATATAATTTAAGACAAATGCAAAAAGTAAACTTAGCAATATTAGACTAACAGAGCCTAGAAATTGTCCTAAATAGATGTTAATGATGTCTTTTCTGCTTTTTCTTTTGGCAAAAAATAACATTAGGATAATAAGTAAGTCTACGGCTGTCCCAGAATACAGGATTATTGAAGTAACAACATTTTGAATCATAAAACACCCCATTCAAATATATTTTTGAATGAATTTTAACATTAAACTTTGTAGATGTCAACTTCAGCTCCATCAAAGTATAGATAAGAAGGTAGAGATTGGACTGAAATATAGTGAAATGTATTAAAATTGAAAAAAGAAAAAACGCTTGAAATCAGAGTTTTTCTTATGTATTGATTCGTATTGAATGCTTACTTCACTTCTGTAAAAATTAACTTCTACACCTACAAAGCTTATTCTGACAGACTTTATAATAGTCTAAGAAAAAAGTAGGGATTCATACAGTATCTAGATTTTCCAAAAATTCTTTATCATCAAATATTATTAACGAAACTATTCAAACCAAATCCGATGCATTGCTTCAAAGAATTCTTTAGTTGTTTGACTAGCGAAGGCTTTTATTAAAAAATTTTTTCAAATAATTGTCTCATTGACACATAAATTCTTGCTTTCCAAATTGAAGTGTGATATATTTATAACATAAAGATTGTTAAATATTTCTAACATAAGGAAAGGAGTCTATCATGAAAAAAAGTCAAAAAACGGGTGGCCTCATTACAATGATTTCCGCAGCTCTCTTTATTGATTTTACTGTTTTATTTGGTTCTAATCTTAGTTGGGGACCCAAGTTAGTTATTGCTGGTATTTCAGTGTTAGGGCAGATTGTAGCTATTTGGGGCTGGCTACATATGAAACCATGGCCTCATAAGAGTCAGAAAGGTAAGGGAAAGATTATTTTTGACTTGTCTGCTAAGCTTTACACGATACTTTTGTTTGCAGCAAGCATTTTTTATACAGTAGGGATTTGGGTTGCGACCCCAAGCGAAAGTCCTGGTATTAAAGAATGGATTTTGGGAATTGGCCTCGTTATTGAAGTGATTGTATTTGGTTTTGTCTGTTTGAAAAATGTCAAGGAAACTCCGGACGAACGCTTTTATGCTAATTTAGCCAAGGCAGCTAGCTTGATGTTTGTTTTTATACTAGGCGCACTGATGATCCTAGCAGTTATCATTGGGTATATGGGGTCTCTCACTCTTTACATGGGCCAAATCTTTATTAGCATAGCTGCCTTGATTTGCATATTTGCGGTTGTCTATCTTATCTTAGAACGGAGAGGATAAGCATGACCAAAGAAAGCAAGATTATTACTAATCTCAAATCTGTTCGTGAGTCCACAGGCATGACCCAGAAGGAGTTAGCCGACCTCATCGGCATGCGACGCGAGACAATTCTGCACTTGGAAAATAACCGTTACAATCCTTCGCTGGAAATGGCTCTTAAAATTGCTCAAGTTTTTAATCTGAAAGTAGAAGACCTCTTTGAACTCAGACAGAAAGAGGAAGCATAATTCTTTTCGAGACCTGGTTTCCTAAATACTTTGAGTACACTTATGATATTGATACCCCAAAGCATCTAAAAACTCTGTGGAAAAAGGTTATGCTGTCATTAAGACAGCTTTTGATTCACTTAACCATCTAAATGCCACCACAAAAAAGAATATTCTGAAAAGCAAGGGAATGACAGGACTGTCTAAGATGAGGGCTCCAGATTTGGACCAATCCCTTCGTGACAACTTTTCAGAAGAAGAATTAGCAAGTTACTTTTCAATTCGTGGTTACAAATTGACTCCAAAGGGAGAGCAGATACTGGAACAGTACCAGGACATTATCGACCGTCATCCAAAGAAAAATCTCTAATCAAGCGACTTTCTGGTCGGCTTCCTCTTAAACTACCTTGTCACAAATATTTGAAATCCACTTCCTTTTAGGGTACAATGATAGAAATGAATTTTTGAGAGGAAAACAATGAAAAAACTAGCAACCCTTCTTTTACTATCAACTGTAGCCCTTGCTGGATGTACTAGTATCCAACGCAGTCTGCATGGCGATGACTATGTTGACTCTAGTATCTCAGCTGAAGAAAGTTCTAAAGCAGCTGCTCAGGCTGCCAAAGATTTGAATGACGCTTTAACCAATGAAAATGCCAACTTCCCTCAACTTTCTAAGGAAGTTGCTGAAGATGAAGCCGAAGTCATTCTCCACACAAGTCAGGGTGATATTCGCATCAAACTCTTCCCCAAACTAGCTCCTCTAGCAGTTGAAAACTTCCTTACTCACGCTAAAGATGGCTACTATAACGGCATCACCTTCCACCGTGTCATCGATGGCTTTATGGTCCAAACTGGAGATCCTAAGGGAGATGGTACAGGGGGCCAATCTATCTGGCATGATAAGGATAAAACGAAGGACAAGGGAACTGGTTTCAAAAATGAAATCTCTCCTTACCTATACAATATCCGCGGTGCCCTTGCTATGGCTAATACTGGTCAACCAAATACCAACGGTAGCCAGTTCTTCATCAACCAAAACTCTACAGATATCTCTGCTAAACTCCCTACAAGCAAGTATCCAAAGAAAATCATCGAAGCCTATAAAGAAGGTGGAAATCCAAGTCTAGACGGCAAACACCCAGTCTTTGGCCAAGTCATCGACGGCATGGATATTGTTGACAAGATTGCCAAGGCTGAAAAAGATGAAAAAGACAAACCAACTACTGCTATCACTATCGATAGTATCGAAGTGGTAAAAGATTACGATTTCAGCAAAAAATAAGCCATCAACAGATAAGGAGACGATGACATGATTTTATTTTGGGGTTCTAAAGGTTATCAGAAAGATTTGGGACATACGCAAACTGCGATCGAATGTGGTCACTGTAACAATGTCGACACGTGGGAAATTGTTGAAACAGGGCGCAAATTTACCCTCTACTGGATTCCACTTTTTCCTTATGGTAAAAGTTACTTCGTTTCTTGTCCGATTTGCCACTACGGTAAAGAAATTGAGAAATCTGAAGTTGAAAACTATTTAAATTACTAGTCAAAAAAGCCAAGTCATTTCGACTTGGCCCTTTTAGTGCTTTTAAGTTAGCTTGTTAAAATCCCAGATTTGGTCCATCCAGCCTTCATAGAAGTCTGGTTCGTGGCAGACCATAAGGATAGATCCCTTATACTCTTTCAGAGCATGTTTGAGTTCATCCTTGGCATCCACATCTAGGTGGTTGGTCGGCTCGTCCAGCACTAAGACGTTATTTTCACGGTTCATCAAGAGACAGAAACGCACCTTGGCTTGTTCCCCACCCGACAAGACCTGAATTTGGCTTTCGATGTGCTTAGTCGTCAAACCACAGCGGGCAAGGGCCGCACGGACTTCTGATTGATTGAGTGCAGGGAAGGCATTCCAAACAGCTTCAAGAGGTGTTTGACGATTTCCACCTTCTACTTCCTGTTCAAAGTAACCGAGTTCTAGGTAGTCACCGCGTTCAACTTCCCCAGCGATTGGCGGAATAATGCCCAAGAGAGACTTCAAGAGGGTTGTTTTCCCGATACCATTTGCCCCGATAATGGCAACCTTTTGATTGCGTTCAAAGGTAAGATTTAAGGGTTTGGTAAGTGGACGATCATAACCAATCTGCAAGTCCTTAGCTTGAAAGATAAAGCGCCCAGGTGTACGAGCTGGTTTGAAATCAAAGGACGGCTTTGGTTTCTCGCTTTGGAGTTCAATGATGTCCATCTTGTCGAGTTTCTTTTGACGGGACATGGCCATATTTCGCGTTGCAACACGCGCTTTATTACGAGCGACAAAGTCCTTAAGGTCGGCAATCTCTTTCTGTTGACGTTCATAGGCCGCTTCTAACTGAGATTTCTTCATAGCATAGACTTCTTGGAACTGGTAGTAGTCTCCAGAATAACGAGTCAATTGTTGGTTTTCCACATGATAGACGATATTAATCACATCATTGAGGAAAGGAATATCGTGCGAAATAAGAACAAAGGCATTCTCATAGTTTTGGAGATAACGCTTGAGCCAGTCAATGTGTTCAGCATCCAAGTAGTTGGTTGGCTCGTCCAGCAACAAGATATCTGGCTTTTCGAGGAGGAGTTTAGCCAAGAGGACCTTGGTTCTTTGTCCACCTGACAAGGCTGTTACGTCTGTATCCATACCATAGTCCATGACACCGAGGGCACGCGCTACTTCATCAATCTTGGCATCTAAAGTATAGAAATCACGACTCTCCAAACGGTCTTGGAGTTCCCCAACTTCTTCCATCAGCGCGTCGATATCTGCTCCCTCTTCCGCCATTTCCATATAGAGGTCATTGATACGAGCTTCTGCTTTAAATAGCTCATCAAAGGCTGTCCGCAAGACATCGCGCACAGTTTGACCTTCCTTTAGCACAGCATGCTGATCCAGATAACCAGCAGTCACATACTTAGACCACTCAACCTTCCCTTCGTCAGGTAACATCTTACCAGTCACGATGCTCATAAAGGTTGATTTTCCTTCACCATTGGCACCGACTAAGCCGATATGCTCACCCTTGAGGAGACGGAAAGACACATCTTCAAAAATTGCACGGTCACCAAAACCGTGACTTAAATTTTTAACTTCTAAAATACTCATTCTAATTCCTTATCTTGTTTTTATGCAGTCCTTTATAGAGAAGCCAAGCCAGATAGCCTCCCAGGGTATTGGTCCACAAATCATCAATCTCAAAGACCCGATTAAAGTCGAATAAAAAATCTAAAACTAGTTGCGTGCACTCAATTCCTAGACTCAGTAGAAAACTGAGAAGGATGATTTTTTTCGTTTGTCGTAAATTTGGACAGAGATAGATCAGTTGAAAGACTAGTGGGAAAAGCAAGAAGACATTTAAAATGTTCTGCAAAAAGATCCAAAGGACTTGTCCCAAACTAGTCACTTCACCTAGATTCCAAAGGGAGTTTAAGGGAGTTAAAAGAAAAACCAGGCGTCCAAAAGTTTGAATACCTGGAGTTTCCACTCCTGTAGGAAGTTGAGGTTGGGGAGTAAAACAAAAACAGACAATGCAAAGACTGTAAACAGCCACTCCCAATCTTAAGATTAATTCTCTTTTTTTAGTCATTTTATGGATTTACCGCTGCGACTGCCTTCTGGCGGTCACGTTTCATTGTATTGGAGCGTAATTGTCCACAAGCTGCATCAATATCTGTACCATGCTCTTGACGGACAACACAGTTGACCCCTTTTTTCTTGAGGGTATCGTAGAAGGCCATCACGCGCTCTTTAGGACTACGGCTATATTGGTCGTGTTCACTAACTGGGTTATAAGGAATCAAGTTTACATAAGACAATTTCTTGATATTTTTGAGCAATTCCGCCAGCTCCAAGGCTTGTTCTACACCATCGTTGACTTCATTGAGCATGATATATTCAAAGGTCACACGGCGATTGGTTGTTTCAATGTAATACTCAATAGCTGCGAAGAGTTTTTCAATCGGAAAGGCACGGTTAATCTTCATGATGCTTGAACGCAATTCATTGTTGGGTGCGTGAAGGGACACAGCCAGATTGACCTGTACGCCTTCATTAGCAAAGTCACGAATTTTATGGGCCAAACCTGAGGTTGAAACCGTGATGTGACGAGCACCGATCGCCATCCCCTTGTCATCATTGATGGTACGAACAAAATTCAATACATTGTTGTAGTTATCAAATGGTTCACCAATTCCCATGACAACAATATGGCTGACACGTTCGTCCTGACCACGTTCATCAAAGTATTTCTGAACCAGCATAATCTGCGCTACGATTTCCCCGTTATTGAGGTCACGTTGCTTTTTGATCAAACCAGATGCACAGAAGGTACAACCAATATTACAGCCGACCTGAGTGGTCACACAGACTGATAAACCGTAGTGTTGACGCATGAGTACTGTCTCAATCAACATGCCATCTGGCAACTCAAAAAGATACTTAACGGTACCATCAGCAGACTCTTGTACAATCCGTTGTTTCAAAGGATTGACCACAAACTGGTCATTGAGCTTAGCAATCAAATCTTTAGAAAGGTTGGTCATTTCTTCAAATGACTGCACACGTTTACGGTAGAGCCATTCCCAGATTTGATCTGCTCGGAATTTCTTTTCTCCTTGTTCTAATACCCATTCTTGCATGGTTTGACGTGTTAAACTATAAATAGACGGTTTCATCTCTTCTCCTTATTTCTCTATCTATTTCTGACGAATGACAAAATGGCGCTGTCCCTTGTCCTCTTTCTGAGACTTTTGGTCCTTATGACGACGTCTATTTCGCTTATCCGCATTTGGTTTTCTCTTGTTTTGCGAAGGTTTCTTTCCTCTTCTAGGAAGGTTTTCCTCATCCTTTTTACGCATTTTTTTGTCAAATGAAGCCCGCTTCGGTGCTTGATTTTCTAGGACAAAATAGGCACAACCATAACTACAGTACTCTAAAAGATAATCCTGTAAGCGACTTATCTTTTCATTTTTTTCATCTGTTCGATCGTCTTTATAAAAGCCACGTAGACGAAGCTGTTCATTGCTCCAGTCCCCCACGACATAATCAAACTTGGTCAACACTTCTGAAAAGCGTTGATTAAAGACTGTCACATCGAAGGCATCCTTGATATTTTCAACCAAGGTAAAAGCAATCCCTTCAGTCTCAACCTTATCCCCATTTACATGAAATTCTGGGCCAGGAAACTTGTTATAGTTGTATAATTCAGGTGCAATTTCTTTACGCATAGTCTTCCTTTTCCACGATTACTTAACACTCTATTTTACCATAATTTCTAGCAGTTAGCACATTTCTCATAAAAATGAAAAAAGTCTGACGATTCTGTCAGACTTCTGCTTTATAACCTTAAAAAGAGAAGAACAATTCTTCCCTCCATATTTTATTATTTAGCTGCTGCGTAAAGCTCGTCTACTTTGTTCCAGTTAATGACTGAGAAGAAAGCTTTGATGTAGTCAGGACGAACATTGCGGTATTTCACGTAGTAAGCATGTTCCCAAACGTCCAAGCCCAAGATTGGTTTTTTACCTTCTGAGATTGGTGTGTCTTGGTTTGCTGTTGAAGTTACTTCAAGCTTCCCTTCTTTGTTAACAACCAACCATGCCCATCCAGAACCGAAGCGAGTTGTAGCTGCTGCTGTAAAGGCTGCTTGGAACTCTTCAAATGAACCAAATGTTGCATCGATTGCTGCTGCAAGTTCTGCTGATGGAGCAGTTTTTTCAGGAGTCATCAATTCCCAGAAAAGAGCATGGTTCAAGTGTCCACCACCATTATTGATAAGTGCTTGACGGATATCAGCTGGGATAGAGTCTACATCAGCAAGCAAAGCTTCAAGGTCTTCACCAATTTCAGGGTGTTTTTCAAGAGCAGCATTTGCATTGTTGACATAAGTTTGGTGGTGTTTGTCATGGTGCAAGTGCATTGTTTCTGCATCGATGTATGGTTCCAAAGCGTCGTATGCGTATGGAAGGTCTGGTAAGATAATAGCCATCTGTAATACCTCTTTTTCTTTCTATAAGAAAATGATAACGCAATCATCCTCTTTTTTCAAGTTTTTTGCTCAATTTGCTTCTGCCGCGATCTGCAAAAGTGCCTTTTCAAACAGGTACCCTTTTTCATAGACACCTGTCTTAATCTGGTAGTCTGTTTCAATCAAATAAGAAATCGCTCGCTTGAGAAAGGCCAAGGAAATCCCTCTCGAATCTCTCAATGCAAACTTGATTTGATAAGGATTAGGGTTGCGCCCCAAGTAAGTTCCCAGACTGCTTGCAATCTGCGATTCCGTCTGACCAGTCTCTGATAAAATCTTCACTTGGGTAAAGGTACGAAACTGTCCTAACATGACAGCTATGAGCTTGATCTCATCCTCTCCTTGCAAGGTCAAGTCTCTAACCAGGTCACGGGCCAGGTCAATCTTCTTAGCTAAAATAAACTGAGTCAAATCAAAAATATTGTCTTGCAAAGTCTTTGGAATAGCTCCGACAATATCCTTCTCCTCAATCACGCCGTCTGACTTATAAGACTGCAAAAAGAGGAGATTTTTCTGGATTTCGCTAAACTGAAAACCAGACTTGATGAGGAGATTTTCAAAGGATTGCCCCACAAACTGCAAACCTTGTGTCTGACTCCATTTTTGGAAATACTGGCGCAGTTCTTGTTCCTTGGGTTCAATAGCATCAAAGACAGTCGCATCACGTTTGAGCAGTTTGACCAGCCGTCTTTTACTATCTAGCTTTCCTTCAGCAAATATCAATAACTTGGTTGTTGGCGAAGGGTTATCAAGGTATTCCTCAAATGACTTGAGCTCATCATCTGTTAAAAAGCGTTTTTTGGCTGTTGTAATATCAACAAAATGGTCTAATATCACGATTTTCTCATCCGCAAAAAAAGGGAGACTGACCAACTCCAACTCTAAGTCTTTATAAGCTACTTCTTTCATATCAAAGTAAGCAAAGTTGAGAACAGCTGGATCATAACCAATCTGCTTCAACACTTGTCTCTTCATAACTTCAAACTGACCCTGATCTGTCCCTGTAAATAGGTTCAAGCTAGATAGATTTGATAAAGTCAACTTCTGACTGTCTTCTATGGCTAGCATCTTCTCTCCTTTCTTCTGATCTTTTAGTAACTTTAACCAATATAGCGCAATTTCCCACGAAAATCTTCTAGGTTTTCGTACCCTTTTTCCGCCATGATTTCTTTTAGTTCATTGGTAATGCGTTCAAAAGCACCGACGCCTTCTTTGTGGAGCGTCGTTCCTACTTGCACCATACTAGCACCACAGAGGATGTGTTCAAAGGCATCACGACCCGTTAGAACACCACCTGTTCCAATGATTTGGATTTGCGGATTGAGACGTTGATAAAAGGCATGGACATTAGCAAGAGCTGTTGGTTTGATATACTCTCCCCCAATCCCACCAAAACCATTTTTAGGACGAATCACGACCGACTCGCCTTCTATATAAAGGCCGTTTCCGATAGAGTTAACACAGTTAACAAACTTGAGCGGATATTTATTGAAAATAGCAGCCGCTTGATCAAAGTGGACAATATCAAAATAAGGTGGCAATTTGATCCCAAGAGGTTTGGTAAAGTAGACAAATACTTCTGCCAAGATACGGTCTGTTGTCTCAAAATCATAAGCAATCTGAGGCTTTCCTGGAACATTTGGACAAGAGAGATTGAGCTCCGTCAGTCCTTTAAACTCACTCTCTTGAACTTTTTTCAAGATGGCATGTGTTTCTTCTGGAGACATGCCAACTAAAGATAGAAAGAAAGTTCGGTTTGGCTCTTTTTCCTGCAAATCCAAAAGATAGTCCAGATAATAGTCTAAGCCATTATTTGGCAAACCCATAGAATTGATGGAGCCAAGTGGAACATCCTGGTAACGTGGTTCAGGATTTCCATGACGAAAGTCCAAGGTCGCAGTCTTCGTAACAAAAGTACCCGCCGCTGAGTTTTTGACTCCTTCAAGTTCCTCTACCGTCATACAAGCCACACCCGCTGCATTCATCAAGCAATTGTCAAACTCAAAGCCAGCTATTTGTGTTTTCGTTGATACCATGATTCTGATCCTCCAGATTCCTTTTATTTCTAATATTATACCATAATTTAAGATTTTCTCTTTGAGAAACTAATTTCTATATAAAACGTTCGGTTTTATAAATTGAAAGAATTTTTAGAAAATTTCTGTTTTTTTCTTTACACTCAAAAAAAATTCTGCTATAATGGCTCATGTAATAAAATATAACAACAAAAAGGAGAACGATATGACATCTGCTAAAGACTATATCCAAAGCGTGTTTGCAATTGTGAAAGCTCGTAACGGGCATGAGGCTGAATTTCTCCAGGCGGTTGAAGAATTCTTCAGCACTTTGGAACCTGTATTTGAAAAACATCCTGAGTATATCGAAGAAAATATCTTGGCACGCATCACTGAACCTGAGCGCGTGATTTCTTTCCGTGTTCCTTGGGTTGACCGTGATGGAAAAGTTCAAGTCAACCGTGGTTACCGTGTTCAATTCAACTCAGCTGTTGGACCATATAAAGGCGGACTTCGTTTCCACCCAACTGTAAACCAAGGAATCTTGAAATTCCTCGGCTTCGAACAAATCTTTAAAAACGTTTTGACTGGACTTCCAATCGGTGGAGGTAAAGGTGGATCAGACTTCGATCCTAAAGGAAAGACTGATGCTGAAGTGATGCGCTTCTGCCAAAGCTTCATGACTGAATTGCAAAAATACATCGGACCATCACTCGACGTCCCAGCTGGCGATATCGGTGTTGGTGGACGTGAAATTGGTTACCTTTACGGTCAATACAAACGCCTTAACCAATTTGATGCTGGTGTCTTGACTGGTAAACCTCTTGGATTCGGTGGTAGCTTGATTCGTCCAGAAGCAACTGGTTACGGTTTGGTTTACTACACTGAAGAAATGCTCAAAGCTAATGGTAACAGTTTTGCTGGTAAGAAAGTGGTTATTTCAGGTTCTGGTAACGTAGCTCAATACGCTCTTCAAAAAGCAACTGAACTCGGCGCTACTGTTATCTCTGTATCTGACTCAAACGGTTATGTCATCGACGAAAATGGTATTGACTTCGATCTTTTGGTTGATGTTAAAGAAAAACGCCGTGCTCGTTTGACTGAATATGCAGCTGAGAAAGCAACTGCTACTTACCATGAAGGTTCTGTATGGACTTACGCTGGTAACTACGACATCGCTCTTCCATGTGCGACTCAAAACGAAATCAACGGCGAAGCAGCTAAGCGCTTGGTTGACCAAGGCGTTATCTGTGTATCTGAAGGTGCCAACATGCCAAGCGATCTTGATGCGATTAAAGTCTACAAAGAAAACGGAATCCTTTACGGACCTGCCAAAGCTGCCAACGCTGGTGGTGTAGCTGTATCAGCGCTTGAAATGAGCCAAAACAGCCTTCGCCTTTCATGGACCCGTGAAGAAGTTGATGGACGCCTCAAAGACATCATGACAAACATCTTCAATACAGCTAAAACAACTGCTGAAACATACGGACTTGGTACTGACTACCTTGCAGGTGCCAATATCGCTGCCTTCGAAAACGTAGCCAACGCTATGATTGCACAAGGTATTGTCTAAGAAATATGCTAAAAACCTCAATCAAAACGATCGAGGTTTTTTTGAAGCTTCATCTTCTATCAAAACTTCTTCTTCCATAGCATTTTTTATTTTTTTGCCCAAAGATAATAACGTTTCTACATCAGAGGGTTTGCTTGTCCCGAGAGGATTCCAAGTAGAAGATGATAAATTTTCATATTCCTTAGACCGAACTCGAAATTTAATATTATCCCCCTTGGTGTCTATGTCTACATTTAAGGCTTTCGCCCCCAGTTTAGGCTCCTTATTTTTTATCCTACAGAAGATAACTTCTCCTGATACAATCTCCTTTCCATTACACCAAATCCTAATATTTCTTCCAGATAATTCTACGACAAAATTCTTCACTAGACTACCTTGTATTTTTTTAATTAAAAGAAAACTAATACCAAAAAACACTAATACTATCGTATAAAGAAAAAGAGGTTGTGATTTAAAAAAATCATTCAGTTTTAAATAGAATACAGCCAACTGTATTCCCAATACAGGAAGCATGAGGAACATGGGAAAAAGGACACCAATTATTATATCTGATTTTGCTGTTGTCGCTGTAAATTCATATCTTTCCATCAATATCACCTTTATAACATTTCCTTTTTATAGAACATTAATCCCATACTAAGACGGATGCATCAGGGAGTTCAATCTCCCTTTCCCCTAGCCAAGATAAATTTTGAACTATTCTAAGGATATTGTACCACTATTTCTGCAAAAAATAACTTAGCAAACATAATCTCCTTCCACAGATACATCATCGCTTTATCGAGCGCTGGAGTTTGATTGACATGGTTCTCTAATCAAACTCCAGAACTTTATGATGAAAGTCTTATGGAACAACTGGAGACACTTTATCAATTTTCTCTTTTCAATTATAAAGAAAAACCGCTACTCCTAAGAATAGCGGTTTAATCATGTTTTTAAGCTACTAAAGATTCAATATACTCTACCTTTTTTAAAAATAATATTTTAGTTGTAGTTACTATAAATCGTAACAATAATTTCTATTAGAAAATGAACTTTTTTTAAATAAAATTACACTTCGAGCTCCTTTATGATTTGCTTCTCTTCTTTGGAAAGATTAAACAAATTAAGAACTAATAAATCGATTTTTTCTTTAAATAATTCAAAAATTATTATTCTTAGATTTTATATTGTAATTTTAAACTTGTTTTTAATATCACGATTACATTTTTTTAGATGAAATTATCTCATTATTTAAAAATAATTTTTACTTAAAGTTAGATTAAATATATATTAGTCCCATACAATCTTTCTCAACTCAGAGCGCGTGAGTTCTCCACGTTGGAATTTTTCCCATGACTCCTCATAATTTATGTTTTTCATAGTTGCTTTTATTTTGAATTTTTTGTTATGTATATAATTTGATACCAGTGATTTATTAATTTTATCAAGTATATATTGAAGCAGTTTTTTCTGGAATAGTTTTCTCTGAATTTCATTATACAGTATATAACTATCTGATAGGTCATCTAAAGAAAAGTTAAGACCTAAACCTCTCATTTTTCTAAGCAATAATTTAGTGTTTTTATCTCTATGAACGCTAAAATTATATGTTGCTACTTTTTTTATTAATTCTAGTGATTTAGATGTTGTATTATATTTTTCAGCCTGTTTTGCAAGCTTTGTAAAATGATTCTTTTTAAAACCTATTTCTCTTAAGTTAAAAGTGATTAACGTACCTTCGTTGATATCAAACTCAGAAATTTCATTCCTTCCTATCTTATAAAAAAATTTATTTTTCTTCAATATTCCCTTAACTTCACTAATATATATAGAACTAATGATTTTAGACGTGTTACCTTGTTTATCGATTTGCTCTTCATATTCTGGCTTAATAAAAATGTATGCCTTTCCGTAAATAGCAATGCTGTACAGAACTCTATCTATATTTTGTCCAAAATCGTAGGAAAAATAATATCTGGAAGCCTTATGGAATAATTTAACAATTTCAGAGTCGTTTGGTGTAATTTTATAAAAATCTTCTCCATTATGCCTTCCTTCATTTAAAGAAAACTCGTACCCAGAAAATAATTCTCTACAAATTAGTTGTAAATACAAACCTTCTTCGGGTTGTTTATATAACTTTTCAATTTTTTTACTTACTTTTATATCCTTAATCATTTAATTCTTTCTCCCACGAAAAACTAGAATGAAACCTCTTTTCTTCAGGGACTAGAGGATTAATGCAGATAACCCAGAATAATTCTGAAGGATTTGTTCTGAATCCATCATCCAAAATACTAGGGCAAAATACTCTTATTAATTTGCTATCAGTTTTAATTTTCGTTCCAAACATTGTGTTTTCAGTTTCTATGTTAGCAGTATTTATTATTGCTTTTACAACATAGTCATTCCAATTATTTGCTATGAGATCTCTTGAGTTCATAAAGTACCTTAGCTGATTTCTTAAATTCACATATTCCGTATACTGAATTGCAAGCTCTTTTGAATTTTCTTCATTATTATTTTGAAAGAATATTTCGGAAGTTTCTTTAACAATTTCACTCCATTCTTTATCATTAAAAAATTCACCCCATATTATACCAAGACCACCAAGCTGAGCCCATTCAACAATCGGACAAGTAATCATATAATAAATATATTCTTTCCTATACAGATTTTTATTTTTATTAAAATATAATCTAATATATTCTTGATATAAAGGCATTATCTGAGTAATAATTTCAAAATTCTTTTTAAATTGTTTTTTATCTGAATTTACAATAGCTTCAATAGTATCTCTTGAGATTTGATTAAAGCATTCTCCTAAAAAGTCAGGAAATTCTCCTTCTCTATCCCAATTTTTTACAGTAAAAATACTTGAACATTTTCTATACATTTCTGGAATGTCTTGTTTGATTTCTCTAAATTTTTCTTTTAATTCATCCAATCTACTCTCTTCCCATGAATCTTCAGAATCAATATGACAACTAAATAGTTTAATCTCCAATTGTTTTGCAAATTCTAAAAAAATTGTCAACTCAGATTCGTACTTATAAAATTTAGAGATTAAAATACAAGATTCATAATACATTTTTTTCTCAAAAATAATATTACTTAAGAAATATATATGTTCAATTCCTTCTTTTACTACATCATATAATAAATTTACATAATCAAATTCTTCCTTAGCTACATATTGCTTGATCAACCAAACAGGAGTAATACGTTGCTTCTCGACATTAATCTCTAACAATATTTTTTTAAAAATATCTATATCTCTTCTACCTCGAATAGTCTCTATAGAATTAAATGACTTTCCAGTATCAATTCCATCTATAACAGCTTTACTTATTTTATCAATGTCTAGTGTCTTAAAATAATCTCTTGATTCTAAAATGATATTTAAATATAGAACAGAAATATATTCAATAACTGCAATAAAGGAAATATTTTCTTCCTTATTTTGAACTTCAATAGAATTTTGAATAATGTTATTTATCCAGTCTATATGTTCTAGGTAATAGCTCGCTTCTTTGTATTTAATTGCAGATTGACAAATTTTATCTAATACAACTAAATAACTGTATACAGTTTCAAAATCTTTTTCTTTTATCAAGTAGTTTACACATGTCTTGTTTATAGCCATCAATTCATTTTCAAACCAATAAATATCTGCTTCTTCTTTTGTACTTAACGGCGTTCCCGTATCTAATGCTACTAATACCTCTATATTATCTGCTAAATGCCATTGTTGATATTTAGATTTTTTTCTAAACCAGAGTGAATCCTTTGGTAAACCCTGTTTAATTGACCAATATTTATTTATTAGTCCTAAATTTTTACACATAAAATTAAATACAGAAGAATTATCGGCTATGTCTGGATTGCAACCATATTTTTGAATTATTTTTAGTAACTCAATTCTATTTGAAGTAACTTTTCTAAAATAAGCCTGATAGCTATTATCACTAACGTATATTTTATGTTTAAGATTTTTTGAAATCACTCTTTCTAAATATAAATGTGCATCATCTGATAATCTAAAAACATCAGATAACTGATAAATTCTATTCCCTGTAATTCCAAAGTATATAACTACAAGTATAGACCATATTATCAATACTGAAACAGTTGCCCAACTAACTTTACAATTCAATAATAATTCAACTAGTATAATTGTTCCATAAATAATAAAACTACTAATTACATCTAAACTCCTAACAGTCAAATGATCATATTGAAAAGCGATTGCAATTTTTTCAGGTGCATTAGCATATCTTGTGGAATATACACTTGAAATATTAGAACAATACAAACCTAAAATCACACCAGCAACACCTAGTTCCCCCAAAATAACATCTCCTAATAGATTACTTTCTATTATCGTTGTTACACTAAAATTTAGAAGAATTCTATCAACTATCCCTAAAAGCAAAGCTAAAACAAGTCCTTTTATTGCACCAGAGATAAATCTTGCAAAAAGAATATTTCTAAAAGATTTATACTCTTTGGATAATTGCCATTTACTATTTATTTTTAAACGTATTTTTTTAATATAAAAAATAAAATTTAATATTTTATTTCTAATACTCCAGTATATTGCTGATTTCATTTCTTTTACCCGTGTTTTCTAATTAAAAAATATATCAGTCTTACAAATAATACTAAAATTTAATAACTAATATATTCATTATATCAAAAAATAAAGAAAATCCCACCAAACATTTGTTTGGTGGGATTTAGGTGGAGAATGAAATCATTTTCCACCATATTTCGCTATTTGACATTACTCAAAATCTTGCTAAACTGGGATTTCGCAATGTAATTGCGTACCCTTATTATTTAAGAGTAACTGAAGCTCCAGCTTCTTCCAATTTAGCTTTGATTTCTTCTGCTTCTGCAGTTGGAACGCCTTCTTTGATGACACCTGGTGCACCATCAACAAGTTCTTTAGCTTCTTTAAGTCCAAGACCAGTGATTTCACGTACAACTTTGATAACGCCGACTTTCTTGTCGCCTGCAGCTGTCAATTCAACGTCAAATGAATCTTTAGCAGCTTCTTCAGCGCCACCAGCAGCAGCTACAGCTACAGGAGCAGCCGCAGTTACACCAAATTCTTCTTCGATAGCTTTTACAAGGTCGTTCAATTCAAGGATTGAAGCTTCTTTAATTTCAGCAATAATGTTTTCAATGTTCAATGCCATTGTTATTTCCTCCAAATAAGTTTTAAATTTTATAATAGTTTTTTTCGTAGCTAGGCTACGCTACGTAGCTTAAGATTAAGCTGCGTCTTCTTTGTTGTCTGCAACCGCTTTGACTGCAAGAGCAACGTTGCGCACTGGCGCTTGAAGTACAGAAAGGAGCATAGAAAGAAGTCCTTCGCGGTTTGGAAGAGTTGCAAGAGCAACGATTTCTTCTTTAGATGCGACAGCGCCTTCGATTGCACCACCTTTGATTTCAAGTGCTTCAGCGTTTTTAGCAAAATCGTTCAAGATTTTCGCTGGTGCGATAACATCTTCGTTAGAAAATGCTACTGCAGATGGTCCAACAAATACTGATGCAAGATCTTCAAGACCAGCTTTTTCAGCTGCACGACGCAAGATTGAGTTTTTAATGACTTTATACTCAACTTCGCTTCCACGAAGCTCACGACGAAGAACTGTATCTTGCTCAACTGTCAAACCACGAGCGTCTACAACGACGATAGATGCAGCAGCTTTCATTTTTTCAGCTACTACGTCAACTAGTTCCGCTTTTTTAGCAATAATTGCTTCACTCATTAGTGTGTTCACCTCCGTAATTATTTTGCTTGGGGAATTTTTCCAAAAGAAAAACGCGCCCAAACCTAGACACGAAAGTACAATACGCTTCTTTTTACATGATACGTTTTGTCCTCGGTAGGATATTTATGAGTCGAGCTCCCCTACTGTCTTAGGCAGTTTTTTCAAACCGTATATAAGTATAGCATAGACAAAAAAAGAATGCAAGATTTTTGCAAACTTTTTTTAAAAATTTTTTAAAGTTCTACTGTCAAAACTTGACCTTGCTTGACCACCTGTTCTCCATCGATATAAACATCATCGACATCACTGGATTTGACAGCATAAACCAGGTGAGAGAGCATATTTTCCTGAGGTTGAAGATGGATTTTTCCTTGTGGTTGAATGACCAGAAAATCTGCCTGTTTGCCAACTTCTAGGCTTCCTATCTGCTTTTCCATTCCTAGAACCTTAGCACCTTCTATTGTCAGAGCTTTGAGGGCTGTTTCGATAGGAAATTGACTGGCATCTCCACTCTTCATTTTCTGAAGGAGGGCTGCAGTCCGTCCTTCCTCAAACATATCTAGATTGTTATTAGAAGCTACCGAGTCAGTCGCAATTCCGACTGCTACCCCTGCTTTTTGGAGTTGAATAATTGGAGCAATTCCTGAGGCCAGTTTGAGGTTACTAATAGGATTGTGAGCGATAGCCACTTGAGAGGTTGCCAAACGTTCAATTTCCCGCTCGTTTAATTCGACCCCATGAGCAAAAACAGACGGATGATCTAAGTAACCCAGTTCTTCTAGAAAGGCGAGGGGACGTTTGCCATAGCGTTTCAGGATAATTCCTGACTCTTCCTTGGTCTCCGCTACATGGATATGGATAGGAATGTCCAGCTCTTTTGCCATATCTAAGCTCGCTTGAAGCAAGTCTTTGCTACAGCTGTATGGAGAATGTGGCGCTACCATAACCTTGAAATTTGGATCTTCATATCCTAAGATTTCCTCGATGATAGCTCGTGTTCTGCTTATGGTCTCAGCAGTTGTTTCTGCCTCTGAAGAAAAGAGGGTCGGTGAGAAATAACAACGCATCTTGGAAGCCTTGACTGCCTGATAAATTTGCTCAATATCCACACCATTGGGATTATACATATCGTTGAAGGTTGTTGTCCCTGACTGGAGCATCTCCGTCAAAGCCTCTTTGACCGCCTTGGTAGTCATGTCGGGAGTAAATCCTGCTTCTGCTGGCCAAATATAGTTATTGAGCCATTCATGGAGATTACTATCATCCCGGATCCCTCGCAAGCCTGTCATGGCAGAATGGGTGTGGCAATTGACCAAACCAGGCATGATCCAGGCTCCCTGATAATCTATAATCTGCTCAGCTTGCTCTAAAATTTCTTGCTTCTCTTGACCAACATAGACGATTTGAGATGCTTCAACAGCTAAGAGACCATCCAAATAGACATGGAAATCTTGGTCACAAGTCACGATATTTACATGCTGATAGACTTTCATTGTTTTCTCCTTCTAAGACCTTGATTTTTTCTAGCTATTGTAACAAAAAAGTCACCCGAAGGCAACTTTTTTCGTTCATAAGATTTTAAAATAGAAAGGCTTATTCAGAGCTAAAAGCTGCAGCTTTTTGCATTTGGTAATACTTGCCCTTTCTAGCCATGAGCTCTTGATGATTGCCATGCTCCACAATGTCACCATCTACCAAGACAAGAATCAAATTCGCATCCTGAATGGTTGACAAACGGTGGGCAATGATAAAGCTTGTACGTCCCTTCATGAGCTTGGCAAAGGCATCCTGTACTAGCACTTCTGTCCGTGTATCAATGGATGATGTCGCCTCGTCTAAGATAAGAATCTTTGGAATAGCTAGAAAGACTCGGGCGATGGTCAAGAGCTGAGCCTGACCAACAGAGAGAGATTCTCCTGCATTTTCCAACTTAGTATCATATCCCTGTGGCAACTGTTGGATGAAAAAGTCTGCATTGGCTGCCTTTGCAGCAGCAATCACCTGCTCCCGACTGGCATCAGGATTTCCAAAGACAATATTGTCATGAACGGTTCCTTGCTTGAGCCAGGTTTCTTGGAGTACCATGCCAAACTGCTGTCTCAATGACGCTCGGGTATAGTCGTAAATGGAACGACCGTCTAGCAAGATATCTCCCGAGTTAATAGGATAAAAACGCATGAGTAGATTGATAAGAGTTGACTTACCAGCACCTGTCGGACCAACGATGGCTACCTTGCTACCAGCTGGGATATCGATGGATAAGTCCTTAATCAAGATCCTTTCAGGATTGTATCCAAAAGAAACATGCTTAAAGGAAATAGCGCCCTTGACTTGGTCGCTGGTCAAGACTTCCTTACCTGTTTCAGCCACCTCTGGACTTTCTAAGATAGCATAGACACGCTCTGCGCAAGCGAGAGCACTTTGCAATTCGGCTAGAACAGAAGAAATATCGTTAAAGGGCTTAGTGTACTGCTGAACATAGTTCAAAAAAGTCACTAAACGCCCAATGGTCAAGGTTGAACCCATCATGATACGATAGGCTCCCACTCCAGCAAGAAGGGCATAGATGAGTGCATTAACAAAGCGAGTTGAAGGATTAACCGTTGATGAATAAAAGATGGCTGACTGAGAATAGCCTGCGTAGTTGGCATTCGCCTCGTGCAGTCTTTGGATAAACTCTGTCTGAGCATTGAAGGACTGGATAATAGTCTGCTGGCTAAGCGATTCTTCAATCAACTGAGTCTGAATCCCCCTCGTCTCTGTTTGCTTCTGGAAGAGATGATAAGATCGCTTGGCAATAAAGCGCGAGATCACCATGGACAGTGGTGTCAATAGCAAGACCAAGAGGGTCATGAGGAGGTGAATTTGAAGCATGGCTAGGATACTAACCAAAATCATCAAGACGCCAATGAAAAATTGGTTGAAAATCATGGTCAAACCAGCTGCCAGCTGCTCTATATCTGTGGTCACACGACTGACCATCTCTCCACTGCCCTGCCGATCCACAAAAGCAATCGGTAAACGATGGAGCTTATGGATGATTCGCTCTCGTAAGTCTTTGGTATAAGAGAAGATTAAGCGATTATAGAGAAGGGGATTTGCCCATTGTACCAGTGTATTTCCTATGACCACCAAGATCATCTGAAGGAAAATCTGCCAAAAAACTGGTGATGAACCAGCCACTAGAACTTGGTCAATGACCTGCCCAATCAGAATAGGTAGGTAAATTGATAAGCCAACCTGGGCAATGGTTCCTAGAAAGGCTAGGAAAAGGAGGAAGGGATGGTTTGCTAAATCTTTGGCCAAACGTGAGAGTGTTTGATTTGCAGTTTGTCGTTTCATGCTAGTCCTCCTTTCCATGTTGAGATGCATTGATTTCGCGATAGACTTGGCTAGTTTTCATCAATTCCTCGTGCTTGCCAACAACTAGGAGCTCACCTTTTTCCAAGAGGAGAATCTGGTCAGCCATCTGAAGTGTCGAAGTCCGTTGAGAAATCAAGATTAAGCTTGTATTTGGCAAATTTTCTCGGATAGCTTTCAAGAGCTTGGACTCGGTAATGGTGTCGAGGGCCGAGGTCGCATCATCTAGGATGAGAAAGGGAGCTTGGCGCAATACCGCTCGTGCGATAGACAGCCTTTGTTTTTGTCCCCCTGAGAAATTTCGACCTCCAGCCTCAACTAGGGCATCCAAAAGTCCTTCCTTTTCACTGACAAAATCCTTAGCTTGCGCAATCTCCAAGGCCTGCCAGAGTTCTTGGTCAGATACTTCTTGATTGAAACCTAGAGTCAAGTTGGAACGAATAGTTCCTTTAAAGAGTTCGACCTTTTGGGGCACATAGGCAATCCAAGACCGCCACTGCTCAAGATTATGAGGACTACATCCATCTCGATAAATGTCAATGCTTCCCTTATCTACTGGATAGAGTCCAAGTAAGACTTGCACCAAGCTTGATTTACCTGAACCAGTTCCCCCGATGATACCAAGAATTTGCCCTTGCTTCATATCAAAGGAAATGTTTCTTAGAGAAGGCTGGGCCGCATCAGGATAGGTAAAGGTTAATTCTTTGACTTGCAAAACCCGATCACCGGTAGCTTGTTTTTGTTCTAATTCTGAAAAAATATCTTCTGGAGCTTCAGTAAAAACTTCCTCAATTCGCTTGGCTGAGATATAGGATTGATTAAGAGAATTTATCAGCATGGCGAGCTTAACCAATTCCACCAAGATCTGCAAGAGGTAGTTGATAAGGGCAATAAGAGCACCTTGACTGAGCAAGTCTCCTTGAATTGAAATATAACCCTGCCAGATGATGACAAGAAGAGTTCCATTAACAATCAGATAGGTCAGAGGTGTTAACAAACTAGACCAGAAACCCGTCTTTTCTTGCAATCTAGCATAAACTTGGTTAAGAGTTTGAAAAATTTGTAACTCTCGTTTTTCCTGACCAAAAGCACGAATAACTCGCATCCCTTGCAATTGCTGGCGCGTTTCCTGAACCAGCTGATCCGTTTTCTTTCTGAGACTACTGTAGAGAGGATTGACCAACCGAGAGAGCCCTACAATGATAATCGTCAAAATCACAACCATAACTAAAAACCAGAAAGTCAGCTCAGCCGAGATGCGATAGGCCATAAAAATGGCTCCAAAAACGATAATAGGCGCTCGCAAAAAGAGACGCAGGAATTGATTGATCCCAGTCTGAATCTGGTAAGTGTCTGAAGTCAAGCGAGTCACCAAGCTAGAAGTTGTCAGACGATCTCTGCTATCCTTGGGTAGGGAAAGAATATGACGATAAAGGTCGTCTGTCAGTTCTTTGGCAAACCCAACCGCTGCCTTTGCTGAGTAAAACTGAGCTACCAATGCCACTAAAACGCCAATCACTGCAAAGATAAGGAGCAGGCCAATCTGCATCCAGAGGTGTCCTTGATCTCTCTGAGGCAAGGATTGGTCAACAATCCCAGCAATCACCATGGGAACCAAGAGTTCAAAAACAGCTTCTAGCAGCTTGAACAAGGGTGCCAAAATTGATTCTTTGATGTAGGGTTTGAAGTAAGATAGTAAGTGTTTCATAAGTCCCTTCTATTCTTATTCTGGAAACGAAGAAAGTGGGAAGTCCCACCCTCAGTTTTATTTGTTTAAGTAAGGTAATAGATAGCCATATCCTGCTTTTTCCATCTCATCCTTGGCCACAAAGCGCAAAGAGGCAGAATTAATACAGTAACGCAGGCCACCTAACTCCTGCGGTCCATCTGTGAAAACATGACCCAAGTGAGCATTTCCTGACCGAGAACGAACCTCGATTCGCTCCATTCCATGACTCAAGTCCTTGTAATAGTGAATCAACTCCTTGGAAATCGGACGACTAAAACTTGGCCAACCACAACCTGAAGCAAACTTATCCTTTGCAAAAAAGAGTGGTTCACCCGTCGTGATGTCTACATAAATCCCTTCTTCAAAGGTTTGGTCATAGGCATTGGTAAATGGCGCCTCTGTAGCAGCTTCTTGGGTAACACGGTATGACTCTGCTGACAAACTTTCCCTTAACACTTCTTGACTAGGCTTTTCATAGTTTGCCGCATCAACTAATGGCTTCTCCGCATCGGTCACATCGATATGACAGTAACCTGAAGGATTTTTCTTAAGATAGTCTTGGTGGTAATCTTCTGCTAGAATGTAGTGGCGAAGTTTCTCCACTTCCACTGCAATCTTTCGACCCAGCATACGCTTCTGCTCCTGCACCACTGTGTAGATAGCTGGCAGATCTGCTTCATCTTGGTAATAGATTCCGGTTCGATATTGGCGACCACGGTCATTTCCTTGTTGATTGATTGATAAGGGATCGATGACTCGGAAATAATAAAGCAATATTTCTCTGAGTGACACTGTTTTCTCGTCATAAATCACTTGAACCGTTTCTGCATGGTCTGTTTCCTTGAGCAGCTGATAATTGGTCGTTTCGACTTGCCCATTAGCGTAGCCAACACTGGTTGCTAGCACTCCAGAAATTCGCGAAAAATACTCCTCTAGGCCCCAAAAACAACCACCTGCTAAATAAATTTCTGCCATCTTCGTTTCTCCTTTATCAAGTTTTTAACTAATACTCTTCGAAAATCAAATTCAAACCACGTCAGCTTACATCTGCAACCTCAAAACAGTATTTTGAGCTAACTTCGTCAGTTTCATCTACAACCTCAAAACCATGTTTTGAGCAACCTGCGGCTAGCTTCCTAGTCTGCTCTTTGATTTTCATTGAGTATAAACTTCTTTTCAAAAAAAGGACAGGAAGCCCTCTAGTCGAGACTTTCCCCATCCTATCTTCTATTTCTTTACTTTGTTTCGACACGGACACCTTGCGTATCAACTTTCAAATCATGAAGTTTGCCTTTGAAGGGTTGCTTTTGTAATTCTTCCTTAATCGCTGGCATCTTATCATGAGAAGCCAAGACCATAACTGTCGGCCCTGCTCCAGAGAGATAGGTCGCATAGGCACCATTCTCTTTAGCTACTTGCTTAATCGTCGCAAATTCACGGACCAGACTTTGACGATAACGCTCATGGAAGAGGTCCCCCTCGATTGCTTGTCCAGCTGTCACCATATCTCCTGCTAACAAGGCTGCAACGGCCACATTGGCGATAGAACTAGCAGCAACAGCTTCCTTGTAGGACAATTTCTTAGGCAAGACACGACGGCTATCTCGAGTGCGTAATTCATAGTTGGGAATATAAGCTAGAAAATAACACTCTGGGAAGTCAGCCACAATTGCTGAAACGTGACCTTCAACGGAGCTGGCAATAACGAGATTACCGTAAATTGCTGGAGCTACATTGTCAGGATGCCCTTCAATCTTAGTAGCCAGCTGCAATTTGTCGTGGTCAGATAAGTTGAGCTTGCCCAGCTGGTTAGCTAGTTCAATCCCGGCAACAATAACCGAGCTAGAAGAACCCAAACCACGCGCCAAGGGAACATCACTAGTCATTTTCAAACGTCTTGGTTGTATGTCCGGCGCAATTTGCAAGGCAATCTTGAGTAAAAGGTTGCGCTCATCGTGGGGAATCCATTTGCCAATCTGGTGTTCAATCAACCACTCATCTCGTTCTTCACAGACCTCAATTTGAAGATATTTGGTTACAGCTACACCGACCGAATCAAAACCTGGCCCGATATTGGCACTGGTTGCAGGTACAATAATCTTCATCTTATTCTCCTAACACCTTGAAGGTATTCAAGAGGTCAAATTCTGAAGCTTTGGCCAACTCAGCTGAAACATTCTCAAGCTGTGCTTTATTAATCTTATGAGTGATAATCACTACACGCGCCTTGTCACCCTCTTTGCCATCTTGGAGGATTTGCTTGAAGGAAATATCTTGAGCATTAAAGATTTCAGCAAGTTTCAAGACCTGACCTTTTGAATCTGGTGCCAAGATTGAGAAATAGTAGTTTGCTTTAACATCTTCTGGATTTGCCAAGACCAATTCACGGCTATATTCGTTGAAGTTTTTGCCAATGGTACCATCATTCAAACGACGAACGATACGGACAATATCTGCTACAACACTTGTTGCAGTTGGTTTTTGACCCGCACCTGGTCCGTAGTACATAGACTCACCGATACCGATAGATTCTACAAATACAGCGTTCATGACCCCATTCACACTGGCAAGTGGATGTGTTTTGGGCAGGAAGGTTGGAGTCACTTCTGCAGCAATGCCTGAAGGAGTTTCCTCGATAGAACCTACCAATTTCACTACATAGCCTAGATTTTGGGCTACAGCTACGTCTTCTGGTGTGATGTTACGGATTCCCTTGTGGGCTACATCGTCAAAGGCAACCTTCATACCAAAAGCAAACTGGCTCAAAATCACCATCTTGTAGGCTGCGTCAATCCCATCCACGTCATTTGTAGGGTCGCTTTCTGCAAATCCTAATCTTTGAGCTTCAGCCAGAGCATCATCATAAGACCAGCCTTCTTCGACCATTTTGGTCATCATAAAGTTAGAAGTTCCGTTAACGACACCAAGAACACGCGTGATTTTATCAGAAGCCAATGAATTTGCCAAAGTACGAAGAATTGGAATCCCACCAGCTACTGCTGCTTCGTAGTAAAGTGCTACATTATGATCTTTAGCGATTTCTAACAATTCTGCGCCATGTACAGCCAAAAGGTCCTTGTTAGCAGTAACAACGTGTTTCCCAGCTTCCAAGGCACGAGTGATAAAGGTTTTAGCTGGTTCGATACGCCCCATCAATTCCACTACGATTGTAATGTCCTTGTCTGCTAAAATATCATCTACATTGGTTACAAAGTTAAAGTCATTTCCTACTGCAAGCAAGCGGTTCTTTTCATCTTCATCCTTGACCAATACCTTGGCTACTTCAATCTCTGAATGAGCTGACTGAACGATTTTTTCTCCATTTTCCTTTAGGAGGAAAGGCACGCCACTTGCAACGGTACCAAATCCAAGTAAAGCAATTTTAACTGTCATGTTTGTCTCCTAGAAATTTTCTGATATAGCCATTATAACAGAATTTTGTGAAAATTCCTATTATAGTAAATCACTATTTCAGTCTAGTAAAGAAAAAACGAATCCCATGATTCGTCTTTCTTGATAAATGAAAATTGATTTTAAAAATTATGAACGAATCTTTTGCAGACCGAGAACTGCGTCATGGTTAATCAATATTTGCCCATACTCTTGCAAGACTGAACGACTGATGTCACTGTCGTCTGCAAATTCACGCATACGAGCCAAGAGCCAAGCTGGGTATGGACTTGGATGATTTTCAATATTGACTAAAATTGTCAAATAATAGTGGTCATTCATCTTATAGAGTTCAGATGTTTCCATCTCAAAAGTCACTGTTTTAGCAAAAGCCACTAGGTCAGCAAGGCTTGCAAAGCGCAGGATGTAGTAGATATAAGGTTCTTTCTTATTCTCCGTCTCCTTGTTCGCTTGCTCTTGCTCTTCTTCTTTAGCTTCTACCTGTTCTAGAGATTGGATGGCCTCAATATCATCCTTGGTCTTTTCTGCGATGCTTTTTTCCAGAGTTTTGAGAAATTCATCTGGTGACATTTGGGCCAATTCTTCCATATCCGGCAGATCCGCCAAATCTTCAAAATCCAGATTTTGGTCAATCTTGGACTTGGTCACAAAGACGTCGACCTTGTCAGGTTTTGGCGTCACACGGAAACTCAGCATGCCACTATCCAAGAAATTGTCTGGCATTTCCAGTTCATCTAAAATAGCATAGAAAAACTCTTCGGTTTTTTCCTGAGGAACGAGAAAGTCTGCAATTTCCATTCCTCGATCCATCAAATCATCTAAAGTCATCGTGATTTTCAGTGTTGTATCACTAATTTGTTTCATCTTCATATCTAGTAACCTCTTACTTTCAGTCTATCTATTATACTAGATTTTTACGATTTTATCAAAAGAATGAAGCTGGAATGTGATATAATACTAGAGATAATGTTACATTTAAGAAAGAAAGTTCAATGAAAAATATAAAAGTTAATGCCTTGGCTAGCTTGCTGGTCAATATTCTCAATATCGTTTTTCCTCTGATAACCAACCCTTATCTGACGCGGATCCTCAGCAAATCCAACTACGGTTATTTCAACACCGCCAATACCTGGGCTAGCTTTGTTATTCCACTAGCTGCCTTTGGGATATACAACTACGGGATTCGTGCTATCAGTAAGGTCAAGGATGACAAGAATAAAATCAACTACGTCTTTTCTAAGTTGTTTTATATCTCGGTTTTCACCTCTCTCCTGACGACTGGTATCTACTTCCTCTTTATCTTCTTTGACACCAGCATTGAGAACCTGAAAGTTCTCTACTACATCCTAGGAGCCCAAGCTCTCTTCCAATTCCTCAATATCGAATGGATGAATGAGGCCTATGAAAACTATGCCTTTATCCTTTACAAGACATTGATTATTCGAATTACCATGCTGGTCGCTATCTTTGCCTTCGTTAAAACGGCTGATGATATCGTTCCTTATGCTATCGTCATGACAGCGACCACTATCCTCAACTACCTCCTTAGTTTTCTTTGGATTAAGAGAGAAGTTTCTTTTGTTAAAATTGGTTTCATCGAATTAGCTAAGGCTTCTAAACCACTCTTTACTATGCTTCTCCTGGCAAATGCCAATATGCTCTACACCTTGCTAGATAGAATGTTTATCACCAAGGGACCAGATGAAAACTATATTTCTTATTATACAATTGCCTATAGCATCGTCATGCTGATTGCTGGTGTCTTAAGTGGAGCTATCAGTGTCAGCATTCCACGTCTCGGCTACTACCTTGGGAAAAAGGATTACAATTCTTATAATTATCTTGTAAATCAAGCGGCATCATTATTCTATTTTCTCATGATTCCAACTAGTTTCGGGATTATGATTTTAGGAAAGTACGCAACGGTTATCTACTCTTCTGAAAAGTATCTTGAGGCAGGTATCGTGACCAGCGTCTTCGCCTTTCGAACCATTATCTGGGCTATTGAATTGATTCTTGGTAAGCAAATTATCTTTATCAATGACCACGAGAACCGCTTGACTGCTTTCTACTTTGCTGGTGGTGGCGCAAATCTCCTCTTCAACTGTATCTTATATATCAATAATATTTTTGCCCCTGAGTATTATATTGCTACTACCATTATTGCAGAAGCCATCGTTGTTCTCTTAGAAATTCATTTTATTAGGAAACATCAACTAATCAATTTAAAAGAAATCTTTGTGACCTTAACACGTTATGGTCTCATATCCCTTGGATTTATTCCGATCTTCTATATTTTCAAGATGATTTTCCAAATCAGTTCCTATACGGTGAACCTCAACATGATCCTCATGGTTCTCTCTACCATAGCTACTTGTGGAATCTACTATCTCTTAACACTCTTTCTCACTAAGGATAAAACACTTCACTATGCACTGAACCTAGTATTAGCTAAGATCAAAAGAAACTAAAAGAACACCCTACTGATAAACGCTCGTTTATCAGTAGGGTGTTTCTTATTTATTCTTTTTCTTTCTTGTCAGAAGTATTGGCTTCTAGATTTGAATCTTGTTTTGGCTGTTCAGCAATAGAAGAACTAGCTTCTTGCTTCTTCTCTGACTGATCTGCTTCGCCATTGACAGCAGCAACAGCCTGTCTCCAAATGCCTTCCTCGTTTACCTTATAACCATCCGGTGTAGTGGCATTTTTCAACAAGGAACCATCTGTTTGGAAATAGTACCAATTACCGTCAATTCGTTTCCAACCGGTCTGCATAGCTCCTGATTCATCAAAGTAATAATGATCACCATTTACTTTATGAAGGCCAACCAACATGATGCCATCTTCAGGATTGAGATAATACCAGATTTCTTTATCCTTTATCCAACCTGTTTTCATAGCTCCATTTGCTTCAAAGTAACGATAATGATTATCAAACCATTTCCAGCCTGTTTGCATAGCTCCTGATGCACTAAAGTAATACTGCTTACCATCTACTTGTTGGAAACCGACCAACATGATGCCTTCCTGAGCTTCAAGGTAATACCATGTTCCTTGATCCTTCAACCAACCGGTCTTCATAGCTCCTGACTCAGCGTAGTAATACCAGTGTTTATCAAGCCACTGCCAGCCTGTTTGCATTGCACCGCTGGTATTCAAATAGTAACGAATACCGTTGATTTCTTGTTTCCCAGTCTGCATAATACCATCTTGATTTAGGTAATACCATTTCTCATTATCCTTAATCCAGCCTGTTTTCATAGCTCCTGAGTTCGCATAGTAATACCAATTGTTCTCTAGCCATTTCCAGCCTGTTTGCATGGCACCACTAGCGTTCAAGTAGTAACGAGTACCATTTATATCTTGTTTTCCAGTGAGCATGATACCATCGTTGTCCAGATAATACCAAGTATCCTGATCCTTGACCCAACCAGTTTTCATAGCTCCAGAACTTGCAAAATAGTTCCAGTGACCATCAACAAAGGCCCAGCCAGTTTGCATGACACCTTCTTGATTAAAGTAGTATGTGCTTCCATTGATATTCTTTTTACCAACGGTCTTTAGCCCATCCTCATCATAGAAATACCAATCTGAATCAATCTTTTGCCAAGTTGAAGGATTACCTGCTGTTTGGAGTGCACCACTGTCTGCAAAGAACATCTTCTTGCCATTAAAGACTTGATTTCCTGTTAGCATCTTTCCATCTGCTGCAAAGAGATATTTCTTCCCTCCAATTTCAGAAAGTTCACTAAATCGTCTAGCGCCATTTGATTGGATATAATACCAAGAGCCATCCAGCTTGAACCAACCGCCTGTTTGCATTTTGCCATTTGAGTTGAGATAGTAATCATTCCCCTTAGCATTTTCTCCCCAATCATCATTAAGGTGAAGCCAGCGTCCTGCTTGCATTTGCCCTTTTCCATTAAAGAAGTAAGTGGCTCCGCCAATCTCTTTCCAACCGATAGCCATTTCTCCATCTGCTAAACGATATTTCCAGTAGCCACCTTCTTGATACCATTTTTCGTCAACTACAGGGATGTCAGGGAAGAGATTAGAAACATTAGCAAATCCGCTATCACTAATATCAAAAACAGTTGCATCCTGAGTTTGACTAGAAGCTCTGAGAACTTGAATATTTTTCTTTTGGAGATATTCTCTGGTTGAAGCAACATTAATATCACCACCAGTTGTTTGAATAATCATCTTTGGTGATAGGTTTTCAAGAAAATTAATCGTATTTGAAATTGTCGCATCATAATGATGATTCCATTTCATCATATCAACCTTGCCGATAACTGGACCTAACTTATCTTCTGCTCCTTCGGCATTATCCAAATCTCCACCAAGGTAGATTCTCTTTCCTGCCACAGTCACCACTGAAACGATTGAGTTTGAGTTATCATCTCGAACTTTTTTCAGGTTACCATCAGCATCATATTCATTTTTATAATTATAGAGTTGGATATCCATATCACCTAATTTAAAGTGACTATCCTCGTCTGTAATATTCTGAATAAGAGTAACCCCTCGTTTTTGTGCGGCTCTCAAAGCATTATCGTAATTAAAAAGATTATCCCAGAGTCCCCAGTTTGCTGTGATCCGATCATCTGAATATTTTTTCAAATAAAACTTACCGACTTGATATCGATTGAGTATTTCGTCCGCTCCACCAATATGGTCACTATGGACATGAGTTCCTATAATAAAATCTAATTTTTTAACACCAATCTGATCAAGATGGCGAATCAAACGGTCTTCCAAGACTTGATAATTTCTCATGGAAATCCCCCAACGACTTGGATAGCGTGGATCACTCCCATCAGGAAAGTCATAATCTTCCCCCATATCAATCAAGGCATAATGACCATTGCTTTCCAGAAGGATAGCATCACTCCCAGATTTTGCTTTAGTATTTATGAAATGGATACGATTGCCTGAACCAGCAGTAATGGTGTCTGCATTAACTTGTTGTGATAAACCAATCAACACAAAAAGGAAAGCAAATAAACTATAACTGACTGATTTAACTAATTTTTTATTCTTCATCTTGAACACTCCTTTCTCGATGAAAACAATCTCTTACTAATCAATCCAATAATTCTTATCAGTTCCTGGAACCTGTTGTTCAACAGGCGGTGGAGTCATATAATCTGCTCCAAATTCGTAGACAAGAATTTCATGGTATTTTCTCGGAGCCTTCACTACGATGTTTTCGTATGGCATATCAATCAGATCATAGAGCCATTCTTTTTTGATTCCCTCTGGAAAACTTGGATCAAATATCGTACAGGTAAGATCTGTAGCTTGATTTACACTATATTTCAAAGCAAGATTCTCTAATTTTTGATTCCAAGTTTGTGGAGAACTTAGGCGAAAAATAGCCGATCCAATATAGCGAGGCAGATTTTTTATCCCCCCATTTTCCGATTTAATTCCTTTGAAATTCAAAGAAGAAAGGCGGACAAAATGTTTGTAGAGCTTCATTTTCTTACAATCACTTTCCTCCGTCACGACACCATCGTATGGAAAAATGTCAACACAAGTTCCTAATACAACTGTCGGGTCCAGAAGATTGGCGTCTCTACGTGTTCTAATATCGTGGACACGCATATAACTGTAAGGATAGCCTTTTGTTTCTCTAAATGAAATCAATTTGTAGTAGGGATGATTCTCATTTTTTAAAACCTTATAAAGCTTTTCAAATTCATCTCGCGCCAAAGAAATATCCGTATCATCATCCCAAGGGATAAATCCTTTATGGCGGACAGCTCCTAGTAAGGTTCCAAAATCAATAAAATATTTAATCTGATGCTTTTCACATAGTTCATGTAGATACTTTAAAATATCCAACTCCACTTGTTTTATTTCTTCAAGACTTATAACTCTCTCAGACATACGTTCTATTCTCCTAATTTCGACTAATTCTTTAAACGATTTCTAACTGCGATTTGCTTGCTTAGAACTTTTAGTGATTTTCCACAGTTTGAAATCATGGTGAGATACTCTCTGTTCAAGAGGGGGCAATTGCATGTAATCTCCATAGTCAGAGGTCAAAATTTCATGGTAGTGTTTTGGAATCATAAATTCCTTGCCTTCAAATGTTCCCACAATCACTTGTTCCAACCACTCACGTTTCCAAACTGGCTTATTCATATCCTTGTAAATCAAATAGTCAACTTGCTCGTAGTCAGCAACTGCTCTAGATTTAGCAAGCTCATCAATTTGCTCAACATACTTATTCGTATTTGTAAAATAGAAAACGACAACAGAAATATAACGAATTAAAGAATTTAGTAGACTTTTCGTGTTGGTAATTCCTTTAAAAGTGTAACAACTCAATTGACGTTTCTTTATGAGCTTCGTCATCTTGTTTTTAAAATCCGCGTCATCTTCGTAACCATCCACAGGGAAAATGTCTACATAGATTCCCATATTGGAATCTATTCGAACATCCTCTTCTAGCAAGTAGGTATGGTTATCCTGCACTTTCATGAAGGGATAGACGTAGTTGAGATTATTTTTATAAGACATGACTTCATAACGTTCATCAGGATGAGCGATGAGGTAGTCTTGCAACTTTTCATAATCTTCTCGTAACATGCAGATATCCATGTCATCATCCCAAGGGATAAATCCTTGATGGCGAACAGCACCAATTAGACTTCCATATGCTAAGAAATACTTGACACCAATTTTCTGACAAACCTCATGAATGTACTCCATGATTCCAAGTTCCATCTGTTGAATTTCACTGACATCTGTTACTTCTTGATACCGAACTCCTTCATCCCGTTTACAAACCACTAGTCCATAACCGATTGCCAACCAAAAGATGATATTGATAAAGTTGGTAGAGTACATGATCTGACTTTCAAACAACTGACCAAACAAGATACCGAAGAAAAGAATCATAATCAATTTGTCAGTATTTTTCTTGGACACAATCAAATAAGTTAAAAAGCGCTTGATGACATAACCTAATATAAGAAGGAAGGATACCAAGCCTAGAACTCCCGAACTGACAAATATGGTTACAAAAATATTATGGAAATTCCCACCAATAAGGGAGTTTTGAATCTCAAATTTACTGAAATATTCTGTATAGTAATCTGGAACATTCCGTACACCATAACCAAAAATTGGTTTGGCACTTCCCATCTTGATTGCGTTTTTCCAGATATAGGTTCTACCACTTGGTGTTGTTTCAATTAGATGGAGTTCACCATTCTTCTTAGTGATAGACGAATCTGTCTCAGCGTAGGATTGTCCTTTGTTTAAGTCAAAAACAGTCGCAGTTTCAGATGAGATATAAATTGAAGTTGCATAACTCAATCCAATGTTGGTAGCAGTAATCAGCAAACCAGCAACGATAAAAGTAAGAAATCGTTTAACGATACTTCCTCTACTAGCAAAGAAACTATAGAGTCCAATCATGAGAAGCAAGGACAATAAGGCCCCTCGACTTTGCATAGTTGCAAAATAAACTAATTGAATGACGTTGTTCAGTTTAAGATAAACAGAATATTTACTTCCTTTATGGATCAAATACATAGCCAATATAATGCTAATGTATGAAAATATCGCACTAGCATTAGGATTAACAATCCCCCACAGACGTCCATTCATGACACCATAGTAATAAGATTGTTCGCCAATCTTAAATAGGATAAGGACTCTACTTACCAATAAACCAAACGCAAAAATTGCTGAAGAAAAAGATACAATTTGAACCGTATAGGCAATCCAGTCAAATAATCTTTTAAGCTGACCCGATTGTAACATGGTAAATAATAAAACATAGGTTACCATGAAAAGGATTTCAATCACATTCCCAATCAAATGTCCAGAGCGATTGAATATAGCCGATAGCAGATGACTCCCAGATAACAAGCCAAATAAGGCCAAAAACTTTCGATCTACTGTAATCTGTTTCCACTTAAACAACAAGGTATAGCAAATATAAAGTACAACAATCGCTGACAATCCTTTGTAGAGGGGATTTGCTACCTTATAAACCAGTGAACTCATACTTAAAATCGAAATAAAAACAAACAGATATGCAATCCATAGTTTTGATTTTCCAAAGTATTCATCCAATTTTGAAAAATTCATTTTCAACTCCTTCTCATGATATTAGTTTTTTAATCCAACAATTTTCTTATATAGCCATGGAGAAATGACAAGTGAAAGGATCGCTACCTTGCGAAAAGTAGTGAAATAAGCATCCTTCCATATTTCGTGTCGATGCTGAACAATCCAAGTCCGTAGTTCGGCTTTCTCCTTTTGATACTCTTCAGATGAAGTAAATATGATTTTATCGTAAACTGTGATATACGACCAACATTCTCTATTTTTCAATTCAGGTTTTAAATCAGGAAAAGCTTGTGATACTTGAGCAATGATGTGCTTATAAACTTCTATCGTATCAAGTACATGCTGATTAACAGATGTTGTTGCACTTCCCTCACGATGATCATAATAATAAATTGGTTTGTCAATAAATACGCTACTGCATCTTGTCTTCAGTAGCAATTCAGTTAAAAATAAGGCATCTTCAGCTAGGTGATAATTTGTATTAAACTTTTCATCTGCTAGCAAGTCTCTCTTGAACAGTTTTGCGACTGGAAAAAATGACGTTCTAGTAGTCATCAGTAATTCCTTCATAGTTTCTTCTGTTGACCAGAGTTCTGTTTTTCCAGAATGTGGAGGTAGGTCTGTTACAATGCCGTTTTTAATATGGTGCAGAGGAGCAATTACAAAGCCTATATTTTCCCCCTCAACTGCACTAGCTAAAGTAGCTAGGTAATCCTGGGTAACGAAATCATCGCTATCAATAAAGGTAATCCAAGCACCAGTCGCCAGCTGAATTCCCATATTTCTAGCATTTGAAACTCCAGCATTTTCGATATGATAAACCTTGATATTCTCATACTGAGATGCTAAGTGATCACAGATCAGTCCACTGGAATCAGTAGAACCATCATTGATCAGAATTAGTTCAAAATTGGCATAAGTTTGTTGAAGAATCGACTCTACACATCGCTCCAGATAGGCTTCTACATTGTAGACTGGAACAATAACGCTAATTTTTTCTCCCATCATGCCCCATATTCTCCCTTATACTCTGTGTAACTCTTGTCCATGTCTGCTATAATCGCATCATGATGTGGTACCTGCTTGTCTGCTGGTGGTGGCGTCATATAATCCCCAAAAGCAGTGCTAAGATAGGCATCATAGCCGACTGGGATGGGCATCTCAGTTCCTTCAAATGGCAAGAAAAGATTGTCTTCAAAGGATGCGATTGGGTATTTGTTTCGCATGTAGCCAGGACCCGAGCATAATTCTGTGATTCCATCGCTCTCAGCCAGACCATACTTGGTCATTTCTTTTTCAGCCTTTTTCCAAATGCGATAACGTAGAGATTTGGGAGTCAAACCGAGTAAGATACGACTTCCCCATTTCATGACTGCACCATGTTTTTCTGGAACAGTTTGGGCACAAAAAAGGGAATAGATCAAGGCCCAACGAACCTGTTTCTTACGCTCAGCTGGATTTTTAGGATAATAATCTAAAGGCAAAACGTCCAAAGCCAAACCATGTGGCAAATCCAAATCCTTCTGATAAGGCTTGATACAAGTTGTTTCTTTATCACGTATAGTAATAAAAAGGTTACGGTCTACAAAGTCCTTGTGACTCTTTGACAAGAAATAACGCTCATCTGCATAACGAGGCCATAGTTCGGCTAACTTTTCATAGTCCTTGCGAGGCATGAAAAAATCTAGGTCATCATCCCAAGGAATGAAGCCCTTGTTGCGAAGGGCACCAATAGCCCCACCACCACAGAGATAGCACAACAAATTATGTTCTTTACAAAATGCGACGAAATATTCAGCCATTTCCAGACTACGAGCCTGAATCGCTTTCAAATCACTCATGTCTCTCCTCTTCTGTCCAATAACGAGTTATATCGTTTTATTATACCATAAAAAAGCCTTAAAAATCCATCAGATACCGTAAAAAATCAAAGCCCAATCCACCATTTTTACTGGTGAATGAAGCTTTGATTTTTATTTATTTACATCTTATCTCATTCCCATTTGGGCGAGTTTAGTCCGGTATTTGTTCTGGTCGATAAGTAGACCCTGTCCTCCGTAGACATCATAAGCATCCACCCAATCGCCCAGTTCTGGCACTGTGAGTCTTTCGATACCATTCTGTGCACCTTCGATAACTGATAAGCCATTGGTCAGTAAGAATGTATATGGTAGGTTGGTAGAAGTCATTCCAAATACTTTTCCAAGTGCTTCTGATCCTGTAAAGAGTTTGGTTGGATCTTTGATTTGCTCAAGAACAGCTGACATGACTTGCTGCTGACGTTTGGTACGACCATAGTCTCCTTCATCATCATCACGGAAACGAGCGTAGTTGAGCAAGGTTGAGCCATTCATCTGCTGTTTCCCAACTTTAATAGTTTGAGTTGGCGATTCGGTTTCTGTTGCATGAAGGTCATCTCCAACTGTGGCTGCTGTCAGAGGCTGACCATTTAACGTTGAAAACTTAGCGTCTATAGTCACCCCATCAGGAAATAACGTATCAATGGCAGTTGCAAAGGCTTGGAAATCCACTAGGGCATAGTACTTAATATCCAAATCAAAGTTGTCTTTTAGAACCTTGCGGACCATTTCAGCCCCTTTTTGCCCTTCTTGTTCCCCGAGTTCATAAGCAACATTGAGTTTATTATCCGTTTGTTTCTTGCCATTCACAATCTGGCTGTAGCCATCAATATAGACTAGGTTGTCACGCATGAAGCTGACTAGCTTGATCTTCTTATCCGAACCACTAACATTCAATACCATAATCGTATCTGTACGGGTTTCTGCACTGTTTTGACCAATACGACCATCTGTCCCCATGATTAGGATATTCACCCCGTCTTTAGTATCTTGACCATTAAAGACCTCTACTTGAGCTGCTTTTGCATCAGCTGGCCTATTGGTAGAAGTTGCTGACTGGAAACCGCGCAGGAACATAAAAATCATCCCCGCAGCCACACAGGTTATCAACAGTAAAAGCCAAATTAGAACTCGTTTAAAAAATCTTCTTGGTTTCTTCTTTTTCACTTTTGGAAGAGAGGAAAATTTCTGATGTCTATTCGAGCGACTTTGATTGGAATACTGTGGAATCCCAATGTCCTTCCCTAGATTTTTTTCCCTTTCACCTTCATTAGAGGGAAATCCACCGTCCATTTTTCTTTTCAGATAGTCAAATTCTCTCTTTTCTCTGTCATTTAGGTAATGAATATTCTTAAAAAGGTAATCATAGCGTAACTGCTCATGATGACTTAAAGGGCTTTCTTTGCTCATAGGCTCTCCTTTCCTAGGTCCCTTATGGTGAAAATAGGGTAGGTTCCCAGTATCTTGTACTGGATTCCAATTGCTTCTAGTTCTTGTCTGGCAAAATGAACCAGCTCTTTGTCACTATAGTCTACATCGATAATGAAAAAATATTCTCCCAAGGCTGTTTTAAGGGGGCGACTCTCAATCTTTGTTAAGTCAATCCCTCTCCAAGCAAAGGTCGAAAGTGCCTTGTAAAGAGCACCAGGTAGATTGTCTGGTAAGGTCAAGGCCAAACTCATTTTTTCAGTTTGCGATTGCAAAGGGATAGTGGGAATCTCGGATCCTAAAACCCAAAAACGAGTGAAATTGGCTTCCATTTCTTGGATATCTTCTGCTATCAATTCCAAACCATACTCTGCAGCGGAGTTTCTAGGGGCAATAGCCGCAAAAGGTTGGTCTGGATGTTCAGCAATAAATCGGGCTGCATAGGCTGTGCTTGCCGTCACTTCAAGCTGGGCTTCTGGATAATGCTCCTCTATGAACTTCTTTCCCTGAGCCAGAGCCTGAGGATGAGAAAAGATTTTCTCAATTTTTGACTGACCTGGAACTGCCATCAGCTGCTGATGAATGGGTTGTACGATTTCTGCAACAGCCTGAATATCCGCCTGATGAAAAAGGTAATCCAAGCTTTCATGCACACTCCCCTCAATGGAGTTTTCAACTGGTACCACAGAATAGTCCACCAAGCCCTGTTCATAGGCCTTAATAACATCTGTGATATTGGCAAAAGCCTGCAATTCCTCTTTGAGAAATGCTGTCTGCACAACATGATGCGAAAAAGATCCCTTGGGACCTAGATAGGCAATTTTCATCTCAGTTCCTCTATAATTTCCTCTGGGCTTAGCTTGGTCACATCTAGAATCCGACTGGCTACTTCCTCATACCAAGCTTGTCTTTCTTGGAAAATTCTGGCTAGCTCTTCCTTACTTTTGTTGAGAAAAAGCGGGCGCTGATTGTCCTTGTCAGCTGCGATACGTTGGTAGAGGGTTTCAAAATCTGCTTTTAGGTAGATGTTATCAGGATTGGTCTTGAGCAAGTCACGATTTCTCTGAGAAATGACAACTCCTCCGCCAGTTGACACAACTCGGTCCGTTTTTAGTAAGTCAGCTAGGACTTCTGACTCTACTTGACGAAAGGCCACTTCTCCTTTTTCAGCGAAGAAATTCGCAATGGACATTCCCAAACGTTCCTCGATTAAGGCATCCATATCGATGTAGTCCGGGTCCAATCCTCTAGCGATTGTCGATTTGCCTGCCCCCATAAATCCGAGTAATACCTTAGCCATGAATCAAAGTCTCCAAATCATCAAAGAAGCTAGGATAGCTGGTATTGATGGCTTCAGCACGATCAAGTTCCACTTCTCCATCCGCAACCAAGAGGGCTGCAATAGCTGTCATCATTCCAATTCGATGATCACCAAACGTATTGACTCTAGCGCCATGAAGTCTTGATTTCCCTTTGATAATCATCCCATCTGCTGTAGGAGTGATATCCGCCCCCATGCTATTTAAGGCGTCAGCCACCACCTGAATGCGGTCAGTTTCCTTGACCTTGAGTTCCTCAGCATCCTTAATAACTGTTACACCTTGGGCTTGCGTCGCTAGAAGGGCAATAATAGGCAATTCATCAATCAAACGGGGAATCAAGGATCCACCAATCTCTGTTCCTTTTAAGTCAGAAGACTCGACAGTTAGGGTTGCAGATTTAGCAACTGGGTCAATTTCAGTTATTTCTAGTTTTCCTCCCATGGCGCGAATGACATCAATAATACCTGTACGCGTTTCGTTAATCCCCACATTCTGCAGCACCACACGAGAGTTTGGAACAATCAAACCTGCAACCAACCAAAAGGCTGCACTAGAAATATCTCCTGGCACGATTACCTTTTGTCCGATCAGTTTTTGTGGTCCTTGAACTGTAATTTTTTTGCCATCCACACTTAAATGACCACCAAATTGCTGTAGCATATCTTCGGTGTGGTTACGAGTACATTCTTTCTCGATAATAACGGACTCCCCCTGAGCCTGCAAGGCTGCAAATATCAAGGCAGACTTGACTTGAGCAGAGGCGATTGGCAACTCATAGTGAATAGGTGTAAGTTTTTTCGTTCCTTTTAAGCGAAGAGGAGGCAGGTCTCGCTCCGTTTGCCCTGAAATGCTGACGCCCATTTTTTTCAGAGGAATCGTCACGCGATCCATAGGACGTTTGGAAAGACTGTCATCTCCAAACATCTCTACTTCGAAGTCTGCACCGGCAAGGACACCTGAAATCAGGCGAATCGAGGTTCCAGAATTCCCCATATCCAAGGCGTTTTGCGGAGCTTTTAAGCCATCCATTCCAACACCTTGAATGGTAATGACACCGTCTTTATCCTCAATTTCAACACCAAGGTCACGAAAAACCTGCATGGTTGAGAGCACATCCTCTCCACGCAGAATATCATATACCTTGGTTTCTCCCTCAGCCAAACTTCCAAAAATAATCGAACGGTGGCTGATAGACTTGTCACCTGGAACCCGGATACTGCCATGTAAGTGGCGAATGTTTGTTTTTAGTTTCATAGTTGACCCCATACTTGCGATACTTTTTCTTATTTTATCACAAAAAAGCCAGAAATTCCTGAAATTTCTGGCTTTTATACAGATAAAATACTATTTCAATAATTCTGAAACAGGTTCAAAGACAATTTTTTCAATGTCTGAAAGGTAAATGGACAATTGTTGCTGTTTAGCAAAGAAATCTGACAAAAGAGCGTTCTCTTGGATTTGCTTGCTGAAAGACTGCATCTTTTCTTGGAAAGAGGCGTCTGGCATTTGTCCCGTTTGCGCCATGACTTGGATTTCTTGCTGGAAAGCGAGGTAGTCTGCAAAAATCTTGCTAGCTTGTTCATCAGCTTGGATGGCATCTTTTGCTGCCTTAACTGCCTTGTATTCTGGTAATTCGCGTAACCCACGGCTGAGTTCATTTGCACTATCGTAAATATTTGACATGATTTTCTCCTTATTTGATGACGACTGTGTAGTCCGTGTTTTCTGTAATTAAGCGCTCAGCTCGTTCCAGATCCTGAGCATTTTTAAAGGAAATTTGTAGAATCCCGTGAACATCCTCCCGGTTTTCTTCGTTGATGTGGATGTTGACCAAGGAAGTTCCACGTAGCAATTCCAAAATCCGCAAGATGACATCTTCTTCATCGGGAACATCGACATAGAGGTCATAAGAGCTATCCACACCTCCACGTTTATGGATTTCCATGGCCTGCCGTTGCTCACGCGCCTGATTGAAAAAGTTCCAGATTTGCTCTTCATCTCCATTGCTGATGGACTGACCAATCGCTTCCAAACGTTCCTTGAAATCCGCAATTCGCTCTAGAATAGTCTCACGATTAGACAAGAGAATGGAAGTCCACATACCTGGCTCACTCTCCGCAATTCGGGTCATATCTCGAAATCCTCCCGCCGCAAAGCGCCTTACCATTTCGTGTTCTTGTGCATAGACCGCTGTCTGCTCCATGAGACTGGAAGCCAGAATATGAGGAAAATGGCTAATCTGAGAAGTAACCCGATCATGCTCCTTGGCATCAATCTCGATAAAACGAGCGTGAAGGCCTGAAAGAAGATCTTTCATTTCCTCAAGTGTTTCAGGACCTGTTAGGCTTGAAGGTGTGAAGATATAGTAGGCATTTTCAAAGAGATTGACATCCGCAGAGGCAGCTCCTGTCTTGTGACTACCAGCCATGGGATGGGACCCGACAAAGCGGACAGGTTTGCCAGCCAAATACTGCTCCGCCACATCTACAATGGCTGACTTAGTCGAGCCAGCATCCGAGATAATGACGCCTTCTTTCAAGTCTAAATCTGCCAACTCCTTAATAAAAGCAATGGTCTGTTTGATTGGCAAGGTCAAGATGATGATATCTGCTAGGGGAGCGAAACTGGCAAAATCATCCGTCGCACGGTCAATCATCCCCCGCTCCAAGGCAATTTCTCTCGAATCCTGACTGCGATTATAACCTAAAATTTCATAGTCCGGATGATCACGCTTGATACCGAGCGCCATCGAAGCACCAATCAGACCGAGACCTGCGATATAGATGGTTTTTGCCATGAGGACTCCTTAATAGTTCTTTGTATAGTCTCGGTGCTTGGAAACTGCCTCTTTTAATTCTTCAAGATTATCTGATGAGAATTTTTCAAGAATTTCCTGTGCCAACACAGTAGCCACAACAGCTTCCATGACAACACCTGCTGCTGGAAGAGCGGTCGGATCACTTCTCTCCACAGTTGCCTTGTAAGGTTCGTGGGTTTCGATATCCACACTCATAAGTGGTTTATAAAGAGTGGGAATGGGTTTCATGACACCACGGACAACGATGGGTTGCCCATTAGTCATGCCACCTTCGAAACCACCTAGATTATTGGTGCGGCGAGTATAACCATCTTCTTTAGACCAGAGAATTTCATCCATAACTTGGCTGCCTTTTCGATAACCAGCTTCAAAGCCGAGACCAAATTCCACCCCTTTAAAGGCATTGATAGAGACAACTGCTTGGGCCAATCGCGCATCCAATTTTCTGTCCCATTGGACATAGGAACCGAGACCAACTGGAACACCTCCGACGACTGTCTCCACAACCCCACCGATGGTATCACCGTCACGTTTGATTTGGTCAATATAATCCTTGATTTCCTGTTCTCGTTCTTGGTTGACAATAGAAACTTCTGACTGGGCAGCTCGTTGCTTGATTTCAGCGACTGTCAGATTTTCAGGTACATCGATTTCCTTTCCACCAAAGACCACGACATGGTTGGCAATCTCCATATCCAGTTCAGCCAAAAGGCGTTTGGCTACTGCCCCAACTGCTACTCGCATGGTTGTTTCACGAGCTGATGAACGTTCCAAAGAATTTCGCAAATCATCAAAACGGTACTTGATTCCCCCTACCAAATCGGCATGTCCTGGACGTGGATGGATGATTTTTCGTTTGCTTTTAAGGCGGTCTTCAATGTCCTCCGCAGACATAATGTCCAGCCATTTTTGGTGGTCCTTATTGATGACATCCATGGTAATGGGAGCCCCTGTCGTCTTCCCGTGACGAACGCCCGAAGTAAAGACAACCTGGTCACTCTCAATCTTCATACGACCACCACGACCGTAGCCACCCTGACGGCGTTTAAGGTCTCCATTAATATCCTCAGCTGTCAAAGGTAGTCCGGCCGGAATACCTTCAATAATAGCCGTCAGACGGGGGCCGTGTGATTCTCCTGCAGTTAAATATCTCATACACTCTCCTTATTTTACCAAGTAGTCTTTCATCTCTTCCAAAGAAACTGGGTGAATGGTCGCTGATCCGATCCCTGGTACCAAGACCAATTTCAAGGTGTTGCCACGCGCTTTCTTGTCATGAGTCAAAGCCTGATAGAGCTTTTCAACATCCCAGTTTTCATAGTCAACTGGCAAACCAAACTTCTGGCACATATCTTTGATAGATTGGGTCATTCCTTCTGGCATGAGGCCTTTTCCCTCAGCAACCTTGGAAATCTGCACCATACCCATAGCCACTGCCTCACCATGCATAACCTTGCCATAACCAGCAGTTGCTTCAATGGCGTGGCCAATAGTGTGTCCAAAGTTGAGGTAAAGCCGAACACCGTTGTCCAATTCATCCTCAACCACCATCTTGCGCTTAACCTGACAAGAATGTTCAATCAAAGTCTCTGCATGTTCCAGAATGCTCTCTACAGAACCATCTAGCTCCGTCAAGAGAGCCCATAGTTCTGGATCTTCAATCAAGCCGTACTTGATAACCTCACCCATTCCCTCAATCAACTCTCTTTCCCCGAGTGTTTCAAGGACAAGCGGATCAATCAGAACCCCATCTGGTTGGGCAAAAGTACCCACCATATTCTTAGCAAATGGAGTGTTAACGCCTGTCTTACCACCGATAGACGAATCAACCTGGGCTGTCAGACTGGTTGGTATCTGAACAAAGTGAATGCCCCGCATATAGGTAGAGGCCACAAAACCAGCCAAGTCCCCAACGACACCACCACCAAGAGCCACGATTCCATCGCTACGAGTCAGATCTTGCTTGACTAAAAATTCATAGACCTTCTGTACAGTTGTTAAATTTTTTCGTTCTTCTCCCTCTAAGAAATCAAAAACAGCTACCTGAAAACCAGCATCTTCTAGGCTGAGTTTAACCTTCTCTGCATAGAGAGAAGCTACATGGTTGTCGGTTACTATAACCACTTTTTGAGGTTGCCAGAGTTCTCGCAACCACTGACCAGCCTGAGCTAGACAACCTTTTTCAATCTGAATATCATAAGGATGATGCGGAATATCGATTCTGATTTTCATAGTAGGGTATCCTTTTCACTATTTATATTTTTCTGTTAAGGACTGCCAAATCTCGTCTGTCGGCATTTCTTTACCTGTCCACAGTTGAAAAGCTTCAGCAGCTTGATAGAGCAACATCCCCAGGCCGTTGACAGCTGGATTGCCCTGACTTCTAGCCCATTTCAAAAATGGCGTCTCAAAGGGTTGGTAAATGATATCTGCGACCAAGAGAGCCTCTGGCAAATTGATACTTTCTGGAACTGGCGACGACTGGCCATCCATCCCAACACTAGTCGCGTTGACGAGCAGGTCCGACTCGGCAATCCTTGATTGCAGTTCAGAAAGATCTTCTAAAGCATACAAGTCCACTTTAAATCCTGTTTGGTCCTGCAACTTGTCTAGGTAAGGTCTTGTTTTTTCCATAGAAGTTGAACGCACAAAGACAGAAATCTGACTAATCCCATCCAAAATAGCTTGCACCAGAATGGACTTGGCTGCGCCCCCTGCTCCCAGAATGGTCATTTTCTTATCCGAGATTGTAAAAGAAGGCAAGCTCTTAAAAAATCCCTTGCCATCTGTATTATATCCAATTAACGTTCCGTCTTGATTGACAACTGTGTTGACCGCCCCAATCAAACGAGCCTCATCACTCAACTCATCCAGATAAGGAATCACTTGCTCCTTGTAAGGCATGGAGAGGTTGATTCCAAACATCTGGTAACGGCGAATATTGGTTACTGTTTCCGCCAAGTCACCTGCTTCAATCTCCCAAGCCACATAGACACCATTGGTAGCTGTCGTCTCAAAGGCCCTATTGTGGATGAAGGGGGAAATAGAGTGTTTGATGGGATTGGCAACAACTGCAGCTAAACGTGTATAGCCATCAAGCTTCATCCAAAATCTCCCTGATTTTCTTCATGTTTGATAGCGAAATCTGACCTGGGGCACTCGCTTCATCTAGACTAGCAAATGACCAGCTAGAACCTGTCACATCTGAAGTGATACGCGAAACCTTACCAATTTTCCCCATTGAAATAGTCACGTACTCTTGCTCAGGATTGAGTGTCTTGAAACCTCGCGTATAATTCATCAGATCCAAAACATCCTGAGCTGTATTTGCCATTACTGATACTTTGACCACTTTCGGAGAGAGACTGGTCAACTCAGACAAGATTTCCATCATGTTTTCAGGTGTTTCCTGGAAATTGTGATAACTCAAGACCAGATTTGGAAAATCCAACATCTCCTCAAAAACATCCTTGTGGCTGAAATACTCAAAATCCACATAGTCTGGTTGGTAGAGTTGGGTCACTTCCTTGATGATTTGAACATACTCTTCTGAGGAAAGTTCGATTTCTCCTCCCTCAGCGCGAGTCCGAAGGGTAAAGACAAGTTCGCGTCCTGCAAATTTCTCAAAGATAGCGGGTGCTACCTGTAAAATAGCGTCCTTTGCAAGAAAGTCCGCACGCCACTCAATGATATCGGCATCTTCATACCTTGTGGCATCCAGTTCTTGCGCTTCCTCTAAACTTCTTGGCATTACTGAAACGACTAATTTCATCTACTAACCTTCATACTAATCACCTTGAGGTAATTACTGCTTTCATCTTTTTTATTATAGACAAAGTCTGCTGGAAGACCATATTGGTTCAAGACCTGATACCTTCTTCCTGCAAAACCTTTATCAATTTGTTCTGTAAATTTCTGGCGGGAAACATTGGCAGCATTGGTACTGGCAATGATAATACCTCCAGGATTTAAAATTTCTAGGCTCTGGGAAATCAACTTGTGATAGTCCTTAGCCACAGAAAATGTTTGTTTTTTATTGCGGGCAAAGCTAGGTGGATCAAGGACAATCACATCGTAGGTCAAACCTTTTCGCTTGGCATACTTGAAATAGTCAAAGACATCCATGACGATGAAACGGTGATTGTCCGTGCTGAGTCCATTTGACTGAAAATGAGCTTCTGACAGCTCTCTGGACCGTTTGGCCAAGTCGACAGAAGTCGTCTCACTCGCGCCTCCCATAGCTGCAGCAACTGAAAAGGCAGCCGTATAGGAAAACATATTGAGCAAGGATTTGCCCATGGCTAGACCGTCAACCAGACTCCCACGAACCTCATGCTGGTCTAGGAAAATCCCTGTCATCAAGCCATCATTCATAAAGACTTGATAGAGCACGCCATTCTCAAGAACAGTAAAGTAGTCTGGCGCTTCCTCACCATAGACATGGGCAGACTCGTAGTCTAGACCTTTAAAACGAATCTTCTCATAAGCCCCCAAGACCTCAGGAAAAACTTCCTTAAAAGCCTTTACTATGAGCTCACGAATCTGGTAAACATAGGAATTGTACCAAGAAAAGACAGCATAATCTCCATAGAGATCAAGAATCAGACCACCAAAACCATCCCCCTCTTGGTTAAAAAGGCGAAAGGCAGTAGTCAAGTCATCCTGATAATAAGGCTTTCTAGCTTCCTTGGCCTTACGAAACAGAGATTCAAAGAAGATTTGATTAAAGCTAACCCTTTCCTTGCTGATGAACCAGCCAATGCCCTTATTCTGCTGAGAAAGATAGGCGCTCCCTAAAAACTTTCCGTCTTGACTAAGAACTTCTACTGCCTGATCCGTCAGATCAATATCTCTTAAATCACTTGCTTCCAAAAGAACTAGACCCTTAGCTAGCTTTTTTTCAACACGTCTGCTGACCCTAATTCTATTCATAGCTACTATTATAGCAAATTTTGTGACAATTCTCAAAAAAGAAACCGTTTAACCATATGTACTTTAGTTTACTGAGTGTCATTTTTGTTAAAATAAGTTTATTCCATTTACTTTTTCACCAAAACATCCTCTCCCTTGTGATGGAAAGAGAGATTGTAATCGATAAAAATAGACAATTTCAGAAATGAGTATAGAATCTTGCGCAAACGTTTGCCTAGTTCTAAACTTTATGGTAGAATAAAACACAACATTGATAAGCAAGAGGAAAAACAATGCAAAATCAGACACTTATGCAATACTTTGAGTGGTATCTGCCCCACGACGGACAACACTGGACGAGATTGGCAGATGACGCAGAACACCTAGCAAATCTTGGTATCAGTCATGTCTGGATGCCACCTGCCTTCAAGGCAACCAATGAAAAAGATGTTGGCTATGGCGTTTATGATCTTTTTGACCTAGGTGAATTTAACCAAAAAGGGACTGTCCGCACCAAGTATGGGTTTAAAGAAGACTATCTTCAAACGATTCAGACTCTCAAGGAGCATGGAATCCAGCCTATGGCTGATGTGGTGCTCAATCACAAGGCCGCTGCTGATCATATGGAAGCCTTTCAGGTTATTGAAGTGGACCCTGAGGACCGTACAGTTCAACTAAGCGAGCCCTTTACTATCAATGGCTGGACTCACTTTACTTTCGATGGCCGCCAAGATACCTACAATGACTTCCACTGGCACTGGTACCACTTCACAGGTACAGACTACGATGCCAAACGCCGTAAGTCTGGCATTTACCTGATTCAAGGAGACAACAAGGGCTGGGCCAACGAGGAATTGGTCGATAACGAAAACGGTAACTACGACTACCTCATGTATGCTGACCTAGACTTTAAGCATCCTGAAGTCATCCAAAATATCTATGACTGGGCTGACTGGTTCATGGAAACGACTGGTGTAGCTGGTTTGCGCTTGGATGCCGTTAAACACATCGACTCCTTCTTTATGGGCAATTTCATCCGTGATATGAAGGAAAAATACGGTCAAGATTTCTATGTTTTTGGTGAATTTTGGAATCCAGATAAAGAAGCCAATCTAGACTATCTTGAAAAGACAGAAGAACGTTTTGACCTTGTCGATGTTCGCCTCCACCAGAACCTCTTTGAAGCTAGCCATGCTGGAGCAAGCTACGACCTTCGTACTATTTTTACTGATAGCTTGGTCGATCTCAAACCTGACAAGGCTGTGACTTTTGTCGACAACCACGATACCCAACGAGGGCAAGCCCTTGAGTCTACTGTTGAAGAATGGTTCAAGCCAGCAGCCTATGCCCTTATTCTATTACGCCAAGATGGGCTTCCATGTGTCTTTTACGGAGACTATTACGGTATCTCAGGGCAATTTGCTCAACAAGATTTCAGAGAAGTTCTTGATCGTCTCCTAGCCATCCGAAAAGACAGAGCCTATGGAAAGCAAACAGACTACTTTGACGATGCCAACTGTATCGGTTGGGTTCGTTCAGGTGCTGAACATCAATCTCCAATCGCTGTCCTTATCTCCAATGACCAAGAAAACAGCAAGCCTATGTTTGTCGGGCAAGAATGGGCTGAACAAACCTTTGTTGACCTCCTTGAAAATCATCCAGCGCAAGTTACGATCAATGCTGACGGTTATGGAGAATTTCCAGTAGCAGCGGGTTCAGTCAGTGTCTGGGCAGTTAAATAAACCTATCAGTTACAAGCCAGATCCAACCGGATTTGGCTTTTTTTGTATGCACAAAAAGATCTACCCAAATGGATAGATCTTTATTGTCTTACAATTTACCTGCTACTGCATCCAAGAGTTCTTGGATTTTCGCTTGGTTGCTTCCTCCTGCCATGGCCATGTCTGGTTTACCACCACCACGTCCATCGACGATTGGAGCCAATTCTTTGACAAGGTTTCCTGCATGCACATCTTTTGTCTTGCTAGCTACAAGAACGTTCACTTTGTCACCGATAGCGGCAACTAAGACAAGCACGTCAGAGTAGTCTTTTTGTTTCCAGTTATCCGCAAAGGTACGAAGGGCACCTGCATCTGATACAGAAACTTGGCTTGCAATGTAACGGTATCCGTTGACTTCCTTAACGTCCTTGAAGACATCACCAGCAGCTGCGGCTGCGGCTTTTTCTTTCAATTCTGCATTTTCTTTTTGGAGTTGACGAAGTTGTTCTTGAAGCCCTTCAACCTTGTGAGGTACTTCCTTGAGTTGAGGTGCTTTCAAGGTTGCTGCGACAGCTTTAAGAGCGTCTTCTTGTTCACGGTAAGCTTCAAAGGCTTCCTTACCAGTCACTGCCAAGATACGGCGAGTTCCTGAACCGATTCCTTCTTCTTTGACAATCTTGAAGAGACCAATCTCAGAAGTGTTGCCAACGTGGGTACCACCACAAAGTTCGACAGAGTAGTCACCGATCGTAACAACACGAACTTCCTTACCGTATTTCTCACCAAAGAGGGCCATAGCTCCCATTTCTTTAGCAGTGTCAATATCTGTCTCAACAGTTTCCACTGCGATCGCTTCCCAGATTTTCTCATTGACTTGCTGTTCAATGGCGCGCAATTCTTCTGGAGTCACGGCTTGGAAGTGAGTAAAGTCAAAGCGAAGGAATTCGACTTCGTTCAGAGATCCTGCTTGTGTCGCATGGTGGCCAAGAATATTGTGAAGAGCCGCATGGAGCAAGTGAGTTGCTGTGTGGTTTTTCATGATACGGTGACGACGATTGGTGTCAATAGCCAAAGTGTATTCTTGGTTCAAAGCAAGTGGTGCAAGAACTTCAACAGTGTGAAGAGCTTGTCCGTTTGGTGCTTTTTGAACATCTGTCACAGTAGCCACGACGTTTCCTGCAGCATCCAAGATTTGACCGTGGTCAGCTACTTGTCCACCCATTTCAGCGTAGAATGGAGTCTCTGCAAAGATAAGAGAGGCAGTTCCTTCAGATACAGCTTCTACTTCAGCATTATCCGCTACGATAGCCACCAACTTAGAAGACAATTGACTGGCATTGTAGTTAAAGACACTTTCCACTGTGATGTTTTGAAGGGTTTCGTTTTGCATACCCATTGAGCCACCTTTAACAGCTGACGCACGCGCACGTTCTTGCTGTTCTTTCATGGCTGCTTCGAAGCCTTCACGGTCAACAGTCATACCCGCTTCTTCAGCGATTTCTTCTGTCAATTCCACTGGGAATCCGTACGTATCATAGAGTTTGAAGACATCTTGCCCCGCGATAACGTTTTGACCTTTCGCTTTCAAATCAGCTACAATGGTTTCTGCAAAGTGTTGACCTGAATGAAGGGTACGAGCAAATGACTCTTCCTCGCTCTTCACGATTTTCTCGATAAAGTCACGTTTTTCAAGCACTTCTGGGTAGTAGCTTTCCATGATTTTTCCAACAGTTGGAACGAGTTTGTAAAGGAAAGGCTCGTTGATGCCCAATTTTTGACCGTGCATAGAAGCACGACGAAGGAGACGACGAAGGACATAGCCACGACCTTCATTTCCTGGAAGAGCGCCATCACCGATTGCAAATGAAAGAGAACGGATGTGGTCAGCGATGACCTTGAAGCTCATGTTGTCGCCATCTTGGTCGTAGACCTTACCAGACAACTTCTCAACTTCACGGATGATCGGCATGAAGAGGTCTGTTTCAAAGTTAGTCTTAGCCCCTTGGATAACTGCCACCAAACGCTCCAAACCAGCGCCCGTATCAATGTTCTTGTGTGGCAATTCCTTGTACTCACTACGAGGAACAGCAGGATCGGCGTTAAATTGTGACAGAACGATGTTCCAGATTTCGATGTAACGGTCATTTTCGATATCTTCTGCTAGAAGGCGAATACCGATATTTTCTGGGTCAAAGGCTTCTCCACGGTCAAAGAAGATCTCAGTATCAGGTCCAGAAGGCCCCGCACCGATTTCCCAGAAGTTGTCTTCGATTGGGATCAAGTGGCTTGGATCCACTCCTACTTCAATCCAGCGGTTGTAAGAATCCTTATCTTCAGGATAGTAGGTCATATAAAGTTTTTCAGCTGGGAAATCAAACCATTCTGGACTTGTCAAAAGCTCATAAGCCCAGGTGATAGCTTCATCACGGAAGTAATCCCCGATAGAGAAGTTCCCCAACATTTCAAACATGGTATGGTGACGCGCAGTCTTCCCTACGTTTTCGATGTCGTTGGTACGGATGGCTTTTTGCGCATTGGTAATACGTGGGTTTTCAGGGATGATCGTCCCATCAAAGTATTTCTTAAGAGTTGCTACCCCAGAGTTAATCCACAAAAGAGTTGGGTCATTTACAGGAACCAAACTCACTGATGGTTCTACAGAGTGGCCTTTGCTTGCCCAGAAATCTAGCCACATTTGGCGAACTTGAGCACTAGATAGTTGTTTCATAATATCTCCTTATTTACTTGATTAATTTGATTGGCTTTCTAGCATTTCCACATAGTCAATTGCGACACAGAGGGAAATGACCAGGTCTGCATAAGAGTCTTCATAGACGGTTACGGTGTAAGTTGAGGTCAAATGGAAAATCTCTTTCCGAATCTCGGCAACAAGCTGATCACGATCATCTAGCAATTTGAAATTCAAATCCCAGATATTGCCCTCGATGCGAAGTCCCAGATTATCAAACTCATACTTATCTCGCCAGAAGGTCAACTTCTTACGAATAACGAAATTGGAACCGTTTCGTAACTGAATAGTAAAGCGAGGAAGTAAGGTGAAAAATTCTTTACTAATCTCACTAACTTGTTCACCATAGGCGTCATAGATGGTAAAGGTCTTAGGGATTTGGAAGAAAGAACCCTCCACCTGATAGTTCACTACTCCTCTATCATCCTTGATATCAAAGCGTTCGCCCCCAAGACGAAACTTTTGTTTCACGAGAAATGTCTTCATAAACACCTCCAAAAATCAAAAGACAAGCTCACATCACGAAGGGCGAAAAACCGCGGTACCACCTTCATTCAATGAACTTGTCATTCTCTTATTCTTATGCAATTGTCTGATTGAGTAGCATGACTTCCTAGCTTAGATGGCTCGCAGCACCGCCAATTCTCTGGACTAAGACAACTGAAAATCAATTCTCAACTTTCTTATTATATCGTTTTTTGGGTTCTGCGTCAACTGGAAATCATTCCCTACATCCCTGATTACTTTTTCAGGATATATTTTTTCTTACTGCCATTTTTCTTTTTATCCCAACTTTTATTCCAAAGTTTTGAATTGTTAAAGATAGCTTCGAAAATATTTACAAATATAAAGAACCCTATCACCAAATGTATGGAATCAGTTGTTAGGTATTGTCGATCCAAACCATCCTTTAGAGAGAATAGTATAACAGTTTGCTGAACAGTCAAAAAGGCTGGCCAAAAAAATTTTTTGAAAAAAGTAGACAGTTTCATTATTTGTTACCGCTTTCTATTCGTATAAACTTAGTATACTACTAGACAAGCAAATAAGCAACTAGAATAGAAAAAGATAAGGCTGTAAAAGTTGACTTCTATTAAGAAAACGAACCAGCTTAACTGATTCGTTTCATAACTGCTAACTCCTACTTCCGATACATTTTAAACTGTAGGAAGAGGTCGCTATATTTGCCTGTCCATTTATGATCAAACTTCTCATAAACTTCTAGGTTTTTCATGGTATCAGCGTCTGGATAGAAGGACTTGTCTTCTTTGGTCTCCTCTGGGAGCAGTTCCTTAGCCGTGTTATTTGGTGTTGCATAGCCGACATATTCTGCATTTTTAAAAGCATTTTCGGGTTTCAACATAAAGTTGATAAAGGCATAGGCTGCATCTTGGTTTTTCACGGTTTTTGGAATGACCATGTTATCAAACCAGAGATTGCTGGCCTCAGTCGGAACGACATACTTGAGGTTAGGATTTTTCTCCAACATCTGACTGGCTTCCCCAGAGAAAGTGACACCGATAGCAGCATTGTTCTGGATCATGTAACCCTTCATCTCGTCCGCCACAATGGCCTTGATATTTGGAGTCAATTTGTAGAGCTTATCCACTGTCTCTTCCAACTGCTGAGGATCCTTTGAGTTGAGGCTGTAACCAAGTGAGTTAAGTCCGAGTCCCAGCACCTCACGCGCTCCATCAAAGAGCATGATGGAATCCTTGTATTCTGGCTTCCAGAGGTCATCCCAATGCTCAGGCGCCTCATCTACCATGGTTTCATTGTAGACAATTCCCAAGGTTCCCCAAAAATAAGGAATGGAGAATTTATTGCCCGGATCAAAAGACTGGTTGAGGAACTCTGGTCCGATATTTTCGATTCCCTCAATTTTTGAATAATCGAGTGGTACCAAGAGGTCTTCGTCCTTCATCTTGTTGATCATGTACTCACTAGGAATGGCAATATCATAGGTTGTTCCACCTTGCTTGATCTTGGTATACATGGCTTCGTTGGAGTCAAAGGTCTCGTACTGGACTTGGATGCCTGTTTCTTCTGTGAATTGCTCCAAAAGTTCTGGATCGATATAGTCCCCCCAGTTGTAGATAACCAATTTCTGACTATCTCGACTGTTGATTTTACTATCTAGATGATGAGCAATTCCCCACAAGACAAGGATAATTGCTGCAATTCCTGCTAAAAATGAATAGAGTTTTTTCATGCTTGCTCCTCCTTCTCACGTGAGATAAAGTAATAGCCTACAACTAGGATAATACTAAAGAGAAAGACAAGGGCAGACAGGGCATTGATTTCTAGTGAAATTCCCTTACGAGCACGAGAGTAAATCTCAACTGATAGGGTCGAAAAGCCATTTCCTGTGACAAAGAAGGTCACGGCAAAGTCATCCAGCGAATAGGTAAAGGCCATGAAATAACCTGCGATGATAGACGGCGTTAGATATGGCAACATAATTTCTTTGAACATCTGGAACTGACCGGCTCCTAAGTCATAAGCCGCATGAATCATGTCACCATTCATCTCCTTGAGACGAGGCAAGACCATCAAGACCACGATAGGGATGGAAAAGGCCACGTGACTAGATAGAACCGTCAAAAATCCAAGTGAAAACTTAAGCTGGGTAAAGAGAATCAAGAAGCTGGCACCAATCATAACGTCAGGCGCAACCATGAGGATATTATTGAGTGATAAAAAGGCTTCTTGGTATTTCTTACGAGACTGGTAGATATAGATAGCACCAAAAGTCCCGATAATGGTCGCTATCAAGGCTGATAGAAAGGCCAAGAAAAAGGTTTGGGTGAGGATCAACATGAGACGACCATCACCAAACATGGTTTTAAAATGGCTCAAGCTAAAACCAGTAAAGCTGTTCATATCATCGCCAGCATTAAAGGCATAGCCAATCAAGTAAAAAATTGGCAAATAAAGGATGATAAAGACAAAGGCTAGGTAGAGATTGGCAAATTTTTTCATCGTTCTCTCCTTTCCTTGGTCACCCACATGGTGATGAACATGGTCAGGATGAGGATTACACCGATGGTAGAACCCATTCCATAGTTGTCATTGGTCAGGAAGTTCTGCTCAATGGCCGTTCCCAGTGTGATAACGCGGTTACCCCCAATCAAACGTGTCAGCATGAAGAGACTCAAACTGGGGATAAAGACGGACTGGACCCCACTTCTCACTCCATTCATAGATAGAGGGAAAATGACATGACGGAAGGTCTCCCACTTGGTCGCACCGAGGTCATAACTGGCATTGATAAGATTGTTATCCATATCGTCCAAGACATTGAAAATCGGCAAAATCATAAAGGGAAGCTCGATGTAGCTTGCGACAAATATAAAGGAGAAATCAGTAAAGAGCAACTGCTGCGAACCGATTCCGATGAATTCCAAGAATTGGTTAATAGAACCATTCTGACCAAAAATCCCGATAAAGGCATAGGCCTTGAGGAGCAGGTTAATCCAGGTTGGCAGAATAATCAGCATGAGCCAGAGTTGACGGTGCTTGAGACGGGTCAAAAAGAGGGCCGTTGGATAGCTGATAAGCAGCGTCACCATGGTCACAATCCCCGCATAGAGCACAGAGTTGAAACTCATTTTGAGATAGGTCAGATTTTGTGACGCAAAGTAGGATTTATAGTTTTCTAAACTAAACTGCCCTTCAATGTTGAAAAAGGATTGACCGAAAATCAAGACCAAGGGTGCAAGGACAAAGAGGGCAATCCAAAGCATGTAGGGCACTACAAAGAGTTTAGAGGTTGTTTTCTTCATCTCTTTCCTCCTCGATCGCGTTAATTAGACCTGCTTCTTGCTCTTCGATTTCTACGTACTCCTCGATACGAGCATCGAACTCTTCTTCGGTTTCGTTGAGACGCATGATGTGGATATCTTCTGGTTCAAAGTCCAGACCGATTTCCTCGCCCACAATGGCCTTACGAGTCGAGTGGATCATCCATTCATTTCCGAGTTCGTCATAGGCGATAATCTCGTAGTGAACCCCACGAAAAAGCTGAGTATCAACCTTGACTTGGAGCTTACCTTCTTCAGGAAGGGTAATGCGCAAGTCCTCTGGACGAATGACAACCTCAACAGGCTCATTTGGCTTCATCCCTCCATCGACCGCTTCAAAGCGTTTGCCGTTGAACTCGACCAAGTAGTCTTCAATCATGGTTCCTGGCAAGATGTTGGACTCACCGATAAAGGTGGCAACAAAGTGGTTGATCGGCTCATCATAGATGTCCACTGGCGTTCCTGACTGGACAATCTCGCCATCATTCATAACGAAAATCCAGTCACTCATGGCCAGGGCTTCTTCCTGATCGTGAGTGACAAAGACAAAGGTAATCCCCAATCGTTGTTGCAATTCACGCAGTTCGTACTGCATATCTGTTCGCAACTTCAAGTCCAGCGCTGATAAAGGCTCGTCCAGCAAGACCACACGGGGTTGGTTGATGATGGCACGGGCAATGGCCACACGCTGACGTTGTCCTCCAGAGAGTTTACGAATGGAACGCTTCTCGTAACCTTCCAACTGAACCATCTTGAGAACTTCCGCTACGCGTTGTTCGATTTCTTTCTTGTCGATTTTACGCAAGCGGAGTGGAAAGGCAACATTTTCAAACACATTCATATGTGGAAACAAGGCATAGGATTGGAAGACCGTATGAACATCACGCTTGTTGGTTGGGATGTCGTTGATTCGTACCCCATCCAGCAAAATATCCCCTGTCGTCGCATCCAGTAAACCTGCAATGATGTTTAGGATGGTTGATTTCCCTGAACCTGATGCGCCTAAAAGGGTATAGAACTTTCCTTCTTCCAACTCAAAGTTAATGTCTTTGAGAACCTTGGTGTTGCTGTCTTCAAAAACTTTAGAGACGTTTTTGAATTCAATAATTGGTTTTTTCAATTGGCATAAATTCCTTCTTTTTCATAAATTAACAGATCAGGGCTCTGTCAGGCCGCTACTACCTCTTGCAGGGAGTAAAACCACCTGCATACATCTTCGCTACCGATAGGCTTTCACCCCCTTTCCATTGACATAGCAGCAGCTATTCTGGCGAAACCTTATTCCTTCTCACCCAAGATTCTAACTTCTCTCTCAAGGGTGACACCTGAGTGTTCCTTGACTTTTTCAATAACAGATTGGATCAAGTCCTCGTAGTCTTTCGCCGTTCCGTCAGCAACATTGATCATGAAACCAGCATGCTTTTCAGATACTTCAACACCACCGATACGATAGCCTTTCAAGCCAGCCTCTGAAATTAACTGTCCTGCAAAATGCCCCACTGGACGCTTAAAGACCGAACCACAAGATGGGTATTCTAGAGGTTGTTTGAGTTCACGTAGGTGCGTCAAGCGATCCATTTCCTGCTTGATGACCTGGTGATTTCCTGGAGCAAGAGCAAATTTAGCCGACAAGACAATGGCCCCAGAATCCTGAATAGCTGAATGGCGGTAACCAAAAGCCAAATCCTTGGCTGACAAGGTCTCGATTTCCCCTTCCTTGGTCAAAATTTGACAAGACTGCAAGATATGAGCAATCTCACCTCCGTATGCACCTGCATTCATAAAGACAGCTCCACCGATGCTTCCTGGAATGCCGCAAGCAAACTCAAAACCAGTCAAACTATGACGAAGTGCAATACGTGTTGTCTCGATCAAATTAGCACCCGCTTCTGCCTCAATGGTATAACCATCAACTGAAACGTTATTAAGCTTATCACACAAGATGACAAAACCACGGACTCCACCTTCACGAACGATGATATTGCTGGCATTTCCTAGCACCATCCAAGGAATATTCTCCTGATTGGCAAATTGGACGACACGCGCCATCTCATAGCGATTGCGTGGCAAAACTAGGTAATCCGCTCGACCTCCTACCTTGGTATAGGTATAGGTCTTCAAGGGTTCCTTGAAACGGATATCAATCCCTTCTAAGATTTCAAGCATTTTTTCTTTTACTGACATGTCACTCTTCCTTTTTCAAAATTCATTCCATTATACCATTTTTAGAGACATTTGACGACAGGAAAATTCTTGGTGTCAAAGCATTGCGTAAAAAAAGAGGTTTCCCTCTTTTTATGATTTTTTCCAAAATGTAGATTTTGTAAGCCAGATAAAAGCTAGTACTTCTAAAAGAAGAATGACCTCCACTAGAAGTGGATTTGCAATCCATCCTACTTGAGATAAGGCTGGAGCCAAGTCAAACAAGGCATGCAAACCATAGGCAGCAACGAGGTAGATCCATTTCTTTTGACGAACACTTTGATAGACCCAGATGGAAAGACCAATTTGTAGAACCAGAGCAAGCACACGTTCAACTCCTAATAAATAAACCTGCCATACCGATAGAGACTGAACCGTTTCGAGGGTAGACTTTGGAAGGAGATTGGCTACATCAGTATTTGAAGACTGGATGAGTGAAAAGAGGATCAAAAGACTAATCAAACTTCCTAACCCGAGATAGAGCAACTCCAAGCCCCCATGTCCCAAGCCATAAGCCAAAGCATCTCTATCTTCTAGACTTCTCTTTTTCTCCAACCATTTAAAAAAGACAAGGCGGGCTGTTTCCTCAAAGAGGGCCGCCATGGCGATTCCATAAAGGACATATAAGAAAGGCTGCTCCTGCATGAGCGGAATGGTTCCATCTTTTTGCGGATGGAGTATCAGAAGGTGAACAATCTTCTCTAACACTTGAGAAGAAACAAAAAATGCGATTGCCCCCAAGCCCATCACTGCAAGAGAGATCTTAAAGCGTTTTTTTGCGTACCAAGTCCCACCTACTAGGACTAAAACCAAAGCGATCATGGTAAGGATAATATGTAGTGTCATCTTTTTCTCCTATTCTGACTTATCAATGTCTTTCTTCATCTCGTCAACGTTAAATTTGGCAAATAAATACTGGCGATCTTGGACTGGAAAACGTTGGTCCAACTGGTCGACTGCCCCAACCTCAATCATTCCTTCTTTGATAACAAAGTCCATCACATGCCCACCAAAGGTCAAATCATCTGAGATAAAATGCAAATGGTAGCCTGCAACACTCACCCCATGGAAAATCTCCGGTGTCCAAAATCCAACAATGGTTCCCGATACATTTTCACGGCTATATTCAGGTTGGTGAGTCGCCACATCAGCAAATTTGGTATCAGGTGTGGATTTGGGAATCATCCGCACGTGCATTTGTGAAAATTCGCCATGAATCTTGATGGAGCGAAAGAGATTTTCCCCATCATAGTAGGACTCAATCCGCTTTTCCAATTCCTTGTCCGTCATCTCAAAGCGCTGGCGGAAAATCACTTCTGCCTGATGGGGAACCACTGCCGCATAAGGAATAAGGGCATCAGGTGCGACTTCTACAATTTCAGGTTGTTCCCCTGAACCTTTGGCTTGGTAAGCCTTGCCATCAAGGACAATCAACTCCCCATCAATCGAATCAAGGGTTCCTAAACCAAGGTCGCCATGTTCCAGCAATTCTCCTACTGTCATGGTTCCGCCATAGAGACCAGCCATAAGGGCACCTAGAGTATTGTATTGAAATAATTTTACCGGTTCCTGCACTTTTCTATCCATTCTCTTTCTTATCTTCTTTTCAATGAATCATCATACTTTTTAAGTATACCACATTTGCTCCTAGATGTGAAAGGGAGAAATGCTTTTCCCATTGCCAAGTAGGCAAAAAAAAGGTACAATGTAACAAAATCAAGGGAGGTCTGGAATGAAGAAAGAAAGTAAATACCAAGCAGTCGTTTCCTTTCTAAAAAAGGGGATCGAATCAGGAAAATTTCCAACAGGTAGCCGGCTTCCCTCCATCCGTCAACTGAGCCAAGACTTCCACTGTAGCAAGGACACTATCCAACGAGCCCTACTGGAATTACGCCATGAACAATACCTCTATGCCAAACCCCAAAGTGGCTACTATGTTCTAGAACAAGGACAGCACCAAGACTTGGAAATCGAAGTCACTGACGAACATGCTAGTGCCTATGACGACTTCCGACTCTGTATCAATGAAACCCTGATAGGCCGAGAAAACTACCTCTTCAACTACTATGACAACCAAGAAGGCCTTGAGGTGCTGAGACAATCTGTCCATCAACTTCTTTTCGACCAAGCCCTCTACTGCAAACCCGATCAACTGGTTCTGACTTCTGGTACCCAGCAAGCTCTCTTTATCCTTTCTCAGATTGACTTTCCGAGCAAGGGAGCGGAGATTTTGGTCGAACAGCCGACCTATCACCGGATGAATCGTCTCTTGGTCGCTCAAGGATTAGCCTACCAGACCATTGAACGCCGTATTGATGGCATTGACCTTGAAAAACTGGAAGAACAGTTTAAATCTGGGAAAATCAAGTTTTTCTACACCATTCCTCGCTTCCACTATCCCCTAGGTCATTCCTATTCTGATCAGGAAAAAAGGGCTATTTTGGATCTAGCAAACCAGTATGGTGTTTATATCGTAGAGGATGATTATCTAGGTGACTTAGACTCTAAAAAGGGACAAACTTTCCACTATCTGGATACTGAGGATCGGGTCATTTATATCAAATCCTTCTCAACCAGCCTCTTTCCAGCCCTTCGTATTACCGCTCTCATTCTCCCAAATGCCCTAAAAGAGGCTTTTGTTTCCTACAAAAATATCCTGGACTATGACAGCAATCTTATCATGCAAAAGGCACTCTCTCTTTACATCGACAGCCAGTTATTTGAAAAAAATCGACTAGCTCGATTGACCCTTCAAGAGAACTATCAAGCTCAGATTAAGGAGGTACTTGAAAAAAACACCTGTCCCTTGCCCCACTATTCTCTACACGATGGTCTTTTGCTTGATTTGAGAAACTATCCTAAAATTGCCAGTTTAAAGCATAGCTCACTCAAACTAGACTTTTTTGAGAAGGCTTATTTGAAAACCTGTCCATATCAATTTGCAAAAGTCACTCTCGAAAATCTAGAAGAGTTATTAGAATACATAAAAGCAGAATTGGATTAAAGTCCAACTCTGCTCTTTTCTTATTGTTCAACTTCTGTTAGTTTCGCTGCTTTTTCTAGATAGCTTTGATAGGTTCCGTCATCTTTTAGTTTTTGGATAACCTTATCGACTACTGCTTTCAAGTCTGATTGATTCTTCTTGATAGCAACAGCATTGGCTTCGCCATCTTTCATCGTCAAATTAACAGTTGCAACGGCAAGATCTGAGTTTTTACCTGCGTAGCTAAGAGCAACTGGTTCATCCATATGAACAGCATCCACTTTTCCAGCCTGCAATTCATTAACTGCTTCCCCCATATTGGTCAAGGATGTCAATTGGGCATTTGGCAATTGTTCCTTGACCATGGTTTCTGGAACAGTTCCCTTTTGAGCTGCAATATTGGCACTTGCGAGGCTTGAAAGATCCTTGTATTTGTCTAAATCGGCTTTTCTAACCAAGAAGCTCATTTTGTTTTCATAGTAAGGGATTGAAAAGTCAAAGACTTCCTTTCTCTCATCTGTAGCACTAATTCCTGCAATGGCCAAGTCAGCCTTTCCAGTTTGAAGACTGGTCAAGACATTGTCAAAACTCATGCTAGAGATTTCAAGTTTAACCCCAAGCTCATCTGCAATCGCTTGAGCCATATCAATATCTGCCCCAACCACTTGGTTTTTACCATCTACCAAGGATTGGAATTCAAATGGTGCATAGTCTGGGCTGGTCGCAACGACTAGCTTGCCTTTTTGTTTGATAGCCTCCACAGCAGACTGAGAACTATCCGTACTTGATTGGCAAGCTACCAAAACCATGCTGGCAAGCATGCTACATACAACTAACATCCATTTTTTAAATTTCATAAATAAACGACCTTTCTGTTATTTCTGAATAATTATAACCTATTTGAAAATACTTGTCAACATTTTCAGAATTTTCATTTCAAAAAAATTCCATTATTATTCAAAAAACAAAGACTAATCTGAGTCGATTAGCCTTTTTAGTGCATATTTAATCCATTTCTTAGAGTTCGACGATTTTACCTGTTTCAAAGTAAACAACCCATTCACAGATATTTTTTGCGTAGTCTCCGATACGTTCCAAGAAAGAAATGACCTGGAAGTAATCACGGCCTGTAACGATAGCTTCAGGATTTTTCCTAATTTCTTCTGTAGCCAAATCACGGATGCTATCAAAGTAATGGTTGATTTTTTCATCCATCGCTGCTACTTCGTAGGCTTGATCCACAGAACCGTTGAGATAGAGATCTAGAGCTGCTTCGACGAAGTTTTTCACATCGCGTCCCATCTTTTTGATTTCTTCTTCAACAGAAGGGATACGTTGCTCCCCCTTCATACGAATGGTCGCCTCAGCGATAGACACTGCATGATCTCCCATGCGTTCCACGTCTGACACTGCCTTGAGAACGGTCAAGACGGTACGAAGGTCTTGCGAAACAGGTTGTTGGAGGGCGATCATTTCAAATGATTTCTTTTCCAACTTCACTTCATATTCATTTACTTCTGCATCGTCTTCGATGACTTCTTTTGCCAAATCACGGTCATGCGTGACAAAGGCACGCACTGTACGATTGATCTGCGAGAGCACTTCTTGTCCCATAGCATAGAACTGGTTGTGCAATTTCTCCAAATCTTCTTCAAATTGAGATCGTAACATCATTCAACTCCTTATCCAAATTTTCCTGTAATATAATCTTCTGTTTCCTTGTTTTGAGGGGAAAGGAACATCTTCTTCGTATCATTAAACTCAATCAAATCTCCATCTAGGAAAAAGCCAGTCTTATCAGAGATACGAGAAGCCTGCTGCATGGAACGCGTTACCAAGAGCATGGTGTATTTGTCTTTTAGACCATACAAGGTTTCCTCAATCTTTCCAGCCGAGATAGGATCCAAGGCCGAGGTTGGTTCATCTAAGAGGATAATTTTCGGGCTAGTTGCCAAAACACGGGCAACACAGACACGTTGCTGTTGACCTCCTGAAAGACCAATGGCTGAATCATGCAAACGGTCCTTGACCTCATCCCAGATAGAAGCACGTTGCAAGGCCTTTTCTACTGCTTCATCAAGGACTTGTTTATCCTTGACTCCATTGATTCGCAGTCCGTAAACAACATTTTCGTAGATAGACATAGGGAAGGGATTGGGCTGTTGGAAAACCATGCCGATTTCCTTACGCAATTCAACTGTATCTGTGCGAGGACTATAGATATTGTGACCGTTGTAAATCACTGTTCCAGTTGTCGTCACCTCAGGGTTTAAATCTCCCATGCGGTTGATGGCCTTGAGAAGAGTTGACTTCCCTGAACCTGATGGACCAATGAGGGCGGTTATTTCCTTGGGTTGGAAAGAAAGAGAAACACTATTCAAGGCCTTCTTTTTATTGTAATAAACGGACAGGTCTTTAACCTGCAAAATCGGTTCTGTCATACTGCTTCCTTTCTAACCAAAGTGTCCCGTTACATAGTCATTGGTAGACTGTAGCTTGGCATTTTGGAAAATGTTGGATGTCTTATCATACTCGATCAAATCGCCCAAGTAGAAAAATCCTGTGTAGTCACTCGCACGGGCGGCCTGTTGCATACTGTGGGTAACGATAATTATGGTAAAATCCTTCTTTAATTCCAGCATTGTTTCTTCCAGCTGGGCTGTCGCAATCGGATCCAAGGCTGAAGCAGGCTCATCCATCAAGAGGATATCTGGCTTGACAGAGATGGCACGAGCGATACAGAGACGTTGTTGCTGACCACCAGAAAGCATCAAGGCTGATTTGTGGAGGTCGTCTTTGACCTGATCCCAAAGGGCAGCCTGTCTTAGAGAGGTTTCTACAATTTCATCAAGTACTTTCTTATCCTTAACACCTGCACGTTCATGAGCAAAAGTGATGTTGCGGTAAATAGACTTGGCAAATGGATTTGGACGTTGAAAGACCATTCCGATATGCTTACGCATCTCATAGACATTGATTTCTGGACGATTGACGTCAATTCCTTGGTAGAGGATTTGACCTGTGACCTTGGCAATGTCAATGGTATCATTCATCCGATTGAGACTACGGAGATAGGTAGATTTCCCAGATCCTGATGGACCAATCAAGGCCGTTATTTTATTTTTTTCAAATTGCATATCGATGCCCTTGATGGATTCATTTTTACCATAGTAAACATGTAAATCCTTGGTTGAGAGGGCCACTTTTTCTTCAGGGAAGGTGATGATATGCTTTTCATCCCAGTTATATTTTGACATGGCTTCTCCTTTAGGCAGCGGTTAATTTCTTGTGTAAATAGCTTCCGAGTTTGCGTGCCCCAAAGTTAAAAATCAAGATAAAGATTAGGAGCACAGCAGCAGAACCTGCTGATACGATAGTAGCATCAGGAATGGTTCCCTCACTGTTGACCTTCCAAATGTGGACAGCCAAGGTTTCTGCTTGACGGAAAATTGAGATAGGACTGGTAACACTGAGGATATTCCAGTTAGACCAGTCAAGGGATGGAGCGGATTGTCCCGCTGTATAGATAAGAGCAGCGGCTTCACCAAAGATACGGCCAGATTCCAAGACAACACCCGTTACGATACCTGGAAGGGCTTCTGGAATGACGACATGGACCACAGTCTCCCAACGAGAAATCCCAAGGGCTAAGCCAGCCTCACGTTGCGTATGGTGAACATGTTTTAAGCTATCCTCAACATTTCGAGTCATCTGAGGGAGGTTAAAGACCGTCAAGGCTAAGGCACCTGAAATAATTGAAAATCCATACTCAAACTGGACAACAAAGATCAAGTAACCAAAGAGACCCACAACGACTGATGGTAGAGAAGACAAAATCTCAATACAGGTACGAATAAAATTGGTCACAGGCCCTTTTTTGGCATACTCAGCAAGGAAAACGCCAGCTCCCATGGATAAAGGAACAGAAATGATCAAGGTAATGACCAAAAGGAAGAAGGAATTATAGAGCTGAATCCCGATACCCCCACCTGCTTGATAAGAGGAGGATTTCCCAGTCAAGAAGGACCAAGAGATGTGCGGTAACCCTCTCACCAAGATATAGAGAATCAAGGACGCCAAAATGGCCACGATGATACCCGCGATGGTATAGAGGACAGCTGTTGCAAGTTTATCTAATTTCTTAGCGTGCATAGTTTTTCTTTCCTCTTTCTTTCGTAATCAATTTAATCACACTGTTAAAGGCCAAACTCATCAAGAGCAAGACTAAGGCCAGCGACCAGAGAACGTTATTATCAACCGTTCCCATGACGGTATTCCCAATTCCCATAGTCAAAACAGAAGTCAAAGTCGCAGCTGGTGTTGTTAGTGAGGTTGGGATAACTGCTGAGTTTCCGACAACCATCTGAATAGCAAGGGCTTCACCAAAAGCACGCGCCATCCCAAAGACCACTGCAGTGAAAATACCTGAACGTGCTGCTTTCAAGGTCACACGCCAGATGGTTTGCCAACGAGTGGCTCCCATAGCTAAACTAGCTTCACGGTAATGACGAGGAACAGCACGCAAGCTGTCTGTTGTCATAAAGGTTACAGTTGGTAGGATCATGACAAAGAGAACGAAAATACCTGACAAAATCCCAAAACCAGTTCCACCAAAGATGCTACGAACAAAAGGCACTACAACTTGCAAACCGATAAACCCATAGACGACTGAAGGAATACCGACGAGAAGTTCAATGGCTGGTTGCAAAATCTTAGCACCTTTGGGTGATACTTCTGTCATAAAGACTGCCGCACCAATGGCAAAGGGAGTTGCAATCAAGGCTGACAAAATCGTCACAATAAAGGAACCCAAAATCATCGGAAGGGCACCAAATTGTTTCCCTGAAGGATTCCAAGTTTGTCCAAAGAGGAAATCAAAGATGTTCACCCCATTGACAAAGAAGGTCGATAAGCCTTTCTGAGCTACAAAAATCAAAATCATCGCCACAATGATGACAATCAAAGAAAGGCAAGTGAAGGTCAAACCTTTACCAAACTTCTCAAGGCGAGAGTTCTTTGAAGGAGAGAGTAATTTTTTAGATAATTCTTCTTGATTCATTATTGACCTCCTTCTACTGCTGTAACGGTACCTGAAGCATCCTTTTGAACTTTCATTTCATTGATAGAGATGTAGCCCATGCCCTTAACAATTCCATTTTGGGCTTCGTCTGAGAGGATGAATTTTAAAAATTCAGTCGCCAACTCATTCGGCTGACCTAGGGTATACATGTGCTCATAAGACCACAAAGGCCAGTTGTTGGTCGTTACATTTTCAGACGTAGGCTCATACCCATTGAGCTTCATGGTCTTGACTGAGTCATCCACATAGGCAAAGGCAAGATAAGAAATGGCTCCTGGAGTTTGGGAGACAATCGACTTGACCATTCCATTGGAATCCTGCTCTTGGCTCTGCATAGCAGATTGGCCATTCATTACGACATTGTCAAAGGTTGCTCGTGAACCAGAACTTGCTGCTCGGTTGATGATTGAAATTGCCAGGTCTTTGCCCCCAACTTCTTTCCAATTGGTCACTTCACCTGTAAAGATTTTGCGAAGTTGCTCGGTTGTGAGATTTTCAACAGCCACTTCTTTGTTCACAATCACTGCCAGACCAGCCACTGCAACCTTGTGGTCTACTAGAGCTGAAGCATCAATTCCATCTTTTTCCTCAGCAAAGACGTCAGAGTTCCCGATGTCTACTGCTCCAGACTGCACCTGAGAAAGTCCTGTTCCCGAACCTCCACCTTGAACGTTGACTGTTTTTCCGATATTTTTTGAACCAAATTCGTCTGCTGCGGCTTCAACCAAAGGCTGAAGAGCAGTTGAACCGACGGCTGTCATGGTTTCTCCACGATCAATCCAGCTTGCACATCCTGCTAGAGAGCCTGCCAGCAAAAGAGTCGCAAGAGATAGGACGAGCTTTTTTCTTTTTTTCACTATTTTTCTCCTTGAACATAATGATGAATGTTCTGATTTCTTCCGTTTGTCCTGATCATCCAATTATCATCAATGGTTGTCCCGCTTGATTTTATCTAGACATTCTTAGGGGCGGACAATTCCATCACATAATATAAGTAAAAATGAAAGACTATCAGAAAAAACTCATACTTCCAATATAACATAGAATAGATTCTTTGACTAGCTTTTTCACTTGAATCTGAGCCCTTTTGGATAATAATTTTTCAAAACATTTCCAGTAACTTTTGCAAAGCCTAATCCGTTTCCTTGAACCACAACTTGATACCAGCCATTTGGTAGACTTTCTGCTAACTGAACTGTCTCCCCAGCCACATATTTTACAAAGTTCTCATCCTTGATTTCTACCCTTTGTTTCACCTGACTTGGTTTTAAGGCCAATCCCAGAGCAAAGCTTGGTTCGAAGCGTTTCTTCTTAAAAGTACCCAGATGAAGTCCATTTCGGGCAATTTTAAGTTTCCCTAAATCAGGTAGCATCTCTGGTAAGAGATAAAGTTGGTCTCCAAAAGTTTGTAGTACGCCAATTAGCGATATTTTTAGATGTTTTTGGGCAAAATCATGCCACAAATCCAGTTGTTCACGACTGAGATTGCTCTTGCTGGCTTTGAATTTAGGTGCTGGATTTTCTCCCTTAAACTGCAGGTGGGCTACAAACTGGCCTTCTCCCTTGAAATGATGAGGGTACATTCGAGCCGTTTCAGGAAGATCAATTCCTGCTACCATACCGTTCACATGCTCGACTGGAAGCAATTCAAAATCATAAGTATCAAGCAACCAGCGGACGATTTCTTCATTTTCCTCAGGTGACCAAGTACAGGTCGAGTAGACCAGACGGCCACCTTCTGCAAGCATGGTCACTGCATCTTCTAGAATTTCCCTTTGGAGACTAGCACATTGACTAGGATAATCGGTACTCCAATAGTCCATGGCATCTGGCTGCTTACGGAACATCCCTTCACCCGAGCAAGGGGCATCAAGGACAATCACATCAAAATAACCTTTAAAGACCTTGGCTAAGCGGTCCGCAGACTCATTGGTCACAACTACGTTTGTAGCACCAAACCGCTCCATATTTTCCACTAAAATCTTAGCACGTTTACTTGAAATTTCGTTGGAAATAAGGACTCCTTGATTAGCCAGATAAGCTGCTAGTTGAGTGGATTTTCCACCTGGTGCTGCCGCCAAGTCCAAGACCTTCATGCCAGGACTTGGTTGAGCTACCTGGGCCACTATTTGAGCTGCAGGCTCTTGCGAATAAACGAAACCTGTCACGTGCTCTGGAGACTTTCCAGAGACCTTACCATAATGCCCCCAAGGTGTATGAGGAATGGCATCTGCAAACGATAGCTGACTTTCTTTTAAGGGATTAACCCGAAAAGCCGATACCGCTTCCTGTTTAAAAGAGGCAAGAAAATCTCTTGCCTCATCTTCTAGTATCGCTTCATATTTTTCAACAAATCCTTCTGGAAATTGCATTTAATTTTCTTTCCTTTCATAAATATAGGACTGAATCTCTTCTTGCATCTCGATTGGCACCATCATGACTGGCTGACGTGTTTGAAAATCAACAGGCTCACCAGAAACTGTAAGAAGACGATACCCCAGACTTTCCCCTAAAATACTAGCCGCAGCGTAATCCCATGGCTGCAAGTAGGTAATATAGGTCAGCAGACGACCCGATAAAACCTTGGCAAAACTAATGGCCGCACTGCCGTAGACACGGACTCCCAAAGCTGCTCGCCCCAAATCCGCCAGGCCCCACTCATTGGTTTCAAACATACCTGAGTTACCAGCCACTAAAAATTCTTGAAGAGATTTCTTTTTAAAAGTTGGTAAGGGCTCATTATTACGACAAGGAGGAAAGGCACCACCACCATGGTAACAATCGCCTTTCATGACATCATAAATGATACCAAATTTGCCCACACCATTCTCAAAATAAGCCAACATCACAGCAAAATCTTCCTGCTGGGCGACAAAGTTATTGGTACCGTCAATGGGATCGATCACCCAAACATTCCCCTGGCCGACTGCAGCACGTAAACAGCCCTCTTCTGCACAAATCAAGTCTTCTGGATAAGATGCTAAAATTCTCTGAACTAAGAGATCCTGAACTTCCTTATCCAAACGCGTCACCAAGTCTGTAGGGGAAGACTTTCGCTCGACCTGCAAATCTTCTTTCATGTGGGCCAAAATGTAATCTGCAGCCTCTTGCACAATCTGTTTGGCAAATTCAAATTTAGTTTCCAAGAGAAATCTTCCCTTCTCTTTTTTCTTTTGCTAATTGAACTGCATGATAGAAGGAATAACCGCTAGCCGTCTCAAATTCGCGGCCTAGGCGTTTTTCTTCACTTTTGCTCGGAACGACAGACTTAAATTCCTTGTAAGACTCTAGCAGTTTTTTTGCTTCTACCTTGTCTTCATAGGCAGCTTCAACATCATTAAAAAAAGAAAGCACTGAAGCAAGTTCTTCAGTGCTCCACGACAAATCTAGTGGGTAACTATACTGTTTGTTCATCTATCCAATACCAGCTCTCAATGTTGCTTCTTTTAGTTCTTGTTTACGGTAACTACGAGGGAGAAAAGCACGAATCTCATCTTCATTAAAACCGATCTGCATGCGTTTGGTATCAATAATAATTGGGCGACGCAAAAGACTAGGATATTGCTCAATCAACTGAAGCAACTCCGATACCGAAATACTCTCTACATCAATATCCAATTTTTGGAAAATTTTTGAACGAGTTGAAATGATGTCATCAGTACCATTTTCGGTCAAGGAAAGAATGTGTTGCAATTCTTTTCTTGTTAAAGGACTGGTCATAATATTGTGCTCCTCAAAAGGAACTTTATGCGTCTCTAACCAGGCCTTTGCCTTACGACATGATGTACAGCTCGGTGATAAAAATAGTGTAATCATGCTTTTCTCTTCTTTATCTATACTTTGCTATTCTTATTATACAAAAAAATAAAGCGCTTGACTAGCAATTTCTAGAAAAAAGCCTATTTTTTTCTAGAAAAATAGACTGTATGCGAACGAATTACTCAATTCCAATGAAGTTAATTCACTCCTCGTAAGAATTTTTAACTTCATCTCTGTTTTATCAATGCAACACATTAAAGTATTCTACGACTTTTCAAATAAAGAAAACCAAAGAAACTTTCATAGAGTCCAAAGAAGAGAAGGAAAGCATGGAGGAAGAAGGTCTCTGGTAAAATCAAAATAACGGGATCCTTTGCGGGATCAAAAAGCCAGGTATCATCTCCCACAAAGAGAATCTGATGGAAGAGAGTAAAGAATTGCTCAAAACCAATCAACACTCCCACAAGCCCAATGATTAGAGGCAATAGCACTAAAGCCAGGATACTTTTACGATATAGGGGTAGAAAGCCTTTTTTTACTATATTTTTAACAAAGAAATAGAAACTTGGCAGTGTCACCAATGTGACTAGCTGAACCAAGTGGAAGAGATTCTTCACCACTGCAAAGTGGTGCAGGCCTGCCGCTGACGAACGAAAATCTGGCATCTCTAAGACCTGACTAAAGGGATTGGTCAGGTAATTCATCAAAATTTGAAAGTTGTACTGAATGGTTTCGGATTTTAGATAGACTCTATCCGTTAAATTCAGCCACTCAATCTCCATAGGATAGAAAATCCAAGCTAGATAAATGGTTAAGAGAATAGAAAGGGAGAGGAAAAAAAGCACACTTCCCCAAAAAGTTAGTTTAGTTTTCATCAAAATCCCACTCCGCAAGACTAGAAAGCACATGAGTTGGGGCGATTGGCAAGTCCGCCACTTCTTCTGCCTTGGTAAAACCTGTCGTCACCAAGAGCGTTGGAATGCCATTGTCAATCCCTGCTCGGATATCTGTCAGGTAGTTATCCCCCACCATGAGCAATTCTTCTCGTTTCAAGCCCAAGTGCTCAACTGCCTTGTCCATAATGATAGCATTCGGTTTCCCGATATAAACCGGTTTGACCCGTGTTGATGCTTCAAGAAGTGTTACAAGTGACCCCGCACCTGGCAAAAGACCACGCTCTGTTGGGATATTAAGGTCTGGATTGGTTCCGATAAAGTGAGCACCTTTTTGGATAGCTAGTGTAGCCGTCGCAAATTTTTCATAGTCGACTTGCCAGTCCAGTCCAACTACCACATAGGCAGGATTTTGCTTATCTTCGACATAACCAGCCGCCTGAATGGCATCCTTGAGTCCTGCTTCTCCGATGACATAGACTGTCTTTTCCAGTCCCAAGTCATTCATATAGTCGATGGTTGCCAAAGTCGCTGTGTAGACAGTTGATAGAGGCGTGTTGATATTAAAATTCTGAGCCAACATCTCTTGAACGCTCTCAGGAGTACGAGTTGTATTATTAGTCACAAAGAGATAGGGAATCTCTCGTTTTTGCAATTCATGCACAAAAGCCTCACCTGCGGGAATCCGGTCTTTTCCCTTGTAAATGGTTCCGTCTAAATCAATTAAATAACCTTTATAAGCCATATCGTCCTTTCTAATTGCCTTTAATTTCTTGCCATGTAATCATAGCTTGGGCATTGATCTCGCCATCACTGATAATCTCATGCTTGCTTTCTAGTCCATTGAGTTCATATGCTGAAGCAATCATACCACCTGGTCGCACTTCTTTGACATATTTGAGATTGATTTTCTTTGGAATATACTTGGTCAAAAAGTCTGCTCCCATGACCTCAAAAATCCAATCCAGATATTTACTATTATTGACATGACCATTCATATCCAAGTCGTAAAAACGAACATGGTAGTCTTTACTGATCGGGTCTTCTAGGTTAGCATACTTCGGCCCACGGATGAGTTTTTTATCAAACTCAGACTGGTAAGGAGCAACAATCTCCGGTTCGACAGCATGGACTTTACGACTATCTCTGTCCATGAGAACAAAGGTTGCCAACATGCGAATGATTTCTTGGCCTGCTTCATCATAGATGGTGAAACGGCGGTAGCAAAAAAGACGATTGTAAGTCAATGCTTCTGTTTCAATCGTAATCTCCTCAGCAAAGCGAGGCAAGCGAACCACGTCAATTTCATAATCCGTGATAATCCAGACCAGATTGTAGCGTTCCAAGACGTCCTTGTCACTGACTCCCAGCTCAATCGATTGCATACCTGATACTTGCAAGGACAGCAAAATCACATCTGGAAGTTTGATATGACCGTTCATGTCCGCCATATCAAAAGGAATTTTCATTTTCATTTGATAAGTTAAACCCATTGTTCTACTCCAAAATAAATCGTTCTGCTACAGTGTCTCCCAAGAAGAGACCTCTCTTTGTCATTCGGACACGATCACCGTCGATCTGCATGAGTCCTTGTTGAACCAAGTCTCTGATGATTTCGCCATAAAGTCCATCAAAGGACCGTCCAAATTTTTCCTCAAATAGTGCCATGGAAACCCCAGATTTCTTGCGGAGTCCCAGAAACATTTCTTCTTCCATCTGCTCCCTTTGACTCAGGTGTTCTTCTGTTATCCGAGCATTTCCTGCCTCTACCGCACTGAGATAGTGGCGGATAGGACCGTGGTTTTTATAACGTACCCCGTTCACATAACCTGAAGCACCCGCACCGATACCATAATACTCGGCATTGTCCCAGTACATGAGATTGTGGCGACTTTCAAATCCGGGTTTAGAGAAATTGGAAATCTCATAATGCTCAAAACCAGCTCGCTCAAGCTCTGCGATGATGTACTCAAACATCTCAGCTTCAAGTTCCTCCTTAGGCAAAGGCAACTTCCCACGTCGCATGCGGTTCATAAAGACCGTATGATTTTCCAAAATCAAGCTATAAAGGCTCATATGAGGAATATCAAGCGAGATAGCCTTAGCTACATTGTCCTTGACCTGAGCCATAGTTTGACCTGGAAGAGCATAGATTAGATCGATGGAGATATTGTCAAAACTAGCCAGTTTGAGGCGGTCGATATTTTCATAAATATCCTTCTCCAAGTGACTACGCCCAATCTTTTTCAGCATTTTGTCATCAAAAGTCTGCACTCCCAAGGAAATACGATTGACTGGTGACTGTTTCAAAACCGCAATCTTATCCGCATCCAAGTCGCCTGGGTTGGCCTCAATGGTCAACTCTTCCAAGACAGACAAGTCTAGATTTTTAGTCAAGCCATCTAAGAGTAGCTCTAATTGCGGAGCTGACAAAGCCGTTGGCGTCCCACCTCCAATGTAGAGAGTTCGCAACTTTTGGATATCATAAGAACGAAACTCCTCTAGCAGATGCTCCAGATAACTATCTACTGGTTGATTCTTGATAAAAACTTTTGAAAAGTCACAATAATAACAAATCTGTGTACAAAAGGGAATATGCACGTAGGCGGACGTTGGTTTTTTCTGCATAGTATTTATTATACCACAAAGACAGGCTTGCAGATAAAAATCACCATCTCCAAAAACCAGAGATGGTGTTACCTTATACTTCAGTAATATCGATGATGATTTCTTCTTGGCCTTCAGCAACGTCTGGAGTTACTGACTGTTCTTGCCACTGCTCCTTGAGATTGTTAAAGGTTTCCTTGGATGCTTCTGTCGCTTGTCGAGCACAGTTTTTAGCTTGGTCAAGGACACTATCAAAAGTGATTTCACCAGATTCTACTTGTTCCTTTGTTTTCAGCACAAAGTCAGTTGCCTGTTCCTTCACTTCTGTCAGTTTTTCACAAACCTGCTCTCTAGCGTATTCTGGATCTTCTCTCAAATCATCTAGAAAATCCTGAGCTTGACTACAAACTTGCTTACCCTTATCACTCGTCAAAAACAAAGCAAGAGCAGCACCAGAAACCGTTCCTAAAAGGATTGAGGATAGTTTTCCCATAAGATTTCTCCTTTTCTATTTTTTGAAAAATTTACTTGCGAAACGAAGAGCGGACAAGCTTGCACCTGTTTTAATGGTCTTTGAACCAGCTGATGAAGCTTTTTTACCTAAAACACGGGCATGTTGGTTGAGATCAGATACTGACTCTGACAAGTCTGCCACAGCCGTAAAGAGTGGATCAATCGTCGCAACTTTGATATTGATATCGTCTGCTAACACATTGACCTTAGCCAGTAATTCATTAGTCTGATGCAAGGTAACGTTCACATCTGAGCTCAATGTTTTGATGGTTTTCTCTGTCTCATCAATCATACGACCTGCTTTTTGAATCGTGATTGTCAAATAGACTAAACAGACGATCAAAGCAATCGCAACAAGAATATATGCAACTTCTAACATTTATTTTTCCTCCTCTGTATGATAGAAAGGGGCTTTCTTCCGATTTTGATAAAGTATGATAAAAATACCGAGTCCGATAAGGACAACTGATAACCATTGGGAAACTCGCAGCCCAAAGAACATAAGACTATCTGTCCGCATCCCTTCGATGATCATACGACCAAAGCCATACCAAATCAAGTAGAATGCCGTGATCTGACCGCGTCTGATTCCTTTTAATTTTCGTCTAAAAATCAAAATCAAAGCAAAACCGATCATATTCCAAACCGACTCATATAGAAAGGTCGGTTGACGATAGCTCCCCTCGATGTACATCTGGTCACGAATAAAGCCTGGCAAATAATCCAGATTATCCACTGCTGCACCGTAGGCTTCTTGGTTAAAGAAATTTCCCCAGCGGCCTAAACTCTGGGCAATCATGACGCTCGGTGCTGCAATATCTAAGAAATCCCAAGTATTAATCAGCTTTCTATCTGCAAAGATATAAAGAACAATAGCCCCTGCTATCAAACCTCCATAAATGGCCAAACCACCATTCCAGATGGCAATGATTTCACCTGGATTTTGCAGGTAATAATCTAAACGAAAGAGTACGTAGTATAGTCTAGCACCTAAAATAGCTACCGGAAAAGCAATCAGGATAAAATCCAAAATATCATCTGATAGAATTTTCTTTTTGGGAGCTTCTTTCATGGCAAGGTAGACAGCCAAGACCAATCCAGCCACAATACACAAAGCATACCAACGAATGGAAAAAGGACCGATTTCAAACGCAACTGGATTAATCATCTTTCACCTCATTTTTGGAGATGAGATTAGTCAAGCGTTCTTCAAATAAACGCGTCGCATCAAAGCCCATTTCCTTAGCGCGATAGTTCATAGCTGCCGCCTCAATAACAACGGAGATATTGCGTCCTGTTTTTACTGGAATGCGGATACGTGGAATCGTTACACCAGAAACTTCGAGTTCTTCGGCATTATTTCCTAGACGGTCAAAGGTCTTATGGGTATCATAATTTTCCAAGTAAACAGCCAACTGGACTTGTGAGGAATCTTTTACAGCACTTGCTCCGTAGAGACTCATCACGTCAATAATACCCACTCCACGAATCTCAAGTAAATGCTTCAATATTTCAGCGGGCTCTCCCCAAAGGGTCATTTCATCCTTGGCAAAGATATCTACACGGTCGTCTGCTACCAAACGGTGTCCACGTTTCACAAGCTCAAGACCTGTCTCACTCTTACCGATACCACTATCCCCTTGGATCAAGACACCCATGCCATAGATGTCCATCAAGACACCATGCACGCTCGTACGTTCAGCCAAACGGGAATCAAGGTAGCTAGATAACTCTCCAGATAAACGACTGGTTGATGTTCGACTGGTTAAAATCGCAATCTTACATTCCCTAGCAGCTTTCAACATTTCTTCTGGCACTACCAAGCCACGAGCAACGATGACAGCAGGTGTTTCAGGTAGAAACATTTTCTTCAAAACTTGATAACGGTTATGGGCAGGCATAGCGACCAAATAGGACCACTCCTTCATCCCTAACAGTTGAATCCGTTCTGGAGTATAGTAATCAAAATAGCCCGTCATTTCAAGACCAGGTCTCATAATGTCCGCAGTGTTGATTTCCTTTTCAAGCAATTCGCCTTCACCATAGACAATATCTAGTCTGAGCTTTTCAATGACTTCTCTTACTAAAACCGACATAATTTCCTCCTTCAATCGAGTTCTCCCTACTATTATATCAAATTGTAGTTGGAAGTTTCCTTTTTTTGCAGGATTTACAGTATTTATTTAAAAATAAAAAGGCTAGATTTCTCTAGCCTTTCATTTCCAATTAGAATTTTTTACGTTTACGAGCTGCTTCTGATTTACGTTTACGTTTTACAGAAGGTTTTTCATAGAATTCACGTTTGCGTGTTTCTTGAAGAGTACCAGCTTTAGTAACCGCACGTTTGAAACGACGAAGTGCATCGTCAAGAGATTCATTCTTACGTACTACTGTTTTAGACATTTTTTTCACTCCCTTCAAGTTCAAGATCTATTCCATTTTACACGCAAAATGAATAAATGTCAAGGAAAAACTGCCAAAACTTATATTATCTTCAATTTTCTTTTTAAAAGGGACAACGTATTAGAATAGATGTCATAATAGCGAAAAAAAAAATTATTTTAATCCTGTTCAGAAACAACTTTTATTTCTTTATCATTTACAATAACAGCTTGTGAATTGTTCATTCGCATTAAGTCGAGCTGATTTTTATAGGTTTCAAAGGTCTTCTTGCTACTATCAGTAAAAGGCTCCTCACCATAATGTGGAAGGATGTAAAACTCCACTTCATCCAATCCCGCTGTATCCGATAACTCTTTCGCTACCGTCTTGTCGTCCATTAGTTTATTGTAGTCAATATCCTTGGCTGTAATGATAGCCCCTGCTGATTCTCCCACATAGACCAACCCATCTCTTATTTGCTCTTTGATGAGAGATAGGAGTTGCTTTTTCTTTAATTCTTGCAATAAATAAAAGGTATTCCCGCCTGAGATATAAAGAATCTTACTTTGGAAAATCTTTGCCTGTGCAGTTTCTCGATCACAAGAAGCAATATCTAGAACCTCTATCTCAAATCCTAAATCTCTGAATGTTTGCTGAGCCTCATCGATATAGGCAGTATAATCCTCTTTGTTCCCAGCGGTAGGAATAAATAAAACCTTGTTTTCTAGATTCTTTTCCTTTGCATAATCGCTAAAAAGCTTTTTGACTCCAGCAAAGTATGAACATAAAAATAATTGTTTCATGATTGTACCTCCATTAGTTTTTAACAATTTTATAAAGGATCCACGATCCCTTTCTTTGACTAGTTATGAGCTCAAAGCCTACTGATAACAAGAATCGTCTAAATGCTTCTTCGCTTTGAACCTCTGGTAAAAAATAAGATAACTTGTTATATTCACAAGCCAGCAAGAGCATCCCGTCTGATTTGAGTACTCTTCGAAGTTCTATAAAAGAAGCCTCTAGATCCTGCCAATGAAAATGAGTTTGAAAGGCTGTGATTAAATCAACACTTTCATCAGAAAAGCCTGTCTCCCTAACGTCTCTTCGTTCAAATTTTAAATTAGTTATCTCTATCTGTTTGGCTTGAGCTACTGCAGCATCTGAAATATCGATTCCAGTTATAGTACTTTGCAGAAAAGTTTCTTTCAGTAGGATGGTTGAACGGCCATTTCCAACTCCTACATCTAAGATTACAGGGTAAAATGTCCTATCCAGATGACGAATTGCCCATACAAACATGGGGAGGTAGGCTCTATTCCACAATTTCATCATTCGTTTTCCTAGAAAGCCCGAAGGGTTCTTTGATTGCTGAATGAGACGAGAAAACAGTAACATCAAAAGTAAAAAACAAGTAAAACCAATTATATAAATCAAAGTCGAGCCTCCTCGTATAGCTATATTATACCACTTTAGCAGGATAGTGAACATTTGAAGTAAAAAGCCACTCACTCCAAAGAGCAAGTGGTTCTTGTAATTTTACTTTTCAAGCAAGCTGAGCGCTTCAGCATCCGCAATAATAGTCACATCAGGGTGGTTTTGTAGGCTACTTGCTGGGAGGTTCTCAGTCACTGGGCCTGATACTGTTCCAGCAATGGCCTCTGCTTTCGACTCACCGTAAGCAAAGAGAATAATTGACTTGGCATCCAAGATGTTTTTAATCCCCATTGAGATGGCTTGAGTTGGAACGTCTTCAATCTTGTCAAAGAAGCGAGCATTGGCTTCGATAGTAGATTGATCAAGTTCTACTAGATGCGTTTGACTGTCAAATGAAGTGCCTGGTTCGTTAAAGCCGATATGTCCATTGCGTCCAATTCCTAAAATTTGGAGATCAACTGGATGATCAGCCAAAATTTGGTTGTAGCGTTCCACTTCAGCTTCAGCATTGTCCTTAATCCCACGGGGTAAGAAGCTTTCTTTAAATGGTTTTTGGTTGAATAAGTGTTCTTGCATAAAGTGGCGGTAAGACTGAGGATTGTCTCCGTCAAGTCCTACATACTCATCAAGGTTTACACTGGTTAGATTTGAGAAATCAAGGTCACTCTCAACGATTTCCTTGTAAAACTCAAGCGGGCTGCTCCCTGTCGCAAGTCCTAATGTTTGAGCACCATTGGCCAATTTTTCCTTCAAAATCTCAAAAGCAACTTTTCCACCTTCAACTTGATTTTCAACTTTAATAACTTTCATCTTTTCATCCTCCGTTTTAATCTATATTTATTATATGGTATAGACCAATTTATGTCAAGTGAAAACGATTTAATTTCTAAAAAAAGAGCGCCCAAACTTGAAACATGTTATAATGGATAAGATTAGAACTTAGAAAGAATGATGAAAAAAATGAATACAGCTGATTTTGATTTCCACTTACCTGAGGAATTGATTGCCCAAACACCACTTGAAAAACGAGATGCCTCTAAACTCCTCATCGTAAACCGAGAAACGGGAGAGTTTCAGGATAAACACTTCCACTCCATTATTGATATGTTGGAACCTGGCGATGCTCTTGTTATGAACGACACCCGTGTTCTCCCTGCTCGCCTTTATGGTCAAAAGGAAGAAACAGGAGGCCACGTGGAACTTCTCCTTCTCAAAAATACTGTTGGTGATGAGTGGGAAGTCCTAGCCAAACCTGCCAAACGCCTCAAGGTCGGTACTCGTGTCAACTTTGGCGATGGTCGCCTCAGCGCTGTAGTTACGGAAGAATTGACCCACGGAGGCCGTATTGTCCGCTTTGAATACCAAGGAATTTTCCTAGAAGTCTTGGAAAGTCTAGGAGAAATGCCATTACCGCCTTATATCCACGAAAAACTAGATGATCGTGAACGTTATCAAACCGTCTACGCTAAAGAAAGTGGCTCTGCTGCTGCACCAACTGCTGGATTGCACTTCACCAAAGAACTGCTCGCAGAAATCCAAGCCAAGGGTGTCCATTTGGTTTATTTGACCCTCCACGTTGGTTTAGGAACCTTTAGACCCGTTTCTGTTGACAATCTGGACGAACATGAGATGCACTCAGAGTTCTACCAACTTTCTGATGAAGCAGCAGCCACCCTTCGCTCTGTCAAGGAAAATGGTGGACGCGTTATCGCTGTTGGAACCACTTCTATCCGCACACTGGAAACCATCGGTTCCAAGTTTGATGGGCAAATCCAAGCAGATTCTGGTTGGACCAATATCTTTATCAAACCTGGATACGAATGGAAGGTTGTCGATGCTTTCTCAACCAACTTCCATCTACCAAAATCAACCCTCGTCATGCTAGTTTCTGCCTTTGCAGGTCGTGACTTAGTCTTAGATGCTTACCAGCACGCTATTCAAGAACACTACCGTTTCTTCAGTTTCGGTGATGCCATGTTTATCTATTAAAAATAGCTCCGCCATTTCTTTAGGATAGTTTATTCCTAAGAGATGACAGGGCTATTTCTGTTTAAAGTGTAATTTCTGGGGACTCAGAAGTTAGATGAACCAGTTTGCCTTGAACACCAAAGTAGTCCTTTACCAAGTCCTGTAATTCTTCCATGGCAACCCGAGCACGTCTTGCCTGTTCAGCATTGATCGCTTCAATCACTAAGACAGCATCTTTTGTCTCTTCTGTCAACATGGTTCTCTGGGCTTCACGCCAGTTTAAACAACGACAGACTGCTCCTTCATCATCGTAATAGATGATTTCTTCAGGTAAAGCAGGCGCATCGTTTTCAGCTCCTAGTGGAAAGAAAGGTTCTCCTCCCTTAGCCTGACCAAGATGAAGATTGCCTACAATCTTGTTCACATCCTCGCCACCACAGGGAACCGCATAAGATAGAGAGACACTATTGTAGATGTCTACCAAGGGATTGATGGGATTAAACTCTCTTCCCTGACTGACCCGCTTAAGTAGGGCTTCAATCGAAGAACGAGCACCTTTTTTCGTTTTGAACTTGCTGAAAGCCTGACGCCATTCTTGAATGACATCATTCTGAGTAAAATTCTCGTCCGAAATGAAATCCTCAGCTCGTTTAGCTCCCTTATCTAGCAAGGTTTTGAAATAGGGATCCTTGCTTTCATCAACTGTATTATCTAATCCCTTTACTACTAAAACGCTAATCTGTGCTTCTGGAAACAAGCCCCAAAATTCATTTTCAACGATAACTTTCATCTTTCACCTCTTATTATAAATAATTTCTTTTCTGGCCTTTTTTGACCATATCCCAATCACTTGTAATATTTTTTCTAACCCGAATTAGTAGGCTCTCCAGTTCCCTGGCTTCTTCCTTAGAAAATCCCTTTAAGGCTGAATTCTCCGAGTAGTGATGTTCAGCAAGGATAAAAGGATAAAGTGCCTCTCCTTTTTCAGTGACAAACCACTCTTTATTTTTCCGATTTGTACTGGTCATTCCTTGTTTTATTAACCCCTTTTCTTCCAGTTTTTTTACTGAACGAGCAACTGTCGAACGGTCAACCTTCAGTAAATCCGACAAGACTTCTTGAATGATTCCTGGGTTCTCCTTGATTCGCACCAAATAAAGATACTGACCACGAGCTAGGTCTATATCACGAAATTCGATATTGGCAATAGAGTCCAAGGCACGTGCTATAATTCCGATTTCGCGTAATAACGACATGTTTCCTCCTCTCGTATCTATGATGATAGAATAGCATATTTTTGTTGCAAATGCAATAAAAGACGCTTTGAAAACAAAGCGTCTTTTTTTATTCTTCATTTTTTAAAAAGAATGTGTTATCACGAAACTTTGGATCCTTCAAACTCTGCACACTGGCATTGATAACTGCTCCGATAATCAGAATCTTTGCGATGAGTATAAACCAGAACATCATCACCACCACGATAATGGAACTGAAAAATCGGACATCGACTAGATGGTTGACATAGTTATTGAAATAGACAGAAAAGATATTCAACAGAAAGACAAGCGTCAGCAAAACAAAGATACTACCAGGAAAAACGTAGCGAATACGAGGGACTCTGACATTTGGAAGGAAATAGTAGAGCATGACCAAGATGGCAAAGAGCAAGGCATAAATCAAAGGGCCTGTAAAGTCCTGTAGGTAATCAAAGAAAGGACTGTCTGATTGCCAGTAAGTTTTGAGCAGGTTGAGCAACATACGCCCAAACATACTCAAAAATAAGGCTAGGGCAAAAAGAATTTGCAAGCCAAAGCTGACGAGTAAACTCATCAATTGATGGGAGATAATACCTCGGCTCTTGGCCACTCCATAGGCCTTATTAAAAGCTTTTTGGAGGAAATCCATTGATTTCGAGAAGGTCCAAAGGGCAGACAAGACTGCAAAACTCAGCAAACCAGTCGATGGTTGAGTCAAGACTTCTCGGGCAATCTTTGCGACCACATCATAGACCGTATCCGGCACAAATTCCTTGATGGTGAGCAAAAAATTTGAAATCGGAATTTGAAAATAGGGCAAAATATTGACCACTATCATCAGCAAGGGGAAGATTGAAACCAACCAATAGTAGGCAACTGCAACACTGGTCAACTCACTATCAGATGCTTGATAATAATGCAAAAAAGCTTTCAATAAGGGCCTGTCCATCAGCTCTTTCCACCACTTTTTCATGTTGCGATCCTCCTAATACAAGTTGATTTTCTAAACTAATTTCTTCTGACTAATTCCATCATATCATAGGGTAGGGTATTTGCGGCTTCTTTTAGAGAATAATTCTCAAGATTATTGACATTTTGCCGTAATTTCTTGGCATACTTGGTTGTAATCAATTTCTTCTCTTCGAATTCAAAGATTAACTTACGTTCTAGGTAGTAACCTCTTAGCATTTCATCGATATTGTTTGGCTTGATGCGATTGATAACACGTTCGACAAAGGCACCACTACCGATAATGGCCGTCTCGCGCAGACGAGACTCTTGCATAAAACTAATCAGAGAACTCTTGTAAACCCCTTTGAGATTTTCCAAACTTTCGATAATCAACTCTGTATTTTCCAGATAGAGTTCGGATATTTGATCATAATCAATAGCTCGAAGGCGGCGTTGCTCCTTGTCATTCCAACTACGGAAGGTCTGACCAAGAGTCAGCAACTCATGAAGGAGAAAACGTAAGATACGGAGTGATACAAGGAAGTAATAAGTAAGACGAGATGCTACCTTACGATTGATACTCTGCTCCATATTTTTCAGATAGCGTTGATAAACTTGATAACCACGCTCACCGATTCTCCCTTCCTCGTAAGCCTGTTCCAAACCATCACTTTCGATACTCAAGATGAGGAGTTTTAAAGCCTCCCAGTCCTCTTGAGCTCTCTTATTTTCCTGACTAAGGATGAGGTTTTCAATCCGACCATGGTAATTGTCAATAGCTGCATACAGAGGAAGTTTGTTCTTGTGATGGTCTAGCTCTTTTTCTAATTCTGTAGCTACATCATTCAAAATCGCTATATGCATCAAGTGATCCTTGCTTTCCTCTTGTTCCTCAGATAAGTGAGGGAGAACCAGCAAACCCGTTAAAAAGCTCAATAGTGTAACGCCTGCTACTAGAAAAAGTAAGAGGGGATACTCCTGCTCTAGATTGCTTGGTATGAGAAGAATGGTTGCAATAGATACTGTTCCTTTTACACCAGAGAAGGTCAAAAGAAGCATATCCTTCATGTATTTACGGAGACTTTTCTTGAGGCGGCTTGTTCTCCAAACATAGAAGCCATAAATCATAACAAAGCGAATTGCAAAAAGTAAAAGTGTCAGCAAAACAACCGATACTAATAGTAGTAAGGGGTTATAAAGGGGATTGGTCAGGATAGGTTCTGCTATCATTTCCAATTCCATTCCCAAGATGACAAAGACAGAACCATTGAGCATAAAGGTCACGGTATGCCAAACAGTATCTGTAACAGTATCTACCTGAGCTTCGAGGAGTGTGATTTTTTTGAAACGACTGGCCTTCAAAATCCCTGCAACTACAACTGCGATAATCCCTGAAACATGGATTTCTTCAGCGATAAAGAAGGTCATGAGAGGTAAACTCAGTTCAAGCAAGAGTTCACTCGCTATATCAGTCGCTCGCACACTCAGTAAAAATGTATGCAAGAAACGATTGATCATTGCCGTCACAAAACCGACTGCAAAACCACCAAGGATCGAAAGCGCTAGGGAAGTCCCAGCTTGGCTGAGAGAAAAAGTTCCTGTTGTCCAAGCAGCAAGAGCCATCTGAAAGGCAACCAAACCAGAAGCGTCATTTAAGAGCCCTTCCCCTTTTAGGATATTGGAAACCCGTTTTGGAAAACGAAAACGTTCAGAAAGAGATGCAAAGGCAACCAAATCTGTTGGCCCAAGTGCCGCTCCAACTGCTAAACAGGCAGCTAAAGGAAGAGTCATCCAAAGGAAGTGAGCCATGCCCCCCAAGCTTAAGGTCGAGATAAAAATCACAGGAAAAATCAGAAAGACAACAATCCGCCAATGCTTCAAAATGGACGTAATATCCGCTTCTTCTGCCTCCCGGAAAAGTAAGGGACCAATAACCATGGCCAGAAACAGCTCTGTATTGAGATGAAAGTCCGTATCGGGAACAAATAAGCCAATCCCAATCCCCAAAAGGATTTGCACAAGAGGGAGGGGCAAAAAAGGCAAAAGTTTATTGGTCGTAGTTGAAACGATTAAGACTAATAAAAATAGAATCAGGTAAATTAGTAGTGTCATCTAGACCCTCCTTAGTCTTTTTTACAACAAAATTCAAACATCTCCTTCTGCTCTTGGATCTTCTGATCAATCTTGGAACAGTCTTTGTGCTCAATTTTTTTCTGACATCGTTCCATTTCAAGAGCCACTAATTTTTTCTTTATTTTAAGCATTTTCTTGCTCATATGTGCTTCGTCGAGCACTCCGACTGCTCGCTCGTGATGCGTTGACTCGACAAAATTTTGGCGCATAGCCTCTAATTTCTCACGTAGGTATTGCTTATCCATGTCTATATCTTTCTAATTTCTCAATCATAACTAAAAACGGGGGATTGTTGACTTGGTTGAGTGTCCGATAAATGGCAGCTGTATACTCTTGTTGGTTCAACTGGCTAACAAAATCCAAAACAGCATCCCTTTCAATGTCTCCTCCCTTATGACCATAGTAGATCATAATGGCAATCCTTCCACCCTTAACAAGCAAATGACAAAGCTTTTCAAGTGCTTCAATGGTAGTATGAGGTCGGGTGATAACGGATTTGTCAGCAGAAGGTAGATAACCCAGATTAAAAATCCCTGCCTTAGCTTCTGTCACAAATTGATCAAGTGTCTCATGGCCTTGCAAAATCAACTGAACATTCTCTAAACCTGCCTCATTTAAACGCTCTTGGGTTTTCTCCAAAGCCTGCTCCTGGATATCAAAGGCATAGACTTGCTTGGCTAGCTTGGCTAGAAAAAGGGTATCATGCCCATTGCCCATGGTCGCATCCACTACGATATCCTCTTTTGTCACAACTTCCGCCAAAAAATCATGTGCCATCTCAAGTGGTCTTTTCATTTTTAAACTCCTGTTTTACAGCCTTGCATCCTTGCACACTTCCACGACGGCGCATCTCAGTTTCAATAGCATTTAGCACTTCCCATTTATTGAGGCTCCACATGGGACCAATCAGCATATCTCTAGGCGCATCTCCCGTGATTCGGTGGATGACGATATGCTTGGGAATAATTTCCAGTTGGTCACAAATGACCTTGACATACTCATCCTGACTCATCAGTTGCAAGCGTCCTTCGTGGTAATCCCGCTGCATCCGTGTATTAGTCATGAGGTGAAGCAAGTGCAGCTTAATACCCTGAATATCATTATCTGTGACACAGCGACGGACATTTTCAATCATCATCTCATGAGTCTCACCGGGCAAACCATTGATCAAATGGGAAACAATCTCAATCTTGGGATATTTCCTCAAGCGTTTTACTGTTTCCACATACAATTCATAAGAATGGGCACGGTTAATCAAGTCAGATGTTGCTTCAAAGGTGGTCTGTAAGCCCAATTCTACCGTCACATGCATGCGTTCCGATAACTCAGCCAAATATTCGATGGTTTCGTCTGGTAAACAGTCTGGACGCGTTCCGATATTGATTCCTACTACACCTGGCTCATTGATAGCCTGCTCGTAACGTTCCCGAATCACCTCTACCTTTTCATGGGTGTTGGTAAAGTTTTGAAAATAAACCAGATACTTTTTAACATCTGGCCATTTGCGGTGCATAAAGTCAATTTCCTTATAAAATTGCTCACGGATAGGGGCATCCGGTGCCACGATGGCATCTCCAGAACCAGAAACCGTACAAAAAGTACAGCCCCCATGGGCTACAGTTCCATCCCGATTTGGACAGTCAAATCCCGCATCGATAGGAACTTTGAAAGTCTTTTCTCCAAAAAGTTTTCGATAATAATCATTCAAGGTATTATAAGATTTCATAACTTTCATTATAACAAAAAACACCTACAATCTCAAAAGCCTGACTTTCCAACAAATTCCCTTGTTTCTCATTTCCTTTAGCGTTTTTTTATGATACAATATGGGTATGATTTTAATGAAAATAGCAGCTACTTTATTGTTAGTATTAACCCTCGTGGTCTCCATCATTGTAACAAAACTTTTTAAACTGAAAAAACTAGGACTGAACTTTGCGGATGTAGCTTTTCCACTTTTGGTATTTGAGTATTACCTTATCACTGCTAAAGCCTTTACCCACAACTTTCTACCGCGACTTGGTGTTGCACTTTCTCTCCTAGCCATCCTCCTTGTAGTCTTTTTCCTCGTCAAAAAACGAAGTTTTTATTACCCTAAATTTATCAAATTCTTCTGGAGAGCCGGTTTTCTCCTAACTTTAGTCATGTATATCGCTATGATTATAGAGTTGATGATGCTCACATCCCAATAAATCCCTAGAACAATTGATTCTAGGGATTTTATTTTATAGAAATTTAAGTGTCAGCTAACCCAAACACTTAACAAAGAGCCATCATTTCTTTTAGTTGTAAATCTATGTTACTAAAATCGTTTAAATTTTGCTCGCAAGCGATCTGCTTGAGGTTGCCCAATAATCTTATCTAATAGATGGGTAGCAAGACTCATCAAACCATAGAGTCCTCCCCCGAGGCCTCCGATGAGGGCTACATAAAGGAAACTCCAGAAGCGTCCCGTTGGTTGGAAGAAAAATCCTAAAATCCACTGTAGGAAACCAACCAAAATAAACATGACCATGGTCAAAATCATAATCAAAATTGTCCGTTTTAAGATAATCTTACGACGTGCACCCGTCACCTGACAAATATCTCGGTACATCAGAACATTTGGAATGATGAGACCGATAGTCGTTGAGATCAAGGGACCATAACTATGGAAAATGGCAATAGCTGGTAACTGCAAGACTAACTTAGCAATTGATCCATAGACAAAGTAAAGAACTGCCTTGCGGTTTCGGAACATGGCCTGAAGCATGGGTGACAAGACCATGTACAAACCTAAAATAGTAGACTGCAAAACCGCAAAGACAAACAAGCCCATGGCCAGACTATCTGGCTTGCCATAAAAAACTGTATAGAGAGGCTCCCCTACCATGACGACTCCAACTGTTGCTGGTAAGAGAAACATAAAGAGCATGGTCATACTATCTTGAACTAGACGAGCAGCAGCTCTCAAATCACCTTTGACATAATTTTCCGTCAAAAGTGGCAAGCCGACACTTCCAATCGAGACACCAACAGAGATCAAAATCATGGTGATTTTATTAGGATTGGCTGAGAAATAAGAAAACATGACAACCAAGTCTTCATTGCTGTAGTTGGTAAACCAGGTCATGCTATTGATGAAGGTCATCTGGTCTAAAATCTGGAAGAGCTGGATGGCTGATCCTGTCAGGATAAAGGGAATGGCTTCCTTGATGGTATCAACCAAGAGTCGCTTGCTATTGATCTTATCTCGTGTTTCAAATACTTTTTGGAGCAGTCCCTCCTTGGAAAGAAAATAAATCAAGACTGCAAAACTAGCCACCATTCCCACAAAGGCAGCAAAGGTAGACTGAGTAACCGCTGATAAGTAATCACCAGAACCCATCTTCATGATAATAAAAGTAGCCAGCAACATCCAGATAACACGGATCACCTGCTCGGCGATTTGACTCATAGCATAGGGCTTAAGGTTGTTCATCCCTTGGAAGAATCCCCGGATAACACTCATAGACGGGAAAATCAAGACCGCCCAAGCCAAACTCTGCATGATAGGAATCAAGTCTTTCCCCACACCTGATAAGTCTGCTAACCAGGGAGAAAAGAGATACAAGACCAAGGCAAAGACTAGTCCCAAGCCCGTCATAAAGCCTAGAAAACTCCGAATCAAGGCAAAGCTATGCTCTTCTTCTCGCATAGTATTATACTTAGCCACTTGTTTGGCAACCGCAACCGGGATACCCGCTGTCGAAATCAGCAAGAACCAGGCGTAAATATTATAACCCATGGTAAAGAGTCCATTTGCCTTGGCAGCATAGGTCCCCATCCAGATATACCAGGGAATAATATAGATAGCCCCAAGGAGGCGACTAATAAAGTTACTAGCTGTTAGCCAAGCAGTCCCTCGCAACATCTGGGCTTGCTGGTGATTGTTTTCGTTAGACATAGCTTCCTCATTCAATTTTGATAACTAGGAAATTTTCCTCATCTTCCATTATAAACTTTTCCTTGTTACTTGTAAAATTCGGGCTTGAAGTTTATAATAGAAAGTATGATTAAGATTGAAACCGTATTAGATATACTAAAGAAAGATGGCCTTTTTCGTGAGATTATTGACCAAGGTTATTACCACTACAACTACAGTGAAGTTGTTTTTGATAGTATCAGTTACGACAGTCGTAAAGTTAAAGAACAGAGCCTATTTTTCGTTAAGGGAGCTTCTTTTAAAAAAGAATTCCTTACCTCTGCTATTACACATGGTCTCGGATGGTATATAGCTGAGCAAGACTACGAAGTTGGTATTCCTGTCATCGTTGTGAACGATATCAAAAAAGCCATGAGTTTAATTGCGATGGAATTCTATGGCAATCCACAAAAAAAACTCAAAATTCTCGCTTTCACAGGGACCAAAGGAAAGACAACAGCAGCTTACTTTGCTTACCACATCCTATCTCAACGCTACCCAACAGCCCTCTTGTCAACTATGAACACAACTCTGGATGGCGAGACCTTCTTTAAATCTTCCTTCTCAACGCCTGAAAATATCGATCTTTTTGACATGATGGCTCAGGCTGTTAAGAATGGAAGAACCCATCTTGTAATGGAAGTCTCTAGCCAAGCCTATCTTGTTCATCGAGTCTATGGTCTGACCTTTGATGTAGGTGTCTTTCTTAACATCACTCCTGACCATATCGGTCCGATTGAGCATCCTAGCTTTGAAGATTACTTCTACCACAAACGTCTCTTGATGAAAAATAGCCGAGCAGTTGTCATTAACAGCGACATGGACCACTTTTCTGTATTGAAAGAACAAGTGGAAGATCAAGAACATGACTTCTATGGTAGCCAGTCAAGTAACCAAATCGAGAACTCCAAAGCCTTTAGCTTTTCCGCTACAGGTAAACTCGCTGGTGATTATGATATCCAACTCATCGGTCACTTCAATCAAGAAAATGCCGTTGCTGCAGGACTTGCCTGTCTTCGTCTAGGTGCCAGTCTTGAAGATATCAAAAAAGGGATCGCTGCAACCCGCGTCCCTGGACGTATGGAAGTTCTCACTCAGAAAAATGGAGCCAAGGTCTTCATAGACTATGCTCACAATGGTGACAGTCTGAAAAAACTGATTTCTGTTGTTGAAACCCATCAAACTGGAAAGATCGCTCTGGTTCTCGGTTCGACTGGAAACAAGGGTGAAAGTCGTCGCAAAGACTTTGGACTCCTTCTCGATCAACATCCTGAAATTCAAGTCTTTCTAACTGCGGATGACCCCAACTATGAAGATCCAATGACCATTGCTGAAGAAATCAGTAGCTATATCAGTCATCCTGTTGAAAAGATTGTCGATCGTGAACAAGCCATCAAGGCAGCTATGGCCATCACAAATCAAGAACTCGATGCCGTGATTATTGCTGGTAAGGGAGCTGATTGCTACCAGATCGTCCAAGGAAAGAAAGAAGATTATCCTGGAGATGCGGCTATCGCAGAACGTTATCTATAAAAAAATCAAGGGAAGCATTCCCTTGATTTTTTTAGTCTTCTTTCTTAAATGAATTTTTAAGACCTTCAACGGCACCTTCTACAGCACCTTTAGCATCTTCAACTACTTCTTTTGCTTTCGCAACTGTTTTTTCTACAGCGCCTTCTGCTTCTGTCTTGCTATCGCCAGTAACTTTACCAAATCCTTCTTTGATAGCACCAGTTGCTTGATCCAATTTATTTTCAAGTGACATAGCTCTGTCTCCTTTGCTTTTAATACGATAAACGTTATCGCTTACATTCAGTTTATGCTTATTCTTTAGCAAAGTCAAACAATCTGCTCAAAATGTAGCAATTAAGGAAAATAGAAAGTCAACCGTTCCTTGTCGAAATCAACAATCAACTCATACTTCCCTTCTTCGTTTTGCACAACATAGCCTAAAACGACTAAACTTTCCACAAAGATATCACGGCGTTTCTGCATGAGCTGGTCCTTTTTGAGAAATTTCAGTAAAAAAGTCGTCATATACTTGAGGGCGTACTCAGGATTAACATCTCCTAAAATAGCATAGAGTTCCTGCTGTTTTTCTGTCAAAGGATATTGATTCTTGACCTTGTAGAAATAGTTAGACAGGGTCATCTTTTCTCTAGCAAAATCTGTAGATTCGACTAAAATGGCAGCATTGGTTTGATTGCACAATTCCGTCTCAAAAGTTTTCTCCAGCAAGGCTTGATAAACTGGACTATCCTCTCTGACAAAAATTTCTTGGTCAAGGACCAGACTATCTATTGATTCTAGAAAAGGGAGATTGAGGGAATAGCGTTTATTTTCCCTTCGGATCAATCCTGCCTTTATATACTCTTCCATGAGTTTATCAACTGCCACATCTGGAAACTGGGCCTTGATTTCTCGGAGGATCACATCGTCATGCTGGTCCAGATAGTCCACCAAATCTATAAAAAATGGCTGCCGAGTCAAACGAGATGGATTAAAAATCTGAATCATGAAGATTCCTTTCTTTACATTCTAAAAGGGGGGATGCTGCTAGTTGACTAGGATTGGTCCCTGGTTGATTCAGAGGCACTGGAAGTTCGAGTTTCCTGTAGTATTCCCTCCAAAAATCACTGATCTCCTGCTCCCCGTCCCCAAATTTCATGGGAATAGTTTCAAAAATCGGTAGGATTTCAGCGATATACTGGGAGCAATAAAAGCCATTCCCATCTGGATAAAAAGAGGCATTATAGGGTGCACCCAAATGTTTGCTAGCTCTCTCTTTTACCAAGTCAGCTTCCAGCTCTGGATAGACATAAAGATCGTAAAGATGAGTTGGTTCAAAAAATTCAGCCGGTTCTTGACAAATGACACCAGCTTTCCCACTAGCATGGTAGATGAAACCGTCCAAAAAGATGGCTACATGACTATAGTTCCCAGTAGAAGCCTGGATAGCCTGCCCCATATCTGAAAGATCCTTCACAAAAATCAAATCACCATTTTCTAACATCTTTCTCTCCTAGAAAAAAAGGAGCCGAAACCCCTTTAGCTATATGGAAAACAAGTGTTTCCACGTTTCGATTATCACTCAGGTTATTAGCCATTAAAGCTTTCAGTCAACTGAGGCACCACTTGTTTCTTACGTGAAACAGCACCTGGAAGGAAAGCGTGGTTGTTTTCAAGTTTGAAGTTAAAGGCTGCTTCGACCTTGTCCATGTTTGACCCAAGAGCAAGGATTTCTGAGTTTGAGTTGACGATGTCTGTAATCATCAAGACAAAGTCAGAGTAGCCGTTTGCCGCATTAGCCGCTTGCATTGCTGCTTCGATTTCAGCTTGGCGTTCCAAGACTTCAGCAATATCAACTGTGTTCACTTGGGCAACACGAACTTTATTTCCGTTGAGTTCAAAAGTCTTAGCATCGATGTCAATCAATTCTTCAGCAGATTTGCTAGCCAAGTTTGTACCAGCCTTGAGCATAGCAAGACCGTACTCTTCCAAGTTGACACCAGCTAATTCAGCCAATTCAGGCGCAATCACTTTATCAGATGGGTGAGTTGTTGGAGATTTCAAAAGAAGAGTATCTGAAATCAAACCTGAAAGCATCAAACCTGCGATTTCTTTAGGAACTGCTACACCATGTTCTTTGAACATGCGGTAAACGATAGATGAAGCTGATCCAACTGGCTCCAAACGCATGTAGAGTGGGCTGGCAGTTTCAAAGTTAGCCACACGGTGGTGATCCACAACTCCGTAAACTTCTACTTCAGCGATATCTGACACTGATTGTTGGAATTCATTGTGGTCAGTCAAGATGACTTGTTCTGCGCCTTCTGCTTTAGCAGATGTAATAACACGCGGTGCTTCCACACCAAAATAGTTCAAAACAAAAGCTGTTTCTTCATTTGGAGTACCGAGAGCTACTGCTTCCGTGTCCAATCCATAAGCTTCTTTTGCAAGATAGGCAAAGGCTACAGATGACCCGATGGCATCTGAGTCTGGATTTTGGTGACCAAATACTAGAATCTTAGACATGATAATACCTCTTTAAATTTATTCATCTTATTTTAGCACTTTTTTCCTCTTTTGACAAAAGTAAGAGGAGGCAAAGGACTCCTCATTAGATATCAATATGGTTGACTAGATTTTTCTCTTGATTTTCGGATAAAAATCGTTCTTTCTGTGGTCTCTTCTTACGTTTGAGGAGAGCTTCTGCAGACATGGCTTCTTCCTTACTGGCAAAACCTTGAGCATAGACGAGTTTGACTGGCAAGCGAGCTCGTGTATATTTGGCTCCCTTCCCACTATTGTGGACAGCGAGGCGTCTTCTCACGTCCGTCGTATAACCGGTATAATAGGAACCATCACGACACTCCAGCACATACATATAAGCCTTATAATCCATAATAAATCTCTTGAATTTCTGGCGTATAAGAACCATCATCATTGTGAACAATGAGTGGTGGCAGGACCTTGAAGCCACTTGTCGATCCATCCTTGATAGCTTCGATTAAGAGCATATTGGCCTCCTTCTCTCGTTTAGGATAGACAAATTGCAGGCGCTTAGGTGCCAAATTGTGGCGTTTGAGCATGTCTAGGATATCCAAGAGCCGATCTGGACGATGAACCATGGCCAAACGGCCATTGGATTTGAGAATACTCTGAGCACTTCGACAAATTTCTTCTAGGTTAGTTGCAATTTCGTGTCTTGCTAGGAGGTAGTGTTCACTCTCGTTGAGATTGGAATGTGGATCCACCTTGAAATAAGGTGGATTGCACAAAATCATATCCACCTTACTTCCTTGAATGTGGGCAGGCATATTTTTCAAATCATCACAGATGACCTGCATCTGCTCTTCCAAGCCATTCAACTGAACCGAACGCTCCGCCATATCTGCCAAGCGCTCCTGAATCTCTACAGATAATATCTGCGCTTGAGTACGAGTGCTGGCAAAAAGCCCTACTGCCCCATTTCCTGCACAAAAGTCCACAATTAAGCCCCGTTTAGGAAAGCGCGGAAAGCGCGACAAGAGTACACTATCCACCGAATAGCTAAACACCTCTTTATTTTGAATGATTTTGATATCTGTCGAAAAGAGCTGATTGATTCGCTCTCCTGGTTTTAATAATTGTTCTTGCATATACGATTTTAATAAAAGATACGAAATCTAATAGACTAGTTTTTCTCTTTCAGATTGTTGAGGGCTTCCTTTGTCCAGATCGGCATCATTCGCCCAAGTGGTGCAAATCCGTACTTGATCCGATCATTTGAAAAACGTCTCCGTCTTGGCAATTGATGTTTCTCTTCCTCCAAAGTACGGATAGAAAGACTGGCTTTTCCAGTGTATTCGTCAAAATCCACCACCTGTACTTGAACCTCATCACCAATTTTCAAAACTTCATAGATATTTTCGATAAATCCTGTCCGAATCTCTGAAATATGAATCAGCCCAATCACCCCTGTCTCTAATTCGACAAAGGCACCATAGGGCTGAATTCCTGTAATACGCCCATTTAGCTTATCACCAATTTTCATCCTAGTCCTCAATTTCAATCGTTTCAATAACCACATCTTCAACTGGTTTGTCCATTGCACCAGTCTCAACAGCTGCAATGGTATCTAAGACAGCAAAAGATGCTGCATCTACCAATTGCCCAAAAACAGTATGGCGACGGTCAAGGTGAGGAGTTCCACCTTGTTCCGCATAGATTTCTGCAATCGGTTCAGGCCAACCACCACGCGCAATCTCTTTCTTAGAGTATGGCAAGTGTTGGTTTTGCACGATAAAGAACTGGCTACCATTGGTATTTGGACCCGCATTGGCCATAGAAAGGGCACCACGGATATTATAAAGTTCTTCAGAAAATTCATCTTCAAAAGAGTCGCCGTAGATTGATTCTCCCCCCATACCAGTACCAGTTGGGTCTCCACCTTGGATCATAAAGTCCTTGATAATTCGGTGGAAAATCACACCATCATAGTAACCGTCTTTTGAAAGAGCAACAAAGTTTGCTACTGTTTTGGGAGCATGTTCAGGAAAAAGCTTGATACGCAAGTCTCCGTGATTTGTCTTAATGGTCGCCAGCGGACCTTCTACTGTTTCAATTTCTACTTGTGGGAAATGCAATTCTTTTTCTACCATACCAAATCCTTCTAAGGCATCAAAAATGCCATCTTCTTCTAGTGCTTTTGTAATATAATCTGCTTTTTCTTTGATTTTTTCATGAGAAATTCCCATTGCAACGCTGATTCCAGCATAATCAAAGAGTTCCAAGTCGTTGAGTCCATCTCCAAAGACCATGACGTTCTCTGGTTTCAATCCTAGGTGTTCCACAACCTTTTCCACACCTGTCGCTTTGGAGCCTGAAATCGGCACAATATCAGACGAATGCTCATGCCAACGAACCATGCGAAGTTTATCTGAGAGACTGTTCGGCAAGCTCAAGTCATCTCCTTTATCTTCAAAAGTCCACATCTGATAGATGTCTTCTTTTTCATGGAAATCTGGATTCACATCCAAGTCAGGATAAATTGGATTGATAGCCTGACTGATCAGTTCTGTCCGAGTGGATAGTTTGGCAGCATGACTTCCAACCAAGCCATAGTCAATTCCTTCTCTCTTAGTCCACGAAATGTATTCTTCTACATCTTTCTTCTCAATCTTATGTTGATAAACGACATTTCCTTTTTTATCTTCTATGTAGGCACCATTTAAGGTTACAAAAAAGTCCGGCTTGAGGTCTCGAATCTCTGGAACAACACCGAAAATGCCTCGCCCAGAAGCAATTCCAGTCAAAATCCCTTTTTCTCGCAACTGCTTAAAAACCGTGGGAATCGTAGCTGGAATAAAACCTGTCTTTGACGTACGCAGGGTATCATCAATATCAAAGAAGACAATCTTAATCTTCTTTGCCTTGTATTTTAATTTCGCATCCATCTCTCTACCTCTTTCAATCTAACTCTTTCCATTATACCATAAAGTAAAGAAATCCCATATCTTCAAAAAATTTGCTACCTCTTATTCAAATTCTTTGGATAGATACAAAACTAAATCATCATTATTTTGAATAGTGGCATTCATTTCCAACGGTTGGTTTCGATACCAAACTCCCGAACCATCTGGAATATAGCCTCGTTTGATGTACAATCTCTGAGCAGGTCCATAACCTAAATGGAGCCCAACACCAAGCGTCACCTTATTCGATATAAGCTTGACTCGTTTCTCAGCTTCTTCTAGCAGTTGATTTCCAACCCCTTGATTTCGAAAAGGCTCAAACACATTAAAATCTGATAATTCTGGATAGACTTCTGCAAAAGGACCATGTTTAGCAGAGGGCAAAATGGTAATGTAACCCGCTACAACACCATCAATCTCTGCAACTAAGACTTCTCTCTCCTTGCTTTTCTGTTCCAGAAAATATCTAGCCAAAATTTCCTCTCTACCGGGCCAACCTTGGCTGATAAATCCTTGAGATAGATTTTTAATGTCATATTCTTGCATTTTTCTAATTGAACATGTCGTCTTCATAAGATGCTCCTTTAAAGCTTTCTCCTACCATTATAACACGATAATAAAAATTAAAAGAAAAAACCTAGTAAGGCAAAAGAATCTTACTAGATCAAAAGAGAGCCCTTTCTAATAGAGTCCTGTAAAGTCTGAAAAAGAGATTCATAGGACCTGATAAAAAGGCCCGTACGGAGCTGAAAAAGAGGGCCAACCGAATCTGAAAAAAAGACCCGTTGGGGTCTTTTTTTTCTTTAATCTTCGTTTACGAAAGGCATCAAAGCCATTACGCGAGCACGTTTGATAGCTGTTGTTACTTTACGTTGGTTTTTAGCTGAAGTTCCAGTTACACGACGTGGAAGGATTTTCCCACGTTCTGAAACGAAACGGCTAAGAAGCTCAGTATCTTTGTAATCAACATATTCAATTTTGTTTGCTGCGATGTAATCAACTTTTTTACGGCGTTTGAATCCGCCACGACGTTGTTGAGCCATGTTTTTTCTCCTTTATAGTTTTAATTGTCCATTAGAATGGTAAATCATCATCTGAAATATCCAACGGATTGGTTGCTCCAAATGGATTTTCATCACGTGAAAAGTCAGGTACTGATTGTGTAGGTGCTGTATAACTAGCAGTTGGTGCAGAATAAGCCCCACCTGTATGTCCTTCACGCACGCTACGGCTTTCCAACATTTGGAAATTGTCAGCCACGACTTCTGTTACGTAGACACGTTGTCCTTGCTGGTTATCGTAACTACGAGTCTGGATACGACCAGTGATCCCGATAAGAGAGCCTTTTTTAGCCCAGTTAGCAAGATTTTCAGCCTGTTGGCGCCACATAACGACATTGATGAAATCAGCCTCACGTTCGCCATTTTGACTCTTGAATGTACGGTTTACTGCAAGAGTAAAAGTCGCAACTGCTACATTTGATGGGGTATAACGCAACTCAGCGTCACGTGTCATACGCCCTACAAGTACAACATTGTTAATCATAATTTACCTTCTTACGCGTCAAGTTTGACGATCATGTGACGAAGAATGTCAGCGTTGATTTTTGAAAGACGGTCAAACTCTTTAAGAGCTGCGTCGTCGTTAGCTTCAACGTTAACGATGTGGTAAAGTCCTTCACGGAAATCTTGGATTTCGTATGCAAGACGACGTTTTTCCCATGATTTTGATTCAACAACAGTTGCACCGTTGTCAGTCAAGATAGAGTCAAAACGTGCTACCAAAGCGTTTTTCGCTTCTTCTTCAATGTTTGGACGAATGATATAAAGAATTTCGTATTTAGCCATTGATATGTTCCTCCTTTTGGTCTAATGACCCCAAGACTTTGCAAGGGGTAAGTGAGGTTTGCTCACAATTAACTATTATACTAGAAATACTAGTAGATAGCAAGAGAAAAAAGATAAAAATGAAAAATAACTCTATTGCTTAGAAATAACATTCTCTTTCAGTTCTAAAGCTCTGGCCATCTCTTTCAAAATGAAGAATAGTGAAAAGCCGACTATTACTAAAAATAATCCTAAGTAAATAAAGGCTTCTACAAAACCTAGAGCATCAATCAGCCATCCCGTCAGAGGAAAAATAACAATCATACTCAGGCTGAACATCATGGAGTAGACACTTAGCATGGTTGCACGTACCTCACTTGGGAGTCGCTTTTGTAAATCGTTGTCAAAAATCGGTTGAAAGAGAGCATATAAGGCGTTACTAATCAAATAAATCAAAATATAAATCAGTGGCGTTCCAAAGTAGGAAAGTAAGTAGGTCACTCCCGTCAAGAGTACAAGAATGGGAAAGAGCTTTAAGGCTGAATACCTCTTTCCAATCTTACTCGCTAGATAAACTGCCCAGATATTCAAAACACTACCGATTAACATGACTATCGAAATCTGCCATCCTTCTAAGTCCGGCAGTTGATTTTGATAGTAAAAATAAAACATGCACATCAGTGTCCCAATGATTTGGGACAGAATCATCCAACCAAAAAGACTGGGATTTCTCTGCAACTCCTCTTTGACAGTCAACATAATCTTTTTCATGGTCAGACGCTCAGATTTTTGTGCTTTAACACTAGGCTCTTTTAGCATCCAAGTTAGGAAAAGAACGATAATCGAAGTAGCAATCATGATATAGTAGGTCAAGTGCAATTGACCATGGACAAAAAATCCCGCTAAAACGGTCCCCAAAGACCGAGTTCCTTCTGCTACTCCTGACATAAAACTTGAGATAGACAAGTAGCGCTCTTTTAATCCAGCCTCCACGGCCGAATCATAAACCATGGCTGCACTCGTGCCCGAATCAAAATTATAAGACAAGGCACTCACCACCATAGCGAGTGCGTAAATCCAAAAATTACCTTGCCCTACTAACATGAGAATAGACGACGCAATCCCAGCAATCCGACTGAGATAAAGATTGGTTTTATATGAATAGCGATCAGCTAACATTCCAGAGGGAATTTCACAAATGACACTGGTGGCATGAAAAATACTTTCCAACAAACCAACCTGCCAAAGTGACATCCCATTTTGACTGAGAAATAGAATCCAAAAGCTAGTAATGCCCAAAAAGGCAAAAAATTCTACCCCAGCCATGAGACCGATATTCTTCCGATAATTTGGTTTAAACATCATTTCTCCTTTAACAAGTGTATATATCCTTGTGTCTGTCACTTGTTAAGCTGTGCTTTACATGATCTCCACCTCTTCTTTCTTCTACTTTGAAAAAACGCCTATTACGGCGTTTTAGTTTTTTTATGGTTTAATACGGTGCAACATACGTGGGAATGGAATAGCTTCACGGATGTGTTTTGTTCCAGCTGCGAAGGTTACCATACGCTCGATACCGATACCAAAGCCACCGTGTGGTACAGTACCGTATTTACGAAGGTCAAGGTAGAATTCATACTCTGTACGGTCCATTCCAAGTTCTTCCATCTTAGCGACAAGGGCATCGTAATCTTCCTCACGCATAGAACCACCGATGATTTCTCCATACCCTTCAGGAGCAAGCAAGTCTGCACAAAGCACGCGCTCTGGATTTCCAGGAACTGGTTTCATGTAGAAGGCCTTGATGGCTGCTGGGTAGTTGATAACGAAGGTTGGTACACCAAAGTGGTTTGAAATCCAAGTCTCGTGTGGCGAACCAAAGTCATCTCCATGCTCCAAATGCTCATAGTCAGCATCTTCATCATTTTCATGCTCTTGCAAAAGGTCAATAGCTTGATCGTAAGTGATACGTTTGAATGGCTCTGCAATGTAGCGTTTCAAGAGCTCTGTATCACGTTCCAAAGTTTCCAAGGCTTGAGGCGCACGGTCAAGAACACCTTGAAGAAGAGCTTTCACATAAGCTTCTTGCAAGTCAAGTGACTCGTCGTGTGTCAAGTAGGAGTACTCCGCATCCATCATCCAGAACTCAGTCAAATGACGACGTGTTTTTGATTTTTCAGCACGGAATACTGGACCAAAGTCAAAGACACGACCAAGGGCCATAGCACCCGCTTCAAGATAGAGCTGACCTGATTGGCTCAAGTAGGCTGGTGTTCCAAAGTAGTCTGTTTCAAAGAGTTCAGTTGAATCTTCTGCAGCATTTCCTGAAAGAATGGGGCTATCAAATTTCATGAAGCCATTCTTGTCAAAGAACTCATAGGTTGCATAGATGATAGCGTTACGGATTTGCATGACTGCTACTTGCTTACGAGAACGGAGCCACAAGTGACGGTTGTCCATCAAGAAGTCTGTTCCGTGTTCTTTTGGAGTGATTGGGTAATCTTGTGATTCACCGATGACTTCGATATCTGTGATATCGAGCTCATAACCAAACTTAGAACGTTCGTCTTCTTTGACAATACCTGTCACATAAACAGAAGTTTCTTGGCTCAATCGTTTGATGACATCAAACTTCTCAAGTCCCACTTCTTCACCAAATTTTTCTACAAAGTTTGGTTTAAATGCTACACCTTGGAAGAAGGCTGTTCCATCACGCAATTGCAAGAAGGCAATTTTCCCTTTTCCTGATTTGTTGGCAACCCAAGCTCCGATGGTCACTTCTTGACCAACGTAGTCTTTTACATCGATAATTGTTACACGTTTTGTCATAATCTATCTTCCTTTTTTCGTTTAACTTGTCCGAAGACATCATTACCCACTATTTTACCATAAATAGACTGCGATAGCTAGGTTCTACTAGAGAAAAATCGCGAGATTTTCGATACAAAAAATCTTCGTCAGAATGACGAAGATTCTAAGTTTTATTTTTCCATAAATTGATGCAAGCGACGAATAGCTTCTTTTAATGTATCCAAGTCTGTAGCATAGCTGAGACGAACATTTTCTGGTGCTCCAAATCCAGCTCCTGTAATCAAGGCAAGACCAACTTCTTCGAGAATAGCCGTTGTAAAATCTGTCACATCGGTATAACCCTTCATTTCCATCGCTTTTTTAACATTTGGGAAGAGATAGAAGGCTCCTTGGGGCTTGACAACTTCAAATCCTGGCACTTGGCACAAGAGAGGATAAATGGTATTCAAACGTTCTTCAAAGGCTTGGCGCATGGTTTCAACAGAGTCTTGCGGTCCAGTCAGCGCCTCAATCGTTGCATATTGAGATACTGCTGTCAGATTTGAAGTCGTTTGTCCTGTCAATTTGCTCATAGCAGCGATAATTTCAGGATTTCCCACAGCATAACCTACCCGCCAACCAGTCATGGCATAGGCCTTAGATACACCGTTAATCACGATGGTTTGCTGACGAATGGCTTCTGACAGACTAGAAATTGGAACAAATTCATTCCCGTTATAAACCAGACGACCGTAAATATCATCTGCTAGGATAAGGACATCATGTTCAACAGCCCAATTTCCGATAGCCAAAAGTTCCTCGCGAGAGTAGATCATACCGGTCGGATTCGATGGTGAATTGAGAACCAAGACCTTGGTCTTATCTGTTCGCGCTGCTTCTAGCTGCTCTACTGTTACTTTAAAATGATTGTCTTCCTTCGCCTGGACAAAGACTGGCACTCCTTCTGCCATTTTGACCTGGTCTCCATAGCTGACCCAGTATGGTGTAGGAATGATGACCTCATCACCTGGATTAACCACAGCCATAAAGAAGGTGTAGAGAGAGAACTTGGCACCAGTGGCAAAAGTAACCTCGTTAGCCGCTACAGAATACCCATAATAGCGTTCAAAATAGGTATTAACCGCCGCTTTTAACTCTGGTAGGCCTGAAGCAACTGTATAAAAGGAAGCTCGTCCGTCACGAATCGCTTCCACCGCCGCATCCTGAATGTTTTCAGGAGTATGAAAATCTGGCTGTCCCAAGGTTAAGAAAAGAACATCTTTTCCTTGAGCTTTTAATGCTTTGGCTCTTGCATCACTGGCTAGAGTGACACTTTCTTCCATTTCTAGTACACGTTTGGATAGTTTCATATGCCCTCCTTATCGGATCACTACTCCTGTTTCAAAGTCGACCAGATAGAACTGGTTTCCTGACTTAACTTCCCAAATCGGCTTATCCTGATAACGACCAAAAGTAATCTTGTCAATGTCGTTAGCTCCTTTTTCCCTCGAAATCGTCGCTGCCTTGTCTTGAGAAATCCCCTTATCAAGCTGATAAACATAAATTTTATGGTCATTCTTTTCAATCAGTACGGCAATGACCTCTTGCTTTTTATTATGTCCCAGAAGGCTGTAATAAGCTTCCGAACCATTAAAAAAATCAACCTGATCTGCTTTTTCCAATTCTGCATACTGCTTGGCCAGTTTTTCTCCCTCAACTCTAGCATCTTGATAGGGTTTCATGCTAAGCGAAATCAGGTAAAGAAAGGATCCAGTCAGCACTAGTAGCACCAGAGAAATGCCGATTCCGTATTGTATAAGTAGCTTGTTTTTTGCTTTTTTCTGTCTTAGTTTCACTCGTCTATTTTACCATCTCTCCTCCTTTATTACAAGTGAAGACAGGAACATTCTAAGAATCTTTTCCTATAAAATATAAGTTCTTGTTATTCTGCCTAATTATTGATAAAATAACCTTATGAAACAATATTTGAAAGAAAAAATTTCCCAAAATCAACTAGACTTAAAAACGGCTATCGTTCTCAATAAAGCGATGCGAAGTTTTAAACCTTATGAAACCAAGGCTGCCAAAGAAAACGGACTAACCCCTACTCAATTTTCCGTTCTGGAAACCCTCTATAGCAAGGGAGAACTGCGTATTCAGGATTTGATTGAAAAAATGTTGGCCACTTCTGGAAACATGACTGTTGTTATTCGAAACATGGTTCGAGATGGGTGGATTTCTAGAACTTGCGACCCCAAGGATCGTCGCTCTTTTTTCCTGAAATTAACACCTGCAGGACGCAGAAAAATCGAAGAGGTTCTTCCTGACCATGTCGATTCTATCGTAGAAGCACTTAGTATCTTAGAAGATGGCGAAAAGGAAGACTTGATCCGGATTTTAAAAAAATTTAAAGATTTGTGAGCAAAATTATTGCTAATTAGTATTATTTGTTGTAACATAGATGGTAACAAAAGGGTTCGCTCTTTGAATTTTAAACTAAAGGAGACATATCATGTCTAAAAAAGTATTATTTGTCGTCGGTTCACTTCGCCAAGGTTCTTTCAACCACCAAATGGCCCTCGAAGCTGAGAAAGCACTTGCCGAAAAAGCGGAAGTTAGCTATCTTGATTACTCAGCTGTTCCCCTCTTCAGCCAAGATCTTGAAGTTCCAACTCATCCAGCTGTAGCTGCTGCTCGCGAGGCTGTCCTTGCTGCGGATGCTATCTGGATCTTCTCTCCAGTCTACAACTTCTCTATCCCTGGAACAGTGAAAAACTTGCTTGACTGGCTCTCTCGTGCCCTTGACTTGTCTGATACACGTGGCGTTTCTGCCCTCCAAGACAAGTTTGTTACTGTCTCGTCTGTAGCCAATGCCGGTCACGATCAACTCTTTGCGATTTATAAAGACCTCTTGCCATTTATCCGTACACAAGTCGTTGGTGACTTTACAGCTGCTCGTATCAATGACTCTGCTTGGGCAGACGGAAAATTGGTGTTAGAAGAAGCAACTGCTTCATCACTTGCAAAACAAGCTGACGACCTTCTTGCAGCCATCAACTAATCCAGCAAAAACCAGCTCGAATGAGCTGGTTTTATGCTTGTTTCACAAAGACGAGTTCTAAATCACTTGATAAATCAGGTCGGTAGTCAAAGCCGGCAAAGCGGAGCTTGCGAGCTTGTTCGACTGTTTGGACTTGCCCTTCTATCAAGGCTGTCAAAAAAGCCCCACGCGCTTTCTTGGAAATAGTTGAGTGGATTTTCAGCTGACCTGCCTTGTCCTCCATAAATTTGAAGTTCACCATCTTTTCTCTAATTTCCTTCGAAAATACGGTTTCAAACTCTGATGATAGGAGGGAGAATATCAAATCCTCATCCTGTAGCGCCTCATCGTAGGCTGACTTCCAATGGCTCTTTAAAGTCTTACCAGCAACTTTTAACTTCATCAAGAAGTCCAAACGGTGTGGAGCCATGGGCGACAAGGCGGGGACAACACCGTATAAAGCCGAGGTAATTAGGACATGATTTTCAAGATAGGTTTGTTCAGCCTCGGTTAACTCATCTCGTTTGATGTGACGATACATGAGACCATCGAAGAGTTTCAAAGCTGGATAATGTTTAGCCCTGTGATCTTTTAAAGCTTGAATATGGCCGTACTCTTCTTCTGCTTTCTCAGCAGATACTTTATAAAAAGTCTCTAATTCACTAGCTGAGTAGTGCGCCAGTAAGTCAAGGACTGCCTGACTTTCTTTCCTCAAAGGGAGCGCTTCGATACAAGGAAGGTCTGTGTTCATTTCTTTTGCTGTTGGGATTAAAATTTTCATATTGTTAGTGTAGCATATTTTTCAACCGCGACCAAGAATTTTATCTTAAAAACCTCGGTTCATACCGAGGTTTCTTTTACTTGACTTTAAAGGTCTTGAGATAGTTATCTTTTCCAACTTGACCTTCGAAGGATTGGCCATTTTCGAGGTAAGGGAGGTCGTCTGACACAGAAGCCTTGACCTTGTATATCTTGCCATCAACTTTAAAGAAGTAGACGGTATCACCCTTGATAACAGCTGATTTAAGGTCTGAGACGATACCCTTAATATTTTCTACCGTTTCATTATCCAGCTCAAGGTCATTTTTATTGGCATATTTGCTGAGGAGTTCATCTACCGTAGCTGCTACGATGACGTTTTGGTACTCCACGGCATCGACCAATGCATACTCCTTGACCAAGCCTGCATTGTCCTTCAATCCCATGATGTAGAGCGGTTTATCATTGAGATTGACAAGGATAGGGAAGGTCGCTTTATAGGCCTTCTCTTGCACGGCTCCTTCTGCGGAAGCACGGGCTGATTCTTCGGTTGCTGAAGCTAGATTATACTTGGTGATTTCACCAGTGCGCATATTTTCAAGGATAAATCCTAGATTACTTTCGTCAGCATTGGCTGAAGTCACCCCAGTGTAGAGATAAATGTCATTTCCGATAGAAAGATAGTTATAGCCCTCTGTCGTTTGGGTAACATTTTTCTTAGAAATCAAGGCATTCCAGAAGCCGTCTTTATACTTGCCGTTGTAGTTGATTTGCTCGATTGTTTCTTCTGCTGGATAGACACGATCCACCCATTCTGGTACTTCATCCAAGCTGTATTCCTTGGTTTCTCCATTGGTGGCGTCTAAGATAATAACAGACGAAGGACGAGGAACTCCTAGACCAAACTGCTTTTGATAAACGGTTGCTACATAGAAGGGATTGCCTTCATCATCCACCTCAAAGGAGGGCGTTTTAAAAATCTTGGTTGGGTACTTAATCCGAAGATGGCGTTTGACATCGCGGTTAAAGTACTCGGAGTCTGAATACTTCATTGGCGTTTTTAAATCTACCAATTCCGCATTTCCTGTCACCATATCAACCTTGATATACTCGCCAATTCCCTTGGACTGATTATTGAACCATTTGATGGGATCGGCATACTCTAATGGTGTTACCCGATAGGGTTTGCCATCAACCGTCAGCTGGGTATAAGTATCCGCTGCTACGTACTGGGAGACCTTATCCGTCAGAGAGCCTAGATAACGGTCTCCAATCTTTTCTGCAGTGCTCCGATCTAGGATTGGAACCTTACTGGTATCACTCTTAGGAAAATCTTTAAAATCTTTTTCTGTGATAGACACCACATTAGCATAATTTTTTGCTTGGAAAAAGCTAGAGGTCACTAGACTTACCAGACCAGCAAGGGCAAAGATGATAGCTGCAGTCAGAAACAATCCTCTACTAAGTTTGGTAAAAAGGAATCCTTCTAGATTGAGATCTTTGGCAGCCTTGCCATGACGTACATGAACAGTTTTAAGGAGATTGGTATCCTTGCGGAAACTAAACAAAATACCCATCACCACCAGATGCCCACAAAGAAAGAAGATGAATTCCCAACTAGTAAGATTAAGTGGCGGCAAAAAGATATACCAAGTCGTTGCGATAAAAACAAGTTCAAATAGTATGCGTTTCATCTGAATTCCTCCTAAATAATCCGTCCTTCCAAATGATCCAGTTCATGTTGGCAGATCTGAGCTGGAAAACCTGTTAACGTAATGATCTGCTCCTGCCACTTACTATCACGATAGGAAACCGTAATCGTTTCATAACGAGTCGTCGGTCGCACCCCAGTCAAAGACAAACAACCTTCCTCTGTCTCGTAAGGTCCTTTATAGGAAAGGAGAACGGGATTAAACATGACCATGGGAACCAAGCCAAGATTAAAGATAATGACACGCTTCTGCACACCAATCATATTGGCTGCCAGACCAACACAGGTCTCGCGATTAGCCAGCAGGGTATCCTGTAAATCCTTAGCCAGATAAAGGTCTTCCTGACTTGCAGCTTTCGAAACTTGCGACAAAAATAAGACATCTCGGACAATTTTCTTTTCCATCCTCTTTCACTCCTTGCTACTTTACTTTATTATAGCACAAAAGGGAGCGACTTCTAGTCCTTTCCCTCAAATGCAAAAAAAGCCATCCGAAGATGACTTTCTTTTTAAATCGCGTTCTTATCAAGACCAAGTTTACGTTGAACAAACTTAACAATTTCGACAATGATAATCATTGAGAAGCTTCCAGCTAGAACAATACCCCATTGTGACAAGTCTAGTTTGGTTACGTGGAAGATACCTTCAAGCGGTTCTACGACGATTGTTGCCATCAAGAGGATGAAGGATACCAAGATTGACCAGTTGAAGGTCTTAGATTTAAATGGACCAACAGTCAAGATGGATTGGTAAACAGACTTAACGTTGTAGGCATGGAATAGTTGAATCAAACCAAGGGTTGCAAAGGCCATAGTAAGGGCATCCGCATGAATGGCATGATTGTCACCCACATGAACTGGGTAAGCAATTGCAAGTCCATAAACACTCATAACAATAGCTGCTTGGAGTACACCTTGATAGATGATAGAACTCAAAACACCACCTGAGAAGAAGCTTGCCTTTCGTCCACGTGGTTTATGATTCATGACACCAGGCTCAGCAGGTTCAACACCAAGAGCGATAGCTGGGAAGGTATCTGTTACCAAGTTGATCCACAAAAGATGAACTGGCTGCAAGACGTCCCAACCAAACAAGGTTGATAAGAAGATAGTTAATACTTCAGCAGTATTGGCAGAAAGTAAGTACTGAATAGTCTTTTGAATGTTTGAGAAGACCTTACGTCCTTCTTCAACTGCGACGATAATAGTCGCAAAGTTATCATCTGCAAGAATCATGTCAGAAGCCCCCTTAGAAACCTCTGTACCAGTGATTCCCATACCGATACCGATATCGGCTGTTTTCAGAGCTGGCGCATCATTAACACCGTCACCTGTCATAGCAACAACCTTACCTTGTTTTTGCCAAGCCTTGACGATACGAACCTTGTGTTCTGGAGACACACGGGCATAAACAGAGTATTGACCAACTACTTTTTCAAAGTCTTCATCTGACAGTTCGTTGAGCTCAGCACCAGTTAAAACGTGGCCTTCTGTATCATTTGCATCAATAATTCCCAAACGTTTGGCAATAGCTTCTGCTGTGTCTTGATGGTCACCCGTAATCATGATCGGACGGATTCCCGCTTCCTTAGCTACACGAACAGCTTCTGCTGCTTCAGCACGTTCAGGGTCAATCATCCCAATCAATCCAGTGAAGATCAAGTTGTTTTCTAGCTCTTCAGAAGTGAGATTTTCTGGAATGCTGTCAATAATCTTATAAGCACCTGCAAGGACACGCAAGGCTTGGTGAGCCATTTCAAAGTTGTTTGTATGGATTAATTCAGTAACTTTCTCATCAATCGGAGCAACATCTCCAGCCTTATCACGAGCAACACAACGTTTCAAGAGTTGATCTGGAGCCCCTTTGACTGCCACTAGGAATTTGCCATCTGGCAATGGGTGAACCGTTGACATGAGTTTACGATCTGAGTCAAACGGCAATTCAGCTACACGAGGATATTTCTCTAAGAATCCTTTAACATCGTAACCCTTGTCCAAGGCATACTGGATGAAGGCTGTTTCCGTTGGATCCCCGATCAGGTTTCCTTCTGCATCAATCTTGGTATCATTGGCCAAGACAACTGAACGAAGAAGCGGCATGTCCAAGCCAAGTTCAATCTCATCAACTGAGTCATGTAGAACTGCGTCATAGAAGACTTTCTCGACTGTCATCTTGTTCATGGTAAGCGTACCAGTCTTATCAGAAGCGATGATTTCTGTTGAACCCAGTGTTTCTACCGCTGGCAACTTACGAACGATAGAGTTTCGTTTTGCCAAAACTTGAGTACCGAGGGCAAGAACGATGGTCACGATAGCAGGAAGTCCTTCTGGGATGGCTGCAACAGCAAGCGCAACAGATGTCATCAACTCACCAAGTGGATCTTTGCCTTGAATGAAGACTCCAACTACAAAAGTAACAAGGGCAATAACCAAAATAGCATAGGTCAAGACCTTAGAAAGGTTGTTCAAGTTTTGTTTAAGTGGTGTATCCGTCTCATCCGCATCTTGGAGCATGCCAGCGATATGACCCACTTCAGTGTACATACCTGTATTGACAACAACACCAAGACCACGACCGTAGGTAACGTTTGAGTTTTGGAAGGCCATATTGACACGGTCACCAATACCAGCATCTGCAGAGAGCTCGACGGTCAAGTCTTTTTCGACTGGAACAGACTCACCTGTTAGGGCTGCTTCTTCGATTTTAAGAGAGTTGGCTTCTAACAAACGTAGATCCGCTGGTACAACATCACCTGCTTCAAGGGCAACGATATCACCTGGTACTAATTCTTTTGAATCAATCTCAGCCATGTGCCCATCACGGATAACGCGAGCAGCTGGACTGGACATGGATTTAAGGGCTTCGATGGCTTCTTCCGCTTTTCCTTCTTGGTAAACACCGAAGGCTGCGTTGATGATAACAACGGCTAGGATAATGATGGCATCTGCAATATCTTCCCCACCAGAAGTTATGACAGACAAGATGGCTGCAGCCACCAAAATAATAATCATCAAATCCTTAAACTGTTCGATGAATTTAACCAAGAGAGATTTTTTCTCACCCTCTTCGAGTTCATTGCGCCCATATTCTGCTAAGCGTTTCTGCGCTTCGCTTGACGAAAGGCCTTGCTCAGTTGCTTCAACCGACTTCAAGATCTCTTCAGGACTTTGAATATAAAACGCTTGGCGTTTTTGTTCTTTTGACATGCGTCTCCTCCTTGACATTGTGTGCAAAACAAGTTCTCTTTTTGTTTTATGACAAACAAAAAGAGACTTGTTAATCATAACAAGTCTCGCTGTTTAAGATAGGGCCGGAAGGTATACTTTGCAGTACACAATTCGGAATGACGACACTATCACAGGTTTCTGCCAGCTACTCCCTTGAGTAGTACTATTATACCAAATTTTGAAAAGTTTTCAATCATTAAAATCCGATGGAACAAGACTAAATTTGAATTTTCCCATGAAAACCAGTATAATGAAAGAATAATCGAATCATATGAAAGGAAGTCCGATGAATCAATCCATGTCAAATCTCAAGTTGGCGGAACGTGGTGCCATTATCAGCATTTCGACCTACCTCCTCTTGTCTGCGACAAAATTAGCGACTGGCCACCTCCTACATTCTTCCAGTTTGGTAGCGGATGGTTTCAACAACGTATCAGATATTATCGGAAATGTTGCTCTTCTGATTGGCATTCGTATGGCTCGCCAACCCGCAGACCGTGACCATCGTTTCGGTCACTGGAAGATTGAAGATTTGGCTAGTTTGATTACTTCCATCATCATGTTCTACGTTGGCTTTGATGTGCTTCGGGACACCATTCAAAAAATTCTCAGTCGGGAACAAACAATTATCGATCCTCTGGGAGCATTTCTAGGAATCATTTCTGCAGCGGTCATGTTTGCCGTTTATCTCTATAATACTCGCCTCAGTAAGAAATCCAAATCCAAGGCTCTCAAGGCAGCTGCCAAGGACAATCTTTCCGATGCTGTGACCTCGCTTGGGACTTCCATTGCTATCCTAGCCAGCAGTTTCAATTATCCGATCGTAGATAAATTGGTCGCTATCATCATCACTTTCTTTATCTTAAAGACAGCCTACGATATCTTTATCGAGTCTTCCTTCAGTCTTTCAGATGGCTTTGATGACCGTCTTCTAGAGGACTACCAAAAGGCCATCATGGAGATTCCAAAGATTAGTAAGGTCAAGTCCCAAAGAGGGCGTACCTACGGTAGCAATATCTACCTTGATATCACTCTGGAGATGAATCCTGACTTATCAGTCTATGAAAGTCACGAAATTGCAGACCAAGTCGAGTCCATGCTGGAAGAGCGTTTTGGAGTCTTTGATACCGATGTCCATATCGAGCCAGCTCCCATACCTGAGGACGAGATTTTGGACAATGTCTATAAAAAACTTCTCATGCGTGAGCAGTTGATTGACCAAGGAAATCAGCTAGAAGAACTCCTTGCTGAGGACTTTCGCTATATCCGTCAAGATGGAGAGCAGATGGATAAAGAGGCTTATAAGTCTGAAAAAGAACTTAGTGCTGCGATTAAGGATATTCAAATCACCTCCATTAGTCAGAAAACCAAGCTCATTTGCTATGAGTTAGATGGCATCGTCCACACTAGTATCTGGCGTCGCCATGAGACTTGGCAAAATATCTTTCATCAAGAGACAAAAAAAGAATAGAAAAATCCTGTCATTGCGATAGGATTTTTCTATTCTTCTAATTATCAAACTCACTTAAGTATTCATAGCGTTCGTATTTTTCAAGGAGTTCTTCGTTTTTTTCATCGAGCTCTTTCTGAAGTGTCGCAAGTTTACCAAAATCAGAGCCATTTGCCTGCATCTCCTCTTCAATAGCAGCGATACGATTTTCCAAGGCTTCAATATCACCTTCAATGCTTGCCCACTCCTGCTTTTCTTGGTAGGTCATGCGTTTCTTGTCTTCACGGACCTTGACCACTTTTTCCTTTTCTGCCTTTTGCACTTGATTGGCCATCTCTGTTTCAAAGGCTTTTTCATCAAGGTAGTCGGTGTAATGACCAAAGAAAGGACGAATCTTGCCATTCTCAAAGGCGAGAATCTTGGTCGCTACCTTATCCAAAAAATAACGGTCGTGGCTAACTGTCAAGACAGGGCCGGCAAAACTCTGCAAGAAATTCTCCAAAACTGTCAAAGTTGCAATGTCTAGATCATTGGTCGGCTCGTCCAAAAGAAGAACATTTGGTTTTTCCAAGAGTAATTTGAGGAGATAGAGGCGTTTTTTCTCTCCACCTGACAATTTCTCAATCAAGGTTCCATGCGTCGAACGTGGGAAGAGGAACTGCTCCAGCAACTCTGCAATGGAAGTCGTAGAACCACCACTGGTCTTGACTTCTTCTGCCACTTCCTGCAGGTAATTGATAACGCGCTTGCTCTCGTCTAAGCCTTCGATTTGTTGAGAGAAATAGGCGATGCGAACCGTCTCACCGATGATAAGTTGACCTTCAGTCGGCGCAAGACTTCCTGCAATCAGATTAAGCAGGGTGGATTTTCCCACACCGTTGTCCCCAACGATACCGATACGGTCTTTGGCCTGCACCAAGAGGTTAAAATCTTGTAAAATGGGCTTGTTCTCATAAGCGAAGGAAACATCTTTAAACTCGATGACCTTCTTACCAATCCGACTGGTCTCAAAGTTCATGGTTAAGTCTGTCTCAGTAGGATTATCTGAAACTTCCTTTTTCAAGTCGTGGAAACGATTGATACGAGCTTGTTGCTTGGTCGCACGCGCCTGCGGTTGTCTGCGCATCCAGGCCAATTCTTGCTTATAAAGTTGTTCTTTTTTGTGGAGAAGAGCCGCATCGCGCTCATCCTGTTCCGCCTTAAGGCGAACATAGTCCTGATAATTGCCCTGATACTCGGTCAAGCCTGCTCGGTCCAACTCGAAAATTCGTGTTGACAAAGCGTCTAGGAAATAACGATCATGTGTGATGAAGAGAACGGTCTTCTTGGAATTTTTCAAAAAGAGGGTCAGCCACTCAATAGTCGCAATATCCAAATGGTTTGTCGGCTCATCCAGAAGCAAGAGGTCGTGGTTTCCTAGGAGAACTTGCGCCAACTGAATCCGTCTTCTCAGACCACCTGACAATTCGCCAACAGGAGTTGATAAGTCCTGAATCCCCAACTTGCTGAGAACCGTCTTGACCTGGCTTTCAATTTCCCAAGCTTGGAGAGAGTCCATCTCTGCCATGACCCGTTCCAAATGAGCCTGCTTGTCCTCACTGTAGTTGAGCAGGAGGAGTTCATACTCACGAATCAACTGGATTTCCTTGAGGTCGCTGGATAGAACCGTATCCAAGACCGTCTTGCTATCATCAAAATCTGGATTCTGAGTCAAGTAACCGATCTTATAGTCATTCTTTGCCGAAAAGGGACTGACATCACCATCAAAGACAGAAACACCCGAAAGAACATCTAAAAGGGTGGTCTTACCCGTTCCATTGACACCAATTAGACCTATTCTGTCCAAGTCATGAATAATAAAGGAAATATCCTTAAAAACGGTCTTGTCACCAACGGATTTGCTTAGTTTTTCAACGATAAAATCACTCATTTTTTCTCCCTCAGGTAAGCATGGATGGCTTGACGGTCATTTTCCAACTCTCCATCAACAATGGCAAACTCAATCTCTGTTAAAACCTCTCCCAAATCTGGCCCAGGTTGATAACCATATTCCTTGATTAAAATACCACCGTTGATCTGGATTTCTTTCTTATCATAAATGGTCAAACTCTGGTAAGTTTCTGTGATGGCTTGTGGGTTGACTGCTTTTCCTTGAGCCTGACGAAGATTTTCAGCCTGTAGAAGGGAATCCAAGTCAAAGCGGTAACAATCGCGCTTGCTCAGCTCTCCTTCTTCTCGCAAAGCCAAAATAGTCAGCAAATCTTGTACTTGCTTGGCAAACTGGCGTGAGGTTTTCCACGCCTTCAAAAATGGCTGCGCATCTTTAATCTCCAAAGTCCACAATAGAGCCGCCCAAGCTTGTTCGGAAGATTCAAAAGTGAAATCCGCCTCTAAATCAAACAGTCTGTTGAGCTTGTCTTGGCTTCCTGCCATATCTGGAAGATAGTCATAAGCTCGACTCTCAATCATGGAAGCCAGACCAACTCGCCAAAAAGGTGCCAGCAAGAGTTTATCAAACTCAACGAAGATACGCTCCACAGAAATCTTCTCCAAGAGCGGCGTCAAAGTCTTCATCGCTTTAAATGTTTCTGTCTCAAGTTCAAAGCCAAGACTGGCCTGAAAACGGAAACCACGCATAATCCGCAAAGCATCTTCATTGAAACGCTCACTAGCCACTCCAACTGCTCGCAAGACTTGGTTTTTCAAATCTTTGAGACCATCGAACAAATCAATGATTTCTCCCGTCTCATCCAAGGCAAAGGCGTTAACTGTGAAATCACGACGCTTGAGGTCTTCTTCTAGCGAACGCACAAAGGAAACCGCACTGGGTCTGCGATAGTCTACATAGACATCCTCTGTCCGAAAGGTCGTCACCTCATACTCCTCGTCCCCATCTAAAACCAAGACGGTTCCGTGCTCGATTCCGATATCGGCTGTTCTCGGAAAGATCTGCTTGGTCTCCTCTGGATAAGAAGAGGTTGCGATATCCACATCGTGGATGGGACGATTGAGGAGGGCATCTCGAACAGAGCCCCCAACAAAATAGGCTTCAAAGCCTGCTTCTTTAATTTTTTCTAATACTGGTAAAGCCTTCTGAAATTCAGAAGGCATTTGCGTTAATCTCATAATAAGTGTTCTAATCCATAGACAAGCTCATGACGCTTGACAACTTCTTTGATTCCCAAATTCACCCCTGTCATGAAGGAGCTGCGATCATAGGAGTCATGACGGAGGGTCAATCCTTCTCCTTGATTGCCAAAGATGACTTCCTGATGGGCTACCAAGCCTGGTAGACGGACCGAATGGATGCGCATGCCATCAAAGTCAGCACCGCGAGCACCTGCAATCAATTCTTCCTCATCAGGCGCACCTTGCTGGATTGATTCCCGAACTTCCGCCATCAACTCAGCCGTTTTAATGGCTGTTCCACTCGGAGCATCTTTTTTCTTGTCATGATGGAGCTCGATAATCTCCACATTTGGGAAATATTTGGCAGCCTGCGCCGCAAATTGCATGAGCAAGACAGCTCCCAAGGCAAAGTTAGGGGCAATCAAGCCACCTAAATTTTGCTTACGAGAAAATGCTTTTAGTTCTGCAATTTCCTCACTAGTGAATCCAGTTGTTCCAACTACTGGAGCGAAGCCATTTTCGAGAGCAAAGCGTGTATTTTCGTAGGCAACGGCTGGTGTGGTAAAATCTACCCAAACATCCGCTTCAAAACCAACCAAGTCAGCCTTATCATTGAAGACAGGAATTCCCTGCCATTCTGACTCAGACTCAAAAGGATCCAAAACTGCGACCAAGTCCAAGTCTGGATCAGCCAAGACCATCTGGCAGGCAGCTTGGCCCATTTTTCCCTTAAAACCGGCAATAATTACTCGAATACTCATCTCTACTCCTGTCTAAGATACAAAGCCTGTAAGAACAATCTAAACGATTGGTGTATAGCTCAAGGCGATACTACCTTCTCCAAGGTGGGTTCCAATGACACTACCAAAGCTAACAATTGGAAGCTCAGAAGCCACACCACTCTCAATTAAGAGTTGGCGCAAATCTGCCGCCTTTTGAGGAGCGTTCCCATGAATGACTGTTATACGGTAGTCCCCATCTTTTGTCAAATCCTTGATGATTTCTACCAAACGTTTGATTGCCTTCTTTTCCGTACGAACTTTTTCGTAAACTTCAATCACTCCTTGGTCATTAAAGTAAAGGATAGGCTTGATACTGAGGAGATTCCCTAAGATAGCTGCCCCATTTGACAAACGTCCTCCCTTAACCAAATGATCAAGGTCATCTACTATGATAAAGGCTGAATTATCAGCAATTTGGATAGCCAACTTCTCCTGAATCTGAGCAAAATCATCGCCTTGTTCTGCCCATTCAAAGGCACTCTCCACCATAAATCCTAGAGGGGAACTTGTGATATGGGTATCTGGAAAGGCAATGGTCAAACCATCATACTCATCCAACATGTATTGGATGTTCTGATAAAAGCCTGAAATTCCTGACGAAAGAAAGAGTCCTAAGACATGGGTATAGCCCTCATCTTTCAAGGAACTTAGAATCTCATCCAGTTTAGCAATACTTGGTTGACTAGTTTTAGGCAATTCTGCAGACTGAGCCATTTTTTGATAAAATTCCTCAGCAGTCAGATTAAAACCTTCTACATACTCCTCTCCATCGATATTGACAGGAATATCCAAGATAAAAAGATTCTCTCTTTGCAGCGTCTTCTCCTCTAAATAGGCTGAAGAATCTGTAATGACAGCTAATTTCATGACTAAAACTCCAAATTGATCCCTGGAAGATCCAAGGCGATTTCTGTTACTTCATACGTCAAACGATTGAGCATGTTCAAACATGGACGTGCCAAGGTTTCGACTTCTTCTTGGTTAAATTCGCTTGGTTCGTTGACAATTCGATCTTCCACATGGTTAACTTGAGAAATTGTTCCGCTGATGACAAATTTGTCAAAGACAATCATAAAACTCAAGATAACAACAAGCGAAGTCACTTGGTTTTCTTGGTCATGTTGGAGCAACTGAAAGTTCACGTCTACCTTGGTTTCAGGGGCTCCATTTTCATTTTCCCATTCAAAGTTGCGAGCATCAAAATGATACTGGCTAACAAATTCTTGTTCTCGTTTAAGATTCATTTTTCTCTCCCATTGCTACAATTTACTATGCAATTGTACCACATTTTTATCTTTTCATCTAGTTTTCTAGGCTTTAGTCAATTCCGATTTCAGCTCGAACTACATCCGCAATCGTATCTACGTAGTAGTTCACTTCTTCTGTTGTTGGGGCTTCTGCCATGACGCGCAAGAGGGGTTCTGTTCCACTTGGGCGGACAAGGATACGGCCGTTCCCTGCCATTTCTTCTTCCATCTTCTCGATGATTGTCTTGATGGCTGGCACTTCCATGGCTTTTTCTTTCATGGCATTTTCCACTCGGATATTGACCAGTTTTTGTGGGTAAATCGTCACTTCTGATGCTAGTTGAGACAAGCTCTTGCCTGTTTCTTTCATGATTTTGGTCAATTGGACAGCTGATAATTGACCATCACCTGTTGTATTGTAATCCATCAAGATAACGTGACCAGACTGTTCACCACCAAGATTGTAGCCTGATTTTCTCATTTCTTCAACGACATAGCGGTCACCAACAGCAGTCACTGCCTTGTTAATGCCAGCACTTTCCAAGGCCTTATGGAACCCAAGGTTAGACATAACCGTTGTCACGATGGTGTTTTGAGCCAACTGGCCTTTTTCAGAAAGGTATTTTCCGATGATGTACATGATCTTATCACCATCGACGATGTCGCCATTTTCATCAACAGCAATCAAGCGGTCACTGTCTCCGTCAAAGGCCAAACCAATAGCTGACTGACTTTCTTTGACCACTTCTTGAAGAGCTTCTGGGTGTGTAGAACCCACATTCAAGTTGATATTAAGACCATCTGGTGTCTCACCGATAACTGTCAACTGAGCTCCAAGATCAGCGAAAATCTGACGGGCGCTTGTAGATGCTGCACCGTTTGCTGTGTCCAAGGCCACTTTCATTCCCTCAAGAGGAGCTCCAGTTGAAACAAGGTAGCCTTCATACTTACGCAAGCCTTCTGGATAGTCCACTAAGGTTCCTAAACCTTCTGCACTTGGACGAGGAAGAGTATCTTCAGCAGCATCTAGCAAGGCTTCGATTTCTGCTTCTTTGTCGTCATCAAGTTTGAAGCCATCCCCACCAAAGAATTTAATTCCATTATCAAGGGCTGGGTTGTGGCTAGCGGAAATCATGACACCTGCACTGGCTCCCTCAGTTTTGACCAAGTATGCTACTGCTGGTGTTGCAAGGACACCGAGTTTGTAGACGTGAATCCCTACAGAGAGGAGACCTGCCACCAAGGCAGATTCTAACATTTCTCCTGAGATACGTGTATCACGTCCTACAAAGACTTTAGGGGCTTCTGTTTCGTGTTGGCTAAGAACATATCCACCAAAACGTCCCAGTTTAAAGGCCAATTCTGGCGTCAGTTCTACGTTTGCTTCTCCACGGACTCCATCGGTCCCAAAATATTTACCCATTTTATTTATCATCCTTTTCTATTATTTATTATTGTTTAGACGAATCTGATTTCGTTTCTGAACTCGTTGAAGACGAACTTCCCTCTGAGGAACTTGTTGACGAGTTACTCGAACTAGACGCTGCTGTTTTTGTTGTAATTTTCATAGTCGTATCAAATGGCATAATGACACTTGGCAAAACATTTCCATTTTTATCAACTGCTTGTAGTGGAACAGAGGCCGAGTAGTTACCTGTTATCCGTTCACTTGTAGGCAAGATGGCAATGACACGATCTACTCTAGAGAGAGTCTCTTCATCACTAATAACCGTTACTCTTTCATCTGACACAGTAACTGTATCGATTTTCACACGAGAATCAATCTGGCTAGGATCAATCTCCGGCACAACGATTACATTGTCTCGTTTTGCTTTTTTACCGACCTTCACTGTTATCTTTTGTGGTGTCGCAACAGCGGTCAAACCACTTGGTAGATTTTCTATGTTTAGAGGAACTTCTATTGTTCCAACACCAGCATTTGTCAAGTCAGCTGTCACCTTGAATTTGCGCGTACTTTCCTGCATTTCGCTCGCCAATGCAACTCTGTTTGACCCTGTCAGAAAGACCGTCACTTCAGATGTAAAACCACTAATAAAGTACTGATCACTGTCATACTGAATATCGATCGGTACATTGAGTACTGTATTAGTATAGGTTTCCGTCCGTACCTGTCTAGCACTATTATTATTCTGATAGTTTGTAGAAGTCGCATAGATAAAGAGGATGCAAGCGAAAAAGAAGGAAGAAATAATATAAAGACTATTTTTTCTCATGTTTCAATCCTCCTAGCAAACGCTCTTTCAGACCATGTTTTTCCTCTGATGTTGGAAGTAGGATTCTTCTCAATTCAGATTCAAACTCTTCCAAGGTCAAATCGTGCTTAAAGACTCCATTATAGGTGATTGAGATGCCACCTGTTTCCTCCGAAACCACAAAGGTAAGAGCATCTGATACTTCCGACAAACCAATCGCCGCCCTGTGACGCGTTCCAAACTCTTTGGAAATCTCTGTATTTTCAGTTAGTGGCAAGTAAGCTGAGGTAACAGCAAGCCGATCTTCTCGGATAATGACCGCTCCATCGTGCAAGGGAGTGTTAGGAATAAAAATATTGATGAGCAATTCAGCTGAAATCTTTGCATCTAGGGGAATCCCCGTCGAGATGTATTCCTGCAAGGTTCTCACTCGCTGCACTGCTACTAGCGCACCAATCTTACGCGGGCTCATGTACTCGACTGATTTGACAAAGGCACGAATCATCTGCTCTTCTGCACTAATCGGAGCATTGGTAAAGAAATCCGTTGCCCGACCCAACCGCTCTAGACCCGTCCGAATCTCTGGTGAAAAGATGACTACTGCTGCAATAACCCCATAGGTGATGATTTGATTGATCAACCAAGAAATAGTTGTTAAACCAATCATATTGGAGAGAATTTGAGCTAGAATGAAGACCAAAACTCCCCGCACCAAGATCATGATTTTAGTACCTGCAATGGCCTTTGTAAAATGATACAAAATATAAGTCACAATCAAAATATCAATCAGATTGATGACGATACTCCAAGGGCTTGAAAACAAACTCGTCCAGTATTGCAAGTTGGAAAATTGCTGAAAATTCATCCCTGGTTCCCTCCTTATCAAAACACGTTCCGTTCTATTATACCATTTTCTAACAATTTTTTCCCTATCCCACTTCATTTTAATTTGATTAAAAATATGATAAAATAAACTGACTAGAAAAAACGAAGGAGAAATCATGTCTCAACTCTATGATATTACCATTGTAGGTGGCGGTCCCGTCGGCCTCTTTGCTGCTTTTTACGCCCACCTACGCCAAGCCAAAGTCCAAATCATCGACTCCCTTCCCCAGCTCGGTGGTCAACCAGCCATCCTCTACCCTGAAAAGCAAATCCTTGATGTGCCAGGTTTCTCAAACCTTACTGGAGAAGAGTTGACCAATCGCTTGATTGAGCAGCTAAACGGCTTTGAAACACCTGTTCACCTCAACGAAACCGTTCTTGAAATCGAGAAACAAGAAGAAGGTTTTACAATTCAAACCAACAAAGGAAGCCACCTGACTAAAACCGTCATCATTGCCATGGGTGGTGGCGCCTTTAAACCACGACCGCTTGAATTAGAGAGTGTTGAGGACTATGAAAACATCCACTACCACGTTTCCAACATTCAGCAATACGCTGGGAAGAAAGTAACCATCCTTGGTGGGGGAGATTCAGCAGTGGACTGGGCTCTAGCTTTTGAAAAAATTGCCCCAACCACTCTCGTTCACCGCAGAGATAACTTCCGCGCCTTGGAACACAGTGTGCAAGCCCTGCAAGAATCATCTGTAACCATTAAGACACCGTTCGTTCCTAGCCAACTCCTTGGAGATGGAAAAACACTCGATAAACTGGAAATCACAAAAGTTAAATCAGATGAAACTGAAACTATCGAGGTAGACCACCTCTTTGTCAACTATGGTTTCAAATCATCTGTCGGTAATCTTAAAAATTGGGGTCTGGACCTCAACCGTCACAAGATTATCGTCAATAGCAAACAAGAATCCAGTCAAGCAGGTATCTACGCCATTGGGGACTGTTGCTACTATGACGGAAAAATTGACCTGATTGCGACAGGACTGGGTGAAGCACCAACAGCTGTGAACAATGCCATCAACTACATAGACCCTGAGCAAAAAGTGCAACCAAAACACTCAACAAGTTTATAAAAAACAACCACGGATAGAATAATCCGTGGTTTTATAATTCATCTGCAATCTTGTTTATTTTTCTCAGTCTGTGGTTGACGCCACTTTTGGTCAAGGGATTGCTCAGGCTATCTGCCAACTGCTGGATAGAATAGTCTGGGTGCTGGATTCGCAACTGAGCTACCTCCTGCAAATCCACTGGTAAATTTTCCAAACCCATTCTATCTTTGATTTTACTGATATTGTTGATGGTCTTCATACTGGCAGAAACCGTTCGAGCGATATTGGCTGTCTCGGCATTATTAGCCCGATTGAGATCGTTACGAGTTTCTCGCAAAATCTTAACGCGCTCAAAATTATCACGCGCCTGCATGGCTCCGATGACAATCAAGAAGTCCATAATGTCTTCTGCCCGCTGGAGATAGGTAACTGCACCTTTCTTTCGCTCAATAACCTTAGCGTCCAGCAAAAACTGCTGAAGGAGAGAGGCCAATCCTTGGGCATGGTCCATATAAACGGAACTAATCTCCAACTGGTACTTGCCAGACTCCGGATCTCGGATGCTACCATTTGCCAGAAAGGCCCCACATAAGTAAGCACGTCCAGCCTCCTCATCTGCTAAAATATCGGGATCGATACCCGTCTCCAAACCAAAGAAGGAATCCGCAAGCCGCAAATCAGCTAAAAGCTCCTGCACTCTCTCATCGGTATAGACCGTGTAGACACGATTCTTACGAAGATTGCTTCTCTGATGGTGACGAATCTCTGACTTGATGTCATAAAAATGGAGAAAGGACTCATAGAGATGACGAGCTAACTTGGCATTTTCAGTCACGACTGACAAGGTCAAGCCTGAAGTAGAGAGACCGATACTGCCAGACATCTTGATGATGGCAGACAATTCATGGCTGCTTAGATGATGTTGACCAAGAATTTCCTCTTTTACTGCAACTGTAAAACTCATTTTCGCACCTGTATAATTCGCATCAATTCATCCACAATCAAATCCCCATCGTGGAAGGCTCCTCCATTTTCCAAACGAAGGAAGTTGGATGAAATCACACGAGGGACCTGCTGGCAAAGACCAGCAAAATCATGCTCTACCTGAACCAAATATTCATCAAAACGGTTGGTATTCATGTATTCTCTAGGAACTTGCTCGATATTCACCAGAACCGTATCAATGAAGGGACGCCCTAGATGACGGTGGAGAACTTCCACGTGGTCACTGTCTGAAAAGTGCTCTGTTTCCCCACGCTGGGTCATAATATTGCAGACATAGGCTATCTCCGCCTTGGTCTCCAAGAGAGCCTGCCCAATCTCCTCAATGACAATATTTGGCAAAATCGATGTAAAGAGGGAACCAGGCCCCAAGACGATCATATCACTCTCGAGGATAGTATTGACCACTCGACGGCTGGCTTGGGGTGTTTCATCATCCAAGGTATTGGTCACATAGACATGGTCGATCATACCTGGATGATCTGCAATGTGGCTCTCACCTGCCACCTTAGAACCGTCTTTAAAGACTGCATGCAGTGTCAGAGGCTGATCGCTCGATGGGTAGATTTTTCCTGTTGTGTGGAAAAAGAGACTTAGCAGCTGCATGGCATTATAAGTGGATCCTTGCATTTCAGATAGGCCAGCAATGATAATATTTCCTAGCGGATGACCCGCAAAAGCTCCAGCCTCTTCTGAGAAGCGGTACTGAAAAACTTTCTCATAAAATTTAGGCATATCCGACATGGCTACCAGAACATTGCGAAGATCACCTGGTGGTGTCAGCTGTTGGATATTTTTTCTTAGCTCACCAGAAGATCCACCATCATCAGCTACCGTTACGATGGCTGCGATATCAACATCCTTTTCTCGCAAGCTTTTCAAAATGACGGGGATACCTGTTCCTCCACCAATTACCGTTATCTTTGGTTTTCTCATGAACGGTTTACCGTTTCCTTTCTTCGGTCTTTGTCACGATGGCTTTCATTGACAGGCCAGTTTTTAGCAAGGTCCTCAGCGATTCGTTTTGCAAAGGCAACACTACGGTGTTGTCCACCTGTACATCCTACTGCAATGGTTAAAACAGACTTGCCTTCTTTTTTGTAACTTGGCAAAATGGGCTCAATCAAGGCGAGTAAGTGCTGATAAAAATTTTCAGACTCTTCATGATTCATCACATAGTCATAAACTGCTTGATCCTCACCTGTCTGATTACGAAGTTCAGGGAGGTAGTATGGGTTTGGCAAGAAACGGACATCAAAAACCAAGTCTGCATCAATAGGGATACCATACTTGAATCCAAAAGACATGACCTCGATACGGAAAGACTGAGCTTGCTCTTGGTCTGAAAATTGCTCTGCAATGGTTTTACGCAGTTCACGCGGAGTGAGTTCTGTTGTATCCACTACATTTTGACTCATGTTTTTCAAAGGTGCTAAGAGTTCACGTTCCAACTTGATGCCATCTAAAATCCGACCATCAGCTGCTAGAGGGTGACTTCGTCTAGTTTCCTTATAGCGTGCCACCAATTCCTTATCTGCTGCGTCTAAAAAGAGGATTTTGAAGTCCAAATCGTCTTGGTTTTCCAATTCATCCAAAACAGACTGAATCTCTGAAAAGAAGGAACGGCTACGCATGTCCACTACCAAGGCCAGTTTGTGATCATCATCTTTAGTTTCAACCAACTGCAAAAACTTTGGCAAGAGGGCTGGCGGCATATTATCAATAGTGAAATATCCCAAATCCTCGAAGGACTGAATGGCTACCGTTTTCCCTGCGCCACTCATCCCTGTCACAATTACCAGGTGAAGTTGTTTCTTTGTCATCTATCTCTCCTTATATCAAAAAAAGTTTGGCAGAGCCAAACTTCAACTAGCTTATCCAATCTCTGCGATCACTTCAATTTCGACTTTTACATCACGAGGAAGACGTGCAACCTCTACAGCTGAACGAGCTGGAAATTCCTCTTTAAAGGCAGTCTGGTAAACCTCGTTAAAAGGAACAAAGTCATTCATATCGCTCAAGAAGCAAGTTGTTTTGACAACATGGTCAAAGTCTGTTCCTGCTTCAGTCAAAATAGCACCGATATTTTTCAAGACTTGTTCTGTCTGTTCTTGGATCGTTTCTCCTACAATTTCTCCAGTTTCAGGAGATAGGGGAACTTGACCGCTCGCAAACAAAAGATTGCCAACGATTTTTCCTTGAACATATGGTCCGATTGCTTTTGGAGCTTTGTCTGTATGAATTGTTTTTGCCATTTCTTTCCCTCACAATTTTTCTAATATTGCATCCCAAGCCTGATCCATCCCTGCCTTGCTGACAGATGAAAAGAGGATGAAGTCGTCACTTGGGTCAAAGTTTAATTTCTTTTTGATTGCTGATTCGTGCTTGTTCCACTTACCACGAGGAATCTTGTCCGCCTTGGTCGCAACGATGATAACCGGAATCTCATAATACTTGAGAAATTCGTACATCTGCACATCATCTGCTGACGGGTCGTGACGGAGATCTACCAGACTGACCACGGCACGGAGATTTTCACGAGTTGTCAGGTACTCCTCAATCATGCGCCCCCACTTTTCACGTTCCTTTTTGGAAACGCGGGCATAGCCGTAACCTGGTACATCCACAAAACGCATCTTGTCATCAATATTAAAGAAGTTGAGCAACTGGGTTTTACCTGGTTTCCCAGATGTACGGGCCAGATTCTTGCGGTTGAGCATGGTGTTGATAAAGCTAGACTTGCCAACATTTGAACGCCCTGCAAGGGCAATCTCTGGCAGGTCATCCTGCGGATAGTGGGACTTATTGGCCGCACTAAGCAAGATTTCAGCATTGTGTGTATTGATTCCCATAGTCACCTCTAGGCTGTTTCTAGGATTGGTTTTTCCGTTCCATCGACAGCTTCTTTCGTGATGCGGACCAATTTCACATTTTCTTGACTTGGCACTTCAAACATAACATCTAGCATGGTTTCTTCAATGATGGAGCGAAGACCACGCGCACCAGTTTTACGCTCTATAGCCTTATTGGCAATCTCTTGAAGGGCTTCATCGTCAAATTCCAATTCAACGTCATCATAAGAAAGCAAGGTTTGGTATTGTTTGACCAAAGCATTTCTTGGTTCTTTCAAGATGCGAACCAAGTCATCTACTGTCAATTGCTCAAGAGCAGCAAAGACAGGCAAGCGTCCAATCAACTCAGGGATAATACCGAATTTTTGAATGTCTTCAGCGATGATTTCTTGCATGTAGGAGCTGTTTTCGTCAATCGCCTTGTTATTTTGGCCAAAACCGATGACTTTTTCTCCCAGACGTTGTTTAACGATTTCTTCGATGCCATCAAAGGCACCACCCACGATGAAGAGGATATTTTTAGTGTCCACCTGAATCATCTCTTGTTGCGGATGTTTGCGTCCACCTTGAGGCGGTACGCTGGCTACAGTTCCCTCAATAATCTTGAGAAGGGCTTGTTGTACCCCTTCGCCCGAAACGTCACGTGTGATAGACACATTCTCGCTCTTCTTGGCAATTTTGTCAATTTCATCAACGTAGATAATCCCACGTTCTGCACGTTCGATGTTAAAGTCAGCTGCCTGCAAGAGTTTGAGGAGGATATTTTCCACGTCCTCACCCACATAACCAGCCTCAGTCAGAGCTGTCGCATCTGCAATAGCAAAAGGCACGTTCAAGCTCTTAGCCAAAGTCTGGGCCAAGAAAGTTTTCCCAGAACCAGTTGGGCCAATCATCAAGATGTTTGACTTCTGCAAATCCACATCTTCTGACTCTTCACGCGTATCATGGAAATTGATACGTTTGTAGTGGTTGTAAACTGCTACTGCCAAGGCACGTTTGGCACGATCTTGACCGATCACATAATGGTTCAAGATATTGAGGAGCTCGATTGGTTTTGGTACTTCAGACAAGTCTGCCAAGACTTCCTCAGCCAACTCCTCCCGAATAATTTCCTGAGCCAATTCCACACATTCATTACAGATAAAGGCATTGTTCCCAGCGATTATTTTCTTTACTTCTTCTTGGCTTTTGCCACAAAATGAGCAATAAACCATCATATCATTTTTCCTATTTGTAGGCATGATTTCCTTCCGTTCTATATTTTCTTTCTATCTAAAATAAGGTCATATAAAAAGCATGGACACTGTTTACCAGATTGGTAAAAGCATTCAACCAGAGTAAGGCAGATAGTCCATAGCGCTTCTTACGAAAAGCCTGTGCTCCAGTCAAAATACAGATTACACACAAAAAAGCTGTAAAAAATCCAAATATACTGCGCTCCATTAGACTTCCTTTCTTTCTCGGTATTCGATGGTGAAATCATAGTCGTTTTTCTCATCTCGGGTATAAGATTTGCTTGCGACTGTCTCAAAACGAGACAAGTTAAACTCCTCAGGGAAATAGGTATCTCCCTCCACCTGAGCATGAATCTGTGTCACGATGATTTCATCTAAATAAGGCTCAAAAGCCTGAAAAATCTGTTTTCCACCTATGATATAGAGATTCTTGTCCTGACTCTGATACCAAGCTAAAACAGACTTCACATCTTGAAACACGAGCGCACCATCCACGACTTCGTCACTGTTTCGTGTCAAAATCAAGGTTTGGCGTTTGGGAAGCAGACGACGTCCCATTCCATCAAAGGTCACTCGCCCCATCAAGATGGCGTGATTTAAAGTTGTTTCCTTAAAATGCTGTAATTCTGCTGGCAAATGCCAAGGAAGACGATCTTCTTTACCAATCACACCTTTCTCATCTTGGGCCCAAATGGCTATGATTTTCTTTGTCATGCTTCCATCCTTTTCATTGATACTACTATTTTATCAAAAATCTCCCAAAAAGACTGTTTTCAAATGCTCCCAAAGAGAGAAAAGAAGCAGGCTAGCCTTAGCCTGCTTCACCTGTCACTCGGACATGCGTTTTTTTGCTTCTGATTTAATTTTTTCGACCACTTCTTGGATACTTAATCCAGTTGTGTCAAGGTAAACTGCATCCTCCGCTTGTTTGAGAGGAGATGTTTCGCGATGACTATCTTTGTAATCACGTGCCGCAATCTCTTCTTTCAGCGTTTCCAAGTCAGTCTCAATCCCTTTAGCAATATTTTCCTTGTAGCGACGCTCTGCTCTTTCTTCAACAGAGGCTACTAGAAAAATCTTGAGTTCAGCTTGTGGTAAAACAACTGTCCCGATATCACGCCCATCCATGACGATACCACCTTGCTGAGCAATTTCCTGTTGGAGAGAAACCAATTTCTCACGCACTTCAGGAATGGCAGCGATGCTTGAAACCTTGTTGGTCACTTCATTTTCACGAATCGGATGAGTAATATCAACATCTCCTACAAAAACAAGTTGTTCGCCTGCCTCCGAACGTCCAAAACTAATAGGGTGTTGGTTAAGAAGCTCAAGAAGTTGGTCTACATTTCCTGCATCCAACTGGTGCTTGAGTGCTATATAAGTTGCAGCACGGTACATAGCGCCCGTGTCGAGATAAGTGTAACCAAAATCCTTGGCGACAATCTTTGCAACCGTACTCTTACCACTGGAAGCAGGACCATCAATAGCAATTTGAATTGTCTTCATTTCCGACTCCTATCTAGTCTTGATGACATCACCAGGGCTGGCAAACCAAGTTCCTGATGACATATGAGAAGGATTCAGAGCTTCTAGCTGGGCAATGGAAATTCCTGCACGCTGAGCAAGAGCTGCTTCTCCTTCTCCAGGTTGCACAGTAAGCGTTCCTTCTCCATCTGTGTGTTCTTCAGAACTACTTTCTGAAGGAGTTGATTCTTTCGTTTCTTGAGCTTTACTAGTAGAGGAAGTAGACTCTTCCACTTTAGAGGTTGACGATGGAGCTGAAGAATCATAAAAATCCTTCAAAGCTGCCGTGCGGTTACTTCCTCCAGTAGAAAGGTAAATCAATACGACAACCATCGCTACAACGATTACAAAGAAGAGGCTAGCTAGAATGGTCAAGACACGATTGGCAACAACACCTTTTCCTTTTTGTTTACGGTGACGACGCTCTAATCTTGTTTCTTCTTCTCTGTTGTCATAAATATCTTCTTGCCACGGTTCTTTTGCCATACCTTACTCCTTGTATTTTTTTCATTTTCTTATTACAATATAAATATGAAACTCACACTTATACCTGAACGTTGCATCGCCTGCGGGCTTTGCCAAACCTATTCTGAACTCTTTGATTACCATGATAATGGTATTGTTCGCTTTTACGATGATCCTGTTGAATTACAAAGAGAAATCGCTGAGACCAGCGATGTTCTGGAGGCCATCAAACATTGTCCTACACGAGCACTTCTCAAAGATCCATCGTAATGTACAGGGAATGAATGTTGATGATTTTTTCTCTTTATTCCCACATCTACTAGTTTAGCATATTTCAAGGTAAAATTATAGTCTTTTCCGGTTATTTTTTCCTTTAAAAACAGAAAGATCACTTTTTTCTTTGACGAGATAGAGTGGTCTTTTTTTGGTTTCCATATAGATCTTACTGATATATTTTCCCAAAATCCCAATGGTCAGGAGTTGAATCCCTCCAAGAAAGAGAATGACAGCCATCAAAGAGGTCCAACCAGATGTCGGATTCCCCAAGATAAGGGTTCGAAACACCACAAAAACAGTCATCATAAAAGAAATAAAACAAGATAGGAGTCCCGCTACAAAGGCTATACTCAAGGGAAAATCTGAAAAATTGAGAATCCCTTCAATCGAGTAGAAAAAGAGCTGTCTAAAACTCCAACTGGTCTTGCCAGCCTGTCTTTCGACATTTGGATAGTCTAGGTAGTATGTTCGAAAACCGACCCAAGCAAAGAGTCCCTTAGAAAAACGATTGGACTCTGTCAAGGATAAAATAGCATCTACCACAGATCTTCTCATCATGCGAAAATCACGGGCACCTGAGGGCAGAGCCACTGGACTGATTTTTTGCATGAGGCGGTAAAAGATGTCAGCGCAGAAACTGCGAAAAAAGGGTTCACCCTCCCGACTGGTTCTCCGTGTCCCAACACAGTCCAAGTTCGCATCCTGGTCTAGTAAGGCTTTCATCTCAAGTAGCATACTGGGAGGATCCTGAAGGTCTGCATCCATCACGACCACCAAGTCTCCAGTTGCATGCTGCAAGCCTGCATACAGAGCTGCTTCTTTCCCAAAATTTCGCGAGAAAGAGATATAATGTACCGCAGAATTTTGCACCCGATAAGCCTTCAAAAGCTCCAAAGTGCCATCGCTTGAACCATCGTCTACAAAGACATATTCGACTTCTGCCCCCAATTCTGGAAGGAGTGCTTCAACAGACTGATAAAAAAGAGGAAGTACTTCCTCTTCGTTTAGACATGGGACAATGATTGAAATCATCATCTTAGTCTTCAAATCCATTTGGATGCTTGCTTTGCCAACGCCATGCGTCTTCACACATTTGAGTAATATCGAGTTCTGCTTCCCAGCCAAGTTCGGCTTTGGCTTTTGCTGGGTCTGAGTAGCAGGCAGCGATATCACCTGGGCGACGTTCTACGATGCGGTAAGGAATAGGACGTCCCACCGCTTTTTCCATGTTTTGGATAATTTCAAGAACAGAGTAACCTTTACCTGTTCCAAGGTTATAAATATTAAGACCTGAACCTTTTTGGAGTTTTTTAAGAGCTGCAACGTGACCTTTGGCTAGGTCTACGACATGGATATAGTCACGAACCCCGGTTCCATCTTCTGTATCGTAATCATCTCCAAATACTTGCACTTGCTCTAGTTTGCCCACTGCTACTTGTGAGACATAAGGCAAGAGGTTGTTTGGAATACCGTTTGGATTTTCTCCCAAGTCTCCACTTTCATGCGCTCCGATTGGGTTAAAGTAACGAAGCAAGACCACATTCCATTCCGAGTCTGCTTTGTAAATATCCGTCAAAATTTCCTCAAGCATAAGCTTAGTGCGGCCATATGGATTGGTCACTGAAAGTGGGAAATCTTCCAAGATTGGCACTGTATGAGGATCTCCGTAAACTGTCGCAGAAGAACTGAAAATAATGTTTTTACAGTTGTTTTCTTCCATGACCTTCAAAAGACTAACAGTTCCAGCGATATTGTTGTCATAGTAGGCAAGAGGAATACGGGTAGATTCACCGACAGCCTTCAAGCCAGCAAAGTGAATGACTCCTGTTGGTTCTTCTTGTTTGAAAATGTCACGAAGAGTATCTGTATCACGGATATCTGCCTCATAGAAAGGCACTTCAACTCCTGTAATTCTTTCAACAACTTCTAAACTTTTTCGATTGCTGTTGACAAGGTTATCCACCACAACAACCTGATGACCTGCTTGGATTAACTCAATAACTGTGTGGGTTCCGATAAAACCTGCTCCACCCGTCACCAAAATCTTTTCTTGCATCTTCTTTCCTCGATTCTCGGATTATTTTTTCTTATTTTACCATTTTTGATAGGGAATGTCATTTGCCATCCTAGAGGGGAGGCTAAAATTTCAGTAAAATTCTATTCTCTTTTTACTCGTTTGACATAGTTTTCAATTGGGTAGTTTAGAGGGTCCAAGGTCAACTCCTTGTCTTGAATCAGTTGAGCTAAATGGTAACCGATGATAGGACCCGTTGTGAGGCCTGATGAACCTAGTCCACTAGCCGCATAGACACCTGCTAAGCCTGGCACCTGTCCAAAGAAAGGTGAGAAATCACTGGTGTAGGCACGGATTCCCACACGCTCACCCGATGATTTCGCTCCTGCCAAGGCTGGATAGTGAGGCAAGGCCGCATCCTCCATTTGTTGGAGCAAGCTTTCATCCACTGTCAAGTCAAATCCCATGTCATTTTCATGAGTAGCTCCTAGGGACAATTTCCCGCCTGCAAAAGGAATTAAATCCCACTCCCCTTCTGGCATGACAACAGGGTAAGCTTCCATGTCTTGGGTAAGTTGATAATCTCGGAGTTGTCCTTTTTGGGGACGAATATCTACTTCATAACCTAAAGGCTCTAACAGATGTCCCAACCAAGCTCCCGTCGCCAAAATAACCTGATCAAATACCTCTTCGTCAATCTGGTAACCTGATGCTAAAGGTGTCAGAGTTACTTTTTCTTTGACCAGTTTGACCTGACTAGCTTCTAGCAAACGAGTCACTAAGAGTTGACCATCTACTCTCGCTCCACCAGAAGCATAGAGCAGGCGGTCAAATGCTTGCAGACCAGGAAAAAACTCATTTGCAGACGCTTGGTCTAAAATGGCTAACTGGCCTATCAAGGGAGACTCTTCTCTTCGCTCTATGGCTAGTTGATAGAGTTCTTCTAGCTTGGATTCATCCTTTTTCAAGAGAAAAACTCCCGAACATTGGTAAAAGTCAATTTCCTGGCCAGACTTTTCTAAATCAGCCAACAAATCCACATAAAAGTCAGCCCCCAAGCGTGCCATCTTGTACCAGGCTTTATTACGACGTTTGGAAAACCAAGGACTGATAATTCCCGCCGCGGCCTTGGTAGCTTGACCTTGTCCATGGTCAAAAACAATCACCTCTAGGTCACTTTCTTGTGAGAGGTAGTAGGCTGCTGTTGCTCCCACAATTCCTGCTCCGATAATAGCAACTTTTTTCATTGTTTTCACTTTCTAACTAGATATGGTGGAAAGGATTGGTCGATGCTTGACTAGGTAAAATATCAATGTCCCAGCCTTTCTCTTCCTTCCATTGAGTAAGAAGTGCTGCGACTCTTTCCACAAAAAGCACTTCTATATAGTGACCTGGGTCCAAGGCCAACAAGCCATCAGACAACATATCCTGGGCAGTGTGGTAGTAGATGTCACCAGTAATGTAGACATCTGCCCCCTTAGCTAAAGCATCCTTATAGAAAGATTGACCACTACCGCCACAGATGGCCACTCTTGAAATAGGCTTCTGCAAATCACTTTCTTGATAATGCACCATTCGAAGGCTATCTAGACCAAAGACTTGCTTGACATGCTGGGCCAATACCCCAAAAGGCTGAGGCTGAATCGTTCCAATCCGCCCAATCCCACGTTCTGGGCCTGTTTCCTGAAGATAAGTCGTCTCCTCAATACCTATCATCTGACAGAACCAGTCATTGAGACCATTTTCAACAATGTCAATATTGGTATGGCTGACATAAACTGCGATGTCATGCTTGATTAGGTCAATGTAAATCTGATTTTGCGGACGACTAGCTACCAAGTCCTTGATAGGACGGAAAATCGGCGCGTGCTTGACGATAATCAAGTCCACACCCTTTTCAACGGCCTCTGCCACCGTATCTTCACGAATGTCGAGAGCAACCATAACCCTTTGGATCTCCTTGTCTAGAGTACCGATTTGCAGACCACGACTGTCTCCCTCCATAGAAAATTCCTGAGGGCAAAAGCCTTCATACGCGTTAATCACTTCACTTGCTAGCATGGAGAACCTCCTTGATGGCTTGAATTTTATCTATTAGAACCTGTCTCTCTGACAGATTTTTTCCTGGGATTTGACTAAGGGCAAAATCTAACTTAGCAGCTTCTTTTTGCCATTTTTTGACGAAGACTGGGCTGACTCCTTTGGACAAGAAGGGGCCAAAACGGATATCGATATCTGACAACTTCATTTGTCCTGCTTCCACCACCAAAATCTCGTAGAACTTGCCAGCTTCTTCTAGGATGCTTTCTGCCACAATCTGAAAATCGTTATCTTGCAACCAAATGCGCAAGTCGTCTTCACGATTATTAGGCTGTAGAATCAAACGTTCTACATTAGCTAACTTTTCCAAACCTTCTTCCAGTATGGTAGCAATCAAACGACCTCCCATACCAGCGATGGTGATGACCGACACTTGGTCTTCCTCTTCAAAGGCTGCCAAGCCATTGGCTAAACGGACTTGGATTTTCTCCTTTAACCCATGAGATTCAACATTCTTGACCGCAGACTGGTAGGGTCCTTCCACAACCTCACCTGCAATGGCATGCTCTAGATGGCCTTTCTCTACCAAATCGATCGGTAGATAAGCATGGTCACTTCCAACATCTAGTAGAATGGCCCCCTGAGGTACAAAGGAAGCTACCATTTCTAATCTCTTTGAAATCATCTTCTCTCACTTTCCAAAACTCTATTACCTCTTATTATACCATATTTCAGCTAGCAATCTTGTACCTAAAAAAACCGCAATCCACAGATTGCAGTCTTTCTTTATTTTCTAGTTTGGTAACGACTAGTTAGAATGAAAATCACCGTAAATACCAGCATCATGGCCCCATAAACAGGCAACGTTTGTCCAGTTAAGGTTGAAATTTCAAGCAACTTTTGAATCATTGGGAAGAGAGCTGTGGCTAGGAAGCCTCCTACAGACCAGACAATCAAGAGAACACGCCAGAGGGTAAATGGCATACAGGCTCTAAATACAGATAAGAAACCAATTGACCCCAAGAGATAATAGAGGAGGGTTGAGATTTCTAACTCAGACCAACCTTGACTCGCTCCAAATATTTTCACAAAAAGGACGCTAAACACGACCATGAGGGCACTTGGTAGGGCGCGAAGCATGGATCTTCTGAGGAAGTTTGGTTCAACAGGCTTGATATTTCGCTCAAAAGTCAAGACAAATGGCGGGAAACCTTCCACGAACTGGTCAATCATGGTAATCTGAATCGGAATGAAAGGGAAAATCAAGATCCACTCAGACCGTCCTAGTAAAACACTGGCAATACAGATAACTGCTAACAGGAAGGAATAGATAGTTTTAATCAAGAAAATCGGTGCGATATGGGCAATGTTATTGACCACACGACGACCTTCAAAGAGAATCTCAGGAACATCGTTGAAGTCTGAGTTCAAGAGAACCAAATTGGCAATCTGACGAGTCGCAGGATCTCCCTCAGCCATCACGATAGAACAATCCGCCTCACGAAGAGCCAGAATATCATTGACTCCGTCCCCTGTCATAGCTGTTGTATGCCCTGCTTTTTTCAGCGTTTGGATGATGAGTTTCTTTTGATGAGGGGAAACACGACCAAAAATTGCTGTTTCCTCAGCTATGGCAATCAATTCCTCATCCGTGATTTTCGAACAATCTACATAGCTGTGATAGTCGGCAAAACCAGCTTTCTGGGCAATACTGGACACTGTAACGGGATTGTCACCAGAGATAATCTTGAGTCCCACTTCCTGAGAACGGAGATAGTCTAGCGTCTCAGCTGCTCCTTCTCGAATGGGGTCCAAAATCTCCAGCAAGGCCAGAGCCTGAATATCAGATGGTTTCTGTGGTTTGTGATGGTCTAGTTTTTCCTGACTGAGGGCTAAGACCAAGACTCGTGACCCTCTCTCCAAGGCCTCTCTGGCTTCAGGGACTTCAGAGTCCAACAACATCTCAGGCGCCCCTAAGAAAACCGTTCCTAGACCTTCCAATTCCATAGCACCCCACTTGCGGTCGCTTGAGAAGGGAAGATTCGAAATCATAGGATAAGCAACTTCTCCCACAAAACGCTGACGAATGGCTTGGGCTGTTGGATTTTTATCCTCACTATGAGCGATGTAGCTGGTTAGAATACTGGCAATAGCCTCGTCACCATAAGTTTCCGTCAGTGGAAGAACAGCCTCCACTTGCATCTTTCCTTGGGTTATGGTGCCCGTCTTGTCCAGACAGAGCATATCCACGCGCGCCAAGGTCTCAACAGAGTACATCTCCTGCACCAAAACCTTTTTCAAGCCCAGCTTGATCACCGCTGTCAAAAGCGAAGTAATGGTCAAAAGGGCAATTCCCTTGGGCAACATTCCCAAAAGGGCTGTCGATGAATTTACAACGGATGACTTGAGGGGCAAACCTTTTAACATCAAGGCTTCTAACAAGAGAGCTAAACCAAAGGGAATGATAATCTTCCCAGTAAAACCAGCTAGTTTGTCCAGCGATTTCATGATACGGGAGTTAATGGGTTTCACTGTCTTAGCTTCCAGCATGAGTTTGGAAGCATAGTTGTCTGCTCCGACATGGTGGACTTGAGCCAAAACTGCGCCACTGGCTAGGAAACTCCCTGATAAAAGCAGAGCATCCACTTCCTTTTGCACCAAATCACTCTCCCCCGTCAACATGGCTTCATTGACTTCTGCGAATCCTTCCAGAACCAGAGCATCACTAGGGATTTGCTCTCCCGCAGACAAACGAATGACATCTCCTAGGACCAATTCTTCTGGATTAAGGGCGACTTCCTGGCCATAACGGATGGTTTTGACCTTTTCCTTGGTCATGAGATTGAGCTTGTCCACCATGTGTTTGGCCCGTAGCTCTGTCACAATTCCAGAAAAAGCGTTAAAGCAAATAACGGCAAAGAAGACCAGATTGCTCCAAGCCTGCACAAAAGCTAGCGCCAAAGCAATAGCAAAGTTTAAAGCGTTAAAAAGTGTAAAAACATTTCGTTTAAAGATTTGCCAAGTACTGGTACCGGCCGAAGCGGTAAAGTCATTGACCAAACCTTGAGCCTGTCTTTCCTTGACTTCTCTTTGGGTTAATCCCATTATCTTATTTTTATCCATAAATTCTATCATATCATTTTTTCTAGCAGAATTCTAATCTCATCCAAAAACTGTTGGCTGACAACTGAAAAAGTTTGCCAGTAGTCTTTTGATAAGGTATAATAATAAAAGCAATACAATCGAAGGAGATCTCATGTTTTATACTTATTTGCGTGGACTAGTCATGCTGATCTTGTGGTCCATCAATGGCAATGCCCACTATCACAATACTGATAAAATCCCTAGCCGAGACGAAAACTATATCCTCGTCGCACCTCACCGTACCTGGTGGGATCCTGTTTACATGGCCTTTGCGACCAAGCCAAAACAGTTCATCTTTATGGCCAAAAAAGAGCTGTTTAACAACCGTATCTTTGGCTGGTGGATCCGTATGTGTGGCGCCTTTCCTATCGACCGGGAAAATCCTAGCGCTTCTGCCATCAAGTACCCTATCAACGTCCTCAAAAAAAGCGACCGCTCTCTCATCATGTTTCCAAGTGGGAGCCGTCACTCAAACGATGTTAAGGGTGGAGTTGCCTTGATTGCCAAAATGGCCAAGGTTCGTATCATGCCTGTTACCTACACCGGTCCCATGACCTTGAAGGGCTTGGTTAGCCGTGAGCGTGTGGATATGAACTTTGGAAATCCTATTGACATCTCAGACATCAAGAAAATGAATGATGAAGGAATCGAAATGGTTGCAGACCGTATCCAAGCAGAATTCCAACGTTTGGACGAAGAAACCAAGCAATGGCACAATGATAAAAAACCAAACCCACTCTGGTGGTTTGTCCGAATCCCTGCCCTCATCCTTGCTGTGGTTGTGGGTATTCTAACGATTATCTTTACCTTCGTTGCAAGCTTTATCTGGAATCCAGATAAGAAGAGAGAGGCTCTTGGTTAAGACAATGAGAACCGCTGCACAAAAACTCGATTTTAAGAGAAAATCCAGCAAGCCTTTCCATAAGAAATGCATAGCATCAATGTTTTTGGACACTTGTTGCTATGCATTTTTATGATCTTTATCCCTGTATAATCAGAAGAAAACTCTACATTCTATATAGAAATTTTTTTGACAAATTACTTTGATTTTGATATTATATTATTAAAAAGGGGAGGATTTTTATAATGAATCATAAACATTCTTTATTCGGGAAGTGCAAGTCTGTTTTATTGACGGTTGCTCTAGCGTCTGCCTTTACAGCAATGGGACAAGTTGATGCTGATGAGGTAAAGAATCCAAGTCAAGTTGCTAATGATCTTGCTCAAGTAGGTTCAAATGAACTTTCCACTAAAACTACTCAAACTAATCAACAAATTTCCGAAACAGTTAAGGAGATTCAAGATAAAGTTAATGTCTCTGTAGTACCACTTGATAAAGCTCAACCTGGTGATATAGTTAAAGTAACTACTACTTCAACGGACGCCAAGGTAGATACTAAAGAAAACACAGCTGGTACAGAAGCAACTGCCAAAGCAGAGACTTCTGTAAGTGTTGAAACAACTCATTTAGCTGCTAAGGGAACTGCCGTTGGAGAAAAGACACCTGTTACAACAACAAAGACTGTTACAGATCACGTTAATACAGATGACTATGTAGCTAATGTTACTCAAACTATCAAGAAAACTACATTTGAAAAAGTTTTGAAAGAAGCAGATGTAATAATTACTAAACAAGCGGCTGGTTCTGCAGATATCGTCTTTACTATTGATAAGTCAGTTTCAATGGATTCTTCTATTCAAAATGTTGTACAGAATATCGAGAACTTTGTCCGTGATTTGGCTAATAAAAAAGTTGATGCTCGTCTTGGCTTAATCGCGTATGAGGCTGCTGACAATGTTCAATATTTCGATTTTAATAGATCTAAATTCACTAAGAATGTAGAGGAGTATATTAAGGCGCTTAGATCTATTCGAACATACGGCGGAACAGAAGAGCCTACAGTCCCTCTACATCATATTGCAACCTCAAAAGATTATGATTGGTCTACAGCTTCTAATAATCGTCGTTTTGCATTCTTAATTACTGATGAAAGTATTGATTTCCGTACTCCAGGCATTCCAACAGTAGAAGAGACTCTGAAAGCTCTTAAAGCAGCAGATATTTCTCTATCAGTTGTAGGGATGAGATACACAGAATCGACCTTCAAACCTTTAGTTGAGGGGACAAAAGGGCTTTATCTTAATATTAATCAAGAATTTTCTAGTCTTTTAAATCGTGATTTTACAAATCATGTTGTTAAGACTGTCCAAGAAGGACGTGTTTACCGCATCGTAACAGAGAAATATGACTTCTTAACAGAGGCGCATGTCGTACTTAAACCAAAACCTATCGGAAGCACAAAGGCAGTTTATCATACTTCTACGCTTTCTAATAAAGTATCTGAATTACCCAAAACTGGTGAAAAGGCATCTTCTAATTTATCCGTACTTGGAGTTGCCTTAATTGCAGTAGCCTCTGGTTTGACTGTTGGTGTTAAGAAAAAAGATTAAGGAGATCCTTTTCATATAGAAGGTAGAGGAAAGGAGTTTTGCACCATTTAGACTCTTTGCCAACTCTAATAAGAGAAAAATAGTTAACAATGAGAGAGGGCCTCTTGGTCTTCTCTTTTAATATATTAAGAGCAAATTTCATATTCTACTCTATCATCCCAAAAAGATTTTGTCCCTCTTTCTTTAGAAATAAAGGAATATTTTCTTTTATCGAATAAATTCATGATAAAAATATCAGTCTTCAAAAATACATATTCCTAGTGTTAGTAATATAAAAATGACTGAGATTAAAGTGTGTGATTTTCTACAAATATCTATCATTTCATCAATCCTATAATATTCTTAATAAATCTCGTCTGCTTCTTTCCAATGACAATCCAGTCACTTTTCATTATAGAACATGTATTTTTCTGCATTCAAAGAAACTCTAAAATCATAAAAACGCATAATATAAGAAATTCAGAGAGTTCAATATTATGCGTTTTATTATAGAAAGTTTTACTGAATTTTCCCCTCAAATTTAATTTTTGCCTTGTCTCTTCTCTTACTTTATTCAATCTCCCATTTCTTTGCCAACCAGTTAGAAAAAGACACAAATCGCTCAGCTACTTGCTCATGATGCCCATAAGGATCAAAGACAAACTGACCAGTCGGATAGCGTTGCTGAAGACTGGTATGGATCTGCTCAGCATAGGCTGGTGCTTGAGCCAAGCGATTGGTATGATGGGCTCCTTCTGTTTGACCGTTCTGTAAATACAGCAAACAGTCCAAATTTTTCACCTTTTCATCTCTGCAATAAGTCGTAAAATCAGGATACCAAAAGGAACCGCAGATAGAGAAGATACAGGAGACCTTGTCAAAATGGAAAAGACTGTATACAGCCGCCAAACCACCTAGTGAGTAACCCCCATAAGCAAGGCGATTTTTGTCCAGGCGATAAAGCGACTGCAACTTGTCTAAAAGACCTCCAAATAAATGACCATGATAGGCATTTGCCTGACCACCAAAATCTGGAGCCCCCTCTCTCAGAGCCGATGCCTTCCAGGGAGTGTAGTCGTCTAGGCGATTTTTGGAGGTCAAGCCCACTAAAATCACAGATTCTGAAAGGGAAGATAGAAAATCCAAGTTTCCATCATTCAGGAGAATAGCTGGATAGGTTTGGTTGGGATCATAGGTCGAAGGAAGACTGACCCTAACTTGGATTCCTTCCCAATCAAACTCATTATTTATTGATAAAGTCATTGATTTTCTCAAGGGAATCAATCACTGCTGGACCATAATCCATCAACTCATCATAAGAGATGGTCATGATCTTTTGATTCTTAATTGCAGGAACGTTTTCCAAAACAGCATTTTTCTTCATCAACTCTACTGCGTTAGCATCCAACTTTTTATTGCGGTCGCTGGTTACATAGATAATCAATTCAGGATCCATTGACACGAGATTTTCCAAGGTCAAGCCTGATGTTCCCGTTGCAACGTTTGTATAACCAAGTTGATTTAGCAGGCTTTCTTGCAAAGCAGACTTGTAGGCACCGAAGGTGTCGTCATTATAAGCAACCATTATCAAAGCCTTTTTCTTTTCACCTTGACTTGCTGGGTTTGCTTTCTTAACAGCGTCAATTTTAGCTTGTAATTGGGCTGCGTATTCATTGGCCTTGTCCTGAACATTGAAAATCATTCCAAGATTTTTAACGTCTTCTACAATATTTCCCAAATCTTGCTGAATCGTTGAGAGAGAAGCTTTTTGTGTATAAACTGGGATTTTGTTTTCATTCCAAGTGCTAACTGTCCCCAAAGATTTTTCAGAAAACATCATGTTTCGACCCATCACAGCATCTGGTTCATAAGAAAGCACTGTCTCTTGTGAGACTGTTTTTTTATCGCCAATTTGAGGAATAGTCGCAATCGCGTCCTTGTATTTGTCTGTTACAGCATTGTCAGGGTTGAGCATGCCAGCAATTTTATCCTTCAAGCCTAACTCTAACAAGATTTCAGTTGTTGAAAGATTGTTGGTGATAACTTTTTCAGGTGCCTTGTCAAAGACTTGTTCGACTTCATTCCCCTTAGCATCATAGGTCTTGACCGTGAGTGGATAAGTCGTCTCTGTGCTAGCCTTTTGACTTGTTTCTGTGCTGGACTGTGTGGTAGCTTTTTCTGTAGTAGTGTTACCACAAGCTGCCATGGTTAGGGTAGCTACTGTTACGAGTAAAATGCTTAGTGTTTTTTTCATCTTGTTTTCCTTTTCATTTTTATAAATAGTGAATCATGGCTTGCTGATCCTCGGTCCAAGTAACCTGACTTTGAACTCCGTATACAGTTTTCAATGACTCAGGGGTGATGATCTCCTTTGGAGTCCCTTGGTAAAGGATTTCTCCCTCTTTCATCAGATAGAGATAATCCGAATAGCGACAAGCAAGTTGAATATCATGCAGGACAGCTAGAACATTGACCTTGAGATTCTTCACAATGGCCAGCAAGTCTAGCTGGTACTTGATATCTAGGTGATTGGTTGGTTCGTCCAAGAGCAAGAGAGTCGGTTCTTGCGCCAAGGCGCGGGCTAATAAAACTCGTTGTTTCTCCCCCCCTGACAAGGACGAATAGAGACGAGTTTTCTTCTCAAGCATATCCACCTTGACGAGAGCATCTTGAACGAGAGCATAATCCCTTTCCCTTTCCTTCTGTAGAAAAGAGAGGTGGGGAGTTCTTCCCAGCAAGACGATTTCCTCAACTGTACAATCAAACTGCAATTGATTGAACTGGGTTACAACTGCCATCTGCTTGGCTGTTTCTTTGAGTGACCAATGCTCCAGCGGCTTTCCATCTAGGCTTATCAAGCCTTTGTCCGCCTTTTCCTGACGATAGAGGAGTTTAAGCAGGCTGGTTTTTCCACTTCCATTTGGTCCCAGTATCGTGTGAAATTGATGCCCCTCAACCTTAAGAGAAACTCCTTTTAAGATTTTTTTCTCTCCTAGTCCAAAGTGAACATCATTACAAATCAAGTCCATATCAGACCCTCACCTCCCTTCGCCTACCTCCAACAATGTAGATAAAGAAGGGAGCACCTACCAAGGCTGTGAAAATACCAATTGGAAGCTCAGCATTTGGAATGATGACACGAGAAAGTACATCTGCCCAGACAACAAAGAGGGCCCCCAGTAAGGTCGCAATAGGAAAAAGCCTCCTGTAATTCGTTCCCACTAACCCTCGAGCTAAGTGAGGAGTAATTAGACCAACAAATCCAATAATCCCACAAGTAGCCACCAAGACTGCTGTCAGCACAGCCACCATGGTCACATAAAGATACCAATAAAAGCGTAAGGGAATTCCCAAAGTTAAAGCAGCCTCATCTCCCATCATCATCGCATTAAAAACACGATACTGAGTAGAGAAAAATAGAAAGGCCACTCCTACTACTATAGTTGGCAGGACTAAGTCAGACCAGGAAGTCCCAGCAAGCGAGCCCATGGTCCAAAACTTAATGGTCATCACACTGTCAGCATTAGCACCAACTGAGATAATAAAGTTGGAAAATGCCAGAAAAAGAGCATTGACCACTGTTCCTGATAAAATCAGACTAGAAGTCGTCATCCTTCCCTGCATAGAGGCAATGATGAGGACAGCAATTGTTGCCAAAATAGCTCCAAGAAAAGCTCCAAGGTTAATCATCACTTTTAAACCAAGAATGATGCTCAAGGTTGCCCCTAGAGTTGCACCCGCAGAGATGCCTAAGACATAGGGCTCAGCGATGGGATTGTTCACTGTAGACTGCATTACGCTACCACACATGGAAAGACCAGCCCCTACTATCAGACCCAGCAACACTCGGGGGAATCTCATGTTCCATACAATGGCAAGAGTGGACTTGGAAACCTCTCCTATCTCAAGAGGAAACCCCAACCTGCTCAAAATAATCCGATAGGTATCGCCTAGATCAATCGCAACGGATCCCATAGAAACAGCTAGAAAGAGCGAAAACCCTAAAACAGCTAGCAAAACACCTAAAAGTAACACGAATTGCAGGTCCCGTCGGCTTCCAGAAAATTTGGAAAGCATGCAAACCTCCTTTGATAGAATCTTAAAAATTTAGAAAATTCTCATAAAAAGTATACCATATTTTCATTAAATGAACAAGGATGGAAATATATATAGAAAAAGCCCTCTGAGATCAGAGGGCTGATTTGAGCTCGGGCTAAAACGTTTATAGACTAGGCGACAAGCCGAAGATTGTACGAAAATTTTAGCGAAATAAAAAATCTCCCCGAAGGGAGAAAATCTGGTTTATTTTACCTTACAGTGCTAGGAACCGTAACCGAAGATTATACTTGAGTATATCGAGGTAAGGTGACAAAAGTAAAAAAGCTACCCAATTTAGAGTAGCTTCATTATCAAGATATGCTCAACTGAACACGGCCTAAGTAAGCGGATAAAAACAAAAAGCTCTCTGAAGTCAGAGAGCTGATTTGAGCTCGGGCTAAAATCCTAGTGAAAAAGATGAAACTCCTTGTGTTCATCGAACACGGTGTCGTTTCCCTATTTTCATACGGATTTCTTACGCCCTTAGCATCATGATTAGCGACGAAGTCCTAGAGAGTTGATCAACTCACGGTAACGGTTAACGTCGTTCTTACGCAAGTATGCAAGCAAGTTACGACGGCGACCGATTTTCTTCATCAATCCACGGTATGTAGCGTGGTCTTTTTTGTGTTGTTTGATGTGTTCGTTAAGGTGGTTGATTTCCCAAGTAAGGACAGCAACTTGAACCTCTACTGAACCTGTATCACCTTCGTGACGTGCATATTGTGCGATGATTTCATTTTTTTTCTCTTTTGAGATTGCCATGATGTTTCTCCTTTTTATTTGGCTTCATCCGAGTGACAGGTTGGCATGCCTGTAACCAAGAAGAAGTTATTTGTCTTTACGACAGTTCTTATTCTACCAAGAAGCAGAGACTTTGTCAACTAATTTACTGTTTAAAACCTTGAATTACTCTACTGATTTCAGGGCTTCGAGCATATCCACCTTTCTCAAGTGGTGATTGACAAAGAGACCCAGTAAGGCTAAGATCACAGTCACTGCGACGATTGGAAGAGCATAGACTTCCCAGCTTACTCGTGGATAAAAAAGTATGGTGGTAGGTGAAATCATTTGAATTAAAAATTGATGTAAATAGTAGCCAGCTACCAAACCGAGAACAATCCCAACAAGGGACAGCACCATGGTCTCACGGTAGATATAGAGGGTCACTTCTTTATTGTGGAAACCGAGAACCTTGATAGTGGAAAGTTCACGAATACGTTCTGCCACATTGATATTGGTGAGGTTGTAAAGAATGACAATGGCTAGCAAGACGGAAACAAGGACAAGGATTGCCATGGTTTTATTGAGAGAATTGGCCACGGATTCAAAGAGATGGATGGCCGTTGCATTTTGGACCACCCCTGAAACAGCAGTTTTTTCCATAAAGGCGGCAGCTTCTTTCTCCGTATTGGATGGTGTTGGCTCTTTTAATTTTACTAGGTAGGTATTGTCTTTCGGACTGGTACCGTAGACTTGTTCGTAAGTCGCTCGGTTGAGATAAACAAAGTGTCCAACATAGTTTTCAGAAATAGCTGATACCTTGATTTCTTTCCCATCAAGCTCCAGCTTGTCTCCAACCCTAACACCTGCTAGTTGAGCTAGTTTTTGACTCACGACGGCTCCATCAGTGACCTGCATCTCTCGCCCATTTTCCTCTAATGTGATAAAGGGCTTGAAGTCTTCTCTGCTTGTGACCATTATGGTGATAGTCTGCAGTCCTGCTTTTCCTTTGAAATCTTTTTCAATGGATTTAGAGTAAATCTTTTGATAAGCATGGATACGGTCCGCTTGCAAGGCACTTTCTAAATCTGCTTTTTCTTGCTCCGTCGCACTGCTCTTTTCTGCCACAATCATCTGGTATTGCTGGATTTGTTCAAATTGACGCTCCACAACTCCTCCCACAGAAGACTGAATGCCAAGACCTGCAAATAGGAGAGCAACCGAACCCGCAACTCCAAAAATGGTCATCAACATTCGTTGCTTATAACGGAAAATATTTCGCGCTGTAACCTTATGAGTGAAGCTCAAACGACTCCAAATAAAGCTCAACCGTTCCAGCAGAATCTTTGATCCTTCAACGGGAGGTTTGGGAAGCAAAAGTTGGGCTGCTTCATCATGTAATTCCCTCCGCGCCACCAGATAAGCTGGCAAGACACTGGATACCCAACTCAAGGCTAGGGCAAGGAGGCTATAAGACCAGTAAAAATACTCCTGACTTTTCCCAACGACCAGTCCAGCTGTTATAACATCCGAAATCACGCCTGCAAGGAGATAATGTCCAAGAAACGTTCCTATAACGGTTCCCACAGTTCCTGCAAGAAAACCATAGAGAACAAACTTGGCAACTATATCTCGGTTACGGTAACCTAGGGCCTTGAAAATACCAGCATTGGTACGCTCTTCATCTACAAAGCGAGTCATCGTTGTAAAGGTCACCATTGCGGCGACCATATAAAGCACCACTGGGAAGATATTTCCGACTGATCGAATGCTTGACGATGCATTACTGTACATGAGGTAACCTTGACCACCTGGCATGGTTTGGCGATTGTATACGTGGTATTTCGGCTCTGCCAGTTCATCAAGCTCTTTCTGGCGCTGTTCTAGCTTCTCTTTTTCCTTAGATAGATCACTCTCTGTCTGAGCCAGTTTTTCTTTTTTAGTCGCCAATTCTTCCTTAGCTTTTGTCAGCTGTCCCTCGATTTGACTCTTTTGCGGTTCTGGTAAAGCAGTCGCTTGTTCTTCTTGCGTTTTCAAGCGACTTTCGGCCTGCTCTAACTGACTCTTGCCATTTTCAAGGTTGCTTTCAGCAGTTTGGAGCTGTTCTTTCCCATCTTCCAAGCTCTTTTGCCCATTTGCTTTGATACTTGCCAATCTTTTTTGACCATTATCGGCAAGTAAGTCTTGCAACTCTTCCTGATGTTGGGATCGTTTGGTCTTATAGTCTGATGAAAAAGCATCCAGATTTTTTAAATCATCATAGCGTACACGCGCAATACTATACACATCTGAGTCAAACTGACTAGGTAAAATTACTCCATAACCAGTCAAACTTCCATTTCCACTACTAGCCCCTCCCAAGTCTTCTTGAGAAAGCATCTCACCCGACTGAACAAATCCAGTAATTGTGAAAGTTTGAGATTTTATGACGGACTTCCCTTCTTCTTTCTTGCTAAAGGTGATAGTCTGTCCAATCTGATAGCGGTCTTTCCAGAAATCAGCCAAGGCAATTTCCTCATTAGCTTCTGGCAGTCGCCCTTCTGTCACTTGGAAGGTTGAAATGCTCTCGGGTTTGGAATAAAGTCGAACCGCTTCTTCACTATTTTCAACGGTTAAGTCAGCCATATAGCCAAACTCAACACTTGCTCCTTGAAGTGTCTTTAGTTCGTCTTGGTCTTCTTTATCCAAGCCATAATCAGCTATCACGGCCAAATCCAGAGTATTGGCTTTACGGAGATAATCTTCTGCCGTACGTTCCATGTTTGGACTGGCTACTTTGAGGCCAACTAGGGCTAAAGAACCCAGCATCATCAAGGTTAAGATAGAAACAAAGCGTCCCTTTGAAGTCGTCACTGACTGGAGCAAGTCTTTTCGATATGTTTTTTTCATGCTAATACTCCAATGTTTCGATATCCTGTGGACGTTCATTGATCGTCATACTCTTAACCGTGGCATCGCGCATGTGAATCACCCGATCTGCAATAGGGGCTAGCGCGCCATTGTGGGTCACGATAATCACCGTCGCTCCTTTTTGACGAGACATGTCTTGGAGAATCTTCAAGACTTGCTTCCCCGTCTGGTAATCCAAGGCACCTGTCGGTTCATCACAGAGGAGAATTTTAGGATTTTTGGCTACAGCGCGTGCAATGGAGACTCGCTGTTGCTCCCCTCCAGAAAGCTGGGCTGGAAAGTTATTGAGGCGATGACCTAGCCCTACGTCTTTGAGCACTTGCTCTGGATCCAAGGCATCTGTCACGATTTCTGAAGCCAGTTCCACATTTTCCTTGGCTGTCAGATTAGAGACCAGATTGTAAAATTGAAAAACAAAACCTACATCTTCACGACGATAGTTTGTTCGTTGGTACGAACTATAGTTAGCAATATTGGCACCATCAATCCAAATCTCCCCCTCATCATTGGTATCCATACCTCCTAAAAGATTGAGAACGGTTGATTTTCCAGCACCAGAAGCACCAAGGATAATAACCAGCTCCCCTTTTTCGATTTCAAAATTCACATCGCGATTAGCCACAATCTCCGTATCCCCAACCTGGTAACGCTTGTAGCTGTGTTTCATTTCAATATAAGCCATCGCCCTTCTCTCTTTCTTACAATTAAGTCACTCTTTACTATCATTATAACGCTTTTTCAACTAGTTGGAAACTGGAAGCAAAAACAAAAAAGCCTAGTAATCTAGGCTTTCTGTTTATAGATTATTTTCCAAGATAGTATTCAGAAACTACGTTCAATTTTTCGTCAAATTCGAATACCAATGGTGGGAAGTTAGGGATTTCCACGTCCATGATTTCGTCATCTGACAAGCGTTTGATGTGTTTTACAAGGGCACGGATTGAGTTACCGTGAGCACCTACGAATACGTTTTTACCATCTTTAAGCGCTGGAGCGATTTTATCTTCCCAGAATGGAAGGGCACGTTCCAAAGTCACTTTCAAGTTTTCAGCATCTGGAATGACTGAGTCGTCAAGTGAAGCGTAACGACGGTCAGTGTGAGCTGAGTATTCGTCATCATGAGGCATTGCAGGAGGCAATACATCGTATGAACGACGCCAGATGTGAACTTGCTCATCACCAAATTGTTCAGCAGCTTCAGCTTTGTTTTTACCAGTCAAACCACCATAGTGACGTTCGTTCAAGCGCCATGATTTTTCAACTGGAACCCAGAGTTGGTCAGCAGCTTCAAGAGCCAAATTTGTTGTTTTGATCGCACGTTTCAATACTGAAGTGTAAGCTTGGTCAAATTCGATACCAGCTTCTTTGATCAATTTACCAGCGTCAATCGCTTGTTGTGTTCCTTTTTCAGACAAATCAACATCAGCCCAACCAGTGAAAAGGTTAGCTTTGTTCCATTCAGACTCACCGTGGCGAGCAAAAACCAATTTTACCATTAGATGGATTCTCCTTTTATTTTTCGAGGTTGTCCTCGTTTATCTATTCCATTTTACACAATTTTTCACAAAAAAGCTAGTGAAAATCAACGAAAAAGAGAAGAGCTTCTCAGCCTTCTCTTTATTATATTATCATAATTGTTCTCAACAGAAAATGAAGCAGTCTCTCCTAAATAATTAAAAAACTACTACTCTTCAATTACAAATTTTTTCAATGTTCCAAAGTAGAGTGAACCACCAATAATGGTTAGAATTCCACCTACCCATCCCAAAAATGGAATCAAGCCGACCGCACCACCTACAATGAGCAAAACAGAAGGTGCATTCGTAACACGTTCATCATCTTTATAATAAACAATAGCAACAATTCCCAATACCAAAACAGCAATTTTAACCAATAACAAAATAATTGAGAGCCCTGTCAATGTCCCAACTGCTACATCTGCATCTTCAGTTGCCGCAGCAGCTCCAACAGCCATCATAAACATGATAGCTGGCGCTAAAAGCAATACAATTCCTGAAATAAGACCAAAAATAGCATTGACACGAGCAAGTGTATTTGTTTTCATAATAATCTCCTTAAAATTTTTATAGGTTTTATTCTATCATAATTTTTCTAAAAATTAAACAGTCTTATAAAATTTTATAATAAATATTGATTTTCAAAAATAATTTTAAGTTCTATAGTCTCTTGATAATTATTAGAAATCTAAAATTATGAGAAAATTGAATAGTTGTTTATTTTAATTATCTACACGGACAGGCTAGGAAAAACTTCATTTGAGGAAATAGACTAGTAAATTTTTCCATGATAAAACGCATAATATTAAGGCACTTGAACTCTTGATATTATGCGTTTTTATGATTTTAGCGACCTTTCTCAGTCTCTTTCTGATTATTTCGCTTCAAATCCTTCTGCGACCGCGTCCGCAAAGTTTTCTTCTACGATGCTTGCACAGTGGTCACAGATGACTGCATGGTAGCTACGTTCTGCAGTAGTTGGATCGATACGACGGCAACGGTCACAAACTTCACCTGCTGCACGGTCAACTGTGAAAGCTACATCCTCAAAGTTAACTGCACTCTCTGGAGCTGCACCTTCTGCGATGGTTAATTCAGACACGATTAAAAGTTGAGCTACATTGCTATTTACTGCTTCGAGTAGAGTTTTCACCACTTCATTTGGATAAACTGTTAGATGAGCTTCGAGTGATTTACCGATTACTTTTGCATTACGAGCTTCTTCCAAGGCTTTTTGAGCTTGTCCACGGAAGTCCATGAAGGCAGCCCATGTATCCAAGATTTCTTCTTGATTAGCAAAAGTTTCCGCTTCTGGTAATTCTGACAATTGAACGAAGTCTTCCGCTTCAAACTCAAGATATGACCAGATTTCTTCCGCAGTGTGAGGAAGGATTGGTGTCAAGAGTTTCGTGATTTTGACAAGGATGTCATAGAAAACAGTCTGCATTTGACGACGTTCCAGTGATTTAGCACCCTCGATGTAGACAACATCTTTAGCAAAATCAAGGTAGAAGGCTGACAAATCAACGTTGATAAAGTTCACCAAGCCCTTGTAAATTGTCAAGAATTCGAAGTTGGCATAAGCATCACGAATGGTCTTAACAAGTTGGTTAAAGCGAATAGTCATGTACTTATCAACTGAACGTAGTTCTTCATAAGCTACGACATCCTCAGCTGGATTAAAGTCAGACGTATTGGCAATCAAGAAACGAAGGGTGTTACGGATCTTACGGTAAGTTTCAGAGACTTGGCTCAAGATATCCATAGAGATACGCACGTCGTTGCTTGAGTCTACACTTGTTACCCAGAGACGCAAGATTTCCGCACCAAATTGTTTTTCAACATCGCTTGGAGCAATGGTATTTCCAAGAGATTTAGACATCTTCTCACCTTTACCGTCAAGGGCAAAACCTTGTGACAAGATTTGTTTGTAAGGCGCTACGCCATGGTTGGCAACTGATGTGATAAGTGATGAGTTGAACCAACCACGGTATTGGTCAGAACCTTCAAGGTAGAGGTCTGCTGGATATTTGAGTTCTGGACGGTTTACCACAACTCCATTCCATGATGAACCTGAGTCAAACCAAACGTCCATGATGTCTGTTTCTTTCTTGAACTCACCATTTGGTGAACCTGGGTGGCTAAATCCTTCTGGCAAGAGGTCTTTAGCATCACGTTCCCACCAGATGATAGAACCGTGCTCTTCAAAGAGTTGAGCCACATGTTCAATGGTTTCAGCTGTCATGATTGGTGTTCCGTCTTCTGCGTAGAAGATAGGGAGAGGAACTCCCCAAGCACGCTGACGAGAGATAACCCAGTCGCCACGGTCACGAATCATGTTGTAAAGACGCACTTTGCCCCATTCTGAGTGGAACTTCACTTTTTCAATTTCGTCCAAGATTTCTTGGCGGAATTTTGATACGGAGGCAAACCATTGTGGTACTGCACGCCAGATGATTGGTTTCTTGGTACGCCAGTCAAATGGATATGAGTGAGAGATTTCTTCTTGGGCAAGGAGAAGATTACCAAGTTTCTCGATAACAGTTGGTACAACCTTGTCGTAGAATTGACCTTCGAACTCAGCACCTGCATTGGCCATCATAATACCGCGTTCATTAACCGTTACTGCAACTTCAAGACCGTTGGCAACACCGACATTGTAGTCGTCCTCACCAAAACCAGGGGCTGTATGGACGATACCAGTACCTGAGTCAGTCGTAACGTGGTCACCAAGGATCACCAGTTCATCTACAGCTGTATCCCATGGGTGAACTGTCACGATGTGGTTGAGTTCTTGACCACGATAAGTCGCCAAGACTTGGACATCAGTCCAACCAAATTTCTCAGAGAGACTAGTCAACAATTCTGAAGCAACTACAAACTTACGAGCTTCGCCAGCTGGTTGTACCAATACATAATCAATATCCGCTCCAACTGTCAATCCACGAGAAGCTGTGATGGTAAATGGAGTTGTTGTCCAAACAACAATATAAGTATCTGTATCTAGGACACCTTTACCATCTTTTACCTTGTTGGCATAGTAAAGAGAAGTTGAAACCAAGTCATGGTATTCAATTTCAGCTTCTGCAAGGGCTGACTCAGATGACCATGACCAGTAAACTGGCTTGGCACCACGGTAGATATAGCCTTTTTTAGCCATTTCACCAAAGACACGAATTTGAGCTGCTTCATAGTCTGGAGTCAAAGTCACATAAGGATTTTCCCAGTCACCAGAAACACCTAAACGTTTAAAGTCTTCACGTTGTTTATCAACTTGAGAAAGAGCGTACTCGCGGCAAAGTTTCAAGTACTCAACCAAGTCCATTTCTTTGCGTTTGACACCTTGTTTTGCCAAAACTTGCTCGATTGGCAGACCATGTGTATCCCAACCTGGAATATAAGGTGCGTAAAATCCTGACATAGATTTAGAACGAACAATAATATCTTTAGAAATCTTGTTCATGGCGTGCCCAACGTGGATATTTCCGTTGGCATAGGGAGGTCCATCATGCAAGGTGAAATGCGGTTTTCCTTGGTTCAATTCTTGACGACGTTGGTAAAGTTTCGCTTCGTCCCACTCTTTTTGCCATAGTGGTTCTTTAGTAGGAAGTCCAGCACGCATTGGAAATTCAGTTTTTCCAAGATTTAGGGTATCTTTGAGTTTCATTATATCTCCTTTATTATATAGACAAATTAAAAACCACGAATCGCTAAAAAGGACGAAAATCGTGGTACCACCTTTGTTCGGAAAAAGACTTTGTCTTTTCCCCTCTTGTCCCGTAACGTGGGCAACGTCCAATCTTACTCTTTTCAGACTGGATTGCTTGAGAGGATAATCTGACCACTAGGGATTGCAGGACTCACACCATCTCCTACTCGCTGAAAATATAGTTAGTCAGATATTGTTCTCACATCTATTTCTTATAATATTGTAACGGATTCTTGTTGTGCTTCATGTCTAGTAGTTGAAGAAGCAGTTCCAGTTGCTGATGGCGATACTGAGAAATACTCTGTCATCATTTCTGAATCCTCATGTTGTGGTTCAACTGAATGAGACTGTATCTCTTCTACAACCGTATTGATGTCTAACACATGACTTTCCGCTTGACTGTTAGCCTGCTGAGCTTCAAACTCAGCTAATTCTTTGTTACCTGCTTCGATGCGGGCTTGTAACTCAGCCATTTCTTCAGGTGAAAATTGGCGAGTCACATCAATCGGCTCTTCTTCTGGTTGCGAAGGAACAGCTTCTCCCAAGACCTCACCTACGACTTCCTTGAAGGCTTCATCACTTGTTTGGAGATAAGTCGCAGTCGGACGAAGAATATCTTCCCAATCTGAAGATTCGACAATTGCCAACTGGCTCTCAATCGTAGACTTGAGGCGTTGATGGAATACACGACTCTTGTTCTTCAACTCTTCTGTCTCAACAGCTACTTTCTTAGCATTATCTGTTGCCTGACGTAGGATTTCATTAGCCTTGTATTTTGCCTCTTCAAGGAGGCGCTGGGCATCTTGCTCAGCCTGTTGAATAATATTGTTTGAGCGCTCTTGAGCAGCTTGCTTTACACGTTCAGCCGTATCTTGAGCAATCAAAACAGACTGGCTCAACGAATCCTTCATCTCATCAAAGTAAGATAAGCGCTCTTCTAAACTTCTAATGTGTCTTTCCATTTCGTGATTATTGCGAACTAAGTCCTCGTAATCACGAACAACAATATCAAGAAATTCATCTACTTCTTCTGGATCAAACCCTCTGAATTTCGTAGAAAAGGTTTTATCTTTAATTTCTAATGATGTAATTGGCATACTTTTCCTCACTTACTTAATAATAATTGGATAGTCAGTTTTATCTTATCCCTTTTAGTTTGCCCATTTTCTTTGACAATCTTCAGACGACCAAACTTTCTCACACTAATCAAATCCCCTACAGCTACTAGATAATCTAATTTTTCAATGGGGTGGTAGTTTACCTGAACAGATTTTTTCTCTATCAGTTGACCAGCCTGCTTTCTGGATAATTTCAAGGCACTTGATAAGAGGGCATCCAAACGAAAACTGGAAATCAAAATCTCTTGTTCTTGATAATTGATCTCAGATATGATTTTATCGGTGAAAGGACATTCCTCCAGCGACACAGGTAGTCTGGCAATCTTTTGTATCCCGTCCTGAAACAGAGGGATAAAATCACGATTGACAAAAATCTGTGCTCTCTTTTCATCTACCAAGATATCACCAAAGAGCTTACGATCAATTCCTAGTTGATTGATGATTGTCCCCAAAATCTTTGCATGTGTTAGCTGTTCAAACCTACTTGGATAACGGATCTCTAACAATGCCATTTCAAAATCTGACAGTGTCGGACTGAAATAGTCCGGATACAGAAGGACACGGACAAATTCCGTATGGATATATTCTCCGCTACTCACACAGCCCAGTCCATAGGTCCCAGCCAAAACCCTCAGTATATGTTCCTGATGCAGGTTGACAAAAGCAGTGAGAACAGGAGCATAAGTATCTTCCACTCGCTTGATCCACTCTAATCCCTTATCAATAAAGGGAGCATCATCAAGGGAAAAGTGCTGGTAAATCGCTTTATTTGTCATCATAGTATCAACAAGAAACGAATCAAGCTGTCACCCAAAAAACGAACGATTAGGATTGCTAGCCAAATGGATAAATCCAAACCTCCAAATTGTAAAGGTAAACGGCGAAGTGGATCAACAATCGGTCTAATCAGTTTTTCCAGTAAACGTTCTAGTGAACTACCATAAGAATTTGGAAACCAAGAGAGGAGTGCATAGATTAACAAAAGCAGGGAATAGATATTCACTGCATTTTGGATTAGACGAATCAGAAAAATCATTATTTCGCTCTACTTCGTTTAATATCAAAACCAAATTCCGCACTTTGAGAATCATCAGGCAACTTGATATCTTCAATATTCACAACCACATTGACTGGTGTCAACAAATACATTGTACTCGCAACTTTTTTCAGATTACCTGCCAAAACATGACGGGCACCGTCCAGATAGTCTAGACAACGACGAGCCTGAACCTCTGTCATGTACTGGAAGTCAATCAAGATACTTTCATTTCCAGCCAATAAATTCACAATCTCTGTTGCATCCTCATATTTTCTAGGATAACGAACATCAATCGTTACTTTTTCATCTGTACGATGACTTTGCATAGCCAATTCTTGTTGACGAGCATGTAAGCGAGTGATGTTGGCATCTTTTGAAGTGGTTGATTGAAACTGCGCTGACAGTTCTTTAGAAGCTGAACTCGATGAAGCAATCATCTGTTCATCCTGAGGTTGATAAGTCGCAGTTGTTTCTTCCCCATCTTCTGTAAAATAATCTATAAATTTATCAAATCTATCTTTTAAAGACATAGATCTCTCCTATTTAAAAAATGCTGTGCCGATTCGAACAAAGGTAGAACCAAATTGGATCGCTTCCTTATAGTCACGACTCATGCCCATGCTCAACTCTGTCATCGGCATATTAGGAATTTGTTTTTCTCTAATTTCTGCTTGCAGTTCCTGAGTTTTCTTGAAAATTTGTTTCAATTCATCAGAATCTGCCTCAAAAGGAGCCATGGTCATCAAACCAACATACTCAATCTGATCTAGCTGAGCCAAGTCTGGCAAAAGTTCTAGTAATTCTTCTTTTGAAAAACCGTGCTTGCTTTCTTCTCCTGAAATATTGACCTGTAGGAAACACTTGATAACATGATCTGTTCTTTTTTGAATCTCCTGCGCCAATTTTAAGGAATCTAAAGCATGAAAGTAATCCACAAAAGGGATTACTTCTTTGACCTTCCGTCTTTGTAGCGTTCCAATCAAATGCCAAGTGACAGGGAATTCTTTTAACGTCTGATATTTTTCTAAAAATTTATCAACACGATTTTCACCAATATGATGAACACCCAGGGGAAGCAGGGCTTCCGCTGTTTTTACGTCCACATATTTCGTCACTGCAATAATTGAAACAGAAGCTGGATCACGATTAGCTTCTCGGCTAGCTTCAGCGACCTGCTGAAAAACGAACTCTGTATTTTTTTTCAAATCCATTGATTAACGATTCTTGAAGAATGGAGGTGTGTCCAACTCATCTTCGTCCTGATAAGTCGGTGCTTCGAAACGTTCTACAGGTGATACGACTGAATCAGTTTGACGAACGATTGATTCACGACGTAAGTCCCAATCACCAAAAGCAGAAGATTGACTTGTTTCAAAACGTCGTTGGCTTTGTTTTGGTAATTCTGCTGTATCTTCTAGGTCAAAATGACGATCAAAATTTTGAGGGTGCGGTTGTCTTGAGGCTTCACGACGAGCCGCTTGTTTTACTGGAGAACCAACAACTTTTTCTACACGTTCTTGACGAACACCAGTCGCTACAACTGTTACACGAATTTCATCCTTCATGCTTTCGTCAATAGAGGTTCCAAGCCAGATATTCACTCCTTGACCTGCTGCTTGATTGACGATTTCAGAAGCTTCTTCTGCTTCAATCAAGGTCAAATCAAGACCACCAGTAACGTTGACAATGACATCTTCAGCACCGTCAATGGTTGTTTCAAGAAGTGGTGAGTAAATCGCTTTACGAGCCGCTTCAACGACACGCTCTTCTCCACTGCCAATACCGATACCCATGAGGGCATTCCCTTTGTTTGCCATAACCGTTTTCACGTCAGCAAAGTCAAGGTTAATCAATCCTGGGTTCGTGATCAAGTCAGTGATCCCTTGAACACCTTGGCGAAGGACGTTATCTGCTTCACTAAGAGCTTCAAGAAGCGGTGTCTTCTTATCAACAATTTCAAGCAAGTTGTTGTTTGAAATGATCAATAGAGTATCTACATGTTCACGAAGTTCGTTGATTCCTTCTACAGCGTACTGACCACGTTTGCTTCCTTCAAATCCAAAAGGACGTGTCACAACACCTACTGTAAGGGCACCAAGATCTTTAGCAATACGCGCTATCACTGGGGCAGCACCTGTACCAGATCCTCCACCCATACCAGCAGTGATAAAGACCATGTCTGCCCCGCTAATTGCTGCTGTCAATGCTTCTTCGCTTTCTTCAGCAGCCTTACGACCAACCTCAGGTCGACCTCCAGCACCCAAACCACGAGTCAACTTTGGTCCGAGTTGGATAACTGTTTCAGCTTTTGTACTACTTAAGGCTTGTACGTCTGTGTTCGCCGCAATGAATTCTACGCCTGAAACACCTTCGTCGATCATGCGGTTAATAGCATTACCACCGCCTCCACCGACACCAATTACTTTAATAACTGCACCTTGAGCAGCTGCTGTATCAAATGAAAATGTCATAATTTCTTTTCCTCTTTTATTCATCAAACATGCTTCCGATCAAGCTGCGGAAACGGTCTGTTAATTTCGGTTTATCTTGAGAACTTACTTGGAATTCGTCTCTTGGAGCAAGGCCACTGTCAGGTGTGATTTCAGTTGCTGCAGTAGCTGGTTGCACTGGAGTTGATTGTATAATTGGTGTCACACTCTGATTTGAAACACCAAAATTAATTGGTTTTTGGCGAAGGAATTCATCTCCTCTGACTGCCTTTTGAGCCAGAAGATTCACTTCTGTCAATTTACCTGCAAACTCAGACAAGCTGATTACATGGGCAAAAGCAGGGTTGCGAATTCCCACTTGATTTGGCACATAGAGTTTCACTCGAACACCAAACACTTCTTGCGCCAATTCGACAACTCCTGGTAAAATCGCATTCCCGCCGATCAGAACGATACCACCTGGTAGATCCAACAAGTGTCTTCTGTCTAACTCCTGTTTAATTTGATCAAAAATATGTTTGATACGTGCTGAAATAATTTCTGCTAAGTAACTTTCTGTCACTTCAACGGGCTCTACTTCACCAATGACTTCAACTTGGAAAGTCTCGTTACTTGCTAGTGGAACATAAGCTTCACCATAGTTGAGTTTCAAACTTTCTGCGATTTTTTGGGAAGTTTTTAAGACTTTGGAAATGTCTTTAGTGACATATTCTCCACCTTCTTGGTAGATATTTGTAAATTGCAATTCTTGATTGCGAATGGTTGCAACTGTAGTCTGTCCACCACCCATATCAATCACTGTCGCGCCAAACTCACGTTCTCCCTCATTGAGAACTGAATTCACAATCGCTAATGGTGAGATGATGACGTTGTCAACATGGATTCCCACACGCTCCACGGTTTTACGAAGGTTATGAAGAATAGTACGAGGTCCTGTGTAAAGTAAACCACGCATTTCCAAACGCACCCCCATCATGCCACGAGGGTCACGAATACCTTGGAAGCCATCTACAATAAATTCTTCTGGAATGAAAGTAATCACTTCACGATCAGGCGTCATGCTCTTTGTCAAAGCCGATTTGACAACATTCTCTACGTCTTGATCTGTAATTTCTTTTGTATCTGATGTTACAGGAATCATTCCTTGAGTTGGTTCAACCTGCAAGAGATTTGCTGGTAAACCAACATTGACAGACTTGATTGAAATTCCTGCCTTCTCTTCTGCCTGGGAAATTGCGGATTTAATTGCTGAAGCTGCAGCCTCAATATCAACGATAATCCCGTCTTTGACACCTTTACTCTTGGCATTGCTAACGCCAATTACATTTACTTCACCATCTCTATGTTCGGCAACCAGCACTTTGATGGAGCTAGTTCCGATATCTAAGCCTGTAAAAAAACCATCTCTAGTCATTACATTGCGTCCTCTCTGTCTTCCAAGTTTCTCACTTCTATTTTCAATAACTGTGACGAGACACAGCTATTCACAAAATATTATAACACAAAAAATCCAATCGTGCTTAGTTTTTCATAAATTTCCTCTAGGTTTTTTGTAAAAGTCTTTTAAACAATTTTTCTCAGGAGCAATCATTATTTTTATATCCTTACAGCTATATTTTGCATATTTAATCAAAAAAAGAGAAGGCCTTCTTAAGCTTTCTCTTGAATCATTTTTTCTGCTCTTTGTTGCAAAAAGACCTCTAGTACTTTTGCAGTCAAGCTGATTGCTGCTATCAACACACTGGACACGATGATGTAATTCGCCAATAGTCCGTGATTCCCCACTAATGGTGGTTTATTTAAAAACCCATAATCTCCACCTACAACCAAATTGACAACTCCTATCAAGGCATTTAGAGAAAATGTAATCACTGTCACATTTTTTAAATTGAGCAGGGAAGCTTCATAATTCTTAAACAAGTATAGGAGCGCATTCCCCAAAAGTGCCACGTGCCCGATGATAAAGGACAGGATGGTCACGTGCGGAAACGGATAAGGGTCAAAGAGTGGGTATGCCAGAGCAGCGGTTGCTCCAAAGGTTCCTAGAAGTGCAAAGTATTGCTTGTACTTGGAAGTCCCTGGAATCAAGAGCATAACAAACATGGCGATACGGCAATGATAGAAGGGCAAACTTTCTGATAAGGGCATTTGATTCCCCCAATACCAGCTATACAGAACAATCAGTTGAAGAGACTGAAGGATCTGAATAAAGCGCTGGTAAGCCACCTTGTCACGGTAACGATAAGAAAGATAGAAAGTAAGAGCCAGTAAACATAACAAACCAATATACCAGTGGAGTTCAAACTGGGGCGGTTCTGATATCTGTGTGGTAAATAATTGTTCCCACAAATTCATATTCTATTCCTCGTTCATCTAGCCAGCGTAGTAGAAAGCTCACTATTCTAGCTTTTAAAATTTTTTTGAAAAAGCTTGATTCCATGCCATGCATAGAACACTTGCGTCTTAAATTCGCAACCTATTATATCATTTGTATCGAAGAAATGCATCTTACAAACACCCTTTTTTGATTTGCAGACTTCTCTAGCATAACCTAATCAATATATTGCTCTCTTTGTCCATGATGAACCTGCCAAAGAATCTCCATCTGATCCTTGGTAATGCGTTTTTCAGACAAGGCTGGTAGTTGGTCAATGGAAAAAAATTGAAGGTCAGCAATTTCTTGATTTTCTTGAAATTGTCCGTCAAGAAGTTGACATTCAAAGACAAGCTTTGCATATTGTTTGCTCTGTAGTTGGAAACGATTGGTGTCAAAAACTGCAAGTAACCTTTCAGCCTTTGCTGTAAAACCGGTTTCTTCTTTAATTTCTTTGAGAATATTTTCGGTTGGAGAGTAGCCGACTTCACCAAATCCACCTGGCAAAGCCCAACTTTCCTCTCCTTGTCCTCTGACTAGACATACTTTTTCATCCTCAACAATCCAGGCACGGACGTCCATCAGAGGAGTTGCGTAAGCGGAAGTTGGTCTCAGGAGCTCTGTTACTTCCTCTTGCTTTAGTTCTGTAGTTTCTCTCAAAATATCAGATAAGATCGCACGCAAGTCCTCGTAGCGCTCGCGGTCAAAAGGATCTTTTGTAAAGGTTAATCCAGTATCCGTAATAGCTAGCATTCTTTGCAGATACTTGGTAAAATCACTTGCATTCATTCTCTAAACTTTCTACCAACTTAGCTAGATTCATAGAGTTCGAGCCTTTGAGCAGAATTTGGTCATTGGCACCGAGGCTTTCCTTGACCTGCTTGACTAGATTTTCAAATTGGTCTTCGTCAGCTGTCTTCTTGAAGTAGTAAACGTGGCCGATTGGGAACATTTGACTAGCAAGTTGGGCCAATTCAGCGATGTCTGCTCCATAGAAAATAACGGTATCAAGCACATCTGGTGAGAGGCTCAAAATCATCTGGTTATGGAGTTGAACAGATTGGTCTCCGAGTTCTTTCATATCTGCTAGTACAGCAATTTTCTTGCCACCTTCATTGGCTGGAATAGCCGAAAAAGTCTCCAAAATCAACTTCATCGCTGTTGGATTGGCATTGTACACATCTGACAGGATATCTGCTCCATTAGCGGCTTTCTTCCACTCGGTACGGTTACGAGTCAATTCAAGATTTTGAAAAGCCAAACGAATTTGCTCCTCTGAAACTCCTTCTTTGAGAGCCACGTAAGCAGCTATCATGGCATTGGTGGCATTGTACTTACCAGTCACCGGTAAATCAAGGGCTTGCTCCAAAAAATTGGCCTTAAAGGTCAGACTATCTTTGCGCTCAACCAAGTCTGTAATTTCCAGCTCTGCTCCTTGACCAAAACGAACCACCTTTTTATCAGTTGGCAAGTAGTCCTCTACAATCGGATCTGCTGGTGCCAAAAGCAAGGAACCAGACGCCATGCCATCAGCAATTTGCATTTTTCCTTTAGCAATCTCTGAACGATCTTTGAAAAAAGCCAAATGAGCTTCTCCAACCAAGGTCACGATGGCTGTCTTTGGATGAGCTAATTCAGACAAAAGATGGATATCACCAAGGTGATCCTGCCCCATCTCCAAGACCAACTTTTCTGTTCCTTCAGGCATATGGAGAACTGTGTAGGGAAGACCAATCTCATTATTGTAGTTGCCTTGTGTCTTGTAAGTTTTGTAGGTTGTTGACAGTAAATGCGCCAGCATATCCTTGGTCGTTGTCTTGCCGTTTGAACCTGTGACAGCAAAGACATCAACTCCCATTTTTTCAAGATAGTAAGCAGCCAGGGTTTGAAAGGCAGTCAAGACGTCGTCTACTAGAATGTAGGGATGGTTTGCAATTTCTTTCTCAGACAGGGTTACAGCAGCGCCATTTTCAAAGGCTGTTTCGATAAAGTCATGACCGTCACGCGCGCCCTTGAGCGGAACAAATAAATCCCCTATCGCAATTAAGCGACTATCAAACTCGGCCTTTTCTAACTTGGTATCCTCAAAAATGCTGATATCATTTTTAGCTCCGACAACTTGAGCCACTTCATAGATTGTTAATTTCATTTCTACTCCTTTAAAAAGGGTTGAAGTCCGAGAACTCTAGTCACCTTGCGGTGATGGTTCTGGCTCCTACCCTCTCTTTCATTTTTATAGCAAATGCGCTTCGCGCTTGTCAAAACTTTCTTTAGCAAGATCAACCAAACGCTCGATTAGTTCTGGGTAGCTGATTCCCATATTGTCCCACAGTAGTGGATACATAGACCACTGGGTGAAACCTGGCATGGTATTGAGCTCGTTTAGGAAAATCTCGCCCTTATCCGTATAGAAGAAATCGCAACGAGAGAGACCGAGGCCACCAATCGCACGGAAGGCTGTTTCAGCATTTTGACGCATAACAGCAACCACGTCATCACTGATTTTAGCTGGAATGTCCATGGTAATCTTGTTGTCGATATACTTGGCATCATAGTCATAGAAGGCAACATCCTTGACCACTTCACCAGGAAGCGTGCTCTTGACATCGTAGTTACCCAAGAGACCAACCTCAATTTCACGCGCATTCACTCCTTGTTCTACCAAGACACGGCTGTCATATCGGAAAGCAAGTTCTAGAGCTTGACGGAGTTCCTCTTGGTTTTCAGATTTAGAAATACCGACACTGGAACCCATGTTTGATGGTTTAGTGAAGACTGGATAAGTCAACTTTTCTTCAACTTCAGCGATTTTAGAAGTTACATCATCCCCTTCGACAATGGCCACATAAGGAACTTGGGTAATCCCAGCAGACTCCAAAACACGCTTAGTAGTGATTTTATCCATAGCAAGACTTGATGACAAGATATCACAACCAACGTATGGCATTTTCAAAACTTCCAAAAACCCTTGAACAGAGCCATCTTCTCCCATCGGACCATGAAGGACTGGAAAGACCACAGCGCCTTCTTCGTAGATGGCACTTGGTGCGATTTTCTTGTCCCAATCAACGGTTGCATTGGTCATAAGACGATCCTCTTGACCTGGAGTCTGGCTAAATTCTTGCGTTTTGATAAAATCACCTGACTGGCTGATAAAGAAAGTCTTGACTGTGAAACGATCGTAGTTGACCGCACGCATGACACTCTCAGCTGAAAGGACAGAGACTTCACGCTCTGCACTACGCCCGCCGTATAAAAGAATAATCGTTTGTTTCATATTGCTTGTCCTAATTCTAATAGAATACTCATCCTTTAGTATATCATATTTGCTTCTTTTTTGAAACTTGTATCTAAAAAAGCCCTCATTTGAGAGCTGAAATTTTACCTATCCACCACTTGAGCTTCAAAGTGAGCTGGCTTGTCGTCTACATTGGTGATGGTGATCGTGTAGGACTTGTTATTAGTTACATTAAAAACTTTTTCCCCCTGGTAACTGACAACAATTCCATCCTGGACTAAATGGATATCTTTTTGATTATTGGGTAACTCTTCATCAACATCTTCTGAATGATGGCTTCGAACAAGTTTTTGCCCTTCAACATCATAAAAAATATCGCCATGCATCTCAAACCAAACTTTTTTACCTGATAATTTAAGCTTATTAGTATCATTTTTTTTCAAGATTAATTCTGAGTAGTATTCTACATCATGTGTCCGAGGATTTACTGTAAAGTTAGCCGACTCTCCTGGTTGCAGAGTATACTTACCAAGATTTTGTGCCCATAGATAAAATAGAAAACTAGCTGCTAGGACTACAACAAGTACTAAACTACAACCTAAATTCCAATTCGATTTTTTCGTCATGCTCATTTGTAACTCTCCTTATAGTCGTTAATTCCGTCTTGAATCATCTTAGCATCTCCTGGATTATCTCCATAATTTCCATTGATAACATTGTTTATATATTTTATAGCATCTTTATCAGACAGCCCTTGAGCTGCTCCGGCTCCTATTTTCAAGTACTCATCACTAGATTCTAAATAACCTTTACCAACATAGCCAAAAAGATAATTTCCAAGGTAATCAGACTCCATTCCTTCTTCCCATTGTCGACCCCAAATTGAAAAAGGGTAATCTTCTCTATAAACTCGATTTTTTAGGTCTAGGGGTTTATTAGAATTAACTAAATCTATAAATGTTCCATTATCTCCAATCTTATTTCCTATAGCAATCGAACTATCAATTCTTCCATTATCACCAGGGCTTTTCCATATACTTCTACCTCTCTGAATTAATTCACCCTTTTTTACATCCTCTAAATTTTTAACATCTAATACATCGTTTCCCATATTTTGCGTTACTACTTTTATATTAATTTTTGATGTTAACGATTTGTAAAATTCTTTTTCTATATCATTCATCTTATCCTGGATTATTGGATCTTCTTTTCCCCAATCATCACCCATCTTTTTTCTCTTCTTCCAATACTCCTCAAACGCTTCTCTATTATTATAAAACAGATAATCCTCATAAGCCTTAACGATTAGGTCTGCTTTTTCGGTCGAAATTTTATCACTCTTTTTAATTTTCTCAACCTTTTCCTGTAGTTTCTCTGGATTAGCTCTATTGGTAGCCTCCGCTTTCAATTTTTCTGTTACAACTTGAGGAAATTGTATTTGAGGATGGTGATGTACATAAGATTCTAAAATTTGGAACTCCTTATCGCTAAGTTCTTTTCCATTTTCCAACTTATCTAAGATTTTCTGGTATTCTTTATGCAAATCCTTAGTTTTCTTAGAAGAATCATATTTTGCACTCTCAATCTTCACATCCTTCATCTTTTGCACCCAGCTCATGTCCAGACCGTCCGCATAGTAGTTACCATCGCTATCGACAATGACTTTACTTAGTTGCGTAGCTCCTTTGATGGCTAAGCTAAGGACTTCTAGGCTATCGTTGAAATACTGGGAAACCTGTGAGACAAAGAATTCTAGTTTTTCAATCTTATCATCCAAATCCTGAATACCTGACTCGATTTGAGACTTGGTATTGTAGAGGATGGTCTTCTCAGAGAAGGCTTTCCCCCAATTGAGACTAAAGAAATCTTTGATTTGATTTAACCAATTCTCCCTCGCTTGAATCTGAGCTTCTACGATAGCTAACTGCTCTTCCCTCAATTTTTTCAGTTCCTTGAGCTGGTCCAGGTCCAAATCTCCATATCCTGAGACCTGAGCATCTGCATTTTTGTAGGAGGTCAACTCTAGTTGGATATCATCTATCGCTGCTTGTAACTTCTTGATGCTGGGGATGATAATCTCTGTAAAGAGACCCTTCCCAGCTGTGTAGGCTGCTCCTGTCAGCTCACCTGAGTCTAAAGAGAAAATCAGGTGGTCACATCCACTAGATAAGCGGTCCGTGACTTCATTTGCGACTTGGAGATTATTAGTCATGGCCTGAATCAATTCTTGGGATTCTTGTGCGCTGTATTTTACTCCCATGGTAGCCGATTCCTTTCCGCTATCAGTTCTTCTCTAGCTTCATCGAAAGTTCGACGAGCCTTCTTCGTTTGTTTTTCCAAGGCATCCAGTTCCTCATCTACATAAGAGTTGACCTGTCGCTGAATGGTTCTATTTTCACTTTCAATTTGCTCTATCACCTGACGAGAATTGGGTGAGTGAGACAATAGAGTCGCCATACGATGGTGGATACTCTGGATTTCTGAGTGAAAGTGAGTTAGCTGCTGTTCATATTGTCTTTTTAGAGTCTGAAGACTTTCTGCCTTATCGTCAATCTTGACAATCTCTCGCCAAAGTTTGTAGCGCTTTTCTTCGTTCTTATCTGCCATTCCTTAGTGACTCCATCTCTTAGCTTGCTCTATATCACGTTTTTCAATCCTATGAGCAATTTCTGGAAACTTATTTGCTTGGGTCAAAACAGCTGAACTAAAATCACTGACCGCCTGAAGCATTTGATTGCAGGCCTGACGTCCAGCTTCCATCCCAGCGATTTCAGAAGTATATGAAAATTCTACCTGCTGATTTTGCTTGTCACTCGTGTCATACCCAACCAACTCATTAATAGCCGCCTCTGCTGCTATCGTACTAGATTTTATCTTTCCACCCATATCTCAAACTCCCCTTATTAATTATATATTGACCATATCATAACACAAAAATAGTACGATTTCAAAACAAATCATAAGGAACTAATGCGCCTATCACCTTAGGTTAAACTCTATCATTTGGTTAATGAGTTTGATAGAGACGGCACTAGTGATTTTGGAGGTCCGTTTTCTGATGCCTTATATTTTGTGTTTACTGGGAACGTTCTTATTAGCAAGGTTTGTCCTTATCACATTAGAAACAGAAAAAGATAAACCCTAGAAAAATTCCTAGGGCTTGTCTTATACGTCAAAATAAACTAAGTTTTTACTGACACTTACAACTCTGTCCGATTTTCAATGGCTCGTAAGAGTGTGACTTCGTCCGCATACTCTATATCTGCTCCCACGGCTAGGCCTCGTGCCAGGCGAGTGACCTTGATCCCAGCTGGCTTGAGGAGACGAGAGAGATACATAGAGGTCGCTTCCCCATCTGCTGTAGCATTGGTTGCTACGATGACCTCTGAAACCTCACTATCCATGAGACGGGTCATGAGGCTCTTGAGATTGATATCATCTGGGCTGATACCATTCATCGGAGAAATGAGTCCATGCAAGACATGATAGAGTCCGTGGTATTCTTGGATATTTTCCATAGCAGCCACATCGCGACTATCCTCTAGCACCAAGATGGTTGTCTGATCTCGAGTCGGGTCCGTACAGATAGAGCAAGGATCATCATCGGTCAAACGGCCACAGATGGAACAATAGGTTAATTCCCGCTTGGCAGATAGGAGATTTTTAGCAAATTCATTGACATCGTCATCAGACATTCCAATAGTATAGAAGGCTAGGCGGGTAGCCGTTTTAATCCCGATACCCGGAAGCTTTGAATAGCTATCAATCAGCTTGGCAATAGGTGTTGGATACAGCATAAGTTCCTTTCTAATTCATTGGATGGTGTTGGTTATAGAGGTTGATAATGTCGCGTGCAATGGAAGGTCCGACACCATTTGTAAGATTGGTGTTATGAGGAAAGACGACTGCGACCGCGATTTGAGGATTATCGGACGGAGCATAAGCAACTGCGTTGGTATTATTGGCCTTTTGACCGCCATTAACGTAACTTTCGGCAGTACCCGTTTTCCCACTGATGGATACGGCTGCGCCATTTGAGAATGCACGACCGGTTGTCAGAGCGCTCGTTCCATGAGAAACTTGATAGAAACCTTGCTGCAAGATAGCCATATCTGCTTCTGATATATTAACCTTGTTCATTTCCTTGGCAGCTGTCTCCTGAACCAGACTACCTAAACCTCCTTGGTCATTGTTGCCATAAACCCCTTCAACGATGTGGGGAGCCAAACGCACACCATTGTTTGCGATTGTTGCAACATACTGGGCTAACTGCATAGGGGTGTAGTTATCAAACTGACCAAAGGCATTATTTAGATAGTTGGCCAAATCAAACTCTTTTGGTATAAAACCTGTTGATTCATCTGGAAGATCAATTCCCGTTGAAGCCCCGAGTCCGTATTCTCCAAAGGTTGACCGCAATTTGCCCATAGCTGTATCTAATTGACTCGTCGCTACCATCATATTGGGTTTATAGGTCTGTCCCATAATTCCCAGAGCTGTTTGCACCATGTAGGTATTTGAAGAATATTCCAAGGCTTCAACCGCTGTGATAGGGAAAGAGCCATAGGACAAGGTATACCATGAATTGATAGGAGCCGACCCTTGGAAAACAATCGGCTGGTCTGTCAAGGTTTGATTGCCTGACAAAACTCCATTTTCCCAGCCAGAGCTGATGGTTGCTGCCTTGACGACAGATCCTGGTACAAAGACATTGGTAACTGTCCCTAGGGAGTCTGGACTTAATTTCCCTGATTGGACATCATGCTTGACACCTGACATGGCTAGAACTGCACCTGTTTTAGGATTGAGAGCGACTGCGTAGACTCCTTCCGAATATTTAGCGCCACCATTACTCAACTCCGAGTTAAAGTAGCTCTTAAGCAGGTCATCCACACCATTCTGGAAAGCTAAGTCAATCGTTAGTTTGATATTGTTTCCTTTGCTTCCTTCCTCGACATTTTCCACACTTTCCATATTTCCGTGTTTGTCGAGGTGGATTTCCTTGACGGAACGTTTGCCTTGAAGAACATCTTCATATTGCTTTTCAAGATAGGAAGTTCCCACTCGGTCATTGAGAGAATAGCCTTTTTTGAGATAAGCATCAACTTCCTCTGCCGGAAGTCCTGACTTTTCATTTGAAACGCTACCAACGATTGTTGATAAAGAAGTGTCCAAGACTTTACGATCCCATGAGGTTGAAATGCTGATACCTGGTAATTCCTTGGACGCTGATGCAACGAGAGCAACTTGGGTATCGTCTAAGGCATCCGTAGAAATAGTGCCCGTTGCAAAATTTTCAACGGCATTGAGCTGACTAAAGAGATATATTTCCTTTTTCTGATCATCTGTATAATTAAGTTGACTCACGTCAATGCTTTCAACCGCATTATTGTAAAGTGTCGCTTCCGATAAGCGGTTCCCATCAGAATCCAGGCGTTTATCGCTTGGCAAGGATTCGACTATTTTTTTGTAAACGTCCTGGTCCGCCAAGTAGTAGTCTGCAATCTGTCGATCTGTCAGATCAGGGGAGGTTACATTTACATATGTGAGAAGTTTCTTGGCTGTCTCCTTCAATTCAGCTGCCGTCATTTTATTGTTTCGTGTGAAAGAAACAACCTGCTTGACAGTGTTTTCTACCAAGGGTTTCCCTGCCGCATCATAGATCTGTCCACGAGCCGAACTGGTTGTCACCCTAGTCTGGCTGGCTGAAGCCAACTTTGCTTCATAGAAATCTTTATTCAGTACCTGCATGTATAAAAGTCGACCAATAATAGCCATAAACAGCAGGATAACAATCGCAAACAGTAAATTAAGCCGAATCGGAATCGAATGGCTATTGAATTTTCTCATACAACTAAGTCTCTTTTCTAGAAAAATTCCAGTTTTCCCTGACAAATCCACCTAAAAAATCTAGGATTTGACTAGAAACCAGTACTCTTCATTGTACCATATTTTACGGAGAAACTCTTGGAAAAGGAGAAGCATTTTTTGACTTTTATCTGAAAATGCCTTTTTATTTAGTTATCCTATCTTCTATGATATAATGATGTTAATAAGCAGGCAATCGTCAACTTTTAAGAGTTTGACTCATGAAAAGGAGCTCCATGAAAAAGCAGGATATCGCAACTATTATTGATCTTCATTTTGAAGAATTAACAGAGTTAGAGCAGGAAATCGCTCGTTATTTCTTGCAGGTAGATACGATTGTGGATGATTTATCATCTCAACAAGTTACTCAAAAACTGCATGTCTCCCAAGCTGCCCTTACCCGTTTTGCAAAAAAATGTGGCTTTACTGGCTATCGGGAATTTGTTTTTCAATACCAACACCAGGCTAGCAAACAGGACACTCATTCTCACAAACACAGTCCCTTGACCAAACGTGTGCTTCGAAGCTACAGTAACCTACGGGAACAAACACAGGATTTGATCGACGAAGAACAACTGGAACGAGTCGCCCAGTTAATCGAAGATGCTGAGCGTGTCTACTTCTTTGGAACAGGCAGTTCCGGTCTGATTGCCCGTGAGATGAAACTGCGTTTTATGCGTCTAGGTGTGGTCTGTGAAGCTTTGACCGATCAGGATGGCTTTGCATGGACGACCAGTATCATGGATGAAAACTGTTTGGTGCTTGGTTTTTCCCTATCTGGCACTACCCAATCCGTCCTAGATAGTTTGCTGGATGCCAAGGACATGGGTGCCAAAACCATTCTCTTTACCGGTTCTCCTAGCAAAGACTGTCAGGCCTACACCGAAACAGTCCTTGTCGCAAGTCATAGCCAATCTTCTTACATCCAGCGTATTTCCGCTCAGCTCCCTATGCTCATCTTAATAGACTTGATTTATGCCTATTTTTTAGAAATCAATCGTGAGAGCAAGGAAAAAATTTTTAACAGCTATTGGGAAAATAAAAAACTCAACGGCTATCGTAGACAAAAACGCGCTAGAAAATCCTAGTTTGGTCCAGCCAAACTAGGATTGTTTTGTTTTGAAATGATAATAGGCTCATAGGTGGTTTTTCCAATCTTTCTCTTTGTGCTAATGCCTTCTTTATCTGTGTTTTTCAGTCCTTCCATAAATTCCCCTTTCCTTTTTTAAATTCTTGACAACAAAAAAGGAAGTATCGGCTATTTGCTTTTACTTCCTCTCTCTAATTTTATTTAATTGTTTTACTTTGACAAACTAAGATTTAGATTTTAACCCTTAAGGAAAATAAAACGGGCTATTCTCCTGAAATATGTTCCATAACATTATAGTTTAATGCAAAGTGTAGCTATATAGTCATTTCCATAACGTGATAATCTATTTCTTTTATCACACGATTCATAAAAATCGATCATAGCGAGACCATTTTTCAGTTGTCCTCTAATCTGACTTTCTAAGGTATGGCTAAATTCATATCCATATTCTGGATTGATGGTGATTTTGCCTTCCTCTTCAAGCTCTCTTGAATTAAAAGGTAGTGAAAACTTTAAAAGTAATTCCTCATCAGGTTTGTCCCATACAGTGTCAGCATCATACATGTATATCCAAGGGTTCATAAATCCGACCATTAACAAACCGCCCTTTTTCAATACGCGAGAGGCTTCTTTATACATGTTTTCTAGATCTTCTATATATACATTTGAAACCGGATTAAAAATAATATCAAACGTTTCATCTTCAAATGGAAATGGTTTTGTCATATCGCTTTGAACGGTAGTGATCTTTAAGCCTTCTCTTTTAGCAACCATCTCATCTCTTTCTAATTGTGATTTAGAAAAATCCATTATGGTGACATCATAACCTTTTGCAGCAAAAACTGGACCCTGCTGTCCGCCTCCACAAGCTAAACCTAATATCTTTTTTCCCTTGGCTTTTTCAAACCATTCTGTTGGAACCTTTTCCCCAACAGTTAAGGCAACAGAAATTGGATGTTTTCTAACTTCTTCTAATTCTTCATGTGTCAACGGCTCAGTGTAGTCATTTTTTACATTATTCCATCTATCTTCATTTAATTTTATATAATTGTTCATCTTACCATCTCCTCGTAATTTTATAGTATTTTGATTTAAGGTGAATATGTTGCCATTGCATTTTTCTCACCTTTACAAATTCTAATTTGTCAATTTCTCGTCCATTTCATTATATCACTTTTCAATATTTTCTCATTTACTCAAGCTAAATATCAATTAAATGGTTGATAGAATTGCCCTCGCCTTAACTTCTCATGCAAGGCGGTTATTTTCTCCTAGTTTCTCACGATTACCTCCTTTCGCTCAAATTTTTCAATAAAAAAAGAATTAAGCAAAACAGTTTTCACTCAAGTAGTGATTAAGTGTTCTTCTTAATTCTATAGTTCCAAACTAGGATTGTTTTGTTTTGAAATGGTAATATGCACCTAGCATCCCTGCTGTATTTTGGTGATGGGCAAATTCCAATCGTGTTTTTTCAGCTAGACTTGGTACCAAGGCCGCCTTCAAGGCTGTACGGATCTTCGGTTTGAGGATGGCCTCTTGCCCCATGATACCGCCGCCGAGAATAACCACTTCTGGATTGGCAACGTAGCAAATATTTGCCAGACCTTTCCCGAGGTAATCTACCATGCGGTCAATGCCAGCCATGCAAACCTTGTTTCCTTCCGTGGCCTCCTTGAAGATGCGTCGCCCATTCCACTGGTCAACTGGATCTCCATGAGCTGCTGCCACATATTCTACCAAGGCTGTCGTAGAAGCTAAGTCTTGGAAAGCTCCATCCTGCATGTGCATATAACCGACTTCACAGGCTGAATTGCTAAAACCATGGAAGACTTTCCCATCCATAATCAAGCAACCACCGATGCCTGTTCCAATGGTCAAGCAAAGAGCGACACTCGCTCCCTTACCTGAACCAGAAACTGCTTCAGCAAGACCTGCGCAGTTGACATCATTTTCAATTTCACAAGGAATATTAAAGCTAGTCTCGATTTCCTTTTTGAACTGAGTTCCTGCGTAGTTAGGAATTTGAGGACCAGCATAGAAGATTTCACCCTCGTCAGGATCCACCATTCCTGCAGAAGAAATGGCAACACCTGCTACTGGGCCTTTTTCTAAATAGCTGGAAACGATATCTTTTGTCTTTTGTAAGATATGGGGTCCACCCTTTTGCGCCTCAGTTGGCATTTCATGCGATTCAACAAGTTGGCCTTCTTGGTCAATCAAACCATATTTGATGTTGGTTCCACCAATATCAATTGCAACGTAGTGTGTCATAAATACCTCCTTATGGATTAGAGGAAGCGCTCCTTGGTTTCACGAATCAAGGCTGCAGCTGCTTCTACAACTGGGCGATCTTCTTCAGTTACTGGCGTCAATGGTGAACGAACTGAACCAATGTTCAAACCTTCATTGATCTTCAAAACTTCTTTGATGACACCGTACATATTTCCATGTGCAGCAGTCAATTTGCCAATGATTGCGTTGATAGCGTATTGCAATTCACGCGCTGTTTCCAAGTTTTTCTCAGCAATCAACTGATTAAGTTTCAAGAAGAGTTCTGGCATAGCTCCATAAGTACCACCGATACCAGCTTTGGCCCCCATGAGGCGTCCACCTAGGAACTGTTCATCTGGACCATTGAATACGATGTGGTCTTCTCCACCAAGGCTGACAAAGGTTTGGATATCTTGAACTGGCATAGAAGAGTTCTTAACACCGATAACACGTGGATTCTTCAACATTTCAGTGTAGAGACTTGGAGTCAAAGCAACACCTGCTAACTGAGGAATATTATAAATTACGTAGTCTGTGTTTGGAGCTGCAGCACTAATGTCATTCCAGTATTTAGCAACTGAGTACTCAGGCAAGCGGAAGTAAATCGGTGGAATCGTTGCAATGGCATCTACACCCAAACTTTCTGCGTGGCGAGCAAGTTCCATACTATCCTTTGTATTGTTGCAAGCTACGTGAGCGATGATGGTCAATTTGCCCTTAGCAACTGCCATGACTTCTTCCAAAATCAACTTGCGGTCTTCAACGCTTTGGTAGATACATTCACCAGAGGAACCATTGACATAGAGACCTTGAACTCCCTTATCAATGAAGTATTGAACCAAGGCACGCGTACGCTCTGGACTTACTTCTCCTTGATCATCATAACATGCGTAGAAGGCTGGAATGACACCTTCGTATTTTTTCAAATCTGACATAGATTTTCTCCTAAGATTTCTTTTTTCTGCTGAGAGCAGTTCTATTTTTTACAAGTTTAGTATACACCTTGTGAAAATCGCTTTCAATATCTTGTATACACTTAGATTTTAGTTTCTACTTGTATTTTAGAAACTGTAACGATTGAAAGTAGTTTCAGAAACAAGCCATCCTACTGGTATTTGGCGAAAATTTTCTCCATCAAACCTGCTTGGAGAAAGACTAGCAAACCAAAACCAAAGAGGATAAAGGCTGACCCACCCAAAAGGAGAGTGAAGGCGGATAGATAAAGAACCATCACAATAAGAAAGAGAATGGCTAACATGAGGAAGAACCATGGAAAGTTAAAACTTGCCAAGATAAGCCCTTTTTGCAGCACTTCTTTCCAAGACAAATCATAGCGCGCAGCGATGGGATAACTAGCCAGCATCACCAGAGTGAGGAAGATGAGAATTCCCAAACAAATTGCTTTCACAATCTGAAAAGGCAAAGCTGTCTGGCCCCAGAAGAGATAGAGATCTAGAAAGCTTAATGACACAACGCCCAACTCTAACAAACCCAACTGAAGCCCCAGTTTCAGATTTTGCTTGAAGGCCCTTATATAAGTTCTAAAGACTGGTACCCGTCTGCTTCTCTTAATCTCGAACATAGTCTCATAGAGGCTGATTTTCGCCACTCCAATCGTCACGATGGGCAAACAAGAGACAACAAAAAGAAGATTGGCTGTCACGATATCCAAGACCTTCTCACTGAAACGCATGAGAAAGTTATCTGTGTCAAATGCTGCCTTGATTAGGTTTACTCCTTTTTGTGCCATGTTTACTCCTCCTGATTCTTTTAATCAATCAAAATTTTAAAGAGATATTTGCGAACCTTCTCTTCCATACCTGCATAGCCATTTGGCTGGTGCGGTTCTCCAGGGAAGAAAATCGCAAAATTGTGATAGCCCAGCAATAGCGGGTATCGTTCATGACAATGGACAAAACCAATGTCACTCGCTTCATCGAATGCTACCGCCTCGTCTTTGATACGTGAACCGTAGCTCGAATATTCATGTCCTTCTACCAGTAAATGCAAATCTGCATAGTGTTTATGGTGCTCAAACTGATCATTTTCAGCTTGATTGAGGACATTTTCCTGAACAACTAGAAAGACCTTGTCCCCGTCAATCTCATACTTACCGAGTTTGAAAGAATCCTTACGGTGCTGATAGAGATAGTCGATAGCCTTGTCTAGATTGGGATGGATCCCCTTGTAAGAGGCGATGTTTTTCAAATCATCAAAAATCATACTGTTTCCTTCGTTTCTGATAGTTAACTATAATCGTAAATTAAGTTGATAAGTGTCTGACAAAACTTCACGAAGTAACTGTATACTCTCCATTTTGTAGACACTTATAACTCTATATTTCCATAGCATGTCAAGACCACTTCCGCAGCCTTGATATACTAGTTTACTTTTCTTATCCCTTAACCGCTCCCATAGTAATCCCTTGAGTGAAGGATTTTTGGAAGACAAGGAAGACGGTTACGATTGGCACGGCTGCAAGAGCTGCACCAGCCATGATCAAACCATAGTTGGTTGCCATTTCGGCCTGCATGGTCGCAACCCCGAGTGAGATAGTCAAGTTTTGACGTGAAGTCAACATAACCAACTGCATAAAGTAGTCGTTCCAAGTATTGATGAAGGTAAAGATCGCAAGAGCTGCAAATCCTGGTTTCACGATAGGGAAGGCTACGCTCCAGAAAGTACGAATTTCACCACAACCGTCGATTTTAGCTGATTCAAGCAATTCTGTTGGAATATTTTCACTGAACTGTTTCATGAGGAAGACCCCAAATGGCCATCCAATCAAAGGCAAGATAACTGCCCAAAGAGTGTCATGAATTCCCATGAAGTTGACGATACGTACCAATGGTACAAGGACAACTTGTTTTGGAAGTGCCATGGCAGCGATAAAGACTGCAAAGAGGATGCGTTGACCATAGAAACGTTTTTTAGCCAATACATAACCTGCTAGAGAAGAGGTTGCACAAACCAAGAACATAGTTACCAATGAAATAAATACAGAGTTCCACATCCACTGCATGGCAGGGTTTTGCACCATGAGTTGTTGGAAGTTCTCCATTGTTGGAGCTTTAGGGAACCATTGTGGTGGAATCATAATGGTATCCGGTTGTGATTTGAAGGCCCCTGTCAAAATCCAGTAGAATGGAAAGATGAACAGCACGGTCAACAAGAGCAAGATAATCGTTGAAATAACAGTGAAAGCTGTTAAGGGTTTCTTTTGTGTAGATTGCATAGCTGTCTCCTTTCTTTAGTATTCTACGTCGTTTCCAAGGATCTTGAATTGAGCAAAGCTGACAATGGCAATCATCACTGCCAAGAAGACACCGATAGTGTTTGCGTAGCCATATTCTGTCAATTGGAAGGCTTTTTCGTAAAGGTAGTACATCAAGGTACTTGTTGAGTAGTTTGGACCACCAGATGTCAAGAGCTGAATCAAGGCGAAACATTGGAATGAGTTGATGGTCGTAATAATTGCGATGTAAAGAGTTGTTGGAAGAAGGCTAGGCCATTTTATCTTCCAGAAGACTTGGAACTCAGTCGCACCGTCAACACGCGCAGCTTCAACTAGTGAGTTATCAATATTTCCCATGGCAGCGATATAAAGGATAATCGGTTGACCAACAGATGTTGTCAAAAGGATGATCATAATCGCCATCAAAGCCCAGTTTTTATCTCCCAACCAAGAAATGTTTTGGCTGATGATATGGCTTGACTTAAGGACAAAGTTCAGAATCCCTGATAGGGGATCGTAAATCCATTTCCATACAACCGTTACGGCAACACTACCTGTAACTACAGGAAGGAAGAATACGAAACGATAGAAAGAACGAGCAATCGCATTTTGATGATAGGTTTGAGATGCTACAAAGAGCGAGAAGAGTACAACAATTGGTACTGATCCAATAACTAGGATAACGGTATTGATCAAAGACTTGGTAAAGACAGGATCTTTAAACATGCGAATGTAGTTATCCAAGCCAACAAACTCAAAGCTGGTCATGGAGTAGTTAAAGAAACTTGTAATGAATCCCATAATCATAGGAGCCAAGACAAAGATCACAAAGAAGAACAATACTGGTGCTAAGAAAGCATAGGAAATCACTGTTTCCCGCATGCGAATTTTATTGACTTTCACAGTCGGCACCTCTCTTTCAAATAGAATTTTTTTGATTTTCTTGAACTGTTTTAAAATCAAAATGAAATTTTTTAAGATTCGCTTATGTAAGAACTTCATTTTAATTTCGTGACAGTTCCTACCATTTCAAACAAAAGTCCCCCTTTTCTTACACCATAGTGCTCAGGGAAAAGGGGGAATCAATCTGACTTAGTGCTTATTGTTTTGTAGCTTTTTTGATTGTTTCGTTAGCTTTTTCAGTGAAGGCTTTCAAAGCATCCGCTGGTTTTTCGTCACCATTTGATACAGATTGCAACATTGGGAACCAAAGTGTTCTCATTTCAGCAAATCCATCGATAGTGTTGTAGTATGGTGAGTAGTATTTAGTCCAGCCACTGATTGTTTCCATACGTTTGTCTTCATAAAGTTTACCAAATGAAGTACGAACTGGGAAGGCACCTGTACGAACAACGTCTTTAGGACCCCATTCTTTGTCATCTGCGATGAATTGAACGAATTTCTTAGCTGCTGCGACTTTCTTGTCGTCTTTGTTGTTAAATACTGCAAATCCATTTACAAGGTATTCAAGAGCTGGTTTACCAGAGTCTGATGGGAATGGTACTTCTACCACGTCTACCTTACTTGCTTCCAAGAGTTTCGCTTGGATACCGTTTTGAGCTGGTGCCCAAAGGATTGTGTATGAAGTTTGACCGTTGGCAAAGTTTTGGATATCTGCCCCACCGTCAAATTGTGAACCATTGTTCAATAAACCGTCTTTGATCCAGCTAGCAGCTTTTTCAAGACCTTTGACGAATTTAGGATCGTCTGTTGTATATTTGGTTACGTCTTTGTCTGTTACAGAACCGCCATAAAGGTTTGCGATGAAGGCACGTGTTCCTTGGTCTCCCCCTTGACCAGAACTGAACAATGAACCTGGTGTATATCCTTTATCTTTAAGCGCTTTCAAAACTTTTTCAAAGTCATCAGTTGTCCAACCTTCTTTTACAAGGTTTGCAACTCCAGCATCTTCCAACATTTTCTTGTTCATAGCCATATAGAATGGAGCAGAACTGATTGGATACATGTAAGCTTTGTCACCAGCCTTACTTGCTTGTACGATGTTTTCATTATTGACATCTTTGACGAATTCGTCTGTGAAGAGGTCGTTCAACTCAGCCAATTTACCATTTTTACCGTATTGGATGATACGCCCTGGTGCGTCAAAGAGTACGTCTGGCGCTGTTCCTGCTTCGATGGCTGTTGTAATCTTTTCAGGACCTGACTTGAAGTCAATGGTTTCCAATTTCACTTTTACATCTGGATTTGCTTTTTCAAAAGCTTCGATGATTGATTTTTCATATGTTCCAACACCGTCTCCACTTTTTTCTTGTGTGAAGACTGGGAATGCCCACCAAGTGATTTCTGTTTTTCCGCTATCGCTTCCTGATTTTCCAGCATCTTTACTTCCACCAGAATTCCCACAAGCAGCAAGGCCAAGAATCGCAGCACCCGCAAGTACTGTACAAGCTAGTTTTCTAAATTTCATTTGTATTCTCCTAATTGATAAGCGTGTCCATATTGGATAGTTAGTAAGTTTCTGTTTGTATACGTTTTCATTTTGTCCGACGCATCGACCACTCTCCTCTGTTTTGAGATTGTGCTATTTAAGACCGGCAACAAAGCGTTCCGTAATCTCTTTTGGTCTAGTAATAGCTCCACCAACAACAATGCCTCGCACCCCATATTCAAGGATTTGTTTGGCTTGTTCTGGTGTATGAATTTTCCCTTCAGCGATGACATCCACGCCTGCTTCACACAGTTTTTTGATCAGTTCAAAGTCTGGTCCATCTACTTTTGGACTGTAAGAAGTATAACCTGATAGAGTTGTTCCAACAAAATCAATCCCTGCTTCGACTGCAGCTATTCCCTCTTCAAAAGTACTGGTATCAGCCATCAAGAGTTGATGCGGATATTTTTCTTTGACTTGTCGGATAAAGTCCTGAATTTCCAAACCATCATAACGTTCACGTTTGGTACAATCCAGAGCAATGACCTCAATGTCTAGTTCAGCCAGCTCATCAACTTCTTTCATAGTAGCTGTAATGAATGGCTCCTGCGGCGGATAGTCACGTTTGATAATCCCGATAATCGGGAGTTTCGTAACCTCCTTAATCTCCTTGATATCGCGAACACTGTTTGCTCGGATACCGACTGCTCCACCTTGCTCAGCCGCTTTGACTAGCAAGGGGATAACCCCTCCCGCTTCTGTATAAAGCGGTTCATGAGGAAGTGCCTGGCAAGAGACAATGATTCCATCTTTGATTTGTTCAATCAAGGCTTCTTTGCTAATCTGTGGCATCCTCTTTCCTCCCTTTCTTGTTCTTATGGGCTTATTATATATCATTTGTTAAGCGCTTTCAATAGTTTGTAGTGGAATAGATTTCAGTTTCAAAACTATTTTATAGAACAGACTATCCTGAAAGTAGTTTCAGACATCTTAGAATTTCTTATTAGCACACCTTGAGACGAAAGAAAAAGATAACAGGCTGAAAAACCTGCTATCTCCTTCTATTTTTACAAAGTAAAATGATTAGAATTATTCTCTTATTCTTCTCTCTTTTTCCCTAGCGCAAACAAGCTAAGGAAGAAAGCTGTTAATCCTAGTGAGGCAAGGAGGCTACTCTCCTTGTTCCCTGTATCAGGAAGTGTCTGCTGAGCAAGAGGAGCTTTGTAAGTATAATCTTCTTTTTTAGTAAGAGTTACAAGTGAATCAATTTCCTTGTATTCTGCGATTTCATGCACAGCTGCCTCAGCGCCATTCACACCACCTTTGTACTCTGGTACTTCATGGACTGCGGCTTCAACAGCATTAACCCCGCCTGTAAATTCTGGCTTTTCAACTGTCGGAGCGGCCTCTTCACCCGCTGTGCCTAATGGGTCTGTATACTCTGGGACTTCATGAACTGCGGCCTCAACAGCATTAACCCCGCCTGTGTATTCTGGCTTCTCGACTGTTGGGGCTGGCTCTTCGCCGGATGTCCCTAGTGGGCCTGTGTGCTCTGGGACTTCATGGACTGCGGCCTCAACAGCATTAACCCCGCCTGTAAATTCTGGTTTTTCAACTGTTGGTGCTGGTTCCTCACCCGCTGTCCCTAGTGGACCTGTGTACTCTGGGACTTCATGAACTGCGGCCTCTTCACCATTCACACCGCCTGTAAATTCTGGTTTTTCAACTGTTGGTGCTGGTTCCTCACCTGCTGTGCCTAATGAACCTGTGTACTCTGGGACTTCATGAACTGAGGCCTCTTCACCATTCACACCGCCTGTAAATTCTGGTTTTTCAACTGTTGGTGCTGGTTCCTCACCCGCTGTTCCTAGTGGGCCTGTATATTCTGGCTTCTCGACTGTCGGAGCTGCCTCTTCACCCGCTGTGCCTAATGGACCTGTATATTCTGGCACTTCATGAACTGCGGCTTCACTTCCGTTCATTCCATTCGAAAGCTTAGTGCCCGCTACAGAGACTGGTAAATTATGCATACTTTCAATAGCACCTTCTGCCAGACCTGTAACTTTTTGACCCATATCCTCTGAATCCACCGTAAATAGGAGAGTTTTTGTGTCATACTGGGTCATGAAGCGTGCTGTTTTACCGTTTGCCAATTGAAGGGTTGGTGCCTTGTTGACCAATACTTCCGAATCAAACTCCATAGCAAGGATGCCTGGCCATTTTTCAATCGCATATTTCACTTTTGCCTCTTTAGGAGAAATCCAATCCTTGGTCAAGAAATCCCAGTTGAATTTTTTATAGGATAAAGTATAATCGTTTTGATTGCCATCCGCATGCTCATAAAGCAAACCATATTCGCCATTTCCGAGTTCTTGGAGTGAGTTGTAAGCAAACTTACCACTTTGTATAGGATTGTGTTTCAGCCATGTCAACTCACCATTCTCCTCAACACGAGCCAGGTGAACCAAACCATTGTTGCGTCCAGGACCACCAGCATTGCTGAGTAGAATGTATTCCTTTCCTTCATGCATGGTGTGAATAGCGGACATTTGAACATAAACGTCTTTTACTTGAGGATAACGTTTGATTTCCTTATCCCACGTTGCTCCCCCATCATGACTGGTCGCAACCTGAAGATCGCCAGTCAACCCACGCATAAAGAGCTTGAGATCCCCATTATTCAACTGAACAACAGTTGACTCCGTATTTTGGGCACCTGGATTATTCATGGTTGAAGAGTGAATGGTTTGGTTGCCTACTGGACGGTTATCATTAACTGCTTCCCCTGCTTGCCATGTTTCTCCATGATCATCTGAATAAATTACACGAGATGATTGAGAACCACTTAGGTAGGAAACGTTGTTTGTTGTATAAACTGGAATCACCAGTCTTCCCTTATGAGGTCCTGTACGCAAGGCAATCCCAGTACCAGGTCCAGTTCCTAGGAAGTGCATCCAATCTTTCCGAATCCCATGTGTAATATCTTTTGGTGCAGACCAAGTCTTCCCATCGTCATCACTGTAGGACATCCATAGGTAGTTGGTATTGGAAACTCTAAAAATATTCTTCTCGCTATACTCAAAATAAATATTCCCGATTAGCTCATTCCCTTTATACAAATCCCCCTTATCGCTGTAGGCTGGTTTTTTAGGGTCAACGACGACGCGATAATCTGTCTTTCTGTTTTGAGGGTCGAAAACCTCTCCGTTTTCTCGAATCGTATAGCGACCTGATTCTCCTTGCTTATATAAAACTTGATAAACTTTATCTCCCACTTGTTCATAAGCTTTCGGAGCTTGCCCTGGCAATGAAAATACTGCCTTACTTTCAAGGAACATGTCGTAAATTGCAAAAATTCTCTTTGTTTCAGGGTCTTGCACCAAGGCCATATCAATATTAACTGGAGATGGCCAATCTGCATGTTTAGCGTGCTCATTGTCACGAGGATTTGAGATTACGATTCGGTCTCCCCATGTTTTTCCATTATCTGAGCTACGACGAACAACCATCCCAATATCTCCCCAGTCAGAATGGTGCAAACGTCTTTCATCCGTTCCAGCAATCAGCGTTCCTTTATCAGTCTTGAGAAGAGCTGGGATACGATAACTCTTGATACCATCTTTATTTGGTTGATTGTTCCTACCACCTTCAAAGACGTCTTCTTTCTCAGTAACTTTTGCTCCCTCAGGAAGTTTCTGTTCCAATTCACCTCTTTCAAATAATTGACTCCGTGTTTGAACTTCATCTGGGCTTAAAGCACGATCATAAACGGTTAGGTTTCGAACTTGTAGATTTGAGGACCAAACTGTTTTCTTGCCCCGTTTGGTTGCTCCAAGTTGAGCTTGATTAACATCTGGCATATCTTTGATGAAGTTCCCAGATTTTAGACTTGTTCGAGATAAGACACCATTCACATAGAGACGAACTCGACCATGAGGTAACTCCGCTGTCGGTTGTTCGACAGTAAAAGTCACGGAATTCCATTGTCCTGGGCGAACTTTCAAAGGAGCATCTGTATACTTATCATAGAACTGTTCCCCGTTAGCGCCACGCCCTTCAATAAGAGCTGTATTATCAAGGACCGACATAGTAAAGTACTCATTTTCCTTGGTGTCACTGGATACAGAGAAGAGATTGTAAAAGCGTGGAGCTGATGCATCTGGTTTGAACTCCATGTGAACTGTAGCATTTTTTAGTTGCTTTAGTTTATCTAGTTCACTTGATAAATCAACTCTCTGACCATTTGCCACATTGGTTTCAACATCTTCTTTTTCAAGGACAGGATTGGCATTTTTTAAATCTCTTGAGTAATAGTCACGAGGAATAGCCCCCTGATCCTCTGATTCCTCTTCCTTATTTGCTTCTTCTGCAGGGGTTTCCGTAGAGGATGGGGTTTCTGACTCTGCACTCTCATTTTTTTTCAAATGATCTTGGTCCACCTCAACGCCGTTGTCTTGAGCTGCTGCCAATTTACCAGCCAAATCCTTATCCAAATGAGCAAGATCTCCCGAGGACGCTTCTTTTGGCAATTCTGATAAACCTTGACCAGGTTCGACAGTTTCTGTATTGGCCCCTGCTGCATTGGCTTGCTCTTGAGCTAAGACTGGATTTGCTCCAAATACCACTGTACCAATCACTACAGATGCCGCCCCAACTGCAAATTTTCGAATTCCGTATCGCTGTTTCCGATCTAAAGATTTGTAATTCATGTTTGTCCTTTCGTTTTTCATAAAATAAAGCGCTTTCTTTTTTTCTTAAAATTTTTAGTTCCTCCAACTAAACAAGTAAAAAGAAAGTAACCGACTGAATGAGACCTCCCATTCTTCAAACGTCCACTGCTCTTACTCTTTGACCAAACAGCGGAAAGTTCCCTCCTTTCGCATAATGTCTTTCCCTTATTATACAATAAACTCTGAACTTTATAGCTAAATGATATAGAATAGATTCCACTTTTAAAACTATTTTAATGTTTCAAGTTTCCTGAAAGTACTTTTCGATTTTGGAAAACAAAAAGGGAGCTCAAGGCTCTCTTAAACTTATTTTTTTACATAGGAGAAAGGAATCTCACTACCACAGAGCCAGTTGTATACTTGGTCATTGACAAAAACATTCATGGCTTCGTGAGCATACTCTGGCATGATGCGATAGGCCTTGTCACAGGTCAGACGGTTGTAAATCGCAAACTGGGTAATGGGATAGCAAACATCGTCATCCAAGCCCGTTATCATCTTGACCTCTCCCTTGATACGATGGGCAAGGTTCTTCACATCGATATAGGCAAGGGTCGCCATGATTTCCTCCTCTGTTTCATGGAAGGGATCGTGAAACTTGAAATAACGGAAGAGTTCATCATAGGCTTCACTGGTATTGCCAATCTCAAGTACCCGTCTAAAATCTGACAAAAAAGGATAGATGGCCACTGTTTTCTGAATCCGAGGATTGAGCGCTGCTGCAACCAAAGCTAAAGCCCCTCCTTGTGAGGCACCATAACTAGAAAGTCTTTCCTCATCTACCTGTGGCAGACTGGCAACAATTTCGATCAACTGGTAAATATCCAGATAGACATCCTTATAAAAGAGATGCTCACGACCTTCCACAGCACCACGGATAATATGTCCCTTAACGGTATTTCCTAGAGGAGAGCACAAACCATCTTGAGAATAGCCCGACTGGCCTCGAACATCCATGGAAACAACACCGTAATCAGCCACAGTGAAGGACAACATATCGGCCCAATCCCAACAACGTCCCATATAGCCATGGAAATGAAAGATTAGGGGAACTTTACCTTCACTCTTTGGAAGGACGACGCGCGCATAAACCTTGCCTTCATTGGTTCCTTCAAAAGTGAGCTCATAGCACTTGACTTGGGGAATATGGAAATCTCTTTCCTCCAACTGGTAGGCTGGAATAGGGGAAACTTTTTTTATTTCCTCATCCCAGAAAGCATCAAAGTCTTCTGGAACCTCATCCCGTCCTTTATAAGTCTTAATTTCTTCTAACAAAGCTGGATTTTTCATTGCATGCTCCTTTAGTTTTGTAATCGCTATCACAACTGTAGCATATCTAGGAAAGCAATGCAAGAAAGAATGCTAAATAGAAAGTGATTTTAGATTCTCTTTCCTCAAACCTATCGTCTGAAAGTAGTTTTAAAACAAAAGAGCGTTCCCGCTCTTTTTTAATCAATAAGTGCTAGCTCCTTTCTCTTGTTTGACGGTTTGAAACTTCTTTTGGTAGGTTACTTTAATAGTCATGTGAGAGTCCTCGTTTCTTTTTGATGACTCTAGTATAAGACCCAAACCTAAAAGCTAGCTTATAGATTTCTTAGAAAAGTCTTAATCCAGATGTTCTCTCTTTTCTAGATGAAGAGCAATCATGCGCCATTCTGGATCCTCTCGCCAACCTTCTATCGAACTAATGTAGCTGGCAACTTTTCTGGCTTCTTCTAAAATCGGAAAATCTTCGATGATATCAGCCACTTGGAACTCTGGGATCCCTGACTGTCTAGTTCCAAAAATCTCACCGGAACCGCGCATTTTCAAATCTTCCTCCGCAAGGACAAAACCATTGGTGGTTTCTGTCATGATGCGCATGCGATCTTTCCCAGACTCAGTCTTGGGATTGGCAACGAGAACAGCATAGGACTGCTTGTCCCCCCGACCAACACGACCTCTGAGCTGGTGAAGCTGGCTAAGACCAAAGCGATCGGCATCCATGATAATCATGACGGTTGCATTGGGAACATTGACCCCAACCTCAATAACCGTCGTCGAAACCAGAATATCCGTTTTTCGCTCTTTGAACTCCTGCATAATCTGGTCTTTTTCATCACTCTTCATCTTACCGTGTAGAAGAGCTGCTTCAGCCTTGCCTGCAAAATGAGCTGTCAACTCCTCAGATAAGGCAACGGCATTTTTCAAATCCAGAGCTTCTGATTCTTCAATCAAGGGAGAGATGACGTAGGCTTGAGAACCTTTGTGAATTTCTCCCTCTAACCAAGTCAAAACCTGAGGCAGCTGTTCATGCTTAATCCAGCGAGTCACAATAGGCTTCCGCCCTGCTGGCATCTGGTCAATAATGGAAACATCCATATCTCCAAAGGCTGTGATAGCCAGTGTTCGCGGAATGGGCGTCGCTGTCATCATGAGAACGTCAGGGTTGTCCCCTTTTTCCCGTAAAATACGCCTTTGCCCCACACCAAAACGGTGCTGCTCATCAATGATAATCAAACCAAGACGAGCATAATCCACCCCATCTTGTATCAAAGCATGGGTTCCGATAATCAAATCAGCCTCACCCTTGGCAATGGTCTCCAAGACTTCTCTTTTTTCTGCAGCTTTCAAGGAACCTGTCAAGAGAGCGAGTTTCAAGCCCTGAAAAAGGCTCTTCAAACTCTCATAATGCTGCTCTGCTAAGATTTCTGTTGGCACCATGAGGGCTGCCTGGTAGCCAGCCGTAACAGTAGCATACATAGCTAGACCTGCAACAACTGTCTTTCCGCTCCCCACATCTCCTTGCAGGAGACGATTCATGTGGTGGTCAGACTTCATGTCGGCCAAAATTTCCCGCAAACTCTTTTCCTGAGCTGGGGTCAGAGAAAAAGGCAGATTTTCTTTAGCAGCTGTCACCTTTTCCTTAGACCAATTCAGAACCAGACCGCTTCCCTGAACTCTATTTTCAGACTTGAGCGTCTGTAACTGCATTTGAAAGTAAAAGAGTTCCTCAAACTTGATGCGGCGAAGGGCCTGCTTGTATTCTGCCAAATCCTTAGGAAAATGCATAGCACGAACTGCCTGACAGCGGGACATGAGTTTGTATTTATCCAGCAAAGACTGGGGAAGATTTTCCTCAATCAAGAGGTCCAGCCCCTGATCAAAGGCCGTCTTGATGACCTTGACCAGGCTGGCCTGACTGATTCCCTGAGCCAGACGATAGACAGGCTGGAGGTCATCTTCCACCTGAGCCAGGACCTTCATCCCTGTCAGACTGGCCTTGGCACGGTCCCATTTTCCAAAGACAGCAAGGGTTGCTCCCAACTCTATCTTATCAGCTAGGTAGGGTTGGTTAAAGAAATTCACCACAAAAACGACTTCTCCCTGTTTGAGGCTAAAACGCAGGCGATTGCGCTTAAAACCATAATACTGGACACTGGCAGGAGTCACAACTTGACCAGACAGGACCGCCTTTTCACCGTCTTCCAGCTCCAGTACCTGTTTGCTCTTGAAATCTTCGTAACGGAAAGGAAAGTAGAGCAAGAGGTCTTGCAAGTTTTCAATTCCTAGTTTGGCGTATTTTTCTGCTGACTTTGGTCCCACACCAGGCAAGACATGCAAGGGTTGATGTAGATTCATGCTCCACTCCTTTCTTTAGTTTAATGATATTCTCTCGGAATGCGGTCGCTGAGGAGACAAACCACCTCATAGTTAATAGTCCCGCGGTAGGTCGCTACCTGAGTAGCCGTGATTTCCTTGTCCCCGTTTGTGCCGATCAGGGTTACTTTTGTTCCTAGCGGGTAAACCTTAGGCAGACGAATGGTAATTTGGTCCATAGATACTCGTCCGACGATTGGGCAAGCTTGACCATCTACCAAGACAGAGAAATTCTGCATATCACGTGTCCAACCATCCGCATAGCCGATTGGCACCGTCGCAATGACTTGCTCACTATTCGCTTGATAAGTTGCTCCATAGCCCATGCAAGCTCCAGCTGAAACTGTCTTGACATGAACAAGGGCAGACTCCAAACTCAAGGCTGGAGTCAAATCATAGGGCAAGTCCAAGATCTCTCCACTAGGATTCAGGCCATACATGGCATCTCCCATACGAACCGCATTGAAAATAGTCTCTGCATGCCAGAGGGTCGTTGCCGAGTTGCTGGCATGAATCAGCTCTGGGACTTCCTTCATACTTGCCAAAATAGCTTTAAATCGTTCTAACTGGGTATTAAAATAGGCATCTGATTCTTCATCTGCAGTCGCAAAGTGGGTAAAAATTCCTTCAACGCGAGCACCATGTTGTTGGAGCAAGTCTCGAGCCCGATCAGCTTCACCAACCTCTCTAAAACCAATCCGTCCCATTCCTGAGTCAATCTTGAGATGGACAGTCAAGCCAGTTAAATCTGCTTCCTTGTCTAACAGTGCTTGAATCCATTCCAGTCCAGCCACTGTCAAGGTGATATCGTATTCTTTAGCAAGAGAAACAGCTTCGATTTCAGAAACTCCTAAGATGAGAATTTTCTTGCTAAGTCCAGCCTGACGAAGTTCAATAGCTTCATCAATATTGGAAACGCAAAATCCATCAACATCATCCTGGATCGCCGTTGCAACGGCAACAGCTCCATGCCCATAAGCATTGGCCTTGACCACTCCCCACTTGAGCGTTCCTTCAGGGATATGAGCCCCCATTTGCTGAATATTTTGTCGAATAGCTCCCAGATGAATCAGAGCCTTGGTTGGTCTATGTGGACTAGCTTTCATGATTTTCCTCCAAAATGACACTGGCTGTCACAAACTGATCTGTATGGCTGATAGATAGCCAAATATTTCCTGAAAATGGTGCCTGACTAAAATAGGGAGCCCCGCGTTCATTATTCAAAACTTCCAAATCCTGAAAGGTCAGTTTGCCAATACCAGTTCCTAGAGCCTTGGAAAAGGCTTCCTTAGCCGACCAGCGGCCTGCCAAGTATTCGATCTGTCTGCGCCCTTTGAGGCTGGTAAAGCGCTCCATTTCTTTAGCGGTCAGCACACGCTTGGCAAAGCCCTCACGTCGTGTAACTGCACTTTCTATCGAAGCCAATTCTTCAATGTCAATTCCGTGTCCAACTATCATACTCATAAAAGGAGCTGAGATTCCCCCAACTCCATCCTTTTCACTTATTTTGTTAAGGTAGTATAAATTTCTTCTACCAAGGCTACTGTATTTTCCCAACCTAGACAAGGGTCAGTTATGGAACAACCAAAGACCTCTGGTTGATTTTGTCGACCATCTGCTAGGTAAGATTCGATCATAAAGCCTCGAACGGTCTTTTTAATCTTTTCATTCCAGTCACGATTCAGCAAGGCTTGGCGAACAATGCGGATTTGTTCCATATACTGCTTGCCTGAATTGTCATGATTGGTATCGATGATAATGAAGGGATTTTCAAGCCCCATGGTCTCATAGCGATTGATGGCATTTAAGAGGGTTTCATAGTAGAAATTGGGTTCATTTTTACCATATTCGTTCATGGCACCACGAAGAATAACGTGGGCCAAAGAATTTCCTGAAGTTTCTACTTCTTGACCGTGGTATAGGAAGGTTTGCTTGTTTTGAGCCGCATAGATGGCATTAAACATGACCCCAAGGTTCCCAGATGTTGGATTTTTCATCCCAACTGGAGCATCAATCCCAGAGGCTACAAAGCGGTGTTCCTGGTCTTCTACCGAACGAGCCCCTACAGCATGGTAGCTGACCAGATCGTCAACCAAAACGAGATTTGACGGGTAAAGCATCTCATCAGCTGTCGTCAAGCCCGTCTCCGTAATCACACGGTAGTGAAGCTGACGAACAGCCTGTAAACCATTGATGAGACTAGGCGCTTCGCTGGTATTTGGTTGATGAATCATGCCCTTATAGCCATCTCCATTGGTACGAGGTTTTGCTGTATAGACACGCATCACAATAAAGATTTTATCCGCAACTTTTTTCTGCAAGTCTGCTAAGCGATGAGCATATTCGAGCACAGCTTCCTCATTGTCCGAAGAGCAAGGCCCCATCACCAAAAGAATTCGGTCATCCTCACCCGAGATGATGGCTGCCAACTCTCGATCTCGTGCTTCCTTATAACGCAAGACTTCAGGTGACAGCTGAGTTGCAGCCTTGATTGCTTCAATATCTATTTCTTGACCTTTTTCGATAAATGCCATCTTATTCTCCTAGCGTTTGGTAAATTTCGCGAACAAGTGCTTCTGTGTTGTCCCATCCGAGACACGGATCTGTAATGGACTTACCAAAAACTTCTGGCTCATTTTGACGTCCATCTTCTAGATAGGACTCAATCATAAAACCACGAACATATTTTTTGATTTTCTCATTCCAGTCACGGTTAATCAAGGTCTGACGAACGATACGGATTTGATCCATGTACTGCTTGCCTGAATTGTCATGATTGGTATCGATGATGATAAAGGGATTTTCCAAGCCCATCTTTTCATACTGGGCAATGGTATCCATCAAATTGTCATAGTAGTAGTTAGGAATATTTTTCCCGTATTCATTCAAGGCTCCACGAAGAATGGCATGGGACAATGGATTCCCTGTTGTTTCCACCTCTTTACCGAGAAAGAGGAAACTCTGTTTATTTTGCGCTGCATAAATCCCGTTAAACATGACATTGAGATTTCCAGATGTTGGATTTTTAAATCCCGTTGAGAAATCTGCTCCACTCGCTACAAAACGGTGCTGTTGATCCTCTACAGAACGAGCTCCGACAGCCATATAAGAAATCAAATCATCTACCAGCGGAAGATTTTCAGGATAAAGCATCTCATCAGCTGTTGTCATGCCTGTCTCCGTAATCACACGATAGTGTAGCTGACGAACAGCCTTAATCCCATTGATCAAGCTAGGAGCTTCTGTCGCATTTGGTTGATGAATCAAGCCCTTATAGCCATCTCCATTGGTACGAGGTTTAGCCGTATAAACACGCATGACCATAAAAATACGGTCTTTGACCTCTTCTTGCAAAGCAGACAAGCGCTTGGCATACTCGAGGACTGCCTCTTCATTATCAGATGAACACGGTCCAATCACCAAGAGAATACGCTGGTCTTCCCCACGAATGATGGCTTCTAATTCCTGATCACGTCGGTTTTTTCTCGCACGAGCTGCTCCTTCTAATTTAGACAAGGCGCGAACTTCTTCAATGTTAATTTTAGGACTTTTAGCTGTAAATACCATGATTCATCTCCTTATAAAGCAAACGGACACCAAGCAAAAATGTATTTTCACCAGGTATCCGCCTGTATCTTATCACATATTATTGTCTCTTACCATGACAGTTCTTGAATTTCTTACCAGATCCACATGGACATTGGTCATTTCGTCCGATTTGGCTCAAGTCCACATCTGCTGGAAGATGAGTCTGCTGTGCTGCAATATTACGAGTCGCAGTTGTACTGATATTGTGTTCCGTTTGCGGACGTTCTTGTTCGTGGATTTGTGCTTTCATCATCAAGCGGGTCACATCAAACTCAATCGATCCAATCATGTCGTTAAACATGCGGAAACCTTCTGCTTGATATTCTACAACAGGGTTGTTTTGGGCATATCCACGAAGACCAACAGCATTTCGCAACTGGTCAAGAGCATCAATATGATCTGTCCACTTGTTATCTACAACACGTAGAATCAAGACCTTTTGGAATTCTTTCACTGCATCTTCATCACGAAGTTTAGCAACTTGGCTATCATAAACCTTCAATGCACGTTGATACAGCTCATCTTTGATGGCCTGATCTGACAGATCGGTAAGATCTGAACGGCTGATTGAATCTTCTGGAAGTAAGTTGTACTTAGCAAAGTTCAAGATTGCTTCCAATTTTTCATCTTCTTTCGAACGAGCATGTGCATCCACGATACGGCCAATGGTACGACGGATCATAGCATGGATTTCTGGGGCCAAGTCACGATCTGCAGTAATGACATCATAACGTTGTGCATAGATGATTTCACGTTGTTCACGCATAACGTCGTCGTATTGAAGGACCTGTTTACGAGTGTCGTAGTTGTTTCCTTCGACACGTTTTTGAGCTGCTTCAACTTGACGCGTTAACATGCGAGATTCGATGGCTTCGTCAGACATATTGAGACGTTCAAAAACACCTTTCAAACGTTCTGAACCGAAACGTTTCATCAAATCATCTTCAAGAGACAAGTAGAACTGCGACTCACCTGGATCTCCTTGGCGTCCTGAACGTCCACGAAGCTGATTATCGATCCGGCGACTTTCGTGGCGTTCTGTACCAATGACGCAAAGTCCACCAAGCTCACGAACGCCTTCACCAAGCTTAATGTCGGTACCACGACCGGCCATATTGGTTGCGATGGTAACCGCACCACGCTGACCAGCATTCATGATGATTTGAGCTTCTCTGTAGTGGTTTTTCGCATTCAAGACTTCGTGAGGAACACCTGCTTCGACCAATTTCTTAGAAAGGAAATCACTCGTTTCAACGGCAACAGTACCTACCAAGACTGGCTGACCCTTTTGATAACGTGCCTTCACATCTTCAACCACGGCCTTGAATTTTGCATCAAGGCTAGCATAGAGAAGGTCTGAGTGGTCGATACGTTGGATTGGACGGTTGGTTGGGATTGGGATGACACGAATGTTATAGATTTCACGGAATTCTTCTTCTTCTGTTTTACCAGTACCTGTCATACCTGCCAATTTCTTATACATACGGAAGAGGTTTTGGTAGGTAATAGAAGCTGAAGTCTTAGTTTCGTCTTGGATTGGCACACCTTCCTTGGCTTCAATCGCCTGGTGCAAGCCATCAGAGTAACGGCGACCTTCCATGGTACGACCTGTAAATTGATCAACAATCAAGATTTCCTGCTCTTCGCTGACCACATAGTCAATATCAAGAATCATGATATAGTTGGCACGGAGGGCATTGTCGATAAAGTGAGTAAGAGCCACATTTTCAATATCGTAGAGATTTTCCAGTTTGAAGTAGCTTTCAGCCTTATCAATCCCTGAATCAGACAAACCAATGGTCTTAGACTGAATGTCGATGATATAGTCATCTTTGTCCAAAGATTTGACAAAGTGATCCGCCATATGATACAGCTGACTAGTCTCCACAGCATTGGCTCCTGAAACGATCAAAGGAGTACGAGCTTCATCAATCAAGATCGAGTCAACCTCATCGACCAAAGCATAGTTGAGCGGACGCTGTACCATGTTTTCTGCCCGAACAACCATGTTGTCACGAAGGTAGTCGAAACCAATCTCTGAGTTGGTTGAGTAGGTGATATCGCAAAGATAAGCTTCTTTCTTCTCCATTGGTGACTTAGCAGCCAAGTTAATCCCTACTGACAAACCAAGCCATGAGTACAATTCACCCATCTCAGTCGCATCACGTTCCGTTAGATACTCGTTGACCGTTACTACGTGAACCCCTTCACCTGCAAGGGCATTGAGGTATACAGGCATCGTCGCTGTCAAGGTCTTCCCTTCACCAGTACGCATCTCTGGAACGTCACCATGGTGAAGAACAATCCCACCCATGACCTGAACCTTATAAGGGAAAAGTCCAAGGACACGTTTTGCAGCTTCACGAACTACCGCAAAAGCCTCATAGAGCAATGAATCCAGCGATTCACCCTTATTGTAACGTTCCTTAAATTCATCTGTTTTTGCTTTTAGCTGGTCATCCGTCAAGGCTGCCATCTGATCTTCATATTTGAGAACCTTGTCTGCCATCTTTTCCAGACGACGAAGTTCTCCTTTATCATTTTCGATAATCGTTTTTAAAATATTAGCCATTATTTTCCTTACTTTAGATTCTGAATATTTTAGAATGTTCTTTTAATTCTAGCACATTTGCTCTTAATTTTCAAGAAAGAATCCGCGTTTCAAAAGGGAAAAGAGGCTGACTTCTAGGTCAGCCTCTTAGCTTTTTATGGACTACACTTCACACAAAAATTTAATTGCCAAGCAGAGCTGGCAAAATTCCAAAAATCAGGAAAAGATTGATCCAGAAGGCCATGCAAAATAGCACTCCAAAGAGGAAGAGACTCATCTTTTTAGTCAGTACTGAGAAAAAGATTGCCAATACACCAAAGACGACAAAGAGTTTTTTCATGATGAAGAAATAAACCGAAACTCCTCCTATTTGCAAATCCCATGGAAGACAAAAGACCAGCAGCCATAACAAGCAAATCGTAAGAATGTAGGTTTTGTAGTATTGATGAATGAACTGCTTTATTTTGAACATCAGAACCTCCTCTAAACTTTAGCTGTTGATGGATGTCCTCGTTTTGTTCTCTTGTTTCAGCTTGAACATTCTCTTTAAACAGGCATATATTTTCCAGTCATTCACAAGAGACAAAAAAACTAAAAGGAACCATATCCCCCAAATTGTTAAATCAGCAGGATTTTTCAAGACAATATTGAAAATTAAAAATGAAAAAACGGTAAAAGCGATACTGAACAAAGCCCACAGAGGAAGATAAATCCAGTAAAAGTAATAGAAAAACGCGAAATATTTCCTATTTTTGTCCGCCTTCTCAATCCAATGGAAAAAGTAAAAGTAGGGTGATAAAAGCAATAATATAAAAAATTTCTCCATCACACACCTCTTTTTAATAACGTTTTCTTTGATTTCATTCTATCAAAAAGATCTGGAAATGTCTTCCCAGATCTTGCTTGTTTATTTGGCTCTATAATATTTGTAGTGGGTCAATCCCCTATAGATATGATGGAGTCTATTTTGTTGTAGAAAAAAGTCCCATAAGATCTATAATGAAAAGCGACCAAACCATCATTAGAAAGAATCATATGGAACCATTACATTTTATCACAAAACTACTCGATATTAAAGACCCCAATATCCAGATTCTAGATGTCGTCAATAGAGATACACACAAGGAAATCATCGCTAAACTGGATTACGAGGCCCCATCTTGCACCGATTGCGGATATCAAATGAAGAAATATGACTTCCAGAAACCGTCTAAGATCCCTTACCTTGAAACGACTGGTATGCCTACCAGAATTCTTCTGAAAAAAGCGTCGTTTCAAGTGCTATCATTGTTCGAAAATGGCGGTGGCTGAGACTTCTCTCGTCAAGAAAAATCACTAAATTCCTCGTATTATCAATCAAAAGATTGCTCAAAAGTTGATTGAAAAGACTTCTATGACCGATATTGCCCATCAGCTTTCCATTTCAACTTCAACTGTTCTCCGAAAGTTCAATGACTTCCGTTTTAAACATGATTTTTCTCGTCTTCCAGAGATTATGTCTTGGGATGTTGAAACAGTCAGGGGAGTGACTGTTTCAATCGGGAGATGAAGATGAGCTTTATTGCTCAGGACTTTGAAAAACTCAATATCATCGCTGTCCTTGAGGGAAGAACACAAGCTGTCATCCGAAATCACTTTCTTCGATACGATAGAGCTATTCGCTGTCAGGTAAAAATTATTACTATGGATATGTTTAGTCCTTACTATGACTTGGCTAAACGACTTCGCTTTCGAATTTCTAGGCTCAGGCTGAAACAGTCTACCAGACTGTTTCACTCCCAAATGCAAAAATTGTACTAGATCGCTTTCACATCGTTCAACATCTAAGCCGTGCCATGAGTCGTGTGCGTATCCAAATCATGAATCAATTTGAACGAAAATCCCATGAATACAAGGCTATCAAACGTTACGAGAAGCTCATTCAACAGGATAAAAGAGATTCTAGATAAGCTTTTTAGCTATTCAGAAGACCTGAAACACCACTATAATCTTTATCAACTCTTGCTTTTTCACTTTCAGAATAAGGAAGCTGAAAAATTCTTCGGACTCATTGAGGACAATCTAAAGCAGGTCCATCCTCTTTTTCAGACTGTCTTTAAAACCTTCCTCAAGGATAAAGAAAAGATCGTCAACACTCTCCAATTACCCTATTCCAACGCCAAATTGGAAGCAACGAATAATCTTATTAAACTCATTAAACGAAATGCCTTTGGTTTTCGGAATTTTGAAAACTTCAATAAAAGAATTTTCATCGCTCTCAACATCAAAAAAGAAAGGACGAAATTCGTCCTTTCTCGATCTTAGCTGACTTCAACCCACTACAGTTGACAAAGAGCCAGAAAACTTCTCTTTTAAAATTGTATTATTTCTGATTTGGTCTGCAAGTTGCATTTATATCCAACTAGATCTTCAAGAATCGACGCATTGAAATACCTGATCCGATTGCCCCAATGAAAATACCAATCACAAACAATAGGACTGTCATCAAAGGAATAAACACATCTGGTGTAATCATTGACAAGTTTTGCCCCACCAAGGATTTATTGACAGATTGATAAACCATATTGTAGATAAAGAATACAAGGACTGAAGGAATCGCTGCACCTAGTAAGCCAATAAAGGCACCCTCTAGCAAGAATGGTCCTCTAATATAGCCGTTTTTAGCTCCTACTAGACGCATGATTTGAATTTCACGGCTCCGAGAAATAATGGTAATACGGATAGTATTGGAAATCAAGAAAACCGCAATGAAAATCAAAAGCCCTGCAATAACTAAGCCCCAAACACGGATGAAGGAAGCCAGTTCGAAAAGTCGTTGAGTGTTGGCACCACCGTCTTGAACCTCAGATACCCCTTCAATTTTCTTGGCCTCTTCTGCTACTTTAGGAACATCACTCGGAGTATTGGTATCAACGATATAGGCATCATAGAGAGGATTAGCGTCTCCTTCAAAGACCTTCCAATCGTCTCCCATCGTTTCAGTCAATTTTTGATACTGCTCTTCCTTGCTTGAAAAAGTGACACTCTTAACACCTTGCATGGCTTTTAAGGCATCATAAACCTTGTGATAGTCATTATTGGTAACTGTCTGACCTTCTTTTTCAATCGTTTCACTATTATCTGCTACATCCTTACGAATGTAAACCATGACACGAACATTGTTTTCAATATCGGTAGCCAGTTTCGCTGTATTAAAAATTACAGATGCAAACAGGGCAACGAGTGTCAAGGTAATCATAACCGAACTCACTGCTGCCACTGTCATCCAGCCATTTCGTTTTAAACTTTTGAGTGATTCAAATAAATGGCGAAAAAATCTACTAATCATCGTATCCATATTCTCCTTTAGCTTCGTCACGAACGACACGGCCATTTTCAATGGCAATGACACGGTGGCGCAAGGTATTTACAATCTGGCTATTGTGAGTCGCCATCAAGACAGTCGTACCTTGGAGATTGATGCGTTCCAACAGATTCATAATTTCCCATGAATTATCTGGGTCCAAGTTTCCTGTCGGCTCATCGGCAATCAATACCTTAGGATTGTTGACAATCGCACGGGCAATGGCAATCCGTTGCTGCTCTCCACCTGAGAGTTCGTTAGGGAAAGAGCGAACCTTATGTTTCAAACCAACCAGGTCCAAGACTTCCATAACACGTTTTTTGATGTTGCGACGGTTCTCTCCGATAACTTCCATTGCGTAAGCAATATTTTCATAAACGGTTTTCTTGGGCAAGAGTTTGTAATCTTGGAAGACTACCCCAACACTGCGACGGAGCAGAGGGATATCTTTCTTCTTGATTTTAACCAAATTAAAGCCTGCAACTGTTAGGCTCCCTTTTTCAATCTTTACTTCTCGATATAAAGCTCGAATAAAGGTTGACTTCCCTGCTCCAGAAGGCCCAACGATATAGGCAAATTCTCCTGGTTCAATACTAAGAGAGACTCCACGAAGAGCAGTCGTTCCGTTATCGTATTTTTTGACAACATCTCGCATTTCAATGATTGACATGTGAGTTCCTTTCTATTTTTAGCTGATTCGCCACTTGAGATAGGCGTCGATGAAACCATCAAGATCTCCATCCATGACCTTATCTACCTGGGCAACTTCAAAGCTCGTACGGTGATCTTTTACCATGGTATAAGGTGTGAAGACATAAGAACGAATCTGACTTCCCCATGTGATTTCTTTTTTCTCACCTTTGAGGGAGTCGACTTCCGCATCTTTCTTTTCTTGCTCCATCTGATAGAGCTTGGCTTGCAACATCTTCATAGCACGATCTCTATTTCCATACTGGGTACGATCGACCGTTGATTGGACGACAGTTCCCGTAGGAATGTGTGTCAAACGCACACCTGTTGAAACTTTATTGACGTTTTGTCCACCAGCACCACCTGAACGGAAGGTATCCATTTTGATATCATCTTCACGGATTTCCACTTCGATGGTATCGTCCAACTCAGGCATAACCTCAACGGATGTAAATGAAGTATGGCGGCGTTTGGCAGAGTCAAATGGTGAAATACGTACCAGACGGTGAACACCCATTTCCGACTTGAGAAGACCGTAAGCATTAGGACCTTCAAAGGACAAGGTCACAGACTTGATGCCCGCTTCATCACCAGCTTGGTAATCCAAGACTTCTACTTTAAAGCCTTTTGCATTCCCATAACGAGTGTACATACGGAGCAACATATCACCCCAGTCCTGAGCCTCTGTACCTCCAGAACCTGGATGGATTTCCAAGATGGCATTATTATGGTCATAAGGTTCTGACAAGAGAAGGGTCATCTCGTAGCTGGTCATCATCTTATCCAGTTCTGTCAACTGTTCGACCAGTTCATCATGGACTGACTCATCTTCTGCTAAAAAGTCCAATAAAATCTCAACTTCATCCTGCAATTCTTCCATTTTACGGAAGGTGTTGTAGGTGTTTTTTAATTCATTTAATTCTTGCGACGTTTTTTGGGCCGCGATATTATCGTTCCAAAAATCAGGTTCTGTCATCTTGTTTTCCAAGATGGCAATTTCTTCCTCTAAGCCTTCGAGGTCAAAGAGACCCCCTAAAAGAAGCTAATTTTTCACGATTTGCGTCAATTTTTTGACGAATTTCTGAAATGTCCATAAATACTCCTTTATTCACATCGTTTCATTATACCACATTCTCTCATTTCTTTCCATATTTTGCTTGTTATTTCAAATTGTATACAAAAAAGAGGGCTTTCACCCTCCATATTTATAACTTTTTAGCAGAGGTTCGAGCAATCTCCTCTACTTGGATACCTTGCGCTTCAAATTTCTCCTTCAGAAAGGTTAAATCAATCATCCCATCAATTTGAACTTCAATCACGACCTTACCATCCTTGCGCGGAATATTGACTGTGTGTGAAATATTCAGATTTTCTTCTACAATCAAGGTCACAATCTTGCCCAAAACCCCGACTTCATTTTCCGTAATAAACCGAACACGAATTCCTTCCTCGCCGTAGCCAGCAATTTCTAGAAAGGCTTGAAAAACATCACGATCTGTAATCACACCGTAAACCTGCTGGTTGTCCACAACTGGAAGAATACCGATCTTATTCTTCAACATGAGATAGGTCGCATCTTCTAGACTTGCATAACCTGACACTGTGATGACATCCCGAATCATGACGTCTTTGACTTTGGTCTTATTGAGAAGATAATTCATCTCATAGATGGAGAGACTGGTTGCTTTAGACGGACTGGCCTCAGCAATGGTTCCTTCTGTTACAAGACCAACCAATTGATCATTTTCGATAACAGGCAAACGGTGCAAGCCTTGCTCGCGCATCAAATCTGCTGCATGTGCTACAGTCGTATCTGGACTGATATAAACTACCTTGCGGGTCATAAAATCTTTAACTGCCATGAGACTTCTCCTTCTTTATTGCTACTATAATTATACACTTTCTTACAAAAACTATCAAACGCTTTCATCTCTTTTTCAAGATTTTGTAACATTCAATCACAAAAAAGAGAGAACCAAAGTTCCCTCTATCCTTAAATAGTAACTGAATCTCTATCCTTAATCATATAGCATTTTAAAGGAGTTAAGCTAGCTAGCCAGTACAATAGACCACCAAAGATCGCAGTAAAGCCACTACCAGTTGTGAGCAAGAACATAGGACTCTGGATATGCTTTGTTACAGGGTTGTAAACAAATAGTACTGCAACTAACAAGGAAATGATTACACAAGATAATCCTACCAGATTAAATCCTTTGGTAAACTCATAGGCGTCATGTCCTTCAAGGAAATAGGCTGAACGCAAATCGAGTTTTCGTTTTCTTAAGATAAAATAGTCAACAACGATCATTCCGATAATGGGTCCTTGAATATAGGCCGCCAGCGAGATGAAGGAACCGAAGTATTCATCCACTCCTCCCCAAATCGTAAGTAGGCTCACATAAACCATGGCAATCCAAACCATTAGTTTATAACTTACTTTGGGCATCCCGCTTTTTACAATCATACAGTTCACATACGATCCTGTACCCTGAGTTCCAATATTGGCAAAGGCTACTAATAGTAAACTTAAAAGCGCAAAGGCTGGTGTGCTTAGAGTTGAAAGCATGGTTGTTGGGTCACTTTCATAGACACCTGTTTTGACAAACATGGCTAGAGCCATGACTCCACCTGTCGCAGCAAAGAATGGCGCAACAACCCCGTATGACAAGGCTGTAGCCCAATAGCCACTGCGTTCTGATTTTGCCAAACGTGGTAAGACAAAGGCTTGTGTAGACCAAGAAAAGGCTACGGCCACATTTCCTTCCCCTGACATCATAAAACGTTCAATCGGTGTCAAATTTTCTTGGATAGCAGGTTGGACATTCATAATATCCCTAATCGGAACCGCAACAAAACAGATTCCAACGATGATTAGCCCAACAAATAACAAGGCAACCACCAGGAAGCGATTAGTGCCTTTAATCACCTCTGGCCCCCCAAGAGCAATCAGCGTTCCAAGGAGAACACAGAGAGTGCCTAGAATCGGTGCCCATACTCCCTTGTCCAAACCAAGTCCAAAATTATTTGCCAAATGAATCATGGAGCTGGCAAAAAGATTGGCGGTAACGGCGTACCAACCAAAATTTGCCAGACTAATCACGGTTGATAGAACGGCCACCCCTTTTCTACCTAGAACGGCTCTCAACCAAATCCATAAATCAATTCCATATTTAACCGCAAACAAGATTGGGAGACATTCAATAAAGACCCAGATAATGTTGAAACTAAAAATATTAATCAACATTTGATTAAAGGTCAAATATTGAGCCACATAAGCTCCTTGGGTATAACACCAAGTTGCGATAGCAAAACCACTTGTCGATAAGAAGAGATCCCAGAAAGAATACTGACGATCCTTGTTGGTCATGGGAACGATTCCCGTTATGGTCTCCTGTTGAATGAAGTCATTCATCTTGGACATTTTATTGAATACCTCCTGTCATGGCTAGGATAATCAGAATATGATTGACTAGAATCATATCAATTACTTATGTAAAATAAACTTTTAAGAAAGGGGGGATAAATACACATAGATTAAGGCTTTCATTTTTTAGTTTCACCTACAACTAATTGTTCAAGTTCAATACCAATTCTCATTTTGTCAGTCCTCCGACTAAAAATTAATTTTAGTTGACCATACTGCCCACTATAGTTGTACTAAATATAGAGAAACTTTCCTAATAGATTTACTTAAAATAACCCTCACAAAAGAGTGATAGTATGATGTTCCAAACGCCTGAGCTAGATAGCTGTATTTCGTTTTCACGTTTGGAATTTCTTCTACAGAAATTTCAAATACCTGTTCAGCCTATTCTACCGTATCAATAAAGATTTTCTAAATTCTCTAGTAAGGGGGACGTTTCTAATCAATCCTCTATCCTTAAATCGTAACAGAGTCCCGATCATTGATCATATAGCGTTTTAACGGAGTTAAGCTAGCTAACCAGTACAATAAACCTCCAAAAATCGCAGTAAAGCCACTACCCGTTGTGATTAAAAAGATTGGGCTTTGAATCTGTGCTGTTACAGGGTTATAAACAAATAGTACTGCAACCAACAAGGAGATAAATACGCAAGACAAGCCAACCACGTTAAATCCTTTGGTAAACTCGTAAGCATCGTGTCCTTCAAGGAAATAAGCTGAACGCAAGTCGAGTTTTCGTTTTCTTAAGATAAAGTAGTCAACAACGATCATACCAATAATTGGTCCCTGAATATAAGCAGCTAGTGAGATGAAGGAACCGAAGTACTCTTCCACTCCCCCCCAGATTGTAAGTAGGCTCACGTATACCATGGCAATCCAAACCATTAGTTTATAGCTTACTTTGGGCATCCCACTTTTTACAATCATACAGTTCACGTATGATCCTGTCCCTTGGGTCCCAATATTGGCAAAGGCTACTAGTAGTAAACTTAAGAGTGCAAAGGCCGGGGTGCTTAGAGTTGAAAGCATGGTTGTTGGATCACTTTCATAAACACCTGTTTTAACAAACATGGCTAGAGCCATGACTCCACCTGTCGCAACAAAGAATGGCGCAACAACTCCGTATGATAAAGCTGTAGCCCAATAGCCACTACGTTCTGATTTTGCTAAACGCGGTAAAACTAATGCCTGTGTAGACCAAGAAAAGGCAAAGGCAACATTTCCTTCTCCAGAAAGCATGAAGCGTTCTAATGGCGTCAAATCTCCTTGGGTAGCCGGTTGAATGTTCATAATGTCAGTGATAGGCACGGCTACAAAGCAGATTCCAACGATAATGAGACCGACAATCAACAAGGCAATTACCAAGAATCGATTGGTCCATTTAATCACTTCTGGGCCTCCAAGAGCAATCAGCGTTCCAAGAAGAACACAGAGTGTACCAAGAATAGGTGCCCATACTCCCTTGTCCAAACCAAGACCGAAATTATTTGCCAAATGAATCATGGAGCTAGCAAAAAGATTGGCCGCAACGGCATACCAGCCAAAGTTAGCCAAACTAATAATGGTTGATAGCAAGGCCACTCCTTTTTTTCCGAGGACAGCCCTCAACCAAATCCACAAATCAATTCCATATTTAACCGCAAACAGAATTGGGAGACATTCAATAAAGACCCAGATAATGTTGAAACTAAAAATATTAATCAACATCTGATTAAAGGTCAAATATTGAGCCACATAAGCCCCTTGGGTATAACACCAAGTAGCAATGGCAAAACCACTTGTTGACAGAAAGAGATCCCAGAAAGAATACTGACGATCCTTATTGGTCATGGGAACAATTCCCGTTATCGTCTCCTGTTGAATAAAGTCATTCATCTTGGACATTTTATTGAATACCTCCTGTCATGGCTAAAATAATCAGAATAAGGTTAATTAGAACCAAGCCAATGACTATAGTAAAATCACTTTTTAGAAATGGCTGAGCAAACACATAGTTTGGTGATTCCATTTCTTCTAGCCTTCTTTTCGTTTCATTTGCTATTAATTCTTCAATTTCAGATGTCGGCTTCATCTCAATTCTCCTCCAAATATAAATCTAATGCAAGTTTTCCATACTGCTTGGTATAACGATACCAGATATAAAGAAATTCACCTACGGGTTTTCCAACACTTTCTTGGAACAGGGCCCACAAAAACCAATAATATGAAGTTACTGATACATAGGCAAAATAGTGACGTTTGGTTTTCTTATCTGGAACTTCTTGTAGATAGATTTCAAGTACCTTTTCAGCTTCTTCCACTGTATAATTTGAACACCCGATAAAGGTTCCTAAATCTCCTGCTGGATCTCCCATACCAGAATATTCCCAATCAATCAGGCTCATTTCTCCAGCTTCATTCAACAAGAAATTTGGGCTATAAGAATCTCCATGGCAGAGAACCTCTTTCGCTTGTTCTTCTTGTAAAAGCTTCTCGAGAACTGAGACATTCTTATCCAACTCTTCAAGTCCATCAAATTCAAAACGATTGCTGGCCTTTAATTTTTGTCTAAAATCATCAATTCCCTCAAATTGATTAAAGGAATGATCTGTTTTTTCTCCAGATTGGTGCAAGCGTCTCAAGAGCTCCATTGCTTTTGCTACATCATCCCAATTATCATAATCTAGTTGCTTGGCGTTAGGGATAAATTCTGAAATTTTCCAGCCCTCATCCTTGTTCATAGCGACAAAAGTACGGTCAATCTTCAATTTTGCAGCAATTTCCATGGAAGCCGCTTCACTAGCACGATCGATATAATTCTCCGTTCCCCTACCCGGATGACGGTAAACATATTTCTTTCCTAGGCAGTCAAATGAAAACGAAGTGTTGGTCAGACCATCTTTTAGAGGTTTGATATTGACAATATCTGAAGCCACACATCCTAATGTCTTACAGATATTATCAATGATTTCCGAATTAGTATTCACCAAATAGTGTTGATCAAACTGACGCAACTCATCTAGTGAATCAAACTCCTTAACAATATCTGCTGAATAATGCCGAGCTTCCAAAGGAAGCTCCTTGACGTGACGACTATAATAATCTTCCCAGAGCTGTTCGCGATATGGTTCGTGCTTAAATTCAGTTTCTAAAATGTCTACGAATTTTTCACTAAATGCACGATCAAAATAAACGTGCCCCACCATAGCCCAAGTATTCGTCCCACCGATTTGAATATCGATAATCGTGTGATTGGAGTCTTCCTTAGAGCAGTATTCGTCTGTGTCTCCTTCTGCAAATATTGTAGAATAGTAACCTCTGTAAATGTATCGCTCAAACGGATTTTCTACAAAATAATTATCCGAAGAGCAGATATAAGTGTTAGAAAGTTGATCTCTGACTAGCATGAGAGAAGAACAGTTGTTGTACTTGTAGTAATCATTATTTACAACGATTTTAACACCAAATTTTTCTGCTAGATAGAACATTTTTTCCTGCAGATAGCCTACAATAACTGTAATATCCTCTATCCCAGCTTCTTGTAATTGCTTGATTTCTCTCTCAATCAAACGCTCACCTTTAACTTGGAGAAGCCCTTTAGGTAGCTCATAAGACAAAGGAGCAAAGCGGCTACTCATACCTGCAGCCATGATAATGGCATTCTTCACCTGATACGGAGCTAAAGCCTCCTCACCTAAGTCAGTTAAGTGATTTTCTTCACTGATCCACTTCTCTTCTTTACATTCCTTGAGAAGATTATTTACCGTCCCCAAAGCGATATCTAGCTGTTCAGCCAATTGTCTCTGCGTAAAGTTTTCGTCTTTGTGAGTCAACAAAAAACGTAAAAGTTTAAATTGTTTTTCTGATAGCATATCTTCAGCCTCTTTGTTCAATATTTTTGTTTATTTAATTATATGATGAACACGTGCTTTTGTCAAGTTAGATTCTATATTAAGAAAACGGATGCTCAAATCAGGCCCATCAAAATAGGGACCAAACGAAAAAAGAGCCCCAAATTTGGAGCTCTTCAAATTCATCTACAAAATAATCCACTGAATTAGATAATTGCTTACCCAATCTCCATCTGCAACCTAAACTAGTCTCCCAGACTAGAGGAGAATTGCTTGGGCAATTCTTATCCGCCGACTAAAAAGGGCCCCCGGACTATAGGGGAATTGCTTCCGCAACTCTCATCCACCGACTAAAACAATCCACTGGATTGTTTTAGCCACCTAGGTATGCTTTTCTGACTTCATCTGATGCTGCGAGTTCTTTTCCTGTTCCTGATAGGACAATCTTTCCTGTTTCAAGTACATAGCCACGGTCAGAAATAGCAAGGGCCTTGTTAGCGTTCTGTTCAATTAGGAGAACCGTTGTTCCTTGCTTCTGAATATCTTGAATGATATCAAAAATTTCTTGGATAAAGATAGGAGCAAGTCCCATTGATGGCTCGTCCAAGAGAAGAAGCTTAGGCGTAGACATGAGAGCGCGTCCCATAGCCAGCATCTGCTGTTCACCACCTGAAAGGGTCGCCGCATCTTGGTTTTTGCGTTCTTCAAGACGTGGGAAGCGTGAGAAAACTTTTTTCAAGTTAGCTTGATTTTCTTCACGATTCTTCTTTAAAAAGGCTCCCATTTCCAAGTTTTCCATAACAGTCAAGCCTGGAAAAACATGGCGTCCCTCAGGGACTTGTGAAAGGCCACCTGCCACGATTTTTTGCGCTGGCATCTTTTGAATTTCTTTTCCTAAAAACTGAATTTTACCAGCACTTGGACGAACCAAACCTGAAAGGGTGCGAAGAATGGTTGTTTTACCAGCGCCATTGGCACCAATCAAGGAAACAACTTCACCTTCATTAACCTCGAAACTTACATCACGAACTGCTTGGATCATACCGTAATGTACAGATAGGTTTTCAACTTTTAACATAGACATTAGGCTTCACCTCCTAGATAAGCTTCGATAACACGTTTGTTGTTCTTGATCTCATCCGGAGTCCCATGAGCAATCAACCGACCATATTCAAGAACATAGATACGCTCAGTGACTTCCATAACCAAATTCATGTCGTGTTCGATGAGCATGATGGTAATTTTAAATTCATCTTTGATACGACGGATCAATTCTGTCAATTCAGCTGTTTCTTGTGGATTCATCCCAGCTGCAGGCTCATCCAAAAAGAGGATTTTAGGTTCAGTTGCCAGAGCACGAACGATTTCTAATCGACGTTGTTGACCATAGGCCAGATTCTTAGCTAGAGTATCTGCGTCACCATCCAAATCAAAAATCTTCAGCAAGTCCAAAGCTTTATTTTTTAATTCTTCCTCATTCTTATAAAAAGCTGGTAGGCGTAGGAAGCTCGCAAGGACATGTTGTTTATGATGATTGCTAAATGCAATCAAAACATTTTCTAAAACTGTCAGATTCTTGAACAAACGAATATTTTGGAAAGTACGACTGAGTCCAAGTGAAGCAATCTTATAAGGAGTTTTCCCATTTAGGAGGTGACCATCTAGTGTCACCGTACCTTCACTTGGTTCATAAACACCCGTCAAGAGATTGAAAAGAGTTGTTTTACCAGCCCCGTTTGGTCCAATCAGACCAACCAACTCTCCCTCGTTCAATTCAAGAGTGACATCTCCAACAGCTGTTAGACCGCCAAAATGTTTGGTTAACTGTTTAACTTCAAGTAATGCCATTAGTTTTGTCCCTCCTTCTTCGATTTTTTAAAGAAACGTGATAGACTCAATTCCCATGTCCCAAGAAGTCCACCTGGTCTGAAAATCATGACCAATACAAGAGCCAAAGCGTAGATAATCATACGTACGCTTGCTACATCCTGAAGGAGCATATTTAAAATTCCTAAAACAATCGCTGAAACGATGGTACCAGTAATCGATCCAAGTCCACCAAATACAACGATAATCAACACATTGATGGAATTAATAAAGGTGTAATCTTTTGGGACAACAGATCCGATAAAACCAGCCTGAAGTGAACCCGCAATACTTGCTGTAATAGCACCAAAGACAAAAGCGATAATCTTGATCTTTGTAGTATTTACTCCAACAGACTCTGCGGCAATCTCATCCTCACGAACAGATAGAGTAGAACGTCCAATTGGACTACGTAAGAAGTTAAGAGTCGCAATAGTTGTGATCACCACAAAAAGATACACCATTTGCCAGTTGGTAAAGTTTGGAATACCCAAGATACCAGCAGCACCGTTGGTCAAGCTTCCACCATTAATGATAAAGATACGAATAATTTCTGAAACACCTAGTGTCGCAACAGCCAGGTAGTCACCCTTCAAACGGAGTGTTGGAATCCCAACGAGCAAAGCGACTGCACCAGAAATCAAGGCACCCAAGACCATTGCTCCAAAGAAAGCACCATAGGTTGGTGATTTTGAACCAATAATCGCTGCTGCATAAGCCCCAATCGCCATAAAACCTGCATGACCGAGTGAGAATTGTCCTGAAAAACCAACAATTAAGTTCAGACCTACTGCAAGGATGATATTAATCCCAATTTGTTCTAAAATTTGGACATGGAATAGATTGAGAACACCAGCAGAAACCAATACGCTAATCAATCCATAACCTGCTAACAGAAGGAATAACCATAGAATATTTACTTTAAAATTTGTCTTCATTGTTTACACCTTCTCTTTCACATTCTTACCAAGGATACCTGCAGGTCGAACAATCAGAATCAAAAGCAAGATTCCATATACGATAGCATCACGGAAATCAGACATACCGAAGGCAGTAGCAAAAGTTTCCAACAAGCCAATCACAAATCCCCCTAGAGCTGCACCAGGAATAATCCCGATACCACCCAGTACGGCCGCAACGAATGATTTTAGACCTGGAGTCACGCCCATCAACGGTTCAAGAGAGTTGTAGTAAAGCGCAATGAGGACACCTGCCGCTCCAGCAAGGGCTGAACCCAAGGCAAAAGTGAAACTGATTGTACGATTTACATTAATTCCCATCAATTGCGCCGCGTCACTATCAACTGATACAGCACGCATGGCTTTCCCCATTTTTGTTTTTTGAACAATCACTTGCAATAGAATCATCAGGAGTAAGGAAACTGCTAAAATCATTAACTGAACATTTGTCAAGCTGATTGGCCCCAAATCATAGCGAACTGTTTGAATGGCTTGAGGAAAGGCACGAGTATTGGCACCGACTAAGTAAACCATCCCGTATTCCAGTAGAAAAGACACTCCGATAGCTGTAATCAAAACAGCAATACGTGTAGAGTGTCGCAAAGGACGGTAGGCAAGAAACTCAATCACGACACCAAGTAGTGCGGTTCCTGCCATTGAAATAATCAAAGCTAAAAAGAAATTCATTTGGAAAGAATTAATCAAAAAGTAACCAATAAAGGCTCCCATCATATAAATATCACCGTGGGCGAAGTTGATGAGTTTGATAATTCCATAAACCATGGTATAACCCAGAGCCAAAAGTGCATAAACACTACCCAGAATTAAACCATTCACAAGTTGTTGGATCATAGCATTCACTCTTTTCTATTGTTATTTTTAGAAAATTTCTCAATTTTCACAAGTTCATAAACACCGAAACAGGGAGTGAGTCAAAGGCTCATTCCCTATTTCAGCTACTATTCTAATGTTATGGTTTTACAACTTCTGCTGCTTCCACTTTACCATTATTCATGGTCATCATGTAAGCCGTTTTCACTGTGTTGTGATCTGCATCAAAGCTCGTTTGACCAGTTACACCATCAAAGTCTTTGGTTTTAGCAAGGTTGTCCTTGATTTCACCTGAGTTTTTAGCACCTTTTGCAGCATTGGCTACTAGATAAACTGAGTCATAGGCCAAAGCTGAGAATGTTGAAGGTTCTTCGTTGTATTTTGCACGGTATGCTTCAAGGAAAGCTTTAGCTTTTGCAGAAACATCAACTGTAGTTGAGAATCCTGAGATGAAGTAAATGTTTGATGCTCTTTCAGCAGTTGCTTGTTGAACAAATTCTTCACCGTTAAAGCCGTCACCACCAACGATTGGTTTATCAATTCCCATACCACGTGCTTGGTTTACGATTTTACCTGCTTCTGTGTAGTAACCTGGAACAACGATAGCGTCAAACTCTTTCCCTTTCATTTTAGTAAGGGCTGCTTGGAAGTCTGTATCACCTGCCACAAACGTTTCATCTGCTACAATCTCACCCTTGTAGGCTTCGCGGAAAGATTTAGCAATACCTTTAGCATAGTCACTAGCATTGTCCGTATAAAGAACAACCTTCTTAGCGTTCAATTTGTTTGTCACATAGTTTGAAATAATCTTCCCTTGGAAGCTATCTTGGAAAGTTCCGATAAATAGATATTCTTGACCTTTGGTCAATCCATCTTGAGTCGCACTTGGTGAGATCAATGGCACTCCTGCTTGAGTAGCGTTGGCTACAGCTGCAGCAGTTGCACCAGATGTCGCAGGTCCTACGATAGCTGTAACTTTTGATTGGGTAACTAGGTTAGTTGTAACAGAGGCAGCCTCAGCAGTTTCAGATTTGTTATCTTTATCCACAACTTCGATTTGTTTTCCATCGATACCACCTGCAGCATTGATTTCATCAACAGCAAGTTGGGCACCTTTTTGTTCAGAAGTACCATAGGCAGCTACAGCACCTGTTTCTTCAAAGTTAAAACCGATTTTGATAGTCTTTTCGTCTACTGGGTTACCAGTTGTATTTGACGCTCCTGACTTGACCTCTCCACAGGCAGCGAGAAGAGCTACGCTAGCAAGAGCCACAAAAGATAGGGCAAATTTTTTCTTCATTTTTAATCTCCTTATAGTTGTTTCAAAAATAGTATGTTAAGAATATACCGAATTATCAGAAAATTGTCAACACATTTATCTCATTTTTTTAAATGATAACGTTTTCCTCAGTGCGATAGAGATTGCCAACAAAGGGAGTTTCTAACTCTTGAATGTGGCAACGTCTTATTTTTTTGATAAATCTTTCCTTACCTAATCTCTCAACTAAGTCATCTAGCTCCTCAGTTGGAACATAGAGCTGCAAGTAACGATGCTTCTTAGAATGGTAACAGATGTCACCGTATTCCTGAAGTTTTTTTGCATCTCGATTATAGTAAAGATAGATGATTAATCCTGATCGATTTGTTTTTTCAAACATGAGGGATCCTCTTTCTAAGAAATCTTCCCCTATTATACCAAAAAAAGCAAACTCCGTCGAGTTTGCTTTCTAGGTTGCTTAGCTCAAAGAATTGTTAGCCATGATTTCATCAATGAAGCCATATTCGAGCGTTTCTTGGGCACTCATCCAGTAATCACGTTCTGCATCTGCATGAATTTGCTCAACTGATTTACCTGAGTTAGTCGCAAGGATTTGCTCCAAAGTCTTACGAGTTTTGAGCAAGTGCTCTGCAGCGATTGCCATATCTGTCTGTTGGGTACCACCACCTGTACCACCCATTGGTTGGTGAATCATGTACTCTGCATTTGGAAGCATGAAGCGTTTGCCTTTTGCTCCACTTGATGCTATGACAGTCCCCATGGATGCAGCCATTCCCATAACGATAGTTTGGACATCTGCCTTGATAAAGTTCATGGTATCAACGATTGCCAAACCAGCTGAAACAGATCCTCCAGGTGTATTGACATAAAGGTAAATATCTTTTGTGCTGTCTTGGGCATCCAAGAAGAGCAACTGGGCGATAACGGAGTTGGCCATGTTGTCTTCAACTGGACCTGTTAGCATGATGATGCGGTCTTTCAGAAGGCGAGAGTAAATGTCATAGGAACGTTCTCCACGGCTTGTTTGTTCAATAACTACAGGAATCATTCATTTCTCCTTTTAATTTTTAATGTTGAATTTTCTTAGTCTTACGACTCAATACAGAACTATTATATCTTTTTGGTCAAAAAAGGTCAAATTTTTGCTCTATTCTCTAAACAGAAACAAAAACTCAACCTCCTTTCAAAACTGAAACTAACCCTCAGTCTCAATGTTTACTTTGGAATTTTATTTGGTACCGAACAAGCGGTCTCCAGCATCTCCGAGACCTGGAACAATATAGCCATGTTCATTCAAGTGTTCGTCCAAGGCTGCTGTAAAGATTTCTACATCCGGGTGAGCTGCTTGAAGAGCTTTCACTCCTTCTGGAGCAGCTACCAGACAGACAAACTTGATGTTTGATGCCCCACGTTTTTTAAGGGAGTCAACAGCCAAGATTGCTGATCCACCTGTTGCAAGCATTGGATCAACGACAAAGATTTGACGTTGGTCAATATCCTCAGGCAATTTCACCAAGTATTCAACTGGCTGAAGGGTTTCTTCATCACGGTACATACCGATGTGTCCAACTTTTGCTGCTGGAACCAAGCTCAAGAGCCCATCTACCATTCCGATACCTGCACGCAAGATTGGGACAATCGCCAATTTTTTACCAGCCAATTGTTTTTGAACGGTCTTTGTGATAGGTGTTTCGATTTCCACGTCTTCAAGTGGAAGATCACGAAGTACTTCATACCCCATCAACATTGCAATCTCATCTACTAATTCGCGAAAGGCCTTTGTAGAAGTGTCTGTACGACGCAAGATTGACAATTTATGTTGAATGAGTGGATGATTAATGACTTCAATTTTTCCCATTTTCTGAATTCCTTCTTTCAATTTATTCTTCTTATTATATCAAAAAACGGTTTAAAAAGCTTTCTAAACCATTTATTTTTATTAATTTTTAAATCAAATCTGCCTCTTGAAGAGCTGTCTGAACAGTCTCTAATGGTAAATGGGTCAACTCGGTACCTTTTTCGTGATAAAGGTACTGGGCATAGTCATCCATTCGGTACTGGTTGATATAAACCACGCGCTTGCAACCAACCTGTAGCAGTTGTTTGGTGCAGTTCAGACACGGAAAATGGGTCACATAGGCTGTAAATCCCTTTGGAACCCCTCGTTCGGCTCCTTGCAAGATGGCATTGACCTCGGCGTGAAGGGTTCGGACACAGTGATCTTCTATGACCAGACATTCGTGGTCAATACAGTGCTCCGTTCCTGATACGGAACCATTATAGCCAGTTGAAATGACCTTATTATCCTTGACTAGGACAGCTCCCACCTTGGCACGTTTACAGGTCGAACGATTAGCAATCAGTAAAGCCTGGGCTGCAAAGTACTCATCCCAAGCCAGTCTTTTTTCTGTCATAAATCTTCTCCTTGTTCTCTATTTTTTGAAAAATGGCAAGCGTAAATCTGCAATCTTTTCAGCTGGAACCTTCATGCCATCCTTGATCCATTTGAGCAGAACCGATACGATGGCAGAGCTCCAAAACGAATGAAGGTAGATGCTGACGCCCTTTGATTTTCCATGGTATTTTTCCAGAAATTCCTGCATGGCTTGGACAAAAATCTTTTCCAAGTGGTAGTCCAGAGCAAGTTGGATAATCTTGGCTTCTTTCTTGGCTGCTCTGAAAAGGTGAACCCAGACTAGATAAAGGTCTGTTCTGACATCGTAGTGGCTCAACTGTTCCATTATATTATGAACACTGCGTTTAAAAACACTTTCTAAAATTGCTTCTTTAGAATCATAATTGCGATAGAAGGCAGCGCGTGAGACACCCGCCCGCTTGACCAACTCTGAAATACTGATCTTAGCCAAGTCTTTTTTCTCCAGAAGTTGCAAAAGCGCTGTCTCGATTGCTTCTCTGGTCAAAAAATTGGATTCTTGATTTGATTTTCTGAGATTTTCAAGAGATTTTTCAGATATTTTACGTTCAGACATAACAATTTCTTTCTACTTGTGACAACAGAGAGGTGGTACTTTTGTTTCAAGGGCTTTCATGATATAATTGTAAAAAAAGACAGAACCTTTGTCAATGTATAAGTGACAAAGATGGAGAATTTCTATGACTTGGAAGATTGTAGCTGACTCTGGTTGTGATTATCGTCAATTGGTAACTCCCGCTATCGATACTGAATTTATCAGTGTTCCTTTAACCATTCAAGTAGCTGATCAGGTCTTTATTGATGATGCTAATCTCGACATTGACTACATGATGAAAACCATGTATGCGACTTCTGAGGCTTCAAAATCAGCTTGTCCTAGCCCTGATGATTACTTGCGTGCTTTTGAAGGTGCTAAACATATCTTTGTCGTTACCATCACTGGTACTCTTTCAGGCAGCCATAATAGCGCACAGCTCGCTAAAAATATCTACCTCGAAGAACACCCTGACACTCAGATTCATGTGATTGATAGTTTATCTGCAGGTGGGGAAGTTGACTTGCTCGTAGAAAAATTAAACGACTTGATTGACCAAGGACTTTCTCATGAGGAAGTTGTTGAAGCTATTACAGCTTACCAAGAAAAAACGAAGTTACTCTTTGTTCTTGCTAAAGTTGATAACTTGGTCAAAAATGGCCGTTTAAGTAAGATTATCGGTACGGTCGTTGGCCTTCTCAACATCCGTATGGTTGGGGAAGCAAGTGAAACTGGAACCCTAGAGCTTCTTCAAAAGGCTCGTGGTGCTAAAAAGTCCCTTCAAGCAGCCTATGAAGAACTCATCAAGGCTGGCTATGCTGGTGGTCGTATCGTCATGGCTCATCGCAGCAATGAAAAATTCTGTCAGCAATTGTCAGACCGCTTGCTGGAAACATTCCCACAAGCCAATATCAAAATCCTCCCAACTTCTGGTCTCTGCAGTTTTTATGCAGAAGATGGCGGTTTGTTGATGGGATATGAAATTAACTAAGATTATGAGCAACAAGAGATGCCAAGCATCTCTTGTTTTTTGTGGTACAATAGAGCTATGAAACATTTTGATACTATTGTCATCGGTGGAGGTCCTGCTGGCATGATGGCTACGATTTCCAGTAGCTTTTATGGTCAGAAAACTCTTCTCATCGAAAAAAATCGCAAACTTGGTAAAAAATTAGCTGGAACAGGCGGTGGTCGTTGTAACGTAACCAACAACGGGAGTTTAGACGACCTACTGGCTGGCATCCCTGGGAATGGGCGCTTTCTTTACAGTGTCTTCTCTCAGTTTGATAACCATGATATCATCAACTTTTTTACGGAAAATGGAGTTAAACTTAAGGTCGAGGACCACGGCCGCGTCTTTCCTGCTAGCGACAAGTCTCGAACCATTATTGAAGCTTTGGAGAAAAAAATCACTGAACTTGGTGGTCAAGTTGCTACTCAAACGGAGGTTGTTTCAGTTAAAAAAGTGGATAACCAGTTTGTCCTTAAGTCCGCAGACCAAACTTTCACTTGTGATAAACTGATTGTCACAACAGGTGGTAAATCCTATCCTTCCACTGGATCGACTGGATTTGGCCACGATATTGCCCGTCATTTTAAACATACCATTACCGAGCTTGAAGCCGCTGAAAGTCCATTGTTGACAGATTTTCCTCACAAAGCGCTTCAGGGGATTTCGCTGGACGATGTGACTTTAAGTTATGGCAAGCATGTCATCACTCATGATTTGCTCTTTACCCACTTTGGTTTATCTGGCCCTGCTGCCCTGCGCATGTCTAGTTTTGTCAAAGGTGGGGAGGTTATTTCACTGGATGTTTTGCCTCAACTTTCTGAGAGCGATTTGGTGGCTTTTCTAGAAGAAAATCGGGAAAAATCCTTGAAAAATGCCTTAAGAACCTTACTCCCAGAACGCTTGGCAGAATTTTTTGTTCAAGATTATCCTGAAAAAGTCAAACAGCTAACTGAAAAAGAACGGGAACAACTTCTCCATTCTATCAAAGCCCTCAAAATCCCTGTGATTGGAAAAATGTCCCTTGCCAAGTCCTTTGTCACCAAAGGAGGCGTCAGTCTTAAGGAAATCAATCCTAAAACCCTTGAAAGTAAGCTAGTTCCTGGCCTCCACTTTGCCGGCGAGGTACTGGATATCAATGCCCACACGGGTGGCTTTAACATCACTTCTGCCCTCTGTACCGGCTGGGTGGCAGGCTCAAATCCAATAAATACCAAATAAGAAAGGAAGTCCTTTGGAACATATTATTTTACTAAGAGGCGTTACTCCTAATGGAAAAAATGCTATCCCGAAAATGTCTTATTTGGCAGATATTTTGACAGAAGCTGGGTTTCAACACGTTCGAACCTATATTCAAAGTGGGAATATCATTCTTGAAAGTGACTTAGATTTAGAAGAAATACGAGAACGCATTCATACTCTGATAAAGGAAAAAATTGGAGCTGACTTAAAAATGGTTATCAAGAATAAGAACGATTTTGAAAAGATTGTTCAAGAGAACCCATTTAGAGAAGACTATCTTCATGATCGTGTACATGTGATTCTTTATCAGGGAGTTATCCAAAGTCTGCCATTAGAAAAATTGAAAGCTGACTACGGTGAGGAAGAAATTTGTGTAGACGATCACTGTCTCTACCTCTATCTCCCTAGAACTGCAAAACGAAAAAAGCTCAATACCAACTATCTTGAAAAATTGTTTGGCGTGGATTTGACCATGCGAAAGTTAAACGTCGTGGAAAAGTTACTAACAAAATAGGAAAAACAATATGAACAGACAAGAATTAGTCGAATTTGTCAACATGTGCATGATTAAAAACGGAAACAAAGTTCTAGTTCAAGATCGAGTTAATCCCGACTGACCCGGCATCACTTTTCCTGGTGGTCATGTAGAGCGTGGAGAATCTTTTACCGATGCAGTTATCAGAGAAGTCAAGGAAGAAACTGGACTAACCATATCCAAACCTCAACTTTGTGGTATCAAAGACTGGTACGATGACGAGGATTACCGCTATGTCGTCCTCTTTTACAAGACAGAACACTTTACTGGTGAACTCCAGTCTTCAGACGAAGGTACTGTTTGGTGGGAAGAATATGAAAATCTTTCTCATCTGAAACTTGCAACTGAGGATATGTCAGACATGCTGCGTGTTTTTTTAGAAGACGATTTAAGTGAATTCTTTTACTAGAAAGACGGTGACGACTGGCTTTATGAGTTAAAATAAAAGAACAGAAAAAAATGACCTAAGCTTCAAAAGTTAACTTTTGAAGCTCAGGTCATTTCTTAGTCCTTTTTAATCTGATAATAAATAAGATCCGCAACGTAGTCTTTTCTCTCCACACCATTGGTAATGGTTTTTAGATAAGACATTCCCGCTTTTTCCATGACACGGCCTGAAGCTGGGTTGAGACTGGCGTAACGAGCTCTGACTTTTTGAAAGCCTGCTTGAGTAAAACAAAAGTCTAACACAGCTTTCAAGGCCTCCGTCATCGTACCACGACCCCAATAATTTTTTCCTAAAATATACCCAATTTCACAACTTAAATCTTCCTCGTGCGTTGCAACGATGCTGATATCTCCTATCACTTGCTCTGGGTTTTCTTTGAGACAAATGGCCCATTTGTAATAGTTGGGATTGGTATAGGATGCAACCCAATTTCGAATCGAGTTTCGAGTCACCTCAAGATTCGGATGGGGATCCCAGGTGACATAGGTCAAATTCTCAGCAGATGAAGCCCAATTTTGAAACATGGCTTCTGCATCACTCTCCACAAATCTTCTCAAAATCAAACGTTCTGTCTGTAACATTTGCGTACCGATTGCTTTCATGGCGCCATCTCGCTTTCTGATATATGGTTCTCTGTCAAATCTCCATTGAAACTTGTTTTTGCTTTCGAATCTCAATGCTCAAGCTAAAAATATCCACTGGGCCTCCTCGTTTTCCTGTTTCTAGACTCGGGGTAAAAACCTCCACTGGAGGTTTTTACTCCCAAAAGTCATCAAATACAGTGATTGGTAGGTGGCGTTTGTGTTGGCCTTTATGCCACCAGTTTTCGATAGTCGCTTGGGCTTCTGGACTGATTGTTTTGCCTTCAAGGTAGTCATCAATTTCATTGTAAGTGACTCCCAAGGCTACTTCGTCTGCAATACCTGGTTTGTCTTCTTCCAAATCTGCTGTTGGGATTTTTTCATAAAGGGCTGGGTCTGCACCAAGTTCCTTCAAGAGTTGTTTCCCTTGACGTTTATTGAGGCGATAAAGAGGGAGAATATCTGCACCACCGTCACCAAACTTGGTAAAGAAACCTGTGATATTTTCCGCAGCATGGTCTGTTCCAATGACCGCTCCGCTATGGGCACCCGCAAGGGCATATTGGGCAATCATACGACTACGAGCTTTAATATTCCCCTTGTTGAAGTCTGAAACAGGACTTCCTGTCGCTTCGACTGCAGCTGTCATAGCATCAGCTGATTCCTTGATATTCACAACCAAGCTGACATCCGGCTGGATGAAAGCGAGGGCTTTTTGAGCATCTGCTTCATCAGCCTGCACTCCATATGGCAGGCGAACAGCGATAAATTGGTAGCTGTCATCTCCTGTCTCTGCTCGCATTTCTTCCATCGCTAATTGCGCCAAGCGCCCTGCCAAGGTTGAGTCTTGTCCTCCAGAAATCCCTAGTACAAAGGTTTTAAGGAAGGGGTGTTTTTTCAAGTATCTTTTTAAGAAATCAATCGAAAGACGAATTTCTTCCTGGGCATCAATCACTGGTTTGACGCCCAATTGCTGGATAATGGTCTCTTGCAAACTCATTCTTCTTCTCCTTCACCAAGGGCTTCTTTGCGCATCTTGTCAATCAAGTCCATTTTGTCCTGCCAAATATCACGCGCCAAATCTACTGGGTAATGTTGCGGATTGAGAACACGTTTGTACTCGTCCCAAAGCTTGTCAAATTCCTTACGGGCATAATCCTGAATGTCAGTCAAACTAGGCAAGTTGTAAACTAATGTTCCTTCTTTGAAAATATCCACCAAGAGAGGAACGGCATCAAAATTACGAACGGTCTTTTTGATGTAGGTATAAGTTGGATGGAACATCTTGATTTCTGTCATGCCACTCACATCCACACCATCATAAGTGATGTAGTCGCCTTCTGACTTGCCTTTTTCACGACTGGTAATGCGCCATACCTGCTTCTTACCTGGCGTTGACACTTTTTCCGCATTATTAGACAGTTTGATGGTATTGCGCATCTGACCATTCTCATCTTCGATAGCTACAATCTTATAAACTGCACCAAGAGCAGGCTGGTCATAGGCAGTAATCAGCTTGGTTCCCACACCCCAGACATCAATCTTAGCCTTTTGCATCTTGAGGTTGAGGATAGTATTTTCATCTAGGTCATTAGAAGCATAAATCTTAGCCTCTGTAAATCCAGCCTCGTCCAGTTGCTGACGGACTATCTTGGAAATGTAGGCAATATCCCCAGAGTCAATCCGCACACCCATAAAGTTAATCTGATCACCCAACTCACGCGCTACCTGAATGGCAGCTGGCACACCGATACGAAGTGTATCGTAAGTATCTACTAAAAAGACACAGTCACGATGGGTTGACGCATAAGCCTTGAAGGCTTCATAATCGTTTCCATAAACCTGTACCAAGGCATGGGCGTGGGTTCCTAGGACGGGAATTCCAAAGAGTTTCCCTGCTCGCACGTTGCTGGTTCCATTGGCGCCACCAATCACGGCTGCGCGTGTTCCCCAGATAGCTGCATCCATTTCTTGCGCACGACGTGTCCCAAACTCCATCAAGGGTTCATCCTCAATGACCGAACGAATACGTGCTGCCTTGGTCGCTATCAAGGTTTGAAAGTTAACGATGTTCAAAAGGGCCGTTTCAACCAGCTGACACTGAGCCAGTGGACCTTCTACCTGCACAATTGGTTCATTGGCAAAAACCAAATCCCCTTCCTGAGCAGAACGAACCGTCAACTCCAACTTGAAATTGCGGAGGTAATCTAAGAACGCCCCATGATAGCCAAGCGACTCTAAGTAGTCGATATCACTATCTGAAAAGCGCAAGTCTTTAAGATAATGTACAATTCTTTCCAAACCAGCGAAAACTGCATAACCGTTCTGAAAAGGTTGCTGGCGGAAATAAACTTCAAAGACCGCCTTTTTATTGTGAATCCCTTGGTCAAAGTAAACTTGCATCATATTGATCTGGTACAAGTCCGTGTGCAATGTCAAACTATCATCTGGATACATCTGTTTTCCTTCTTCCTACTTTACAAAGGTATGAACGTATTCTACCACTTTCACACCATCCGATAAATTAGTACTATTATAACACATTTTACCGAGATTGATAAAAAGATAACAAGCTATTCTCCGTTCTCCAGTTCATCCATATCTTGCTCAAACTTTTTTTGAGCCCATTCGCCATAACTTTTAAGGCCGAGATTGCCGATAAAAACCCAAGGAAGGTAAATCAGATAAGTAATGACCCAAGCAGACAAATATTTAACGTTCAAAGGATTGTGCTGATAAATTTCGATATTGAATTGATAATTCTGCAACATCAAAAGAGTCGTAATAGCGAGAGTTATCAGCAAACACCCTATAATTGTAAAATGAAAACGACTATAGTAGTTCACACCCAAATCTCGAGCACGGCCGAAAAAGTAAGAAGTTCCAATAATGATAATAATGAGAATCATTCTCGGATTAAAAAGACTTGGTGCTAATACTGTAATCATATAAGATAAAAGCAAGAAAGCTATAGAGATATAGAAACTTTCAGCTCCCGCTTTATTCATCAGTTGTTCTTCTCTTTCGTCTAGTAATTGATAATAAAAAAATCTATTTTTCATCTTCTTCCTCCCAAACTTGCTGATTTCTGCGATTCAAGTATAGGATAACTCTATCCATAGAATAACTCCCAACGAGATAGATGATAACTGCTAGAACCACTTTTAGGGAGTACTTCCAAGTCAATAGATTGACTAGTTCCTCGCGATTGCCTACGATATCAATCAATAAAACCACTATAGAAAATACCAAAGCAGATAAAATTCTTTCTTTTCCAGTATTCTCAACAATATCTCGAATGTCAATTCCAACATACATGCGGCGAATAATGGCATACAAGCCAACTCCGAACAATAAAAGTAATTCTGGCAAATAGGACAGAAGTGTTAAATTGAAAATATAAACTTTGGCAAAAATTTCCAGTGCCAAAAATAGGCACATTCCCAAAAGAATTTCTCCTGAAATCTTTCCATCCAATTTTTCCGTACGTTCATCTTTGATCACAAGTTTTTTTCTATTTTTCATCTTCTTCCTCCCAAAATAATTGATCTAAAGTTTTGCCTAAGCATCTGCAAATGGACTGACAGAGCGAAAGACTGGGATTGTATTTCCCAGCTTCAATCAGGCCAATAGTCTGTCGCGTAACCCCGACAGCCTCTGCCAAATCGCCTTGTGTTAAATCAAGCTCCACCCGAGCTAATTTTAATTTTAAATTTTTAGCCACTAGCGTCCTCCTTCAAATTTTTAAAAAGTTACACTTCTTTTTAAAAACATTATACCATATATCTAACTTAATGCAATATATAAATGTCATTTTGTAATGTTTTATTAACAAAAAACTCTCTATCGTAAAAAATAGAGAGTTTTGTCTTTAAATATAGGATTTCAAAATATCAACGACATCGCTTCTTTTCTTAACCTGATAGGCCTTGATGCCCAATTTTTCAGCTGCGCTTGTATTGTCCTCAATATCGTCTAGAAAGACACAGTGTGTAGGATCTAACTGATATTTATCGAGAATCTCCTTAAACATTGCCAAATCAGGCTTTATAGCTTTTATATCACAGGATAGGACAAAACCATCCAAAACCTCCTTTAAGGGAGATAATTGCTCATCCAGCAAGTCATAAAATACCTTTGAGGTATTGGACAAGACAAAGATCCGATGACCCTTTTTCTTTAGTTCTGACAAGACAGGAAAGACTTCCGTATAGATATCAATGTAGCTAGGCCAATTCCAGATAACCTCTTCAACCTTCTTTTGATAGGTATTTCCAATCATCGACACAACTTCTAGCACTAATTCTTCTCTCGTCATAGTACCAAAGTCTAATTTTTCCCAAAGTCCCGACTGAAATATAGTCTTATCTAAAATCAGATAATCCTTCTTCGTATCCGAAACGCCTTGCAAAATCTTATCCTTGTTCCATTCTAACAAGACGTTGCCCATATCTAGTATTATGTCCATTAGCCCACCTCCATAGTGATGTGAAAAATCCTCTTTGCTTTATACCTTCATATTTATCTTACAAATCCTTTTGGTAATAGTATCTTTGCCCTGTGTAGGGATAGTCTTGCAAGGTAAAGACTTCCTTGTAGCCATGCCTTTTATAAAAATCTGGCGCTTGAAACTGGTAAGTATTCACGAAAGCAAAACGACAGTTTCGATGCTTAGCTTCATTTTCAGCTTGCTGCAATAGTTTCGAACCGATTCCTTGTCCACGCAATTCCTCTTTCACAAACAAATATTCGATTTCCAGCCAATTTCCGAAAGTCTCTGCTACTAAACCTGCCATAAGATTGCCCTTTTCGTCTTCGACATAAAGATTCAGTGGCTCGCTTTCAGCCTCTTCTCTTTTGGAACGGTTATAAGCACGAATCAAATCCCCTATTTCTTGCGCTTTATGAGATTCCTTATTTTCCAATCTAACGTACATCCAAACCTCCTTAGAACTGCTACAGCTTGATTATAATCCTATCTCAATAGACTGTCAAACTAAAAAGAACTCACCAAGCAGAGTTGATGAGTTCATGATTTATTTTCTAAATTTCCACTGGCTATAAATTCCGAAACCGATAATCCAGATAGCAGAACCAACTGCTCCCATAAAGGTAGATTCTTGTAAAAAGAGGGTTACAAAGACAAAGATAAAGAAGAGCATGGTTAAAGGATTTAGAAAACGGTAATGTGGCATGAGGTAGCCATCCGCCATGAAGTCTTGTGACTTGCGGTATTTAAGATGAGCCACCATGATCAAGATATAAATCGCGATGTAAACACCTGATGAGGACGCCGTAATCAAAGCAAAAGCATCTGAAACGCCTGGCAAAACGTTGATAAAGGCAGCCAGAGCAATCAAGATTGCTGAGGCAATAATGGCATTTTGCGGAACATTGTGACGAGAAAGAGTATCTGCCTTGATTGCTTTTAAGAAGCGATTGGGTGAATCATGGGCAATCTGGTAGAGGTGTCGCCCTGTTGAATAGAGGGTTGAATTAAGAGCAGATGCTGCCGACGTCAAAACAACGAAGTTAATCAGAGCTGCCGCCCACTTGATACCTGCTAGCTCAAAGACCGTTACAAATGGTGAATCTGAAGAAGCAAGTTCTCTCCAGGGAATGATAGACATAATGGCTAATAGGGCTCCACCATAGAAGAATACAATTCGGAGGGGAATCTCTTTAACTGCTTTTGGCAAAACCTGACGAGGATTCTTGGTTTCAGAGGTTGTCACTCCGATAAACTCAATCATCAGATAGGCAAAAAATACCATTTGAAAGGCCATGACAAAGTTCATAACACCGTTTGGGAAAAGAGAGAACTGATTGCTGATATTTGCCAAACTTGCAGCACCATGCGGTGTCTCAAATCCAGTTAAGACCATAAAGACCCCTGTTGCAATCATAGCTAAAATAGCCACAATTTTAACCATAGCAAACCAAAACTCGACTTCTCCAAAGAGCTTAACCGCAATCAGATTGACCAAGGCCAAAATCGTTAAAAAGACAATCTGAATCAGCCAACTAGGCCAGCTAGGAAACCAAAACTGAACGTAATGCGAGATCGCAGTGATTTCTGCCATACCGATAAAGACGACAGACAACCAATAAGACCAGACCGAGAAATATCCCCAACCTTTACCCAAATGACGAGTGATAAAATTGATAAAGGTATGTTGTTCTGGATCCTGGTAGAGCATCTCTCCAACAGCCCTCATCATCAAAAACATAAAGGCTCCTGTAATCATATAAATCAGGATGATAGAAGGGCCTGTCAGGCTGATGGAGCGACCGGCACCTAGGAAAAGACCTGTTCCGATTGTTCCCGCAATAGCCATCACCTGAACATGACGATTGGTTAGACCACGTTCCATCTTATTTTTTTTCTTATTTTCACTCATATAGTCTCCTATTTTATTCAAAAAACCAAAAAGGAGTTGAGCAAGTCAAAGCCTCTACTACTCCTTTTTCATTCTATTCAGGCTGTTTTTTCAACCTTTAAGATTTTTACATCATAGCTACCAACTGGTGTTTCGATGGTCGCTGTATCACCAGTCTTTTTACCGATCAAGGCTTGTCCAATCGGGCTCTCATTTGAAACCTTACCAGCAAAAGCATCTGCACCTGCAGAACCGACGATGATATAGACTTCTTCGTCATCTTCACCGACTTCTTGGATTGTTACAGTCTTACCGATAGCTACCTCATCTTGGGCAACTGCATCGCTATTAACGATTTCAGCATAGCGAATTTTAGTTTCTAGACTTGAAATTTGTCCTTCAACAAAAGCTTGCTCATCCTTGGCTGCTTCGTACTCGCTGTTCTCTGAAAGGTCTCCATATGAACGAGCAATTTTGATACGTTCTACCACTTCAGGACGACGAACGAGTTTCAACTCCTCTAATTCTTTTTCTAGTTTTTCCTTTTCTTCAAGGGTCATTGGGTAAGTTTTTTCTGCCATTTTTCTCAACTTTCTTTTCTTAATTTGTTTTTAAAACAAAATTATGTGGAAAACCACATAATTTTAGTTTGAACTACTTGATTGGGTTAGTTTGCTATTGATATGTTCTGCAACGTTTTGATCATGTTCTTCTTTGGTCGTTGCAAAGTATACTTTACCATCTTCGACATTGGCTACAAAGTACAAGTACTCACTCTTTGTTTGATTTACACTTGCTTCAATCGCATCCAAACTTGGACTATCAACCGGTCCAGGCATGAGGCCAAGGTGTGTGTAAACATTGTATGGTGAATCAATCGTTGTATCAATTCCAGCATCATCCGCTAGACTAATCTTTTGACCAAGCTTGCCTTGGGCATACAGGATAGCGATATTACTTTGAAGTGGCATACCGAGATTTAGGCGGTTGTAGAAGACACCAGCAATCTTCTTGCGGTCTTCAGTTTTAGCCCCTTCTTTTTCGACAAGAGAAGCGATACTGAGCAATTCATTGACAGTCAGATTCTTTTCTTTGATCGTAGCGTAATATGGTGACAAGGCTTTATCCATAGCAGCTAACATCTCATCAATCAAACTTTCAACTGTAGTGCTTTCTTTGATGGTATAAGTTGCTGGGAAAAGGTAACCTTCTAGGCGATAACGAACGCCACTGTCTTTTGTTGGGAGACTTCCAAGAAGGTTTGGATACTTGGCTACTAATTGTGAGATAAAGGTCTCATCTTGAGCTTTTGCCAAGAAAGCATCCGCAGTAAGCGGCTCTTTAAATTCACCTTGAAGTTGCCCTACTGTTTGAGCGATTTGCTCTAATGTATATCCTTCTGGAATTGTCAGGCTTGCAAGAGCTGGTTCTTGAGGTTCAGGAGTTCCACCCTTTTGCAATTCTTGGATCAATTCATCTGTACTCATGCTCTTCTTCAAGTTGTAATAACCTGATTTTAAGTCTGCACTCTTATATTTAGCATACAAACTAAAGATGAGTCCATGTTTTACCAAACCAGATTTTTCCAAAGTGCTCCCAATTTCTTGAATATTTGAACCTTCTGGGATTTGAACCTTTACATAATCCTTAGAGCTCGCATCAACTGGTTTCAAGGAATCTTGAACGTAACCATAACCAAAGAAGCCACCAATACCTACGAGCACTAGGAAAACTAAGAAAGTTAGCAAGCAGCCTTTCGCTTTTGATTTCTTCTTTTTCTTAGCTGGCTTTGTTCCTTCGCGACGACTGCGTAGTGGAGCATTCGCTAGATCATCAACTTGCTCAACTGGAGCAGGTACTACATTCTCCACAACAGGAGGGACTGATTCTTCTTTATTGTCATCCGTTTTATAGGAAACAGCCACTTTAGTTGGAGTAGTATTAAACTCTTTCTCTTCCTTTTTAGGCTCTACAGCATCAATCTTGGCTGGTGCAGGCTCTTCTAGTTTTGACTCTTCTGGTTCTGGTGCTGGTGCTGTCACTTCGCTTGATTCAAAACTTGGGCGTGGTGGCACACTTGGGGCATTTTTTAGGATTTCATCCACAGTTGACAGAGAATCTGCCATTAAATCTTCTGTGGCAAGATTGGATTCTTGTTCAGAAGGAGCGGGTGGAGTTACTTGAGAAGATGGAGTTGGGGTGGTTGGACTTTCATCCTCTTTTCCTCTTCTTTCTCTCTCTCTGACTCTCTCTAAATCGCGTAAAATCTGTTCTTTAAAGCTTAATGTTTCTTCTTCTCTTGATTTCTCGCTCAAAAGCTTTACCTCCTTGTTGGCAATCCATAACATTATATCTTAAAAGTCGCAGAAAAGCAACAAAAGATACCTTTCTCCAACTATATTTCTTGTTTTCAAGGCTTCCAAACCATGTTATACCAAGTCTCACCTGCATAGGTAGATTGGGATAGTCCTTCATTAACAAATCCATGTTTTTCGTAATAGGCGATAAGATAATCATGACACGTCAGGTTAATTCCTTCTCGTTCATGTTCTAAAGCGACTTCTTTCAGAGCACTTAACAGTTTTTTCCCCACTCCCAAAGCTTGCGCTTCCTTAGCTATGGAGAGACAGGTCACAGAAATATAACCTCCAGGTTTATGGCTATAGTCTTTTATTTCTTCTGTAAAGGACTGATCTTGTAGATGACGATGTGGGACGACCGGACCTTCAATGTAGCCAAGGATACGTCCCTCCTTTTCAGCGACGAGAAAGCTGGTCTGAATTTCACGTAAATGCGCCTCAAAGACGGAACGAGGAATGGCTTCCTCAAGGGAGAAATTCTCAAGCTCTATCTCTAAAATACGATCTAAATCCGAAAATCTTGCTTGTCTGATTTTCATATTTCCTCCTGATAAAAAGGATTAACCCAAGTCAGATACCAACAAGAACCACTGTCATATTGGCTCTCTGTCACTTCTTCCTCAACAAAGCCATTCATTTCAAAATATGATAGTAGCTCATCAGGACTCTGCAAAAGAATACCTTGATAATCTAGTTCGACTGTCACCTGTTTCAAGGCTGCAAGAAGAAGAGTTCCCAGCCCCTGTCCCCAATGGTCAGGATGAATGATCAATGATTTTATTTCTATCCATTTGGGATGAATAGACTGATCTTCTCCCAAAACATAGCCCACGAGCTGATTTTCATCCCCAGCTACAAGAAAGGTACCCGCAGTCTTGCGGATACTCTCTTCTAAGGATTGGCGGCTAAGTGCCTCTTCTAACGAAAGAGTGGCTTCTTCAATCGCCAACACTTCTTCTAAATCTGATAGGGTAGCTTGCCTTATAGTGATTGGAATTTCCATTTGGTTTTCCTTATTGGACGTTGCTTGTCAAGTTAGACAAAAGACGTTCAAATGAATATTCATAGGTTTGGATGTCTCCAGCACCCATAAAGACGTAAACAGCATTGTCATGGTCTAGGAGTGGAGAAACATTTTCAACAGTGATAACCTGGTGTTTCTTGTTAATTTTATTGGCTAGGTCTTCTACTTTGACATCACCATGGTCCACTTCACGAGCTGATCCATAGATTTGCGCTAGGTAGACGGCGTCTGCTTGATTCAAAGCGTGAGCAAATTCATCCAACAAGGCGATGGTTCTAGTAAAGGTATGCGGTTGGAAGATTGCCACGATTTCCTTGCTTGGATATTTCTGACGAGCCGCATCCAAGGTTGCAATGATTTCTGTTGGATGGTGGGCAAAGTCATCAATGATCACTGTATCATTGACGATTTTTTCAGTGAAACGACGCTTAACACCTGCAAAAGTTTTCAAGTGTTCACGGACCAAGTTCAAATCAAATCCAGCTGTGTAAAGCAATCCGATAACAGCTGTCGCATTCATAATATTGTGACGACCAAAGGTTGGAATGTGGAATTGACCCAATTCTTGTCCACGGAAGTGAACTGTAAAGTTTGATCCAGTCGTAGAACGTAGGAGATCGCTAGCTACAAAGTCATTGCCCTCAGCTTCAAAACCATAGTAATAGATTGGAGCATTGGCTGTAATCTTACGCAACTCAGCATCCTCACCGTAGACGAATAAACCTTTGGTAATTTGTTTGGCATAGTCGTTAAAGGCATTGAAAACATCCTCTAGACTTGTAAAGTAGTCTGGATGGTCAAAGTCAATGTTGGTGATGATAGAATATTCTGGGTGGTAAGGCATGAAATGGCGCTCATATTCGTCTGATTCAAAGACAAAATATTTGGCATTAGCTGAACCACGACCTGTCCCGTCACCAATCAAGAAGCTGGTGTCAGTAATGTGAGACAAGACATGTGACAACATACCTGTTGTTGAAGTTTTTCCATGTGCTCCTGCCACTCCCATGCTGACAAAGTCGCGCATAAAGCTACCTAGGAATTCATGGTAACGTTTGTAGCTGATACCATTTTTGTCGGCATAGGCGATTTCAACGTTGTTATCGGGACGAAAGGCATTTCCAGCGATAATCTCCACATCACCTTGTAAGTTCTTTTCATCAAAAGGAAGAATCGCAATCCCTGCCTGCTCTAGTCCACGTTGAGTAAAGTAATATTTTTCAACGTCTGAACCTTGAACCTTGTGTCCCATTTGGTGCAACATCAAGGCTAGGGCACTCATACCTGACCCCTTGATTCCAATAAAATGATATGTTTTTGACATGCTTTTCTCCCCTACTCAGTAATTCTTGTCAGATTCAACTCTTGGGCAACCTGACGTTCCTGTTCTGTTTGCTTATTCTTTTTATTATAGATTTGACTCTTCTTTAGAAAATCGTAGTTGTTCTTTTTAGCTTTTTCCGTTTGGTTTTTCGGAGTTGGATTCGCCACTTGGCCAACATCCTCAGCTAAGATATAGTGAGACTGGCTCAAGTTTTTACTAAATTTGGCAAACTCACCTGGATTTTCCTTTTGAAATGGTGCTGTTGGTTGGTTTCCTTGACGAACAAGTGTAGAACCATTGTGTCGTCTGGTATGACTAACATCCTGAGTCAAATACCTGGCTGAACGTTTCTTTTTTAGATCCGCACGCGCTTCTTCTCGAGCCATCTCAGCATAAGTCTTTTCAACTTTTTTTACTTCTGGAGCTGGTTCTGGCTTTTTGCTAACCACAGGAGCAACTACACTAGCTTTCTCAACAATAGGAGACCATTCTAAATAGTTTTTATCTCGGTAATCGCCTTTGATATTGCTGATAAAGTCAGACTCATCATACAAGTCCATGACTGGCATTTCGGTCAGCATGATCTCGTCATCTGACACCAATGGAAATCGATCTTGTTTCATTTTGTATTTCCTTTCAACTCTTCATTATAGCGTATTGTCTTGATTTTTCAAGTGTTGGCTTCAGAAATCCCCAAAATTTCTCGAATTTCTGCCAGACTGAGACTCGCACGCGACTCCGTACCATCTAAAACTTGGGAAACCAAATGTTTTTTCTGCTCTTGAAGTTCTTGAATTTTTTCTTCAATAGTCCCCTTGGTAATCAAACGATAAACCTCGACCATCTGCTCCTGCCCCATTCGGTGAGCGCGTCCGATAGCCTGGGCTTCGACAGCAGGATTCCACCAGAGGTCAACCAAAATAACCGTATCAGCTCCCGTTAGATTAAGACCAACACCACCCGCCTTCAGAGAGATGAGAAAGGCATCTCTCTCTCCTTGGTTAAAGGCCTTGGTCATCTCCTGTCTGTCATGAGCAGGAGTTGAGCCCGTAATTTTGAAGGAAGTCAAGCCCAAGTCTGGGAGTTCTTGCTCGATTTTTTCCAACATTCCTTTGAACTGGGAGAAAATCAAGACCCGATGCCCACCATCAGCCACTTGTAGCAATAAATCTCGGAGACTATCGAGTTTACCACTAGCTCCTTGGTAATCGTCCATGAAGAGAGCTGGCGTATCGCAGATCTGGCGCAATCGCATGAGACCAGATAAGATTTCTACCCGACTTCTCTGGAATTCTTGATCTGTCACTTGCGCTAGGCGGTCTCGCATCTGTTGCAGCTGGGCCAGATAGATAGCCTTCTGTTGGTCTTCCAGTTCATTTTTATAGACGACTTCGATTAAGTCAGGTAGTTCTGTTAGGACTTCTTCTTTCTTACGCCTCATGACGAAGGGCTTGATAAACTGCGCGACTCGGTCAGCTGGCAATTTCATAAACTCCTTTTTACTTGGCAAGAGCCCTGGAAGCACAATTTGAAAGATAGACCACAACTCTCCTAAATGATTTTCAATGGGCGTACCTGACAAAGCAAAAACTGCTGGCACCACAAACTGGCGCAAACTCTGAGCAATCTTGGTTTGGGCATTTTTCATGACCTGGGCTTCATCTAAGAAGAGAAAATCAAAAGCCATCTCTTGATAAAGCTCGCTGTCTTGACGAAAGGTCGCATAGCTAGTCACATAGATTTGGTGATTTTCAGAAAGAATCGCTTCTCGATTCGCTTTCAAACCATGAACGACAGCCAAATCCAACTGTGGGGCAAATTTTCTAAATTCATCTGCCCAATTGTAGATCAAACCTGACGGCGCTAAAATCAAGACCCGACTTTCTTCGGTCACCTGACTAGTCAAAAAAGCGATAGTTTGCAGTGTTTTTCCCAGTCCCATATCATCGGCTAGGATGCCACCAAAGCCATAGTGATGAAGCATCTGGAGCCAACGGACACCCTTTTCCTGATAGTCTCTCAAACTTGCCTGCACCCGTATATCTCCCAAAGGAAAATCCTCTGGATGGGTCAAATCATGAGCTAAATGCTGAAATTCCTCTGTGAAGTAGAACCTGTCTCGACCTTCAAAAAGCTGAGAAAGGCTATAAGCTAGGGATTTTCGCGCTTGGAAAGAACCATCTTTTAGCTCAACCCCCAGTTCTTGCAAATTTTGACGAATCTGCTTGGTTTCCTCATCAAAAAAGTACACTTGGTCAGAAGAACTGATATAGAAATCCTGATTGCTGGTTAAGGCTTTAAGAGCTTGATCAATCTCTTCTTGGGCAATCCCTTGGAAATCAAACTGAATCTCCAACAGTCCTCCCTTGGACTCAATCTGAACCTGAGGAGCTTGGACGCTGTAGAGCTGATTTATCTCATCAGACAAGAAAACCAACCCCAATTTCTCAAAAGTAGGAATCGTATGATGAAAGAAAGAGTAAACTGCCTCAGGCTTCAAAGCCTGTCTCCAAGACTGAAAATCAGCCTCAAAACCAGCCCCTAAACTAACTTGAAATATCTGGCTTTCTACGGCAGCATCGCTAGCGAAAGGTAATTCTTCCATCTGTTGATGACTAGTCACCTTAATATCTCCATAATCAAACTCGATATCCAAGCGGATACGACCATCCTTCTCCTTGTCAAAGTAAAAGATCGGTGAAAAGGGTCGTATTTGTAAACGTTCTGGAGCAGAAATCTTGCCCAGTTGCTCAAACAAAGGAAGACAGGAAGCCAATCGATCCCGATCGCCAGTATCAAACTGGAGGCATTTTCTCCCTCTCTCCTCCTGAGGAAGCTCCTTGATTTCCTTTAGTAGGCTGATTTGTTTAGGGTTTAAGAGATAAAGATTCCCCTTACGAAAGAGAACCGCTCCCCCATAGAATACGTTGACTCGCTCAGTCTCAGAAATTTCCATCTCAAAATAATCGGGATACTCCTTCACAGAAAAAGAGAAAAGTTCTGCATCTGGATCTAAATCATGAAAGAGAAGATTTTCATAACTATCGATCTGGTGTTCAAAATGAAAATCCTCCAAATTCATCAGCAACTCCACCCCCTGCTCAAAAAAAGTCAGAGGGAAAAAGAGGTGACGACCTTGATTAGGGAAAAAGAGGTCTTGACTCAGTCCCTCCTCAATCAAGCCCCGTAAAAAAGTAAGAACATCTTGACTAGCTGTATCAAAAGCATCCCAAGACAAGTCATTTTCATACTGTTTCCCAATCATATATGGTTTTCGATGGACTAAGACCTTCAAAAAGAGAGGGATGTCACGAATGACATAATATTTTTGACTATCAACTAAACCGATTCGGAGAGTCCAAAGGAGGCGATTGGTTCCAGCTTCTACCTGGCCTTGAGCCGACAAAGTGTAGATTTTCTCTCGCTTCTGAGGTCGGATACGCTCCAAAAAACTACCACCAAAACTAACCTTGGTTTCGACCTCTTCTTGCTCTTCATGGCCTTTTTCTAAGGCTTGTAAAATCACCTGGCCTTCTTCGTCGTTCTTCAGATAATGCTCGAGCGCCGCTAGGTGAACACAGTAACCTCTTTTTTGGAAAAAATCACAAGCACAAAAAACAAGATCATCCTCTAAACTGTAGCGTAAGTCTTCTCCCGCCACACGAGTATAGAGGCGATTCCCTTTTTCCTTGATAATCTCAATGTTGCCCGTTTCATAGAGAGTAACACCCTCCATGCGCAACTTTCCCGGAATCAATTTAGCCATAGTTACCCCTTTATCTTATCTTTTCATTATACCACATTTTTCCCTATGAAAATAGCCTTCTAGGAAGACTTTTCTCCTAGAAGGCTCGATTTTTAAAGTGTAGCAAAAGTGGTCACGATGCGTTGGCAAACCTCTTCCAGTACTGACTTCGGCATAGCTACATTGAGGCGGGCATGAAGAGCTCCCTCCTCCCCAAAGTCCAAACCTCGGTTCAAGATAACCTTGGCTTCATTTCTCAAAAGCTCTTGCAAGCGGTCATCCGTTAGGTCATAGGCTGAAAAATCAAGCCAGATCAAGTAGGTACCTTGTGGTTTCATGACCTTAATCTTGGTTTCGTTGCCCAAAATATCCACTACATAGTTAATGTGGTCCTCGATGACTTCTTTTAACTCTCCTAACCAGTCCTTACCATAACGGTAGGCAGCTTCTGTCGCCAAATACCCCAAGCCTGAGATTTCATGTTGGTTATTGGCCAACTGGCGTTTTTGGAAAGCCACACGAAGCTTTGGATTTTCAATAACTGCATAGGAATTCTTGGTCCCAGCAATATTAAAGGTCTTAGTGGCACTGCTCAGGATAAGGGCAAAGTCTTTAAAGGCGGGATCAATGGTGTTGAATGACTGGTGTTTGTGACCAAAGAGGGCCAAATCTTGGTGGATCTCATCTGAAACCAACAAAACACCATGTTTTTGGCAGAGATGACCAATCTTTTCTAACACTTCCTTTTCCCAAACACGTCCACCAGGATTGTGAGGATTGCAAAGGATATAAAGCTTCACATCCTCTTCCACCAATTCCTTCTCCAGCTGGTCAAAGTCAATCTCAAACAGACCATTCTTTTCCACCAAAGAATTGGTAATCAATCGGCGATTGTTCAGTTTGACACTGCGAGCAAACGGTGGATAGACCGGTGTATTAATCAGAACAGCCTCTCCTTCTTTTGTAAAGGCTTGAATGGCTGTTGAAATAGCTGGTACCACTCCTTCGATAAATACGAGAGCCTCCTTATCGAAAGTGTAACTATGCTGGTTTTCTTCCCAGTCCTGAACCGACTGAATCAAAGCGTCGCTTGCATAAGTATAGCCATAGACCAACTGATCTGCGTAGGCTTGTACAGCTTGTCGAACTTCAGGCAAAACCACAAAGTCCATATCTGCTATCCAGGCTGGTAGAACTTCTCGATCAGCTTCCGCTTCTTTCCATTTATAGGTATGATGCCCAAAACGATTGGGCAGGCTTGTAAAATCATATTTTCCCATATTTATCTTATCCTTCTAAGGCTTGGCGCAAGTCCGCAATCAAATCTCTAGCATCCTCAATCCCAATAGACAAACGCAAAAGATCATCTGTCAATCCATAAGAATGGCGCACTTCTGCTGGAATATCCGCATGGGTCTGCGTCGTTGGATAGGTGATCAGACTCTCTACCCCACCCAAACTTTCTGCAAAAGAGAAGACCTTGAGACTGTTCAAAATATGAGGAATACGTTTCTCATCCACTACTTTAAAGGAAATCATTCCCCCACGACCAGTATAGAGAACTTCCTTGACTGCTGGAGAATCCTTCAAAAAGGCAACCACTTCTTGGGCATTCGCTGTAGAACGTTCCATACGCAGAGACAAGGTCTTAAGACCACGAATCAACTGATAACTATCAAACGGTGATAAGACCGCACCTGTCGTATTGAGATTGTAAAACAGTTGTTCATATAGTTCTAAACTATTAGTCACAACTACCCCAGCCAAGACATCATTGTGCCCTGCTAGGTATTTGGTGGCTGAATGAAGAACAATATCTGCACCATCTTCAATCGGTCGTTGGTAAATCGGACTGTAGAAGGTATTGTCTACGACTACTTTGGCACCCTTAGCATGAGCTATTTGGGCTAGTTTTGCAATATCAAATTCCAACATCAACGGATTGGTTGGCGTTTCGATGTAGAGAACATCCACATGATTTTCCAGCTCAGCAATCAACTCTGCTTCAGTATTAGCATAGGTAAAATGGAACCGGCCTTCCTTCTCCACTTGATTGAACCAACGGAAAGAACCCCCATACAGATCGCGCACAGCCAAGACTTTACTTCCCACTGGAAAAACACTAAAAGCCAGTACAATCGCAGCCATACCTGAGCTCGTCGCTAGGGCATAGTCTGCTGATTCGATTGCAGCCAAGACTTCCTCTGCCTTACTGCGAGTTGGGTTTTTAGTGCGCGTGTAGTCAAATCCTGTAGACTGACCGAACTCAGGATGCTGATAAGTTGTTGAAAAATGAAGCGGCGTTACCAAGGCACCTGTTGCCTTATCTGACTTGATTCCCGCCTGGGCCAAAATTGTGTTGATGTGTAGTTCTTTGCTCATACAATACCTCCAAATCTATAGTAACTATTGTACCACTTATTTTCGCCAACTCATTTTCTTCTTTTCAAGAGCTAGTTATAGTTTCAAACTATATAAAAGCGATAGTTCCTTGAGAAACTATCGCTTTTCCTGTTGAATAGACTGATTATTTAACGTGTTTTGCCAATTCTTCTTGGGCTTTTTTATTTGACTCTTCTTTTTCTTTCAGCCATTTTTCTTTAGCTTTTTCATACTCAGCAGTCGTCACAGTCTTATCTTGTAACTTGAGGTACTTGTATGATTCGACACCCTTATTTCCAGCTTGTGAGAATGGTGCAGAGAATGGAACTGTCTTTCTCAAGCTAGGTGTTCCACCCTTAGAAACGTTTGGAATTGCAAGGGCGCTATCAACGAGCCAAGCTTGAACTTCAGCATATTTTTCATAACGTTTTGCTGGATCTTGCTCTTTATTGGCTTCTTCCAACATTTGAGTGTAGGTATCAAGTCCAACTGCCTTGGCCTTGTCATTGACTTCACCTGGTTCTAGACCAAGGTTTTGCAACATACCACCGTTATTGACATTTAAGATATCAAGATAGCTTGATGGATCCAAGTAGTCCGCACTCCAACCACCATTGTATAGGTCAAAATCCTTCTGGGCTGCTGTCTGAGCTAAATAACCAGAGCTATCATAATCCTCTGTTGCCAACTGTTGGATATCGATAACCACGTTCTCAGTTCCAAGAACAGATTCGATGGATTGCTTCATTGAGCTAATTTCTTGAATTTCTGTCTTATTGGTCATTTCAACAGTCTTATCCAAGTGAATTGGGAACTGAACACCCTTGGCTTCTAGTTCTTTCTTAGCTTCCGCAAACTTAGCTTTAGCCTTGTCAGGATTGTAGTAAGGATCCTGAGCATCAGCAAAGTTGATTCCTTGCCATTCTTGGCCATAGTTGACCATCTTTTCGGAAACAACATCACCAAAGTCTTTTCCGTTGATACTTACAAATGTAGGAGGTACAACTAGGTTACGAATAATCTTCGTTGCTCCGTCTTCCCCTTGAGATTGTGCCCCATAGGCCGTACGGTTGTAGGCAAAATTGATAGCTTGGCGGAAGTTTTTATTCAGAACTGCTTCTTGGGTAGATTTCTTTTCGATGTCAGTCGTTTTAGAAGTGAAATTATAAGATTTTCTATCTAGGTTAAAGTTCAAGTAGAAAGAAGTGGCATCTTGCATGCTGTAGATGATATTGTCCTTATTCTTCTCTTTAATCCCTTCAAAACTTGAGCTATTTGGATAGAGACGTGCGTAGCTGTATACTCCTTCTGTAAAGTTACGTGCTAGGGCATCTTGGTCACTTCCATCATAGTAGGTCAATTTCACATCGTCCACAAAGACATTTTTAGCATCCCAGTAGTTCGGATTTTTCTTGTACTCGATAACAGATTTTGAAACAAAGGACTTCATCAAGAAAGGTCCACTGTACAAAATACTAGAAGGATCCACCTTACCAAAGTCATCTCCTTTTGATTTCAAGAAATCAGCATTAACAGGGAAGAGAATAGTGGACGTAGTTTTAGAATTCCAATAAGGTTCTGGTCGAGTCAAAGTATACTGAACTGTTTGGTCATCAATCGCCTTCACACCGACAGTTGAAAAGTCTGTTGTTTTACCGTTGATATAGTCATCCAAACCTGCTACAGACTCTTGAACCAAGTACAAGGCTTCAGATTTTTTATCTGCCGCATATTTCAAACCTGTCACAAAGTCTTGAGCAGTTACAGGTGCGTATTCTTCACCTTCGTATGTATACCACTTGGCATCTTTACGAAGTTTGTAGGTATAAGTCAAACCGTCCTTGGAAACGGTCCAATCCTCTGCCAAAGATGGAACATAGTTACCATATTGGTCATTTTCCATCAAACCATCTACCAGATTGGTAACGATATCATTAGTTGTTGCACGGTTCTCTGCTAGATAGTTCAAACTAGATGGATCACTAGAGTAAACATAATTGTATGTTTTAGATGAACTTGCTGAGTTCCCACATGCGCTTAGTAGGATACCCGCGCTTAACACGACACTTGCCAGTGTCAGATACTTGGCCTTAGACTTTTTCATTTCCAGAACCTCCTGTTTTAGATATTTGCCTTATTATACAGCTTTAGTTTTATTTAGTCAAGTAATTCCTGTCACAAAAGGTCGAAATTATATTATTTTCTCTACAAATTTTAGAATTTTATCTATTTCGTTAGGTATATGCAATACGTAGTGTAATATTTTTACCTCTTATTCCTAAGTGCTTTAAAAGCTGTCTTGTAATTTGAATATTCTTTTTGACGGTGATTAATAAACAGTAAGACATCATTAAGTTCTTTGGAAGGTTTAGAAATGGAAATCCATCAAAAATAAAATTGATGGGCATCCACTCCTTTTCAGACGCTATTTCAAACTTTTCTTAAATCTAAATCCTATATCAATAATATCCTTGAATCCCTTCATTTCAATACTAAGTTGGAAGCAATCAGCAAGAATATAAGATGTCTAGTATTTGATTTTCAAAAATTTAGAGTGATAATTCTCGTCACTTTGAATATTAAAAAAGAGAGAACCAATCTGATTCTCTCTCATGCTTAGTTAGATCTCACTCTCTACAGTTGACAAAGAGCCAAAAACCCCAGATAGCCTTGAGCTATCCGGGGTTCTTGTTTTCATCGCTAAAATGATATCAACAATTTCATTTTAGTCGATTTTTGGGACTTAGTCTTCTAAATCCATTTCAGAAGCTGCTGATTTCTTCTTCTTGCCAAGAAGAGAGGCAGTTGCCAAGGCAGCTACTCCTAATCCAAGACCAGCAAATTGGTTACTTGCAGTTCCTGTATTTGGAAGTTTTCTACCGTTTGAACGTCCTGGTCCAGCAGGTTGTTGTGCAGGAGCTTGTGAGTGGTTCAATGCACTTGAGATTGAAGCACTGTCAGACAAGCTAGCTGAGGTACTTGCGCTGTTGCTCAAGCTTGTGCTTGCTGATTCAGATGCACTGATTGAAGCAGATACACTGTTGCTCAAGCTTGCTGAAGTTGAGGCATTGCCTGAACCATTGCTTGTACTTGTTGAACCTGAACCACTACCTGAGTTGTTGCTTGCGCTGATTGAAGCAGAAGCTGATTGGCTTGCTGATACAGATGCTGAAGTGCTTTGACTTGCAGATACTGATGCGCTAGCTGATTGACTAGCTGAACCATTGCTTGTGCTTGTTGAACCTGAACCGCTACCTGAGTTGTTGCTTGCACTGATTGAAGCTGAAGCTGATTGGCTAGCTGATACAGACGCTGAAGTGCTTTGACTTGCAGATACTGATGCGCTAGCTGATTGGCTAACTGAACCATTGCTTGTGCTTGTTGAACCTGAACCACTACCTGAGTTGTTGCTTGCACTGATTGATGCAGACACGCTGTCACTCAAGCTTGCGCTTGTTGAGACTGACTCACTTGCGCTGATTGAGGCTGAAGTACTATCGCTCAATGATACACTTACTGACTTGCTGAGTGAAACTGACTCACTTGCACTTACAGATTCAAGGTAGCTAGGAAGGTTAAACTCTGGTTTAGACTGGCTTTCTGGTTCACCCTTACTATAGCTGAATGAGTTAGATTGTTGTGACGCACTTGTACTCAAACTACTTGAAACGCTATTGCTAAGTGATGTAGATGTGCTTACGCTGTTACTCAAGCTTACTGAAGTACTTGTTGAAACTGAAGTACTACTTGAGTTGTTGCTTGCTGATTCAGATGCACTGATTGAAGCAGACACGCTGTTGCTCAAGCTTGTGCTTGCTGATTCAGATGCACTGATTGAAGCAGATACACTGTTGCTCAAGCTTGTGCTTGCTGATTCAGATGCACTGATTGAGGCAGATACGCTGTTGCTCAAGCTTGTGCTTGCTGATTGGCTAGCACTGATTGAAGCAGATACGCTGTTGCTCAAGCTTGTGCTTGCTGATTGGCTAGCACTGATTGAAGCAGACACGCTGTTGCTCATGCTTGTGCTTGCTGATTCAGATGCACTGATTGAGGCAGATACGCTGTTGCTCAAGCTTGTGCTTGCTGATTGGCTAGCACTGATTGAAGCAGATACGCTGTTGCTCAAGCTTGTGCTTGCTGATTGGCTAGCACTGATTGAAGCAGACACGCTGTTGCTCATGCTTGTGCTTGCTGATTCAGATGCACTGATTGAAGCAGATACGCTGTTGCTCAAGCTTGTGCTTGCTGATTGGCTAGCACTGATTGAAGCAGATACGCTGTTGCTCAAGCTTGTGCTTGCTGATTGGCTAGCACTGATTGAAGCAGATACGCTGTTGCTCAAGCTTGTGCTTGCTGATTCAGATGCACTGATTGAAGCAGATACGCTGTTACTCAAGCTTGTGCTTGCTGATACTGAAGCACTGATTGAAGCAGATACACTGTTGCTCAAGCTTGTGCTTGCTGATTGGCTAGCACTGATTGAAGCAGATACGCTGTTGCTCAAGCTTGTGCTTGCTGATTGGCTAGCACTGATTGAAGCAGACACGCTGTTGCTCAAGCTTGTGCTTGCTGATTCAGATGCACTGATTGAAGCAGATACGCTGTTGCTCATGCTTGTGCTTGCTGATTGGCTAGCACTAATTGAAGCAGATACGCTGTTGCTCAAGCTTGTGCTTGCTGATTCAGATGCACTAATTGAAGCAGATACGCTGTTGCTCAAGCTTGTGCTTGCTGATTCAGATGCACTGATTGAGGCAGATACGCTGTTGCTCAAGCTTGTGCTTGCTGATTCAGATGCACTGATTGAGGCAGATACGCTGTTGCTCAAGCTTGTGCTTGCTGATTGGCTAGCACTGATTGAAGCAGATACGCTGTTGCTCAAGCTTGTGCTTGCTGATTGGCTAGCACTAATTGAAGCAGATACGCTGTTGCTCAAGCTTGTGCTTGCTGATTCAGATGCACTGATTGAGGCAGATACGCTGTTGCTCAAGCTTGTGCTTGCTGATTGGCTAGCACTGATTGAAGCAGATACGCTGTTGCTCAAGCTTGTGCTTGCTGATTCAGATGCACTGATTGAGGCAGATACGCTGTTGCTCATGCTTGTGCTTGCTGATTCAGATGCACTGATTGAAGCAGATACGCTGTTGCTCAAGCTTGTGCTTGCTGATTGGCTAGCACTGATTGAAGCAGACACGCTGTTGCTCAAGCTTGTGCTTGCTGATTCAGATGCACTGATTGAAGCAGATACGCTGTTGCTCAAGCTTGTGCTTGCTGATTGGCTAGCACTAATTGAAGCAGATACGCTGTTGCTCAAGCTTGTGCTTGCTGATTCAGATGCACTAATTGAAGCAGATACGCTGTTGCTCAAGCTTGTGCTTGCTGATTCAGATGCACTGATTGAGGCAGATACGCTGTTGCTCAAGCTTGTGCTTGCTGATGCGCTAGTTGATTCACTTGCTGATACAGATGCTGAAGCTGAAGCGCTTTGGCTAGCTGATACTGATGCTGAAGCTGATTGGCTTGCAGATACAGACGCTGAAGCACTTTGGCTAGCTGATACAGATGCTGAAGCTGAAGCGCTTTGGCTAGCTGATACTGATGCTGAAGCTGATTGACTTGAGCTTACTGATGCGCTAGTTGATTGGCTTGCAGATACTGACGCTGAAGTTGATTCACTTGAGCTTACTGATGCGCTAGCTGATTGGCTTGCAGATACTGACGCTGAAGCACTTTGGCTAGCTGATACAGATGCTGAAGCTGATTGGCTAGCTGATACAGATGCTGAAGTTGATTGACTTGAGCTTACTGATGCGCTTGCTGATTGGCTTGCACTTACAGACGCTGAAGCACTTTGGCTAGCTGATACAGATGCTGAAGTTGATTGACTTGAGCTTACTGATGCGCTTGCTGATTGGCTAGCTGATACAGATGCTGAAGTTGATTGACTTGAGCTTACTGATGCGCTTGCTGATTGGCTTGCACTTACAGACGCTGAAGCGCTTTGGCTAGCTGATACTGATGCTGAAGCTGATTGGCTTGCAGATACTGATGCGCTAGTTGATTGACTTGCAGATACTGATGCTGAAGTTGATTGGCTTGCACTTACAGACGCTGAAGTTGATTGACTTGCAGATACTGATGCTGAAGCTGATTGGCTAGCTGATACAGACGCTGAAGCTGATTGGCTTGCAGATACAGACGCTGAAGCACTTTGGCTAGCTGATACAGATGCTGAAGTTGATTGACTTGCAGATACTGATGCGCTAGTTGATTCACTTGCTGATACAGATGCTGAAGCTGATTGGCTAGCTGATACAGATGCTGAAGTTGATTGACTTGAGCTTACTGATGCGCTTGCTGATTGGCTAGCTGATACAGATGCTGAAGTTGATTCACTTGCAGATACTGATGTGCTTGCTGATTGGCTTGCACTAATTGAAGCAGATACGCTGTTGCTCAAGCTTGTGCTTGCTGATTCAGATGCACTAATTGAAGCAGATACGCTGTTGCTCAAGCTTGTGCTTGCTGATTCAGATGCACTGATTGAGGCAGATACGCTGTTGCTCAAGCTTGTGCTTGCTGATGCGCTAGTTGATTCACTTGCTGATACAGATGCTGAAGCTGAAGCGCTTTGGCTAGCTGATACTGATGCTGAAGCTGATTGGCTTGCAGATACAGACGCTGAAGCACTTTGGCTAGCTGATACAGATGCTGAAGCTGAAGCGCTTTGGCTAGCTGATACTGATGCTGAAGCTGATTGACTTGAGCTTACTGATGCGCTAGTTGATTGGCTTGCAGATACTGACGCTGAAGTTGATTCACTTGAGCTTACTGATGCGCTAGCTGATTGGCTTGCAGATACTGACGCTGAAGCACTTTGGCTAGCTGATACAGATGCTGAAGCTGATTGGCTTGCAGATACTGATGCTGAAGTTGATTCACTTGAGCTTACTGATGCGCTTGCTGATTGGCTTGCTGATACAGATGCTGAAGCTGATTCACTTGCAGATACTGATGCTGAAGCTGATTCACTTGCAGATACTGATGCTGAAGTTGATTCACTTGCAGATACAGACGCTGAAGCTGATTCGCTTGAGCTTACTGATGCGCTTGCTGATTGGCTAGCTGATACTGATGCTGAAGCTGATTCACTTGAGCTTACTGATGCGCTTGCTGATTGGCTTGCAGATACTGATGCTGAAGCTGATTGGCTTGCAGATACTGATGCTGAAGTTGATTCACTTGAGCTTACTGATGCGCTTGCTGATTGGCTTGCTGATACAGATGCTGAAGCTGATTCACTTGCAGATACTGATGCTGAAGCTGATTCACTTGCAGATACAGAGGCTGAAGCTGATTGGCTAGCTGATACAGACGCTGAAGCGCTTTGGCTTGCTGATACTGACGCTGAAGCTGATTCACTTGCAGATACTGACGCTGAAGCGCTTTGGCTTGCTGATACTGATGCTGAAGTGCTTTGGCTTGCTGATACAGACGCTGAAGCTGATTCACTTGCACTTACAGATGCTGAAGTTGATTGACTTGAGCTTACTGATGCTGAAGTGCTTTGGCTTGCTGATACTGACGCTGAAGCTGATTCACTTGCAGATACTGATGCTGAAGCTGATTCACTTGAGCTTACTGATGCGCTTGCTGATTGGCTTGCACTTACAGATGCTGAAGTTGATTGACTTGAGCTTACTGATGCTGAAGTGCTTTGGCTTGCTGATACTGACGCTGAAGCTGATTCACTTGCACTTACAGATGCTGAAGTTGATTGACTTGAGCTTACTGATGCGCTTGCTGATTGGCTTGCACTTACAGATGCTGAAGTTGATTCACTTGAGCTTACAGATGCTGAAGTGCTTTGGCTTGCTGATACTGACGCTGAAGCTGATTCACTTGCAGATACTGATGCTGAAGCTGATTCACTTGAGCTTACTGATGCGCTTGCTGATTGGCTTGCAGATACTGATGCTGAAGTTGATTCACTTGAGCTTACTGATGCGCTTGCTGATTGGCTTGCTGATACAGATGCTGAAGCTGATTGACTTGCAGATACAGACGCTGAAGCTGATTGGCTAGCTGATACAGACGCTGAAGCGCTTTGGCTTGCTGATACTGACGCTGAAGCTGATTGACTTGAGCTTACTGATGCTGAAGTGCTTTGGCTTGCTGATACTGACGCTGAAGCGCTTTGGCTTGCTGATACTGATGCTGAAGTGCTTTGGCTTGCTGATACAGACGCTGAAGCTGATTCACTTGCACTTACAGATGCTGAAGTTGATTGACTTGAGCTTACTGATGCTGAAGTGCTTTGGCTTGCTGATACTGACGCTGAAGCTGATTCACTTGCAGATACTGATGCTGAAGCTGATTCACTTGAGCTTACTGATGCGCTTGCTGATTGGCTTGCACTTACAGATGCTGAAGTTGATTGACTTGAGCTTACTGATGCTGAAGTGCTTTGGCTTGCTGATACTGACGCTGAAGCTGATTCACTTGCACTTACAGATGCTGAAGTTGATTGACTTGAGCTTACTGATGCGCTTGCTGATTGGCTTGCACTTACAGATGCTGAAGTTGATTCACTTGAGCTTACAGATGCTGAAGTGCTTTGGCTTGCTGATACTGACGCTGAAGCTGATTCACTTGCAGATACTGATGCTGAAGCTGATTCACTTGCAGATACAGACGCTGAAGCTGATTGGCTAGCTGATACAGACGCTGAAGCGCTTTGGCTTGCTGATACTGACGCTGAAGCTGATTCACTTGCACTTACAGATGCTGAAGTTGATTGACTTGAGCTTACTGATGCTGAAGTGCTTTGGCTTGCTGATACTGACGCTGAAGCTGATTCACTTGAGCTTACTGATGCGCTAGTTGATTGGCTTGCTGATACTGATGCTGAAGCTGATTCACTTGAGCTTACTGATGCGCTTGCTGATTGGCTTGCTGATACTGATGCTGAAGTTGATTCACTTGAGCTTACTGATGCGCTAGTTGATTCGCTTGCACTTACTGATGCTGAAGCTGATTCACTTGAGCTTACTGATGCGCTTGCTGATTGGCTTGCAGATACTGATGCTGAAGCTGATTCACTTGCAGATACTGATGCTGAAGTTGATTCACTTGCAGATACAGACGCTGAAGCTGATTCGCTTGAGCTTACTGAAGCGCTTTGGCTTGCTGATACTGATGCTGAAGCTGATTCACTTGCAGATACTGATGCTGAAGTTGATTCACTTACAGATACAGACGCTGAAGCTGATTCGCTTGAGCTTACTGATGCGCTTGCTGATTGGCTAGCTGATACTGATGCTGAAGTTGATTGGCTAGCTGATACTGACGCTGAAGCTGATTCACTTGAGCTTACTGATGCGCTAGTTGATTGGCTTGCACTTACTGATGCTGAAGCTGATTCACTTGAGCTTACTGATGCGCTTGCTGATTGGCTTGCTGATACTGATGCTGAAGCTGAGGCACTTTGGCTTGCGCTTACTGATGTTGAAGCACTTTGACTTGCACTTACAGATGCGCTTGCTGATTGGCTAGCTGATACAGACGCTGAGTCGCTTGCACTTACAGATGCTGAAGCTGATTGACTTGCACTTACAGATGCTGATTGGCTCGCACTGATGCTTGCTGATACTGATGCTGATGCGCTTTGGCTTGCACTAATTGACGCAGACTGGCTCGCGCTTGCTGAGATAGAAGCTGAGTTCTGGTTGTTAGATGCTGAAGCTGAGGCACTTTGGCTTGCGCTTACTGATGTTGAAGCACTTTGACTTGCACTTACAGATGCTGAAGCTGATTGGCTAGCTGATACAGACGCTGAGTCGCTTGCACTTACAGATGCTGAAGCTGATTGACTAGCTGATACAGATGCTGATTGGCTCGCACTGATGCTTGCTGATACTGATGCTGATGCGCTTTGGCTTGCACTAATTGACGCAGACTGGCTCGCGCTTGCTGAGATAGAAGCTGAGTTCTGGTTGTTAGATGCTGAAGCTGAGGCACTTTGGCTTGCGCTTACTGATGTTGAAGCACTTTGACTTGCACTTACAGATGCTGAAGCTGATTGGCTAGCTGATACAGACGCTGAGTCGCTTGCACTTACAGATGCTGAAGCGCTTTGGCTCGCACTAATTGACGCAGACTGGCTCGCGCTTGCTGAGATAGAAGCTGAGTTCTGGTTGTTAGATGCTGAAGCTGAGGCACTTTGGCTTGCGCTTACTGATGTTGAAGCACTTTGACTTGCACTTACAGATGCTGATTGGCTCGCACTGATGCTTGCTGATACTGATGCTGATGCGCTTTGGCTTGCACTAATTGACGCAGACTGGCTCGCGCTTGCTGAGATAGAAGCTGAGTTCTGGTTGTTAGATGCTGAAGCTGAGGCACTTTGGCTTGCGCTTACTGATGTTGAAGCACTTTGACTTGCACTTACAGATGCTGAAGCTGATTGGCTAGCTGATACAGACGCTGAGTCGCTTGCACTTACAGATGCTGAAGCTGATTGACTAGCTGATACAGATGCTGATTGGCTCGCACTGATGCTTGCTGATACTGATGCTGATGCGCTTTGGCTTGCACTAATTGACGCAGACTGGCTCGCGCTTGCTGAGATAGAAGCTGAGTTCTGGTTGTTAGATGCTGAAGCTGAGGCACTTTGGCTTGCGCTTACTGATGTTGAAGCACTTTGACTTGCACTTACAGATGCTGAAGCTGATTGGCTAGCTGATACAGACGCTGAGTCGCTTGCACTTACAGATGCTGAAGCGCTTTGGCTCGCACTAATTGACGCAGACTGGCTCGCGCTTGCTGAGATAGAAGCTGAGTTCTGGTTGTTAGATGCTGAAGCTGAGGCACTTTGGCTTGCGCTTACTGATGTTGAAGCACTTTGACTTGCACTTACAGATGCTGAAGCTGATTGGCTAGCACTGATGCTTGCTGATACAGATGCTGATGCGCTTTGGCTCGCACTAATTGACGCAGACTGGCTCGCGCTTGCTGAGATAGAAGCTGAGTTCTGGTTGTTAGATGCTGAAGCTGAGGCACTTTGGCTAGCACTTACAGATGCTGAAGTACTTTGACTTGCTGATACTGATGCGCTTGCTGATTGACTTGCACTTACAGATGCTGAGTGGCTTGCACTTGCTGAAGCACTTTGACTAGCATTTGCTGAGCTTGATGCTGATTGGCTTGCACTGATGCTTGCTGATACAGATGCTGATGCGCTTTGGCTCGCACTAATTGACGCAGACTGGCTCGCGCTTGCTGAGATAGAAGCTGAGTTCTGGTTGTTAGATGCTGAAGCTGAGGCACTTTGGCTAGCACTTACAGATGCTGAAGTACTTTGACTTGCTGATACTGATGCGCTTGCTGATTGACTTGCACTTACAGATGCTGAGTGGCTTGCACTTGCTGAAGCACTTTGACTAGCATTTGCTGAGCTTGATGCTGATTGGCTTGCACTGATGCTTGCTGATACAGATGCTGATGCGCTTTGGCTCGCACTAATTGACGCAGACTGGCTCGCGCTTGCTGAGATAGAAGCTGAGTTCTGGTTGTTAGATGCTGAAGCTGAGGCACTTTGGCTAGCACTTACAGATGCTGAAGTACTTTGACTTGCTGATACTGATGCGCTTGCTGATTGACTTGCACTTACAGATGCTGAGTGGCTTGCACTTGCTGAAGCACTTTGACTAGCATTTGCTGAGCTTGATGCTGATTGGCTTGCACTGATGCTTGCTGATACAGATGCTGATGCGCTTTGGCTCGCACTAATTGACGCAGACTGGCTCGCGCTTGCTGAGATAGAAGCTGAGTTCTGGTTGTTAGATGCTGAAGCTGAGGCACTTTGGCTAGCACTTACAGATGCTGAAGTACTTTGACTTGCTGATACTGATGCGCTTGCTGATTGACTTGCACTTACAGATGCTGAGTGGCTTGCACTTGCTGAGATAGAAGCTGAGTTCTGGTTGTTAGATGCTGAAGCTGAGGCACTTTGGCTCGCGCTTACTGATGTTGAAGCACTTTGACTTGCTGATACAGAGGCGCTTGCTGATTGGCTAGCTGATACAGATGCTGAGTGACTTGCACTTACTGATGCTGAAGCTGAGGCACTTTGGCTGGCGCTTACTGATGTTGAAGCACTTTGACTTGCACTTACAGATGCGCTTGCTGATTGGCTAGCTGATACAGACGCTGAGTCGCTTGCACTTACAGATGCTGATGCTGATTGGCTAGCTGATACAGATGCTGATTGGCTTGAACTTACAGACGCTGAAGCTGATTGACTAGCTGATACAGATGCTGATTGGCTTGAACTTACAGACGCTGAAGCTGATTGACTAGCTGATACAGATGCTGATTGGCTCGCACTGATGCTTGCTGATACTGATGCTGATGCGCTTTGGCTCGCACTAATTGACGCAGACTGGCTCGCGCTTGCTGAGATAGAAGCTGAGTTCTGGTTGTTAGATGCTGAAGCTGAGGCACTTTGGCTGGCGCTTACTGATGTTGAAGCACTTTGACTTGCACTTACAGATGCGCTTGCTGATTGGCTAGCTGATACAGACGCTGAGTCGCTTGCACTTACAGATGCTGATGCTGATTGGCTAGCTGATACAGATGCTGATTGGCTTGAACTTACAGACGCTGAAGCTGATTGACTAGCTGATACAGATGCTGATTGGCTTGAACTTACAGACGCTGAAGCTGATTGACTAGCTGATACAGATGCTGAAGCACTTTGGCTTGCTGATACAGATGCTGAAGCCGATTGACTTGAGCTTACTGATGCTGAAGCTGATTGGCTTGAGCTTACTGATGCGCTAGCTGATTGACTTGCACTTACTGACGCTGAAGCTGATTGACTTGAGCTTACTGATGCGCTAGCTGATTGGCTTGCACTTACAGACGCTGAAGCTGAGCGACTTGAGCTTACTGATGTGCTTGCTGAACGACTCGCGCTGAGCGATGCACTAGCTGAGGCACTGGCCGAACGGCTTGAGCTAAGCGATGCGCTAGCTGACGCACTGGCCGAACGGCTCGAACTTACAGAAGCTGAAACTGAGCGACTTGCAGATACTGAAGCTGAAGCTGATTGGCTTGAGCTTACAGAAGCCGAAGCTGAGCGACTTGCGCTAAGTGATGCACTCGCTGAAGCACTGGCTGAACGACTTGAGCTTACAGAAGCTGAAGCTGAGGCACTGGCCGAACGGCTTGAGCTAAGCGATGCGCTAGCTGACGCACTGGCCGAACGGCTCGAACTTACAGAAGCTGAAGCTGAGCGACTTGCAGATACTGAAGCTGAAGCTGATTGGCTTGAGCTTACAGAAGCCGAAGCTGAGCGACTTGCGCTAAGTGATGCACTCGCTGAAGCACTGGCTGAACGACTTGAGCTTACAGAAGCTGAAGCTGAGGCACTGGCCGAACGGCTTGAGCTAAGCGATGCGCTAGCTGACGCACTGGCCGAACGGCTCGAACTTACAGAAGCTGAAGCTGAGCGACTTGCAGATACTGAAGCTGAAGCTGATTGGCTTGAGCTTACAGAAGCCGAAGCTGAGCGACTTGCGCTAAGTGATGCACTCTGGCTAGCACTCAAACTTGCTGAGTGAGATTGACCTGCGCTAAGTGAAGCACTCGCTGAGGCGCTTTGGCTTGCTGATACTGATGCTGAAGCGCTTTGGCTTGCTGATACTGATGCTGAAGCTGATTGGCTAAGGGATCCGCTTTCTTTAACATTTATTTGAATGTCCTTAAAGTTAAGCTGTCCTGCTTCGTCAGTAATCTTATATTTAAGTGTTACAGTTCCTGTTCCAGTAGGCGTCCCAGAAATTTGGATAGATGGGATATAGCCAGTTTTACCACCCCCTGATGGAACGGTTTTAGTAGTAACTGTTAATCCAAGTGCTTCTAGTTCTTTCTTACCATGAATCAGTTCAACCGCTTGATCTGCAAGGTAAGAACTTTGCCAAGAACCAACAGACTTATCTCCCTTGTTATTACCATCATGAACATATAAAGTTTCATTAACTCGTTTACCGACTTCAATCTCAGGAACTAGTGGTTCAGGGGAAGGAGTTAGTGAGTCTTTGCTCTTGTTGATAATTGACTCCTGCGCAGCCTCAGTTACAACTTCTTCTGGACGGCCTAGATAGGTAAAGAATTCAGCATCCTTACCTCCCAATCCATCATTATGTCTGACAAGATAATTAGGATTTTCAGTTTTAACAGTCCCCGTAACAGTGACTTTAGGAACATAGGTAAAATCAGCACGTCTTTCCACTCCTTGAACAAACCTCAAGCCCATCGGTTTGGTCCAACCACCATTACCAGTGTACAAAGTAATAGCATTTCTAGCATCTTGCTCATATCTATACTGTTTATCATTATGGAAATAGTAGGTTTCATTGACTGTATCTCCTACTTTATATTTTGCAAGAGGAGCCAGTGCTTCTTTTTTCCCTTCGGCATCATACGTTACAGCAGGTCCCTTAAACTGAGTAGTAGTAAGGTTCATGAATATGCTGGTTTGAGGAAAGCTACGTCCATCAAAGGTCACATCCAGATTGATACTACTTCTAAATGCTTTTGGATTATCACTCTTGAAAGTTACATATGGAATATAACGTCCAGGAGCCACTTCCACACGACCTGTTTCCGAGGTAATATTATATTTCTCTTGTGCTTCTTGCCAGTTTCGAGTCTCTAGAGTTTGTCTTGGAGAAAGTCCTGCCAACTCACTATCCTTATATGAACCGTAAGGATATTCGTCCGCATCAAATTGAGACTTATGCATATAATATGTTACCGAGAAAGGAACACCTGCTCGTCCCAGAAAGACCCGTTGTCTATTTAAACGACCACTTGTTTCTGGAGAATTGATACTATATGGGTCAGTATTAGAAAGAATGGCTCTTTTGAACCAGTATCGATCGGATTTGCTCTAAATCCAGAATACCCTGTCTTTGGTGCAGTCGCTACAGTATTGTCAACCTTTTGGTTTTTCTCAGCTTGCTTGGTTGTATCCTTACCTTGGGCTTGGTTCTTATCTGCTACAACACCAGCTGCAAGGTTGTTGCTTGTTGTTGCTGCTTGGCTACTAAGTTGAGTTGCACTAGACAAAGCATCACCGAGTTTGCTTGATGCTAAGCTAGCTGCAGGTTTGGTATCGGCATTGAGTGATGCTGATGTAGAAGTTGAGACAGATGCTTGTACTTCTGATCCACTCGTTGCACTAGTGCTCTCAACTAGTGAAGTTGAAGCTTGAGCGCTCGCTGACGCTGATGTAGGAGCTGATGTTGATTGGCTCGCTGACTCAGATGCTGGAGCAGTTGACTGACTTGCTGATGTTGAAGCACTTGCAGATGCTGACTGACTTGCTGAGGCAGATTGACTGACTGAAGCTGACTGACTCGCACTCGCTTGAGCCTCAACAGATTGACTGACTGATACAGAAGCTGAGGCAGATGCTTGTTCTGCTTGAGCTTTCTTTACTTCTGTTTGCGCTTGAGCGATGATTGAGTTAGTACTTGTTTCAGTTGTTTCAGCTGCTTTTGGTTCAGCTGCGATGACTGTTTTATCCTTTTCTGTATACTCAGATGTTTCATCCGCATAAACAGTTTGCTCTTGAGTCATCACAAATCCTGCAGCCCCCGCGGCCAGGATTCCCCCTATGCCCGCTAGCGTGTTAAAACTAAGGTGTGCGTGATCAAGTTCTTCAGTGTCTGACAGGGTACTAGAGACAACTTCGCCCATCCCACCAATACGGAAGAGATCCAATTGAGAGTTCGAGGCTTTTACCCAGTTTTTACCCGACTTGTAAAGCTTATAACGCTTTTTCTCATCTACGATCTCGAAATCTTTGTTAAACTTTTTACTTCGAAACATTTGTTTCCTTTCTTTTCATCAAAATGCGACCCTTTGTTAACCTCATGATCATTAACAAAGCGTAGTTGCGCTACCCTCTCAAAACCAAAACCAATAAAAGCCGCAGTCAGTCTCAGTTTTTATCCCTTTGACTCAGAAAAAGCAGATTCCATCTGGGATATACCAGTTGCTTTTAACTAGTATATACCATTTACCATTCTATCAAAGTAGCTCCTCCTTTTCAAGCATTTATACTCGAAATGACCAACGAAAACGCCTAATTTATACCTAAAATTCGCTTTCAAGGATCAAATAATTGAAAACGTTTTATTATCTTTCGAAATCTCTTCCTTCCCCCACCCTTTCACACTAGTTCACTTAGACAGAAACAAAAAAACCTTGACGAGCAAATCATCAAGGTTCATCTTTTCTAGAGACCATCTCCATCCAGAAAAGTTCCTAAAAAAAGCGTCCCAACTGCATGAGTAGTGTGACCAAAAGAGTTACGAGAAAGAGAACTCCGCCCAGCACGGCAATCATGCTAAAATCTTGCTTCTCCCTTTTTAGGGGTTTCTTTCGATTATCTAGCTGTTCTCGTATATGTTCTTGTAAAATGCTATTGTCCTTGTTAGACATGTGCTCCTCCTTTTCTGTTGATAGAAAGGAACTTGCTTTCATCGAAAGCAAGCCCTTGTCTTATTAGCTTATAAAATTGCCTTGTAGGCTTCCAGATCAGCCTGATTCGCCGCCTGTTTTTGCTTAGCAAGAGCAGCCTCCATTTCAGACGGAAGAGAGAGAACTCCCTGAATCTTACCTACCATGGCTGATACATTTTCCACCGGATAAATATGACTTTCTGCAACGAAACGATGATTGTGACAAGTCGTCTCAAAACTGAGAATCAGCATATTATTCTCAAAAGCTGTTCGACTACCATTGAGAATTTCATCACTGATATTGATATCCAGATACAAGTCGCAGCGAGCAAAGAGCTCATTCACCTTAGCTGGACGAATATTAGGGTAGAGGGAAATATTCGGATAGCGATTTAATTCCATTAAACGACTTGACATCTCAGTGATCGCTCCAATATGGAAATGAACATTTGGTAATTGAGTCAAAAGTGGTTCAATTTGCTCGATTTGGTCACTATTCGTCAGAATCAAAGCTTCTGGATTCATATTATTGAGGCGATGGTATTGATAGAGATAACCGACATTGCGGAAGTAACTCTTCTCTTTTGGTGTCGCAAGCTTGAGGATTTTATCATAAACTTGTTTATCCTGTACTGCGATACGGATGTTTCGATGAGGCAACTGCATCGCCGCTTTCATGTTACCCGGCAACTCCTCTCCAATTGGCTCCTGCCAGAAAAGAATATCCTCTGCTCGTCCTTCTTTCGGAGTCAGACCAACGGCTACTAAAAATGGTGTTGCTAGAGAATTGTAGATAATGCGATCTGTATCATACCCACGATATCGCAAGTAAAAGATTACAAATTCTTGCTTAGAATTGAAAATATGGCGTTTTCCATCAAGAGTTAAGACAATATCCTCTGTTAAATGATTTTCCATAATCACCGTCACGTTATCCTGATTAAAGTAGCGTGTATGAGTTGGACGTTGGGCATCATCATAGGTAATCTGTGCAAAGAGACGTCCCTTGCGATTGTAAATGTCAGCAGCGCGTACACGACCTTGATCATCCAACCACTCGACTGCACGCACGCGACGTTCGTGTGTCGGTTGACGGTAAAAGATATTGGCACGTTTCTTACCCATGTCCAAGATTTCACCATTAACATTGCTCGAGCGAATTTCCCACAAATGAGGTTTCGGAACAAGGTTAAAATAAAGAGGTAGATCGTCCTCTGAAGCCACATCTCCAGTAAAGTAACTGTAAGGCGACTCGACATCAGGTGCGAGGTAGCCATCGTCTCGGATCACGACAACAGGGCAGTCTAGCCCAGCTGCCTTAAGTGAACGTAGTAAATCAAAACTCGCTTGATCATAGCGTTCAAATAAACAAATCATAGTATTTATGCCTTTCTTTTCGAATCCCTACTGATGCTGTGCAGATTGAACAAGATCATACCAACGCTGGGCAATATGTTCATCAAGATATGGTTCTGCCACCTCGTAGGATACACGGGATAGATCTTCTTGGGAATGTTGAGTAAATAGCTGGACAATCTTTTCTGCGTATTCCGTTGTCATTGCATCCAGATCATCTGGACGCGCCTCAGGAATCAAGTAGCCATTTTCCCCATCACGGATAAAGGTTGGATTTCCATAACGTACATCAAAACCAATAATTGGCAGACCAGAACCAACCGCCTCTAACAAGGTCAAACCAAATCCTTCACTTGTGGAGGCAGAGAGGTAAGCAGAGTAATTTTGATAAATATCTGCCATGTGGTGATGCCCCATCAGACGGATATACTCTTCTGCATTTAACTCATGAATCAACTGCTCCAACATGGCTCTTTCGCCACCCGTACCATAGATATCAAAAGTGATTTCAGGTAATTGCTCATGCGCCTTCGCTACGGAGTGAATCAACCAATCGATATGCTTTTCACTGGCTAGACGCGAAGCTGTAATCAATCCAAACGGCTTGCGCTCTCCTTCTGGATGACGCAATTGATCCAAACTTCCCACCGGAATAGTCAAGATTTCCTTTGGTTTGATGGTTGTATATTGGGCGAATTGTTCTTTGAGTAGGTTCGTTTGCGCATCGGTCGAGTTAATGATATAGTCCACTTCGTCAGCATATTCGAACTGATACTCATAATAGTTATTCCATAAAATATAGTCTTTCTCAGCAGGATTTTCACTAAAGTGGTCTGCATGAACGATTACGACTAGCTTTGCAGCACCCCTATTAGCAAAGATAGCTTGACCAATATCTGTCTCTCGGTCTAAGATCAACAAATCTTTGTCCGTCAGAGACAAACTTCTCATAAAATGCGCGACAAACTCTTGCTTAGAATAGAAAACATGATTTGGGAAACGATAGACTTGCGTTTCCTGTCTACCATCGACTTCATTGATGATTTCTTCATAGGCCACACTACCATCTTCATTGAGCCAGGTACGTTGATATAATTGCGCATGACCATTCATCGGACTAAAATACTCGATAAAATTCTTCGTATAAGTATAGTACTCTTTTTGAATCAAACAACCACGCGAAACAATTTCAGCGCGCTCAATCAACTCTTTGTCCATGTCACAGGCATAACAAGTCACAAAATCACCATCACCAAATACTAGTCGGATCGTCTTCATATCGGTGTCGCGGATAATTTCAAGGGGCTCTTTATCAAAACTCGCTAAGACCTGTGCTAGCGTATAGGTCGTCGGTGCAATTTTGACATCTGTAAAATGCTGATAAAGCCAGATAACCTCAGAATCTTCAAAGCCGATATTCTTTGTCAAATGTTCAATGTTATCAGCAGATATAAAATCCATAAAGATGAACTTCGCTTCTAAGCCAACACTACGAAGCAATTTTGCACGGTAGATCTGCGCATATTCTACACCGCTACTCGCCCAGCCAATCCCCAAATTGATGTTATAAATTGTCATATTTGATTATCCTCTTACAAAAAGTTATCTCGTTTAATTCTTGAAAGACGTTTGATTCTCTTGCCCTTATCATCATCTAACTTATCTTCGTCTTTCTTTTTAGGTTTTGCGCGACGTGAAGTGATGTAGCTGACAGAGATGGTACTATCTGTTCCTGTTTTTGCAAGGGGTTGTTCGAGATGGAGTTTCTCTCTCTCAGGCACCACCTCTTCTTTCTCCTTAGCAACTTCTTCTGGTCTATCAAGTTCTTTACGCAATTCTTGAATTTTTTTGATATCTTTTGGTTTACCATCGATATCGTCCAGTTCTAGAAAATCATCAATTCGACTAATAATATTTTTAATTTTTTCTTTTTGTAAATTATACAATCTCTCAGCCTCTGCCCGTTTTTTGGTCAGAGTATCGATTTCTTCGAGAATAGATTCTCTCGTATCTAAGTAGTCTTTTTGTGCCTTTTCTAAAACTTCTTTAGCTTCTTTTTCGGCCCTATCGTGAGCTTCAATGACAAGAGATTTGGCATAAATGACTGCTTCACCGATCTCTTTTTCTTGATTCTTCATAGAGTCGATTTTTTTACGTAGGGATTCGATTTTTTCATTCTTCTTTTGAATTTCACGATCGAACCCTTCCTCTAATGCTTCGATACAATCTTCGACTTCCTTAGCACGGTAGTTACCGAACAATGTTTTCTTCAGTCTCATTTTGCTCCCTCTATTCCTTACTTATTCTGATTTACACCACTACTCCTCATTGTAGCATAAAATAGCGTAAATTGCTATTCTTTTCTAAGCTCCAAATAAGGAAAATATCCTGAAGCGCTATCAAGCAAAACCCGAACTTAGCTTAAAGCTCATCCATTTCTAAAAAAATGTCTGATTGATAGATCAGACATTTTTAAAAGTAAAAACATGAACACTACTCTTAAACCAGAAAGAATTCGAGTTATTACTTCCTATTTTAAAATTTTAGTTCCGTCCAAGTAAGCGGTGTATAGCCAAGCAATTCCACACCATCATACTCGACTGTTTTCACAATCTCCTGGATGTTTGTTTTCAGCTCTTCAGTTGCTACGCTATTTGAATCATCCAAGACCACATCATCTTCCACGACGAAGAGTGGTTTTTGGTAACGATCGTAGAGATTGTTCATCACGAGACGAAGTCCCACAGAATCAATGCGATTTTGATTTTGGCCATTACTTGCATATTTGTTGATAAAAACTTCTTGGGAATTGCTTGATGCATAATAACTGAAGCTGACAAAGTCAATTTTCCCATCTCTTAGGACAAAGAGGTCGTCATTTTCAATATCCAAGGCGATTTGATCACGTTCCAAACGACGCAAAAAGTGATTTGGGTAGTATCCACGCACTTGCACGTCTGTAAACAAATAATTTTCCCTATCTTTGACTTCTGCTTCCATTACATCAATAGCATTTTCAGTTTGCTGACTGTAGTTTTTACTAACAACCATCATCCCACCAAACTGAAACTCTGGGTTGATTGCTTTTCCGAGCTTGATTGCACGTGCAGAAGCAACTAATTGATAATGAGCTGCTTGCCAAATCACCTGTTCTTGATTGTCATCTGCTCCAAAAGACAATCCCCCACCAAGAAACGGCAAATGGTGCAAAACATTGAACTCATTGAAGGTAATCCAATACTTCACTTTGTCCTTAAAGTACTGAAAGACAGCTTCTGCATAACGCTCAAAGAGTTCAATCATCTTGCGGCTTTTCCAAGCTCCATATTTTTCGTATAGATTCAACGGAAGGTCAAAGTGACTCAAGGTCACAATCGGTTCGATATCTTTTTCTAATACGTCATCGATGATTGCTTCATAATATTTCAATCCCTCTTCACTCGGCTGCAGCTCTTCACCATTTGGAAAGATGCGTGCCCAAGAAATCGAGATTCTATAGGCATTAAAACCCATTGATTGAATCAAATTCAGCTCTTCCGTGTACTCTCTCTGACCTACTGAAGCAAATCTCCCTAGGATATCATAAGATCCTAAAGGTACATTTTTGTAGTCAACTGTTCCATTCAGAACTTCTATCCGAGACTGGTCAACTGGTAATACATCTGTAGTACCCAAACCTTTGTTACTATTTGACATCATATTTCTAATCATAGTGGCTCCTTTTGATTTTTATTATTTCTATTTAATGATTGCAAGTTCTGTTTAGAAGGATTTCTCATCTTCCCTTTTTTGAGTAATAGCAGCCAAACCAGACAATTCACTTGCAACATTTCTTAAGTCACGTGCTAGGGGCTGCGAACCTGGTCTGAGTAGGTGATAGAGTTGGCGTTCCGTCATCCTTAAATTTGTTCCATTTGATTCTGAATAGTGAGACAGATGTTTCAGAGAGTCTTGCAAATCTACATTCTTTATTGATTCTTCTCTATTTTCAAGCTCCTGTTGCTCCTCAGCAATATGTGCTTGAGACAATCCCTCTTCAGAAATTTCAGGTGTCATCACTTCTTGCACTTTTTGCTGGTGAGTTAGAGGGCTCATATCCAGTTCAGAGAGGCTCTTATACAGACGTTCCGAAGCATGCAAGTCATGCGCGAATACCTCTGTCTCCGCCACACTCTGTCTATAGGAACCAAATTCTGATTCTAACATACTATAGGATTGAGATAGGGATGCTTTCCTTAAACTCACCGAATCAGCTACACTCTGACTTTGACTTAAAGATTCAGATATTTGTTGGCTTTGACTTAAGGATTCGGATTCACTGATATAGAGACTTTCACTCAAACTTAACGACTCGGACTCAGAAAGTAGATGAGAAATCATCTCACTCATCGAAAGCGATTCCCATTCACTCTGGCTCAGACTATAGAACTCAGACTCGGAGACACTCTGGCTGGCTTGCTCTGATTCGGAGTAGCTCCACCACTCTGTTTCTGAGTAACTTTGAGATTCCGAAACAGATTCCCACTCACTCTGGCTCAGGCTATAGAACTCAGACTCGGAGACACTCTGGCTCGCTTGTTCTGATTCGGAAGAGCTCCACCACTCTGATTCTGAGTGACTTTGGGATTCGGATATGGATTCCCATTCACTCTGACTCAGACTATAGAACTCAGACTCGGAAACACTCTGGCTCGCTTGTTCTGATTCGGAGTAGCTCCACCACTCTGATTCTGAAGAGCTTTGGGATTCGGATATGGATTCCCACTCACTCTGACTCAGGCTATAGAACTCGGACTCGGAAACGCTCTGGCTTAGGCTATAGAACTCGGACTCGGAGATACTCTGACTCGCTTGTTCTGATTCAGAAGAACTCCACCACTCTGATTCTGAAGTGCTTTGGGATTCGGAAACGGATTCCCACTCACTCTGGCTTAGGCTATAGAACTCGGACTCGGAGACACTCTGACTCGCTTGTTCTGATTCAGAAGAACTCCACCACTCTGATTCTGAAGAGCTTTGGGATTCGGAAACGGATTCCCACTCACTCTGGCTTAGGCTATAGAACTCGGACTCGGAGACACTCTGACTTGCTTGCTCTGATTCGGAAGAACTCCACCACTCTGATTCTGAGTGACTTTGGGATTCGGATATGGATTCCCACTCGCTCTGGCTTAGGCTATAGAACTCGGACTCGGAGACACTCTGACTCGCTTGTTCTGATTCAGAATAACTCCACCACTCTGATTCTGAAGAGCTTTGGGATTCGGAAACGGATTCCCACTCACTCTGGCTCAGGCTATAGGACTCGGAGACACTCTGACTTGCTTGTTCGGACTCGGAAGAACTCCACCACTCTGATTCTGAAGAGCTTTGGGATTCGGATATGGATTCCCACTCGCTCTGGCTTAGGCTATAGAACTCAGACTCGGAAACACTCTGACTTAGGCTATAGAACTCGGACTCGGAGACACTTTGACTCGCTTGCTCTGATTCACTCAAGGAAAGAGACTCTGAGTATGCAATACTTTCACTCAAAGAGAATGTGTCCGTATCCTGACAAAGGGACTCCTCTGTCAAATGCTCAGAAATAGAGAGACTATCAACCAAGGAAAGAGACTCAAATTCAGATTCTGAAGAAGAGACCGCTAATGAGTAGTTCTCAGACATGGACTCTCGAAGCGAGAGTCCTTTTGCTGATATACTCTGGCTAAACGACTCACTGTACGAATCTGCGACAGAAAGGCTGAGGGAAGCTAAAGCGCTAGTTGACAAACTCTGACTAACATTCCTTATCAAGTCAGCTACTCCCAAACTGTTCCTTTCCTGAAAGTCTTCTAAGGCTTCCATGACAGAAACTGATTCTGTTGGTAACTCAAGTTCTTCACTAGCACTCAGAATAATTTCCTTTTGCTCTTTGAGCTTTCGACTAACGGGCTTTGATTTAGTTGCATCTAGGCTACGGTAATCACTATCTTCCCTACCCTTTTGCTTAAACTTTGATATCAAACGTTTAAATCCCTTTAGCTCTTTGTTATTATTTTTGCTCATAATATGATTTTCTCCAAAAATACAGTTATATCATCATTATAAAGTCTACAACAGAATCTGTCAAAGTATTAGCCAAAGAAAACTTCTAACTTCCCAGAAGGCTTAATATTAATGTAACTCAATGCCATATTTTTTATAATGTTTAGATTTATATCTGCATTCATTCTTTTGTATGATTTAAAAGCTTCTTTATGAAACTCAAAGACAGGATTTTTTTGGGCGTATCCTTGACTAGACACCAAACCTTGAAATTGCTGTAAATAGTCAACCTGCTCAACCCAACAGTCATCTATCGCTCTCAAAACAACAGTTCGTTGAAATTGATTGAACAACTCTGAATCCTTGATTTTATCTTTTTTCTGCTGGTATTCTGAAACAAGGAGGTCAGATAAAAACTTTTTAACTTGCCGTAAATCCGTAACATCTAGATCATCTGGAATATCCTCGCAGTAATAACTAATGTTATCCAAAACAAAGCGAAACAAATCCGCCCGCTCTTTAAACGGTGTTTTACTTGTATAAATGTCCACTGCATCCGATAGGGTAGACAAGAAATAGGTCAAATCAAAGTCTGGATGGGAGATGAGCTTATTACGCTTATTGTAGATAATCTGTCGCTGAATACGGATACTTTCATCATATCGTTCCGTTGAACGTCTGGAAGCCGCTGACGCGTTATCACTATTCTTCTGAGCTTCTTCAACCGCATATCTAATACGACGAGAGGTCAAATGAATCTTTTGTTTTTCCTCTGGTTTTGCAATTTCTTTGTGATAGTACTCACTAATCCATTTGCTACCAGACTTGGAAATAAGATCATCCTCAAGAGAAATAAAGAATTTGCTCAATCCTGGAGCGCCTTGTCGTCCGGCACGACCGCGAAGCTGCAAATCGACTCGCTCACTGGACATTCTCTCTGTTCCAACAACAGCAAGTCCACCCAACTCAGCAACCCCTTCTTCCAAGATAATATCTGTTCCACGACCTGCCATTGATGTTGCTACCGTCACTGCAGAACGTCTACCCGCCAGTGCGATCATCTCAGCCTCTTTCGCTGCATTATGGGCGTTCAACACATTATGGGCGATTCCCTCTTGGAGTAAGAGCATAGAATAAATCTCAGACATTCCAACCGATCCTGTCGCAATTAAAACTGGCTGACCTTTTTTATGTAATTTTTTGATATACTCCAATGAAGCATATAACTTTTGAGGAATCGTGAGATAGATTTCATCTGGATAATCAATTCGTAAATTGGGTTTTCGTGTAGGAACAACTACGACTCCCAAGTCGTAAACGTCTCTGAACTCATCCTCACAAACCTTACCAGTACCCGTCATTCCTGCTAATTTTGGAAACATTCTAAATAAATTTTGATAGGTAATAGAGGCCATCGAACGCGTTTCCAATGTGATTTTCACACGTTCTCTGGCTTCTAGTGCTTGGTGCAGTCCTGATTGGAGTTTATTTCCTTCCAAGAGACGTCCTGTCGCCTCATCCATCAGTTTAACTTCGCCATTATCCACCGTATACTGACGATCTTTTTCAAATAAGTGGTTAGCTCTCAAAGCTAGGTTAATTTGGCGAATGAGCTGGTAATTATCTGGATCATAGGCATTCTGAACGCGGAAATAAACCTCTGCTTCCTTTACTCCTTTTCTCGTCAACCATACAGACGTCCGAGTAGAGTCTAAATTAAAATCTTCCCCTTCTTTTAGAGTTTTTACAAACTCATCACACGAGAGAAAGAGGTTGGATTGAACCCGAGGAGAACCTGAAATGATTAGGGGCATCTGCGCACTATCTAGCAAGGCTGCATCTACTTCATCGACCAAACAAAAATAAAATTTTGGCAAAAACTTCTTTGATTGAGATGTCGCCAAGTTTTCTTCTAGGTAATCAAACCCTAACGCACTATGTGTTGTATAGACAATATCACACTTATAGATTTGTTGTTTTTGAGGAATTTTAAGCTTTTTTGTCGGATCGTCCGAGACACCAACCCCAACTGTCATTCCTAAAAATCGAAAAACGGGTGCCATTTGTTTAGCATCACGCGCTGCCAAATATTCATTGGCCGTGACTAAGATCGTACTTTTTTCCGTCAAGGCATTTAGGTATAAAGGAAGGATAGCTGTCAAGGTTTTTCCTTCCCCTGTTCTCATTTCTGCAATCTGATTGTCCTGCATAACCAAGGCCCCTAAAACCTGAACATCATAAGGATATAATCCTAATACACGCTTGGCTGCCTCACGAATGGTTGCATATGCTTCTGGCAAGATTGACTGCAAGCTTTCTCCTCCAGAAAGGCGTTCTTTAAACCATTTTGTCTGAGCTTGCAGTTTCTCATTTGACATAGCTGCATAACTATCAGATAGTTTATTAACCTTCTCCAAAATCTTTTTGTAACGCATTAGTTTATAGGAGTTGGTCAAATTGAATCGTTTAGTTTTCATTCTCTCTCATCCACTCTTCAATCTTTTCCAAGTCAATCGCTTGAAGTAAAAATGACTTATCTAATAAATATTCAATGTTTGCTAGTTCACGTGGTCTAGTCTTCAAGTCCGCATATTCCTTAACTTTTGTCGGGTTAAATTGCTGTAGCAATAATTCTTTAAAAATAGGCGGATTTACTCGATTACGGTAACGTTCCAGCAAGCGTTGATAATCTAGTTCACTTAGAAACTCATCCGTCACAAGAGCGTATGAATTTCCAAATTGTTTGGAGTAATGCAAGGCCGCAATATTAGAAATCGCTCCATAACCAACAAAAGCCACTTTTTCAAAAAGATGCTCTTGCGCTAATTCTTCAATCGTTTCAAGCAAAGTTTCGTAAAAACGTTCCTCCATGTATAGGAGCGCTTCCCCATAAGACGAATTAACAATCAATACATTTGAGAAATGTTCACGAACACGTTCTGGAATAAAACCTGTTCGATTGAGTTCAGGTTCAGTAAAGCAAACATACATCGTTTCTTTCTCGGAATCCTGATGAAGCAAATCAGAAATCCAGTAGCGATCCACTGTATAATCCGCCAACTGCTCCTCAGCAACATAAATCCCTTCAAACAGGAAGCGATGACAACCCGAGCTGACTAACTGCACCTTATAATATTGTGTATTATCTGGAACGCATACGCTCACTCTCTCGCCCTGTTTAATGATTTGATTCGAAATTTCTTCATCTCGAGCATCCATAAATTCAACTTTTAAGTATGTTGAATTTTCTGGGATGGTTTCTATATGACTGCCAAAAATATAGTTTTGCCCACGTTTCAATTCAGGAAGCTGACTCGTATTGCGTAAGGCCTGATAGTTTGCCCGTGAATGCCATTCATGAATAACTGTCCCCGAAGGCATGAACTGGTTTTCATACAAAACATGACCACCATCTAACAGTTTGACAGATGAACCGTATAGATACTGAGATATGCTTTGGATATCCCAATAAGCAAAATAGACTTCTTCCTTGTATCTCACGATTTAAACTCCCTTTCAAAACTATTCATTAATAGCGTTTTATATTGATTAAAGAACCATTCGACAATACCTTGTGTATCGTCGTTGTGTCGTCCAGTCAATCCCTTACTGATAACGCTGACGCGGTAATCTCGCTGTCCTAACTCATCCAGCATATCAGGATAGGCCGACATATCATAGTCATCTTGATACATAAAGGAGATAATGAATTTTGTTCTTGAGAAATCAGCTGACTCAAAAGCCGTCCAGAAACGTTCGTTAAGCTGAGCTGTAGCTTCACTTGATAACTCCCCTATTGTGCGGTACACCAAATCCAGTGACGTTGGAAATCCTCCCGGACGAATAGTTGACTCATTTTCTGCCATATCTCCTAAGTTGACAAGAGGTTTTCCGACAATGACGGCATGAGGTTCCAACTTAGAACTATAGTAAAGGGCGCCAAAAGTCCCCATTGATAAACCTGACAAGGTCAGTTGTTCCTTCGTAAAACCAAGTTCATCTAAGCAGTTATGAACCACTTGGAGAAGTTTTTGTTCCAGCTCCTCCGATCCAAGATAGAATGCGCCCCCTTCTGAACGCGGATCCCCTACTAGTAAGAATGGCGATCCCAAATTATTCATCATCCAGTATCCCTCGAATCCCTCTGCAGGACGGTACCCTGAAAAATAGATGTTCAACGGTGGTTTCAAATCTCCTGGATGGAAGAAATAAATCAGTTCTTCTCTATTTTTATCGCTAATTCGTTTTCCTCCGACTAACAAGTCTCCATAGCCTAGATGGGAGTCTCGATAGTGGCAGGGACCAAGTTTTACAATTCCTTGTCCTTTTGCTTGAATGCTGATACTCAAATAATACGAATCATTTACATCTAACGTCAGAGACCGATCAAAGCTCGTTTCATCATAAATCCATTCTTGCATGGGAGAATTTCCAGCTGGAAAACCTTTGACAACGTAGCGGATCGAACAACCTTCTGAAACCCTGAACTCAGGCCACAGATCTAAGGGCATCTCCCCACTCAGAAAAACATTATGTTGATAGGTCGCAATAGTCTGATAATCCTCGCCGTATCGGCCACACAAAAGAAGGTAGTTTGTCCCTTCATAACTGACTTGCCCCTCAAAAGATGGTGCAGCGACTAGATGATTAACACTTAGTTTCGTTCCATTTTGCTTAGAGAAAAAACCACGTGAAAATATATGTAGCATCTGCTCTGGATTTTCAAAATTTGTTTTCACAGCTTTTTTGCGCAAAAGAAATCGTTCCAACGTTTTTGTAGTGATTTGACAACGCTCATGATAGAACAGACGGTAAACCTGAATTTTCTGATCCAAGATAGTGACATACTCTAAATATTCAGCAGTATCTACCAACACGACATCAAACGGTTTGTCTACTTTTTTCTTCTTTTTTTTCCCGTTTTCCGCCTCAACTTCTCTATTTAAGATCCCGATATCTTCTGGCAATAAAGAGACGATGTCTTCTGGTTTGACAAATGTCCATTTTATATTACTAGGAATTTCATATTGCTCCTGCCAATTTTCATCAGCAATTTGCAAAACACTAATTTTTTTCATTTCCTTTTAATTCCTTTATGGTATTTTTCCACATATCGACAATCTCACCCTTTGTATACTGTTCAATCTTCTTGACTGAGTGAACTAGAGATTGATTCCAATGTTCTAAGTTTGTGAGGTAATATAAGAGTGCCTCTTCAAAATCTGAAATATTATCTAGAATCCAACCATTTTCTCCATGCTTCACATAAGAAGAACTATACAAGTTAACCTGAGGGATCCCTCCACTAATGCCAGCGATTTGAGTCAACACATCAGCTGGAGTTCCCAAATCTAGTATAATACGAACGTACTTCAGAACTTTAATCAAATCGATGTCGCTATGAATGGTCTCAATATCAATCCGTTCGCGAACAATCTCCTCTTCATCATCAAGAACTCGGTTCTCACCTCTCGCTCTTTTCTCTTTATCAACAAAAATCAATTCTTGTTCATATTCTGGCTTAAGAGTTCGATAGTTTTCTAGTACCTGTTTTATATAGGCCTCTCGGCCAAAATCCTGACTTTGTGTTCCAACCAGCAAGTCAATCCATTCATTTTTCAACATCATTTCAAACAAAGTCGTAAACACATATTGAATTTTATCTGCTGGTAGATTGTCGTAATTGACGTAAACAATTAACTCTTTTTTTCTTTGACTATGCCCTAGGTTTAGATGAGTATCATAAGGCGGAATCTCATAAAATCCCGGCAACTGTTCTAGATCCATATTAGCTGCTATCGTTTCAATTTTATTTAAACTATCAACAACGAAGAACGGCGTGTCTGTCAAATCCGTTAGCAGCTGCTCCTGGTTTGTGATTGGATAGCGATCTCCAAAAAAAGACAAGATAACATGATGGTTTTCCTTAACCTTTTGGAAAAAGTGGTTGTGCTGTACATCTGACGAAATCACAATCGTATCATCCTTGGTTAGCGAAGAAGTTAGATACTGATCTAATTTTTCATTGATCAATTCTTCGATATCTTGGTAAACTTCTTTTGCAAATGTAGCCTGCGCCTCAGGGTTGATAAGTACTTGATGATTTTCTGTGCCCAAAAATTCCCTAAACTGCCATGTACCTTGTAAATTTAAATAATCTTGGTAGTAAGGTTGATTATTTTCAAAATAGATGATGCTTGAAACAAATCCACGATCATCAAAAATCAACTGATGATTTGTCTGTCCACCCTCAAAATAAGTAATATCAAAGAAATTACCTGTTTGTGAAAAGTTAATTTTAGCATAGTGTTCTTGATTTAAATATACCTCAATCATAAAAGGAGTATAGAAGAATTCTACCCCTTGAGGCCATTTAATATCTTCCAGACGAATTTTACGTACAGATACATCCGTCAGACCTTGTATGGTATCAAATAGATTCCATACAGTTTCTGGCAATATTCTTTGCTGATAAAGAAAGGTTCGAATATGTGGTGAATAGTTCAAAATCAGAGTGGTATTTGCCTCTCCTGATTGCTGAAACATTCGCAGCAAATTCACCGCATCATCAAACATCATATTTTTAGACACGTAATAGAAAGGCAGGGTGGTAGAATACCATTTCCGATCTTGTCTATACCAAGATGGTACAAAGTAAAACATATCCCTCTATTCTCCTTTAAATTCTAATTCTTTGTGGTAGTAAGTCCCAATTCTCAAGATACGTATTTCTTCATGCAAAGGCAAGAGCATACTGACTAAAATGATCAATGTACTTGGTATAGTCAAAAGCAAATTTGGAAGAGGTAGGAAGAAATTAATGAAATAGGGTAAACCAATAAAAACGATCAGGTAGAGTGCTCCTACATTAGATTGTAAGGAAATGTAATGTTTCAAAACTTTTAAAGTTGCTTTCCCAGGCTGGATATAATCTAAGTATTCTCCTTGACGTTGTAAACGTTTCGCTGTTTCTTCTGGTTCTAAGTTGATATAGGCAAATAAAATTGCAAGAAGATAGATAGCAAGCAAGTAAAAGGCTAAACTTAGGGGGTTTGTAAAGTCAAATAAACTACCAAAATTTTTTGTAAAACCATGTCCAAACCAGTCTAATACCAACTGAAGCAACATAATAACACTCGAGGCATACATAATAGGCATTCCCCCAGAGGGAAGAAATTTGATAGGGAGGTAAGATTTGCCATAGTAACGACTACTTAACATGACTCGATTTAGAGGCAAACGAATTTCAGCTCTCTCGCAGACCACGGCAATATAGCCCAAGATCAAAAATGAGATCGCCGCACCTACTAGAAAGGCTAATCCTTCTTTAGACAAAACAGATTGTCCTATCAATACCACTAATTGGTTAGCAAATTGTAGCAGAATTCCTGAAATAATAATAATTGTCTGCCCACCTACTCCCTTGCTAACATTCAAACTAGCCAACCAGATAATAACAAAGCCTCCTGCTACAACAGTTGCCAGTACAGCCATATTATAAATCCAATCATCTACAAGAAGCAAAAAGCGTCCATTTTCCGAACGAGCCGTGTACATAACAGCTATCCCCTGTAACACGGAAAAAATCAAAGTGAGAATCTTTTGCACAAAATCCGCTTTTTTCAATGACCAGGACTGGATATTCCAACTTTTATTCAAGTTGATGACCTGCCAAACGATCATCGTCGTAATCCAAGGACCTAGTCCCAGTGAAAACATGGAAATCTTAGAGACATCTACTCCTGCTAAGGAATACAAATAGGCCAAGGGATTTTGCTCAGTTATTTGTGAAAAACCTGTATTGCCATTGTATCCTGGAAGTAAAATATGGCGACCAAGTATATAGATCGCAATGATCAAAATTGTAAAAATTGCTCTTCGGAAAAAAATACTTGTTCGTTTCTGTTTCTTAAGACCGAAATGTTTCATCTGTCATCCTTTATTCTTTATATTTAGCAAGTCTTGCGATCATTTTCTAGCAATGTTCATTCACCATCGTAACAGCAAGACAACCCAAGAAAACAGGCTCATCCCACTGATAATCAAGATAGGATTAACTGGCTTACCATGATATTTCACCTACGAAATACAGGAGCACCTCATGAGTGTAAATCTACTTGGAGCTTCTCTTCTATCCTTGAATATTTTCATGTGAGAACACCTGTTCTTCCATTTCTTCTATTTGAACACTATCAAATGCATAAACGGATTTAGTTAATCCTTAAAATTTTTATAAGTATATCAACTCTGTCACCATGATTAACATCTAAAAAACCACTCCCATACCAAATCTCTGAAAGGTAAGGAATTTTACGCTTTCTCATCTGATCATGATCCTTCTAAAGTTGAATGGATTTTATCCGATTTTTCTCATTAAAAAATCATTTATAAAAATTACCAGTGCCTACTATTGTAGCATATTTATCAATTATTTTCAAACACGACCTCTCTTTTTATAAGTGTGAAGGGCACTTTATGAATTTTGAGCAAAATCCATTTGGAATAGGATTGACTATTCTAAACATTTGTTTACTATTATAACTCAGACGAAAAAGACCAGAGCGTCACTCTGGCCTTTTCCTGTTCAATTTAGCTTGTAACTAAACTTAGTCTTCTTTTTTGCGAGTAGTAGCTGCAAGTCCTGCACCTAAGCCCAAGAGAGCCAATCCTGCTGCTAAAGCTGACATCTGAGACTCACTTCCTGTATTTGGAAGGTGACCTTTTTCAGTTTGTGTCACTTTTTCTTCTTGAGATTGTGCTCCTGTTTGAGTCAGTTGGTGCGCATCTGGATTGACAGGAACTTGTGGATTTGGTCCTTCTTGTGCTACAGCAGTTCCCACTTCCACAATGCGATCCTGCGATGCTAGCTTATCAAAGGTTTCCTTTACAGTGCGTTTCCCATTGTCCACTTCGATGAGATGAACACGTACACCTTTTTGGCCTTCTTGGATCACACGAGTTTGTCCTACTGGAAGTTTATCGTTCTTACGTTCTTGAACTTGGAAATCAACTGCCTTTTCTTCTACTAGTAGTTCTGGTTTGTGATGAACCAAATCTCTGACACCATCAAGTGGTTGAGCCGTACCACGTTTAGTTCCAACTTCCACGATACGATCTTGCGCAACTATCTTATCAAAGGTTTCTTTTGATGTACGCTTACCATTTTCGACTTCTACTAGGTGGACACGAACACCTTTTTGACCTTCTTGAAGAACACGACTTTCACCCACATAAAGTTTGTCAGTCTTACGTTCTTGAACTTTGAAATCAACTGCCTCTTCTTCCACCAGGAGTTCTGGTTTGTGATGAACCAAATCTCTGACACCATCAAGTGGTCGAGCCGTACCACGTTTAGTTCCAACGAGAAGAATCCGGTTAACAGGAGCCTGAAGCACTTCACGGAGTTTCTCTTCACGAGTTCCGTCTGGACTAACAGATGTAAGAATGCGTTCCTTACCAACTTGTCCTTCTTGTTCTACACGGCTTTCACCTACATATAGACTTGAATCTTCTTTTTCAACAGTCTGGAAGGCAAGTTCTTTTTCGACAAGCTCAAGACTTGGATTTTCTTCTTGAATAGCAGGGGCTGGTTTCTCAGAAACTGGTTTTTCCTTGACTAGTTGGATACGATATTCCTTGACTTGTTTTCCACTTTCTGAAACGAGGCGAACAAGTACTGGAAGGCTATCATCGCCACTATCTACAACTGTTGAAGCTGCTTGGTCTGTTTCTTCAACTGAAACTTTTGGACGTTGACCTTTATAGGTAATTTGGTAGTCTTGACGATCTTCAGCGAAGTCAGGAAGTTCTTTCCCATCTACTAGAATCTTAGATTGAGTGCTTTCTTGAGGCAGTTCGCTTGGTGCAAGGAAGGTCATCTCAATCATCGCAACACCGCTCTTGTCTGCTTTACGCTCCATACGCCATCTCATAGCTTTGGCTTTCACAGCTTTAAATGTTACGTTAATTTCATCTCCAGCTTCAATGTCTTTATCCGCACGATAAGGAACAGCTTCCCAGTTATCTGGATTGTTGAATGGATGGCCTGCATCGTAGGCTTGGTAGTTAGAATAGTAGGTAGGAACTTCAAAATCTGGGCCAATATAGCGTTCCAAAACGAGTTTAGATGGCGCATCCGTTCCACTATCTGCAAAGAAGTGAAGTTTGGCTTGCGCAACAGTCCGTTCAACAATCTTGCCATTTTCACGGAAGATTACACCTGCTGATACTTCTGGATTAGAAGATGGTGTTGGAGACCAGTTTGTCCAACGACGATTTTCATTGTGGTCTCCATCATTGATATAGTCTACACGGTCATGTGAACTTGGATCAATATCATTGGTTGCTGAAGCAAAGGCTTGGTTACTGTTTTCATCATAGTTAGGGTTGTTTGAGAGAGCCTCACCAAGTTTGTCCGTCACTCGTACAGTGAACTCCGCAACGAGGTCACTACCAAGGACACGGCCTCGAACAGTAAATTGACCTGCTTTTGTCAGATTTTCTGCTGGAACTTTTTCCCATTCAACTGCCAAGTCTTTTGCCTCATAGCCATCTTTACCTGTGAAGTAAACAGGAACCTTAGTTGGTAATTCAAGTGGTTGCCCTAGTTGCAACAAGCGAGCTTGTTTGACCGCAGCAACTGGTTTACGAGAGAGCAAGTCTTTATTGCTTGTAAAGTGTAGACGGTATTCTCCTAGGATGTCGCCATTTTCAGCTTTCGCGATGACACGAACCGGCTCACCTTCACGAACGCTTGGAACGACGGTAGCGAGACCATTGTTGCTAACACTTGCTGTTACTGCGGGAACCTTTCCATCTACAGACTCAAGGTAGTAGTCTGTCAAATCAGGGTTGAAGTTTGCTAAATCTTTGCCGTCAACTTGGATTCTTGTTTGTCCTTGTCTGGCTGCTGCAACTTGTTTCGCAAAGATTTGTACCTCTGTGATAGATGTTCCTTTCTTGCTATCAAGTCGAACCATACGAATACGGACAGCATAGGTTTCAACTTTATCAAAGCTAAAGTGATTCATTTCTCCAGCTTTTAATTGAGCTGGTGCTTTGAGATTGCTTACCTCTTTCCAGTTTGCAGGATCGTTAAAGACATGGTTTTCCTCACCTACAAAGCTAGGGTTTTTAGGAGCTGTTGGAACGGTCTTACCGACATAATACTCAATCACATAAGACTTCGGTACACCAACTCCGTGGTCTTCATGGAATCCGACACTTAGATTATCAACTGAACGTTTGCTCAAGATACCTGAATCTCCGAATAGGACACCGACTGAAGCTTCTGGATTAGTACGGTTCCAGTTTGTCCAACGGTTGGCTGGGCGGTCATTAAATGAAATCAATTTATCGTTGACGTTTGAAACAGGGTCGCTTGGATTTGAGTCTGAAGCAAAGGCAAGTGGCAATTCTGAACCGGTCCATTGGTCAGAAATATTTGCTCCTTGCTCTGTTTTAGCAGAAACGCGAACATGGAGTTTGGTAGTTAATTGCGTACCTTCTAGGCGACCAGTGACTGTAAAGACACCTTCCTTAGCATATTGGTCTGATTGAATCGCATCCCAAGTAACCTTGGCAGATGAAACGTGCCCATTTGAATCGTAGGTACGAACACTTTCTGGTAATTGCGGTGCTTCTGCGATTGGTGTTGTCGCACTGACTTCTTCAACTGAAACGATACCTTCTACAGAGACTTTAGCACGCGCTTCAAGATCAACTCCTTCAACTTTACCTAGAACTTCAAAGGTTTGATAGTGGTCTAGTTTTTCTTTTGGAATAGCTTGCCATGTGACTTTGTGAATTTTAGGGAAACCTTTGTCATACTCAACAGTTACTGTTGTTGGAAGACTTGGTTCCTGATGCAAGTCTGTTACTACGTTTACTGGACGGATAGATTGCGCAACCTTCTTCTCAGTATTGGCTTGGATAGTGAGTTCAACTTGGCCTTTAGCTCCCTCGTATTCCGCTTTGAGAGTGACTGCTCCCGGTCTATGCAACTCAAGCATTCCTTTACGAACTGCGACCTCCCCTTCACCACTTGTTGAGAAACTTACTTTATCAGCGGGTAAAACTGCTTGTGTTCCGTCTTGATAGTGAGCTCGGACTGACAATTTTACTGTTTGGTCTTCTTTAAGACCGTCAGCTTGCTCTACTTGTAAGCTCAAGTGGTCAATTTTCGGTGCTTCTTCAAGGAACTGAATTGCGTATGTTTGAAGAGGACCACCATCTTTTGGTTGAACATAGATGCTTGCACGCATACCGTTTGCTGCACTTGCTTGAAGGACTGTAACATCAGCATTTTCAGCACTTGCTGCGACTTCTGGCAATTGGCCACCATAAGCAAGAGTGCGGTATTGCATTGGATGTTGACTAGTGAGGCCTGTAACGGCTTCACCACCAACACTTACATTTGGCACTACAGGTGCTGCAGGATTGCCTTCTTCTACCACAAGGGTAGCATGAACGGTTTCGCCTCCCAGTTGACCAGTCATTGGAATACGTGATCCAGCAACTGACAGTTTGGCTTTATCTGCTTCCGCAATCTCCCACTTATCCACTTCGTATTCTTGAACGCTTCCATCTGTTACAGCGATAGAAACGTATTTATCAACAGCACTCAAGTCTGTTCCTGGAGCAACACGTTTAACAGTTGGTAGTTCTTTGGCAATTGCTAGAACCTCGACACGAGCCTCTACCTCACGTCCATCTGCCATACCTTTAACAGTCACAACTCCAGCTTGGCTTACATCTACAGGAGACCATGTTACTGGACGTTTTTCACGACTGCCATCACTGTAGACAAAAGCGACGGTCTTCGGCATTTTTGGTTCTTTCTCGATAACAGTACGTACTTTTGGTACCTCTGTTCCTAGAACTGTCTTTTCTTGTCCTTCCTTCTTACCAGTAAAGACAGTTACTTGACCAGATTTCAAGAGATCCGAATGAGCTGTTAGTGTGAATTTACCTGCTTGTTCAGTTGATTTAACAATGGCAACCCCTTTACCGTTAAAGGCTCTGCGAATCCAAGAACCATCTGGCTGCGCCTTATAGCGTTCACGGCTGGCTTGTTCCCCATTATCAACACCGACCAGTTGACCTTGTCCATGCAATTGGAAACGAACCAAATTATTGGCAGTTGGCACTACATTTCCTTGACTGTCAACGATTTCGTAGTAGATGTAGGTCAAGTCTTTTCCATCTGCAGCGATTGCGTGTTCTTCCTTAATAAGACGAACACCTGCTGGTTGACCTGCAGTGGTAATCTTGTCACGTGCAATTTCTTTTCCAGCTTCATCGCGAGCTACAGCTTCCAAAGTACCTGGTTGGTAAGCAACCTTCCACTCAAGATAGAGTTCCTTAGCATTCGCACCTTCTTGGTAGGTACGGCCATCACTAGTTTGTTTCTTGTTGAAGGTCTTAACTCCAAGAGATTGACCGTTCAAGAACAATTCTACGCTTGCAGCGTTTGAATAGGCGCGAACTGGGATTTTTCCGTCTGCATCTTCGACTTTCGATGCCAATTCTCTATTTTCCCAGTTCCAGTGAGGAAGGAGGTGAACCATTGGTTTCTTCTTAGCAGAAACCCATTGGCTTTGGTAGAGATAGAAGTCATGTTTTGGAATACCGGCTGTATCTACGATACCAAAGTAAGAGCTCTTAACGGGAGTTTGGTTTTGATTGTGCCATGGCGTAGGCTCACCAATATAGTCCGTACCTGTCCAGATAAACTGTCCAGCATAGCCAGCATTGTCACGGTCAAAAGTCCATGAATCTGTTGCCGTTTTACCCCAGCCAACTCGGTCATTGCCATAGTCAGACTGTTCGTAATGACGTTCAGGTCCGTTGCTATGTTTCAATTCACGTTCAGGACGATAGTAGCTACCTCGTGTACGGGTTGCTGAAGATGTTTCTGAACCATAAATCAACCATTTGGGATGTTTCGCACGAAGTTTCTTGTAGTTATCTTCTGAGTAGTTGAAACCAACCGCATCAAGTTCTTCGGCAATCTTCTCATGGCCACCACTACCATCTCCAAAGCGGAACTTATCTGCTCCCATGGTAACATAACGAGTCTTATCAACATCTTTAATCACTTTTACTAAGCGTTTAACTGTTGCAAGAGAGTGAGCCTTTCCGTCTGCTTCACCAATTTCATTCCCGATAGACCACATGAAGACAGCTGGGTTATTTTTATCTCTTTCGACCATGGTACGAAGATCGTAGTCAGACCATTTTTCACCTTTTCTGGCTTCTGGGTGAGTGGCATCTTTTTCAAAGAAACGCCCGTAGTCATAAGGTTTCTTGCCACCATACCAAGTATCAAAAGCCTCTTCCTGAACCAGCAAACCAAGTTCTGCTGCGATTTGCAAGGTCTGTGGACTTGCAGGGTTATGAGTTGTACGGATGGCATTAACGCCCATCTCCTTCATTTGTTTGAGACGACGGTATTCTGCCTTATAGTTTTCTTCTGCTCCAAGCGCTCCGTGGTCATGGTGCAAGGAAACACCATGGAATTTAATGCGTTCACCATTCAAAGAGAAACCTTCATTTGGAGTCCAGTGATAGTAACGGTAACCAAACAAATCCTTCTTAGCATCAACCAATTGACCGTCACGGTAAACACGCGTAACCAGTTCATACAAGGCAGGTTTGTCATTTAAAACTGTCCAGAGTTTTGGTTGTTCAACTTCTAAAATCGCATCAAGGCTTGTTGATTCATGTGCTTTCAAGGTACGACTTGCCGTACGAACCACGCCTGTTACAGCCTGACCACCACGTTCAACGATTTGATATTCTGCCACAAGTTCATGGTCTTTATCATCTGTATTGACGATTTTGCTGGCTACATGAGTTTCAACCTTGCCGTGTTGCTGTTCTTCCAGTTTTGGCGTTAAGATGGTTGTTCCATTTTTCTCAACATGAACCTTATCTGTCACTTGCAAGGTCACATCACGGTAGATACCGCTACCTGAGTACCAACGGCTACTTGGTTGTTTATTGACTGCATGGACAGCAATCACATTCTCGCGACCATCTTTGTGGAGGTATTTGGTGATATCGTATGAGAACTGGTTATAACCATTTGGATAATGTCCCACTAACTGGCCATTGACATAGACTTGAGAGTCCATGTAGACACCATCAAAGGTCACACGAACATTTTTCTTGAGATCTTTTTCATCAAGTTTAAAGGTCTTACGATACCAAGCTTCACCACCATTGAGCTGGCCACCTTCGTTTTGGGCAGGTGACTGATGGTCAAAATCGTTAAAGATACTCCAGTCGTGTGGAAGATCCAATTTTTGCCATGTTGATACATCGGCATCTGGTTTCACAGCTTCTTTAGGATTCGCATTGAGTTTAAAGTGCCAATTTTGATTAAAATTCACTTTTCTATCTTCAATCATTTGATTTACTTCTTCATTTGTCGCAGCTTTCAAATCTTCCTTGACAGGCTTTTCTTGACTTGAAGCTTGAGATTCTACCTTTGGAGCTGTTTCTTCAGGTTTGAGAGACACTTTCTCCTCTTTTGGAGCTACAGGTTCGTCTTCTTTCTTCTCTGGTTTGCTTGTTTCAATTGGAGTAGCTTGACTTTGGTCAACACTTGCAACATCCTTGTGTTCTGCTACAGCTTGATCTTCTTTTTCCTCCACTGCCGGACTTTCCTCTTTTGCTTGTTCTACAGTGTGGGCGATAGGAGTTTCATCCGCGAAAACTGGTGATTCTCCAACGACACTTCCTCCAAATAGAACCGCACAGGTTCCAATCATGACAGAGCAAGCACCTACGGCAAACTTACGAATGCTGTAGACTCTTTTACGATTCCAATGGCCTTTTCCCATAAAATCCTCCTTTAGTAACCGCTTCCATTTTCTTGTAAGCGTATTACTTTTTCATAGCCTTTTACCTTTATTTTATAAAATAATATAGGAAATTTCAATACCCTAAACACAAAAAATCATATTTTTGATTGTTTTTTCTAAAATTTGTAGAAGATTCAAAAAATGTGAATGTAAATTTAGAACAAAAACAAACAATTTTTGACACTCAGTAAAACATGATAAAAAAGTTCCTTTTGGTAAGGAACTTTTTTACTTATAGTTAAAGATTCCCCCCGCCAACTTATCGGCTAGCTTAGGAAAGAGGGTATAAAACTTTTGGGCTAGATTCAACAAAACTGGAAGATTGAGTTCCCGTTTATTTTTTCCTATGGTTTTGACAATCTTTCTAGCGACTGCATCTGGTTCTAAAAGAAAGCGGTCAACCGACTTGAGGTAGCTCCCATCTGGGTCTGCCTGGTCAAAAAAGGCAGTACGAATCGGTCCTGGATTAACCGTCGTTAGATAGACACCATAGGGCATGAGTTCGAGGCGCAGAGCATTTGAAAATCCAATAGCCGCAAACTTGGTCGCTGAGTAAAGACTGGACTTAGCAGTCGCTATCAGACCTGCCATACTGACAATATTGATGATATGGCCTTTTCGACTTTCCTTCATACGAGCTGCAAGACGACGAGACAGATTCATCAGGGCAAAGGTATTAACCTCAAACATCTGGTGAATGTCTTGATTAGAAATCTGATCAAAGTCTTCAAAAATTCCATAGCCAGCATTGTTGATTAAGACATCAATTTTACCATAACGGAGATAGAGGTCAGCTACCAGAGCTTCTAGGGCTGAGTCATCAGTAATGTCGATTTCAATCCATTCCACATTAGGATGATTTCCGTAGAGTTGTCCTAGTTTTTCCTTGTTTCTACCTAGTAAGATGAGTTGGTCATCTGGCAAGAGTTTGACCATTTCTTGGGCCAATCCACCGCTAGCTCCTGTAATGAGAATAGTAGACATGCTTCGTCCTTTCAATAACTGTTAGATTTCCACTTCTTCCAAGTCTTTGACCACATGGACATTTTCAAAAACAGTTGCCGCATCCTTCTTGAGCTGGCTGATATCTTTTGAGAGGAAGCGGGCGCTGATATGATTGAGCAAGAGGCGCTTGGCTCCTGCTTCTGCTGCTACTTGCGCAGCCTGCATATTGGTTGAGTGACCGTGATTGCGGGCAATTTTCTCATCACCCTTTCCATAAGTGGACTCATGGACCAGGACATCAGCATTGACGCCTAGACGCACGCTGGCATTGGTTTTTCGCGTGTCACCAAGAATAGTAACTACCTTGCCAGGTCTCGGTGCTGAGATATAGTCTGCCGCCTTGATTTCAGTTCCATCATCCAGAACAACATCCTGACCGTTTTTGATTTTTCCAAAAAGCGGGCCAAATGGGACACCAGCAGCCTTAAGTTTTTCAGCATCCAGCGTTCCTTCCAAGTCCTTTTGCATGACACGATAGCCAACGCAGAAAATAGTGTGGTCCAACTCCTCTGCATACACAGTGAATTTATCGGTTTCAAGGATTTTCCCTAGAGAATTTTGGTCAAACTCATGAAAATGAATGCGGTAAGGCAGACGAGAACCTGACACACGAAGACTGGTTAAGACAAATGACTTGATCCCTTGGGGGCCATAAATTTCCAAATCTGTTTGCTCTTCATTAGCCTGAAAAGCACGGCTGGAGAGAAAACCTGGTAAACCAAAAATGTGGTCTCCATGCAGGTGGGTGATAAAGATTTTGCTGACCTTACGTGGTCGAATCGTGGTTTCCAGAATGCGATTTTGCGTTCCTTCGCCACAGTCAAAGAGCCAGACTTCGTTAATCTCGTCCAAGAGTTTCAGGGCGAGGCTTGAAACGTTGCGGGCTTTGGAGGGCTGACCAGCCCCCGTTCCTAAAAATTGAATATCCATTCGATACTTTCTAATTAATCAATATATAACATAGCTGTGCGGTTTTCCGATCGGAAATAGCGCTTTCCAGAAAAAGCAACAGCTTCTTGCAGTAAATCCTCTTGACTATAACCTTTGAGACGCTTGCGGCCATCTGCTAAACTTTCCAAATCTGTCAAAGCTGTGAGACTTTCCACACTAACAACTTCCTCATCCCCGACAGCTTTCAGGTAAATCTTGCCAGACTCTTCAAAGACTAGTTGATGGGGGAAAATTTGCGCAATTTCAAAGAGCAAGTCATCCGAAATCACCTCTTCATTTTCAGAGAAAATTCGACCTAGGTCCTTACTCTCATAGCAAAATCCAAAAGATTTACCCGACAGGTTAAGACGAATAAAAGGCTTATTTTCAAAGGTGAAACTTGGCTCAGCATTGTAGAGATTCAGTTCATGACTGACTTCTAAAAAATAATCCGTCGCAGCTTCAGGACTCTTTTTCTGGTAGAGTTCAGCAAAGTAGGCATTGACTACACTCGGTGGAGGTGTGATGAGAGCTAGTTGCTCCTGCTCTGTTTTACCAGCTAGAAACTGATCCAGATAGACCTTATCCAGACTTGTATAACCCCCATATTTTAGAGCCAACGTTTTAATATCAGTCATAAAATTCCTCTAACCTCCATTTATTTTTCTCGGAAATGTAGCCTGTAATGACTTCCCCGTCATCCTGATAATCGCGCTCTTCCAGAATCGCAACACTTTCCAAATCATGAATCTTGTAAGACTTAGAAAAAGGCACGCGCAGAGTAAATGCTTCAAAAATTTCCTTAATCTTATCTAGCAATAAAGCTTGCAAGTTCTCACGACTATCCTCAGACTTAGCAGAAATGAGAGCGTATGGCGTTTGGGTCGGCGTAAAATCCTCCACCAAATCCGCTTTATTATAAAGGGTCAGGCGAGGAATATCTTCCATATCCAAGTCTTTCATGATGGACAGAACTGTTTTTTCATGCTCCTCGTGGTAAGGATTGCTGGCATCGATAACATGAACCAGAAGGTCCACATGCTTGCTTTCTTCCAAGGTTGACTTGAAACTGGACACCAACTCTGTCGGCAAATCTTGGATAAACCCAACAGTATCAGTCAAGGTAACCTGTAGATTGCCCCCAAGATGGATGCTCTTCGTTGTCGCATCCAGAGTCGCAAATAGCTCATCTGCCTCATATTGGGTCTTACTGGTCAAGGTGTTCATGATGGTTGATTTCCCAGCGTTGGTGTAGCCTATCAAGCCAATCTTAAAGGTACTCGACTCCAAGCGTTTTTCTCTGACTGTCGCCCGATTTTTCTCAACCACTTTGAGCTGGCGCTCGATATCTGTGATTTGGTTGCGAACACTACGACGGTTCAGCTCTAGCTGGCTTTCACCAGGTCCACGGGAACCAATTCCCCCAGCCTGACGACTAAGCATAATCCCCTGACCAACCAAGCGGGGTAAGAGGTACTTAAGCTGGGCCAAATGCACTTGGAGTTTCCCTTCATGGCTTCGAGCCCGCATGGCAAAGATATCTAGAATCAACTGCATACGGTCAATAACCTTGACCCCGAGAACTTCCTCTAGATTGACATTTTGCCGTGGTGTCAGACGGTTGTTGACGATGACAGTGCTAATTTCTTCTGCATCCACCATCCGCGCAATCTCTTCCAACTTACCTGAGCCGACGAAGGTCTTGGAGTCATACTTTTCACGTTTTTGTCTATAGCTATCTACAACGACTGCTCCAGCAGTCTTAGCCAGACTGGCCAACTCTTCCATGGAGAGGTCAAAATTGTCCATTCCCTGCAATTCTACACCGATGAGCAGGACCCGTTCTTCTTTTTTCTCCGTTTCAATCATTTAAAAACTCCTCAATCTGGCTTAGAATACGCTCCTTCACGCCAGACTCTCCTATCTGATAAAAGGTCACCTGCATGCGATTACGGAACCAGGTCAACTGACGCTTGGCAAAACGACGGGTAGCCTGTTTGAGACTCTCACTAGCTTCCTCTAAAGTCTGCTCCCCACGGAAATATGGAAATAGTTCCTTGTAGCCAATTCCTTTGGCTGCCTGCGCATCAGGGTAATGGTCAAAAAGCCACTTGGCCTCATCCAAAAGCCCAGCCTCAAACATTAGATCCACTCGGTTGTTGATACGTTCATAAAGCTGACTACGCTCATCATCTAAGCAGATAATCAGAGGTTCATACAAAGTCTCTTGATTTTCCAAATCCTGACCAAAATGGGCAATCTCCAAGGCACGCATGGCACGACGACGGTTAAACTGGGGAATTTCAAGACCTGCTTGCTCCACAAGATGGGCTAATTCCTTATCTGAATATGACTCTAAACTAGCTCGATAGGCTAATATTTCCTCATGAGGTGTTTCCCCCCCTAGATGGTATCCTTCCAGCAAGCTCTGGACATAAAGCCCGGTTCCACCAGCAATAATGGCTAGCTTGCCACGACTTTGAATATCCTCAATAGCCTTCTTAGCTTCTGAAACAAAATCAAAAGCCGAGTAAGACTCGGTCACCTCTCTGACATCAATCAAATGATGAGGAACAGCTGCTTGCTCCTCTGGGCTAGCCTTGGCCGTCCCAATATCTAGCCTTCTGTATACTTGCTGACTGTCACCGCTGACCACCTCTCCACCAAAGCGCTTAGCTACTTCAATAGCAAGGGCTGTTTTCCCAACAGCAGTCGGTCCAACAATCACAATTATTTTTGTTTTCATCTTTTTTCCTTGAAAAATTTCCATTTTTTCGTTACTATTATTATATCACAAAAAGTTAAGTCAGAAAAATGCTACCACTTAAGGAGCCTGGCTGATCGGAAAGATAAAGGAGGAAGACTCATGGCTAAAGGATTCGCTAAAGGTCTTGTAACAGGTGTCGCAGGAACTGTCGCTGCCGTTGCAGGTGCAGTATACGCAATTAAAAAGAAAGTGATTGAGCCAGAAGAGCAAAAAGCAGCTTTCATCGAAGAAAACCGTAAAAAAGCAGCTCGCCGTCGCGTATCACATTAAGCAACAAAAGAAGTTGAGAAATCTCAACTTCTTTTTATTTTCTTTTATAGTCAATGAAAATCAAAGAGCAAACTAGGAAGCTAGCCGCAGGTTGCTCAAAGCACTGCTTTGAGGTTGTGGATAGAACTGACGAAGTCAGTCACCATACCTACGGTAATGCGACGCTGACGTGGTTTGAAGAGATTTTCGAAGAGTATTAAATAGCCAAATCAAACTTCAGTTGTGGCTTAACCGGATCATAGTCAACTAACTCAAAGTCCTCCGCTTTGATATCAAAGAAATTGGTCCCATCAGGAACATTTAAAACCAAGCGTGGTTGGCAGTTTGACGGCTCACGACGAAGCAATTCCTGAGCTTGTTCAAATTGATTATCGTAGATATGAAGGTTGTTGATAAAATAGAAAAACTTCCCAACCTTCCAGCCAAAGTGTTTAGCAATCATCATTTGAAGAGCTACGTACTGCATAGCGTTAATGTGGTGAGCCACCAGCATGTCATTCGAACGCTGGGTCAAAGTCGCATCCAGATAGATTTCCCCATCAACCCGACGGACATCAAACATGGTCTGAAAGGCGCATGGAAGAAGACCATCTGTCTCCTCAAAAGCTTGGTAATCCCAGAGCGAGATGATATTGCGGCGGTTCCAAGGGTTGGCTTCTAACTGCTTGAGAATCTTGTTGATGATATCGTGTTTCTTAACAACTGCCCCATAGCGCTCACCGATGGTCCCCGTTTCTCCCACTTCCCAGTCATTCCAGTAGTGAACATTGTACTTGTTATTAAGCACTTCTAGGCTATTAGACTGGTCTTGGTAAATCCAGAGCACTTCCTTGATGGCAGATTTGATCGCAATGGGACGCAAGGTCGTGATGGGGAATTCCCCTTTAGACAAATCATACTCCGCAAAGGCACCCGTTACGTACTTGGAGTTGGCAACAGTCCCATCCTTGTACTTGGGACGAGCCTGCTCAGAAAAGACACCGTTTTTGAGGATTCGTTCAATATTTTCTTTAAAAATCGTATCTGCTTTTGTCATTTACTCTCACCTCATTTATTTCCTAACTAGTATAGCATAAAAAAAGCTTTTCTATATACTCAGATAATCAATCGCATTCTTGTATTTTTCTAATCGTTCCAAATCCTTGTCAGTGACAGAACTCAGTCTAGATAAATCTGAATTATGTTTTAAATCTGCTAATTTGACAACGCGTGCTAGAGAATTAGATTTCACATTTTCCAGATATGTTTGATACTCTTGCCCCTTTTTCTTTGACAAAATTTGAACGGCTGTAACTACTGTTTCTGGTAAACCAGCTAGTAATAGTTCTTCAGCTGTAAAAGGACTGTCCTCAATGACATCATGTAGTAAAGCAACTGCTTTTTCTTCTTCAGTATCAACTTGGCTTGCTACATAGATTGGATGTTCTATATAATCTATCCCTGCCTTATCAAATTGCCCCCTATGAGCTTCCGTAGCGATAGGCAATGCTAGTTCAAGCATGGGTTGTTTTGATGTATCCATCTAGCGGCTCCTTCCCAAAATTTAAACCTATTTCGTTTTATTCGATTTTTAAAAAAGAGCTTGATAAACACCAAGCTCTATTATCAATCTATCTTATTGCAATACAAGCGATGCTGCTCCGATTACTCCAGCGTCATTTCCTAGAGTTGCAAGAGCCAATTTAGTGGATGTGCGTACTTGTGGGAAGGTATTTTCATCATAGACCTTTTGAACACCTTGTAGAAGGAATTCTCCCGCAGCTGAAACTCCACCACCGATAACAATCGTTGATGGGTTGAGGATTGAGCCGATATTAGCACAAGCGATTCCCAAGTAACGTGAGAAGTTTCGGTAAACGATCAAGGCAAGGTCGTCCCCTTCTTTTGCAAGGTCAAAGACAGTTTTAGCTGTTACTTCTTCACCATCGTCAATCAAGCGTTTCAAGGCAGCATCGCCTTCGTATTCATCTGCATAACGACGAGTCAAGTTGACAATCCCTGTTGCTGAAGCAACTGTCTCAAGACAGCCTTTTTTGCCACAGGTACATGCGATTGGTTGGTCAAAGTCAACAGTGATGTGACCAAGCTCACCAGCAGCACCAGCAACACCGTGAAGCAATTTGCCTTCTGCCACGATACCGCCACCAACACCAGTACCAAGTGTCATAAAGACAACGTCTGGTTGGTTGTCACCAGCACCCATCCAACGCTCACCAAGCGCAGCTACGTTGGCATCATTATCGATAAAGAATGGAATACCCAAGGCTTTTTCAATCTTTTCTTTAACTGGTTGAAGGGTTTTCCAGTTGAGATTGTATGCACCGATAACAGTCCCTTTTTCACGGTCAACCACACCAGGTGATCCCATACCAATTCCTCGGAAATCCTTAGCTGACAATCCAAGCAAGTCCAAACGATGCTGAATAGACGCAATCATATCATCTACGATATGGCTTCCCTCGTCCAAAATATTGGTCTTGATAGACCATTTTTCTTGGATTTCTCCCTCTTGAGTTAAAATTGCAAATTTGATAGATGTTCCACCAAGGTCAATCCCAATAATCTTTTGACTCATCGTCTTCTCCTTTTTAATTGAAAATGCTTACAGATATAGTATAACAAAATCATCAACTTTGTGCAAAGGTTTGCGTACTAAAAAGCCAACATTACAACATCTAAAAATAGTTCACTATTCAAAATGATTAGTCATCAAGATGTTGAATCGCATAATTAGCTTCTTCTTTTGTAAATTTTCCAACATAAGAAGAAGTTAGCCACTCATAAATCTCTGTCTTTGATAAATGGTTATTCTTTCGGTATTCTCTTGCTGTAATTAAGGCATTTGCTTTGTAATCTGCATTTAAGTGATCGATGGCATACTGCGCTGCTGAACTTGAAAAACCATTCCACGTTAATTGGTTATAGAGATCTTTTTTTGACATATGTAAAACCGAATTATAGCTTTTCGCTTTATTTAAAGCAGCATTGTACTGCTTCCCATCTAGTTTTGGTTGCCGCACACCATCGTATCCTACATAGTGACGGCCACCATCTACCCATTTATCCCTAGCCATTTTACCATCTGATTCAACATAATAACGGCCACCATCTACCCATTTGCCCCTAGCCATTTTACCGTCTGATTCAACATAATAACGGCCACCATCTACCCATTCATTCTTGGCCATCTTTCCATCTGATTTGAAATAATAATTTCCTACCCATTTATTGCGAGCTTGGCTGCCTTCTGATGGTAGATTAAGTTTTTGAATTGCATAGTTTGCTTCTTCTTTTGTAAATTTTCCAACATAAGAAGAAGTTAGCCACTCATAAATCTCTGTCTTTGATAAATGGTTATTCTTTCGGTATTCTCTTGCTGTAATTAAGGCATTTGCTTTGTAATCTGCATTCAAGTGATCGATGGCATACTGCGCTACTGAACTTGAAAAACCATTCCACGTTAATTGGTTATAGAGATCTTTTTTTGACATATGTAAAACCGAATTATAGCTTTTCGCTTTATTTAAAGCAGCATTGTACTGCTTCCCATCTAGTTTTGGTTGCCGCACACCATCGTAGTCTACATAGTGACGGCCACCATCTACCCATTTATCCCTAGCCATTTTACCATCTGATTCAACATAATAACGGCCACCATCTACCCATTCATTCTTGGCCATCTTTCCATCTGATTTGAGGTAATAATTTCCTACCCATTTATTGCGAGCAGAGCTTCCTTCTGCGGTTAAATAATAATAGGATCCATAGTTTTTATCATAAATCCAGTCACTTTTAACCTTTTTTCCATCAGAATCAACATAATAACGACCACCATCTACCCATTCATTTTTAGCTCTCTTTCCATCTGATTTGAGGTAGTAATTTCCTACCCAGCCAGACTGAACTTTAGATTGTGATTTATCCTGTTTAGGAGTTGTTTCTTTAGCTTTTTCAGTCGGTTTTGGTGCCGGCTTCAGCGCGGGTTTTGGTGCCGGCTTCGGCGCGGGTTTTGGTGCCGGCTTCAGCGCGGGTTTTGGTGCCGGCTTCGGTACGGGTTTTGGTGCTGGCTTCGGCGTAGGTTTTGGTGCCGGCTTCGGCGCGGGTTTTGGTGCTGGCTTCGACGCGGGTTTTGGCGCGGGTTTCGGCGCGGGTTTTGGTTCTGGTTTCGGCGCGGGTTTCGGCGCGGGTTTTGGTGCCGGCTTCGGTGCGGGTTTTGGTGCCGGCTTCGGCGCGGGTTTTGGTGCCGGCTTCGGTACGGGTTTTGGTGCTGGCTTCGGCGTAGGTTTTGGTGCCGGCTTCGGCGCGGGTTTTGGTGCTGGCTTCGACGCGGGTTTTGGCGCGGGTTTCGGCGCGGGTTTTGGTTCTGGTTTCGGCGCTGGTTTCGGCGCTGGTTTTGGTTCTGGTTTCGGCGCTGGTTTTGGTTCTGGTTTCGGCGCTGGTGTTTTCGATTTCTCAGCTTGATTTGGCGCCGAAGTTGTATTCTCTTTTACAATCTTACCGTTTTTAGATACATCCTTTTCTTGAGCAGAAACATGCTGAGCCGAAAAAGGAAAGGCTTCAGTTGTATCTGCAAATGAAATAAGTCCCAGTGTTGCAGTTGCTAAGCTGGTTACTAAAATTTTTTTTGATTTTTTCATAAAAATCTCCATTATTTTAATGATTTATACCTATAGTATACCATATACTTTATTTTGCTTTCAAATCAAATATTAAATATTCAGAAATAAATCTAAAACTTAATTGAAAAATCCATAGTTATATCACTTCCAACTCATACAAGCCTCTGACCGCATTACAACCATAGATAGCCTCCGCGTGGTTCAAGTCTGTCAAAGTCAGAACTTTTTCCTCTACCTGCCCTGTTTCCAGCAAATACTGACGATAGATTCCTGGCAAGATGCCAAGATTGATAGGCGGTGTGTAGAGCTTCCCAGCGATTTTCAGAACCAGATTTCCAATAGAGGTTTCCAGCAATTCTCCTGACTTATTGTGGTAAATCTTCTCTTGTTCCCCTAGACTTAAGTGTGGTCTATGAGTTGTTTTAAAGTAGGTAAACGCTTGATTCAAATCTGCTTCTTGCAGACAAAGTTTGGCTTTGCAGAAACTTGGACTGAGGGGTGTTAAGATTTGGCGACTGAGTTCTAGCTCTCCAGACTTGTTGAGGGTAATTCGCAAGCGGTAGTCTTGATTAACATCACAAGCTTGACACTCTTCCTCTATCTTTTGTCTCAGTTTTTTTGGATCAAAAGGATAGGCAAAATATCGACTCGCCTTTGTCATTCTTTCTAAATGTTGTTCTTCAAACAACAAGCTCTTCTGGCTGATTCTCCCAGTTGTAATCAATTGGAAACGAGCTTGTTTACGATAGAGTACAGCCGCTTTTTGATGAACCTCACGGTATTCAGATTCCCAGGTGCTATCCCAAGTAATCCCTCCGCCAACCCCATAGATAGCTTTCCCTTGATGCAGTTGGATAGTCCGAATGGCGACATTAAAAATTCGTCGCCCATTTGGAAGCAAGAGACCAATCGTTCCGCAGTAGACTCCACGCGGGTGTGACTCCAAGTCCTTGATGATTTCCATGGTCGCAATTTTGGGTGCACCCGTTATGGAACCACAAGGAAAGAGAGACCGAAAAACGGCAACCAAGTCCACATCCTCTCGCAACTGACTCTTGATGGTTGAGGTCATCTGCCAAACAGTCGAATACTGCTCCACTTGACACAGACGTTCTACATGTTCACTGCCCACTTCAGAAATACGGTTCATGTCATTGCGCAAGAGATCCACAATCATCATATTTTCAGAGCGATTTTTAGGATCTTGCTCCAACCAAGCTGCCTCTTTCAAATCTTCATCGTCAGTCCCCCCACGCTGGGTTGTTCCCTTCATTGGGCGAGTCGTTAATTCTCGGTCATTTTGCTCAAAAAAGAGCTCTGGACTCATGGAAATCACTGCCATCTCATCGTGTTCAACATAGGCATTGTAGCCCGCCTCCTGTTCTACCACCATGCGATTGTAGATGGCAAAAGGATTGGCACTTAAGTCCTGCTTGAGTTGGACAGTGTAGTTGACCTGATAGGTATCACCCTGCCGCAAATGATGGTGAATCTGGGCAATCGCCTTTTCATAGTCCTCTGCTGACGTTACTTCCTGCCACTTTGAAGGCAGATCTACTTCCTCATAAGTCAGAGGAATAGGGGATGTTTCTACCCTATCATGAACAGTAAAATATAGCAGATACTCTGCCAGTAAAGGAGCTTTATGAACTGCTAATTTCTCCTCAAATGCAGGTGCAGCCTCGTAACTGACGTAGCCCACCACATAATAGCCTTGCTCTTGGTAGCTTTCCACTTGTGCTAGCAAGTCTGCTACTTCTGCTAAATCTCTCGTTTTTAACTCTTTGATCGGCTGGGTAAAGGTGTATCTCTCCCCCAAAGCCCTAAAATCAATCACTGTTTTTCTATGCATATCTTAAGTATAGCACAAAAAGGCAGATGCAGCTTAAGCTGATCCACCTTTTTAGTCATTTCGACTTTATAACGATGCTTTGGCAAATAAATTTCCAGAGAATCCATCTGATTTTTGAAGGAGCTGTTTGTAAACCTTCCATTTAAGATCTTCAGTATTTTTATAATGATTCTTTATATTTGGATTTTCCATGCTATCTAGGTCTTTTTGAACAGCTTCATCAAATAAGGACTTCAACTCAGCATAAGTAGAGATAGATCTGTCATTGATTTCGATTGTAGTGAAGCCGTTTTGAGCTTTGTCATAGACTTCTTTATACCAATGTTTCTTCCATGCTTCAAGAGTATCAAATTGGCCATTAGAGATTTTCTTGATAATGAAGTCATCACCCAACAACCCTTTGTTTTCCTTGTTAGCTTCCGCCTTATATTTGTTTGAAGCGTAACCAATAAATCCGTTAAGATAACCATAGTATCCCCACATACGGAAAGCATTATGTTTGAATGAAATCGAACCAACTGTACTCTTGCTAGTATTACCACCAAAGATACCCGACATCATATTTACGGTTTGGTAAGCACTGTCAAAACCTTCCGAACGATAACGTCCATTCCCTGGCATACCATGTTTTGTAACGAAGTTATGATCAACCAATTGATCAATGCTCGTAATCGTCAATTTCTTCTCATTATCCGTTAAATCACGTAATTTATCCCATTGATGTGGCTCGCCTTTCAGATTGTTTCGCTCAGCGTTCGTACGCCATTCTCGGTCCATCTTCTTGAACCACTTACTGTTGTCGTCCAAGTGTTTTCCAATAACTGCATCTGCTTCTAGATGGTCCAGCATCATCAGAGCCTCGTTATAGTTCTTCATATAGTGATCAATTTCTTCACGGTTCTTTAACTTATTTGGATCATAATTGTAGATTTGATTGCCATCATTCTGACGTTCATAAGCCATGTTCAAACCTAAGGCGCCGTATTCACCATTTGGATTTGTCAACGATGGTGACTGGAGCATACCTTGCGCAAAGGACTCTAAGTCCGTCCCTTCACGATGATACCAACCGCCATAGTAAGCCATACGATCATTCACATGAGTCGTTTCATGCGTAAAGGCCGATGTACCAAAATCACTTATCAACTCTGTCATAACAAAGTAGACAGCATCTTGCTGATTTGGAGCTGCAAAGATATATGCGTAAGCACCATATCCATACTGATAGCCATGATATTTATGAATCCGTCCAAAGAACTCTCGAATCGGAGCATAATCTGGTTTCCCATCCTTGTGACCATATCGGTTTGCCCAACCGATACCAGGCGCATCATGATTGTCCCAAACAGGTGTTGGAACACTATTTCCACTCTTGAGGAGCTTATTACGTACATTATCAGCAGCTAATTTTGACCAAAAGTCTAAGTAGTTCACCTGCTCTTTTGCTCTCTTATTGATTTCACTCTTGAAGGCTTCACGAGCCTCCTCAGTATTTTTACCATATTTTTCAAAAGCACTAAAAGAAATGGTATTATAGGTCGAAATCATGAAGAGATGCGAGTTCTTCAAGTTTAATAGAGGCAAAATCATCCGACCATGCACGCCATTATTAATCCCTTCATACAGACGATACTTCTTATGAGCAAAATCGGGGTTCAATGATGGCTGTTCTACCACATAAGCATTCTTTTCAATTGCCTTTTTAAACCAAACATTCATATCGGTTTCATTTGTAAACAATTTCATGTTATATGTTAGAAACTCATGAAGGCTTCCTTTACCTGTAGCACCTGCAATCACTCGACTATACGCATCTTGGGATTGGTCGCCCTTAAGATTGTTCTCTTTTGAGCCGATAGTGATCAAGCGATCTAAGACATTCACGTTCTTACCATAAAAATCTGGTTTAAACATCATAATATCTTTGATCGACAATTCATCATATTTAATGCCATAGTATTGGTTCAAATAAGCAAGCCCCATCATAATGTTGGCCTTATTGTCTTCAACTTTCTTAATGAAAGCACGTTGAGCTGCTTCATCATCATTTAGTTGATGATCTTCATTTTCAACAATTTGTTTCACCAAGTTTCCAAGATTTTGTTTTACTTCATCAAAACTTTCTTCTAAGAATAAATCGCGAATGTAACCATTTTTTCGTTCATCCGTGTTTTCTTGCGGTTTGTTCCGCTTGTCCATAAGAGCGCGCACTTCAGGAGAAATCAATTCTACACTGGATAATGTTTCTTTTGCCTTTGCAATCAAACCAGCACGATCTTTCACTAGCATATTTGGCGTATAAACAATATTCTGGTTGGTCACTTCGTACTCTTTGACTTGTTTTACATCAGAGTCAGCTTTGACAGTAACGGCCAATTCTTCTTTGGTACCATCAGCATAGTGAATCATGATCTGATCAATAGCTGACAAGTCTGTTACAAACTGTCCATTCTTCAAACCAGTAACAGAAAGGACTTCTTTGGTCACCAAGTTTGAGCTTGCATCTAGTTTATTAGCCTGATTGACAATCCACTCCCTATTATAGAATGGTTGTAATTTTTCAATATTGCGATAGGCAAGTTCGCGGTCAGCTCTGTAGTCTTGAATAGCCTTGTACTCGTCTTCACGGTGTGTCAAACGGTTTAATTTATCTACAACAGGATCATTGATTTCATACTCATGCGCTGTGATTCCCAGAGCAGCAATTTTCTTGTCTGCTTCTTCTTGCGAAATAGGCTTAATACGATGCTGTTGTTTAGAATATCTATATGAAGATTTTCCTTCACTCACACCAGTAACAACAAAGTTTCGATTTAAGCGGTCACCTGTCCAATAAGGATCATCATCAATATCAGATGAGCCATAGAAAATCTCACCGTTCTTAACTTTCATCATTGAAACAGTATCTTCAACGGAGCCCAAGGCATTTGTACTGCCTACAACACCACCCGCGCTAATCGGTTCTCTCACATCGATAGTACCTTTAGCTACAGATTCTTTTATGGCTCCGTCCCGATAAACTGCATGGTTATCCCCACCATTTTGTGACCAATAGGCAATGCCCGCAACTTTCGCTTTATTACCTGTTATTTGTGCATCAACATAGGCCTTCTCAACAGAACCTTTCCAGTTTTCTCCAACAATTCCAGCAAGAAAGGCGCCTTGATTCCCACCAGCATGAAGCTTACCAATGAATGCCACATTTGTTAATCTGCCGTTATTATCAATTTTATTGATCAAACCTGATACGTCATTATTTCCAACAACTGTACCCGTTACTTTCACATTATTGATCGTTGTGTTTTTTACAACAGCAGCCAAGGGAGCAACTCTATTTGCCCATGGCATATGAATGTTTACCTTACCGAGGTTAAGGTCATGGATATGGGCGCCTTCAGTATCGCCTAATAGTGGACGTTCCAAGTTATGAATCGTATATCGTTGACCGTCCACACTTGATAACTTGCCTCGGAACTTCGTCGTTACATATGATTTACCAGCTGCAGGAACATTGACCGCATTCAAGTCCGCACCAATTTTAAATTCACCAGATGGATTGGCCTGCATAGCTTTTACAAGTTCATTGAAATCGTAGTATACATTCTCCTCATGAGTTTTTGGTTTGGCAAAATAATGGACGTATTCCTCACTGAGCTGGTTACCATCCGTATGCTGAACGAGGTCAGGCGCTTTGGCAGTGACCTTATAAAGCGTTTTTCCATCGACTGTCACTTCTTTAATTTTGTCAATCGCAAGACGCGTCATCTTATTATCACGTGTAGCAATTTTTAGATAGTAAGACCTTACATCACTTGGAACAGAAGTTAAGAAACTATTATCCGTTTCCATGCCATTGTCGTCAACACTTATGAGGCTTGTTTCTTTTATATTTTTAACTTCGACCTTTTTTAAATCAATTCTCAGTGATTCTTCTTTGAGAATTTCTTCCTCGCTTCCTTCGCCACGATCATAAACCATTTTTGTTTCGAGTTTATAATCTTTGTAATATTGCAAATCTGTTAGAGTTGCAGTCAAGTTATCCGGTGAAACCGTCATAGTTTTGACGACTTCGTCGCCTTTTTTCAGGGTTAAAGTGATCGATTTAATCGCTGCCTTACTTGGATTTTCCAGATTATAGTGAATCTGAGATGAGCGTTTCAAATCCTGAATATCAACCTTTGAAAAAGTCAACACTGGCTTTTCGAAGTTTTTGGTACCTAGTTTAACAATACGGTCTTGGGCTAACTCGATGACCTGTTCAAGAATTTCAGGCGCTTCCTGCGTCTTGATTCCTTTGATGGTCTTGTAGGTTTTGATAACCTTTTTCTGACCGTCTTTTCCTTCTTGGATCGTAACTTTATCGCCCTTTTTCAATTGCGCGTCTTCTTCGACTATCTCTTTAAACGGAATTTTTTCAAGACTTTCTTCTGCAAGAGTTCCTTCTATTGGTTTCGTACCACGACTTATTTTTTTAGTGACTGGTTTTTTGATGACAGTGGTTGTTGTATTTAAAACTTGGTCAGTCTCAACACCTTCGACAGCTTTATAGGTCGTTTTGGTAACTTGGATCCCTTTTTCACCGTTTTGAACCACTGTTTCTTCGTCAGTGTATTTTGTAGGATCATCATCGATTTCCGTCTGGTAGTCAATCTCTGCGATTGTGTCTTTAGTAATTGTTCCTTCAGTTACTGTATATTCTGGAAGGTCCTCTTGAACAAGGGAGTGACCTTCCTTACCAGTTTCCTGAGTGCCTTTGCTTTCAAGTTTTCCAGTATACGCTGGGGAATTGCCTTGAACGAGAGATTCGCCTTCTTTACCAGACTCTTGAGTGCCTTTTGCCTCAACCTTTCCAGTATATTCTGCCCGAGGCTCTTGAACTAAGGATTCACCCTCTTTGCCGGATTCCTGAGTACCCTTACTTTCAAGTTTCTCGGTATACGCTGGCAAACTATCTTGAATAAGTGATTGACCTTCTTTACCAGGTTCCTGAGTGCCTTTGCTTTCAAGTTTTCCAGTATATTCTGCCCGAGGCTCTTGAACGAGGGATTCGCCTTCTTTACCAGACTCTTGAGTGCCTTTTGCCTCAACCTTTCCAGTATATTCTGCCCGAGGCTCTTGAACTAAGGATTCACCCTCTTTGCCGGATTCCTGAGTACCCTTACTTTCAAGTTTCTCGGTATACGCTGGCAAACTATCTTGAATAAGTGATTGACCTTCTTTACCAGGTTCCTGAGTGCCTTTGCTTTCAAGTTTTCCAGTATACGCTGGGGAATTGTCTTGAACAAGGGAGTCACCTTCTTTACCAGACTCTTGAGTGCCTTTTGCCTCAACCTTTCCAGTATATTCTGCCCGAGGCTCTTGAACAAGGGAATCACCCTCTTGACCGGGTTCCTGAGTGCCTTTGCTTTCAAGTTTTTCAGTATACGCTGGCAAACTATCTTGAACGAGGGATTCGCCTTCTTTACCAGACTCCTGAGTACCCTTGCTTTCAAGTTTTCCAGTATACGCTGGCAAACTGTCTTGGACAAGCGATTGACCCTCTTTGCCTTCTTCTTGGGTACCTTTACTTTCAAGTTTCCCAGTATAATCTGGGGAATTGTCTTGGACTAGAGATTTCCCTTTTTTAGAAAAACTAGCTACTTTTATGTCAGTTCCTTTAAAATAACCAATATACTCATATCCTCCAATATCGATCACACCTTTCGTTAGTTCTTCATTTGAGGAGGCCGAAATCGTTTGATTGTAAGCAAGTAATTCTTTATTCTCAAAGGCAAAAGTAGCAAAAGGAATGAAGTTGCTGACACCAAGAGAACCAATCAACAGCACTCCAAGAACTTTCCGACGCTGTTTTTTGGACACCAAAAAAACAGCTAAAGATGCTGTTGCAAGACCAAGACCTGCTAAAGCAAATTCTTTACTTCCTGTATAGGGAAGTTGTTGACTGTTAGTTGCCTTCTTGCGATAAACGACATAAATAATATCTTCATCTTGAAATTCTGTAGGAACTTCATGATGAATCAAGGCTTTTTCAGACTCGGTTAATTCTTGCTCCGTCAAATATCGATAATGGACTGAATTCACTTCAGCTAATTCATCTGCTTGGACTCTACCAGCTGATAAAAAACTAGCACCAACAAGAAAGGCCCCGATTGCTACAGGACCAACTCCAACAGTCAATTTACGAATAGAATACTTTAGGTTTTTTTGAAACTGTTCTTTTTTCTTTTTCATTCTCATATCTTTCTAATAGAATCTTCTGGATACTGCGCACGCGCACCCCCGATGAGTTTGGGACGACTAGCTAGAGCGGTTACATGGGCATGGCCAATCTCACGCAAAACTGGTCGAATCGGAACCTGCACATGCTTGACATGCATGCCAATTGCGGTATCTCCTATATCCAATCCAGCATGAGCCTTGATGAACTCCACCTCAACAGGGTCTTTCATAAACTTAAAGGCAGCTAGCTGACCCGAACCGCCTGCATGAAGAGTCGGAAGGACGCTGACGATTTCCAGACCAAATTGCTCTGCCACCTGACGTTCAACAACGAGAGCACGATTGACATGCTCACAACCTTGAACAGCTAGATGAATTCCTTTCCCTTCGAGGACATCTAAAATCGTCTTCACAATGATTTCGCCAATTTCTTGGCTTGATTCCTTGCCTATATGGCCGCCTAAAACTTCACTAGAGGATAAACCTAGGACAAAGAGGCTTCCTTCACGCAATCCAGCCTTTTCCAAAACATCTTCAATTACCTGCTGTGTTTCTGTTTTAATTCTACTTTTGTCCATCACTCTTAACCTCATTTTTCTCCTACTATCATATCTTTTTTTACTGATTTTATCAAGGCGAACTAATCACTCAGAGTTGTCACTACAAAAACTTTAAAAATGAATTTCCCTTTAGCAACAAAGTAAAGAGTCTGGGGCCAGAATGCTTTCCAAAAAGATAACAACTAAAATGACCTGCTCCCTAAAAAGTTAAACAGAAGATTTAGCTTTTTTAGCGGAGCAGGACAAATCTCCAGCGATGCTTATTTTATCTGAGTTTGAACATAGTGGGTAATGACATCTGATGTGTACTGAGCTGTTCCAGGTCCAAATTTGTCAATATTTTCCTTAAACTCTGGGTTGTAGACGTAGCCTTTGCCGATATGACCGAATACTTCAATAGAGCAGTCAAATCCATAAGTACGGATGGCCTGCAAGAGTTTGGCAGCTTGCTCTTGGTTTTCGGCTGCTGTTGCAGCTAGTCCATTTTTAAGGTTTTGAGCTAAAGCTTGAAAAACTTGGTTAAAAGCGGCAGTAGCCTCATCTTCTCTACCATTTTGGCGTTCAAGCGCTTGGTCCATGACTTCCTGTCCATACTTCTCTACCGCTTCTTGGTGGTATTTTTGATTGTCTTGATAGCTAAATCCAGTGAATTTTTCCTCAATCGTCATTTTTCTTTCTCCTTTTTGTTCTTGAATGGTTTTTTGCAAGGTGGAAATCAAGGTATCCAGATGTTCTCTTTCTTGGGTCAAATAGTCCAACTGCCTAGTCAAATGAGGCAATAAATCTGATGTTTCTCCCTTTAATAGCTCTGCTATTTTTTCTAAAGAAAAACCTAGATATTTGTAATACAGAATAACCTGAAGGCGTTCCAAATCCTCCTGACTGTAAGTTCGATAGCCGTTTTCCGACTTTAAGGGAACCAAGAGCCCTATCTTATCGTAGTGGTGCAGGGTCTTGACAGAGACACCTGAAAGCTGCGCAGCTTCTTTTATATGGTACATGATTTCCTCCTTACAAGAAATAGTATAACCCCTCCCCCTAGGTCAGAGTCAAGCGTTTTTGAGAAAAATTTTTAACTTTTTGAGAAAGGTGTGAAAACTTGAAAATGGTTTTCTTGACAGACCTTAGAAAACATGATAGGATAGTCAAGTCTATCAATCAAACAGAAGGCTCATAAAGAGCCATTGAGAGAGGGCTATTTGACAACTCAAGTAGCCTTTTCTTATTTTAAAAAAGAGATTGGAGTTTCAACTATGTCAGAAAAATCGCAATGGGGCTCGAAACTAGGCTTTATCTTAGCATCTGCTGGTTCAGCCATCGGACTTGGAGCCGTTTGGAAATTCCCTTATATGACTGCCGCTAACGGTGGAGGAGGCTTTTTACTAGTCTTTCTCATCTCCACTATTTTAATCGGTTTCCCGCTCCTGCTAGCTGAGTTTGCCCTTGGCCGCAGTGCTGGCGTTTCCGCTATCAAAACCTTTGGAAAACTGGGCAAGAATAACAAGTACAACTTTATCGGTTGGATTGGTGCCTTTGCCCTCTTTATCCTTCTCTCCTTTTACAGTGTCATCGGAGGTTGGATTTTAGTCTATCTGGGTATTGAGTTTGGGAAATTGTTCCACCTTGGTGGAACGGGTGATTATGCTCAGTTATTTACTTCAATCATTTCAAATCCAGCCATTGTCCTTGGAGCTCAAGCAGCCTTTATCTTATTGAATATCTTTATTGTATCACGTGGGGTTCAAAAAGGGATTGAAAGAGCTTCAAAAGTCATGATGCCCCTGCTCTTTATCATCTTTGTTGTGATTATTGGACGCTCTCTCAGCTTGCCAAATGCTATGGAAGGCGTTCTCTACTTCCTCAAACCAGACTTTTCAAAACTGACCAGTGCTGGTCTCCTCTATGCTCTGGGACAATCTTTCTTTGCCCTCTCACTAGGGGTTACAGCCATGCTGACCTATGCATCCTACTTGGACAAGAAAACCAATCTAGTCCAGTCAGGGATTTCCATCGTAGCTATGAACATCTCGGTATCCATCATGGCAGGACTTGCCATTTTCCCAGCCATGTCATCCTTCAATATCCAGTCTGAAGGGGGACCAAGCCTGCTCTTTATCGTCTTGCCTCAACTCTTTGACAAGATGCCTTTTGGAACTATTTTCTACATCCTCTTCCTCTTGCTCTTCCTCTTTGCGACGGTTACTTCTTCTGTCGTGATGCTGGAGATCAATGTGGGCAATATCACCAATCAGGACAACAGCAAGCGTGGCAAATGGAGTGCCATTTTAGGAATCTTGACCTTTATCTTTGGAATTCCTTCAGCCCTTTCTTACGGTGTTATGGCGGATGTTCACATCTTTGGGAAGACTTTCTTTGATGCTATGGACTTCTTGGTTTCCAATCTCCTCATGCCATTTGGAGCCCTCTGCCTTTCTCTCTTTACAGGCTATATCTTTAAGAAGACCCTTGCCATTGAGGAACTGCATCTTGATGAAAGAGCATGGAAACAAGGACTTTTCCAAGTCTGGCTCTTCCTCCTTCGCTTAATCATTCCAATCATCATCATTGTGGTCTTCATCGCCCAATTTATGTAATCAAAAAGGACTTGAGTAGTAAACTCAGGCCCTTTCTTTTTATGGATGGCTAACAATCAATTCCAAACCTTGTCCTTCCAAAGTCCAAGCTTCAACATCACTTGGTAGGATAAAGTGGCTGCCTTTTTGGATTGGATAGTTTGTCCCATCAACAGACAGTTGACCTTGACCAGCTAAGACGCTGAACAAGCTGTAGTCAGCTGTCTTTTCAAAGTCAACTTTTCCAGTGATTTCCCACTTGTAAACGGCGAAGAAATCATTGGATACAAGGAGAGTGGAACGTAAATCATCTGCTTTGACAGTTACAGGACGGCTATTGGCAGGCTCTCCAATATTCAAGACATCGATAGATTTTTCAAGATGAAGTTCACGCAAGTTGCCCTTGTCGTCCTTACGGTCAAAGTCATAAACACGGTAAGTGGTATCGCTAGACTGCTGGGTTTCAAGAATCAAGATACCTGCTCCGATAGCGTGCATGGTACCGCTTGGTACATAGAAGAAATCTCCAGCCTTAACCGGCACTTTTGTCAGTAGTGCATCCCAGTTTTTGTCCTCGATTTGCTGGCGGAGTTCTTCTTTTGATTTGGCATTGTGACCATAGATAATCTCTGAACCTTCATCCGCAGCGATGATGTACCAGCACTCTGTTTTTCCGAGTTCGCCTTCATGTTCTAGACCATAGGCATCGTCTGGATGAACTTGGACACTGAGCCAATCGTTGGCATCGAGAATTTTGGTCAAGAGTGGAAATACAGGTTCTGGACGATTGCCAAACAATTCTCGGTGTTCCGCATACAAAGTAGCAAGGTCTGTTCCCTCGTAGCAACCATTGGCTACCTTTGAAACTCCATTTGGGTGAGCTGAGATAGCCCAGTATTCTCCGATTTTTTCACTTGGGATGTCGTAGCCAAACTCATCACGTAGCTTGGTTCCGCCCCAGATTTTTTCATGCATGACTGATTGTAAAAATAATGGTTCTGACATCTTATTCTCCTGTCTATTTTTCTTCCCTCATTATAGCAAAAAGCCTGATCTAATTGAACTCTTTTTCACATCTTATAAAGTAGGGAGAAGATTTTATAAAAATAGTGAACAAATGTGCTCTACTTAATACTTGCACCATTGCTGGCAATGACATCCTTGTACCAGTAGAAGGATTTCTTCTTGCTCCGCTTGAGACTTCCATGACCTGCATTATCACGATCCACATAGATAAAGCCATATCGCTTGTTCATTTCGCCTGTTCCAGCCGAAACCAGATCAATACAACCCCAAGTCGTATAACCAAGCAGGTCAACTCCATCTTGGTATATGGCATCCCGCATAGTCTTGATGTGGGCTTCTAGATAAGCAATCCGATAGTCATCCGCTATATAACCATTTTCATCTGGCGTGTCTATAGCGCCAAGCCCATTTTCTACGATGAACATAGGCTTTTGGTAGCGATCCCAGATGGCATTGAGGGTGATACGAAGCCCCAGTGGGTCAATCTGCCACCCCCATTCTGAGGATTCCAGATAAGGATTCTTGATAGAGGCAAAGACATTTCCAGCAGTCAGATCCCTCACTTCTGGATCGCCTGAAGCCACTCGACTCGCATAGTAAGAGAAGGAAACAAAGTCAACAGTGTGATTCTTTAACAAATCTAAATCTTCTGTCGTCATTTCAATCTTAATTCCCTCACGCTCCCACTGCTTCTTGGCATAGTTTGGGTATTCCCCGCGTGCTTGAACATCAATGAAAAAGTAACTCTTACGGTCTTCTTCCATGGCTGCCCAGTAGTCTCCCGGGTGGGCAGTGTTAGGATAATATTGCCCTGCTGCCAACATACATCCCACCTTGTTTTCTGGATCAATTTCGTGAGCAATTTTAGTCGCCATAGCCGAGGCTACCAGCTCATTGTGGGCTGCTTGGTATTTGACCTGTTCTTGATTTTCTCCTTCTTCAAAACAAATCCCAGCTCCTAAAAAAGGTGCATGCAGAATCATATTGATTTCGTTGAAGGTGAGCCAGTACTTGACCAAGCCCTTGTAACGGGTAAAGAGGGTGCGACAAAGATTTGCGTAAAAGGCCAATATGCGACGATCGCGCCAACCACCGTACTCAGTAATCAGGTGCATTGGACAGTCGAAATGCGTAATAGTCACCAGAGGTTCAATCCCATACTTGTGACATTCCTTAAACAGATCCTCATAAAAGGCTAGACCAGCTTCATTTGGCTCCGCTTCGTCACCTTGAGGAAAAATCCGAGTCCAAGCGATGGAAAACCGATAAGTTTTAAAGCCCATTTCTGCAAAAAGCGCAATATCTTCCTTATAATGATGGTACATATCAATGGCTTCTTTTGCTGGGTAAAAATAGCCCTCCTCAAATGAAAACATCTTTTTCTGACCTATGATTATGGCTTCACGATCTGGACCAATCGGTACCACATCCACATTAGCAAGACCTCGACCGTCCTGATTATATGCACCCTCACATTGATTAGCTGCCGTTGCACCACCCCAGAGGAACCCTTCTGGAAAAGTTAGTTTTTCAGTCATATCTCTATCCACTTTCTTATTTTACTGCTTCATTTACTTATATTATACCCCAATATCCAGACCTTTACTTGTGAAATACTGCGGAATAATGATACTATTATATGATTCCATTTAATCCGACAAATTTTCAGGGTTCGATTTTTTAAAGAATTCCTCTTCAAAGATTTCTTCAGCAAAAAACGATTCTATGTATAAACATAGAACCGTATGATGGAAAGTTGAGCTTTGGAACAAAATAATCAACTTCTATTTGACAAGATTTGGAAGGACAAACATGATGTAAACAGCTGAAACAAGCATCATTAGAATAAGAAGATAGACTGATAATTTAGTCAGCCATAAAAATCGACCTAGCTTTAACGGTCTTTCCACATAAGAAAGTTTAGGTTTGTTCGGATCATAGTAAACAGTAACCTTTCCGCCGATTGGGAAGCGCTCCATAAGTGGTGATTTTGTTACAGAAATGAAACTATTTCGCCGTACCTGATACCTTAACACTTGTGGAATTTCTCCATTATCGAAACCTTCCAACTTTACTTCAGAAACGATAGAATTAAGTGGTGTTGCAACTGTTTTTGATACGCTAGAAAGAAATTTTGGTCCCACTACCTTATACTGATTCCCGTCAACAGTGTATTCTACAACTGGGAGACTAACATCGTTATAAAGAAATGCAGAATATCTTGTGATTTTTCCTTCAGTTTTTTCAGTACATTTTTTATCATCTAAATAACTACTAAAAATCAACTCATTGAACATAAAATACGTAAAGGCAGCAAACGCTAATATCATACAGCCAAATAATAAAAAGAAACTCGTCGACATCTTGATTCACTCCTAAACTTTCGTTAGGCTTCTATTTTAACAGAATATAAAAAAGGATACAAGAATACTAACTATTTTAAACTTTTTAAACCAAAGCTGTGATAGCCGTTACTAGGCCAAAAACGATACCTGGCGCATTAGCAGCCGCAAGTGGAATATCTCTTTCCTTTTTGAAAAGACCGTAGTAAACCCATAGACTACAGTTGATGGCTGCGACCAAGGGCTGGATGAAGTTTCCTTTTTGACCAGCCAAGTTATTCATGATTTGTGGGAAGTAAGAGACATACATCATAACGGACATGAAAGTCGCTACCCAACCCAAAATTTTCATTTGTTTTTCAGACATTTTCAAAACCTCTTTCATTTTTATGAATCATATTTTATAATCTTTTTTCAAAACAATCAAGACTTTGAAGCTTTTGTTATGAAGATGTAAACTATCACAATCTTGTGATAAGAAAGAGGAAACAGAAAAAGACCGGATTACTCCGATCTTTTAATAATTCACATTCTCAATTTCTGTTTTAAAAATAGCTAAGGTTAACGTCAAATGACAACGCGCCCTATTTCATACGATAAAAATCAAGCACTAGATCAGCAGGGCCTTTAACAAGCAAGGAATCTGTTCCCCAATCCGTTTCACAAGGACCGTGTAAAATCTCGACACCAATCTCTTTCAACCGTTGGTAGTTCTGATCTACATCCTCAACCTCGATATGAAGAATGATTCCTGACTGAAAGTTTTCCAAAGGAACCAAATGATTTTGGGACAACATGAGACAGTGACTGCCAATCGTGAACTGCGCAAAATTATCATCAACATAATCAGCTTTTTTATCCAAAATACGCTCCAAGTCAGCACAGACTTGGGGAACATCTGAAACGATAATATCTATTTGATTTAAATTCATTTACTATCCTCCATAAAAAGACCGGATTACTCCGATCTTTTTAAGTTCCACGAAGGAATTATTTAATTACGCGTGATTGCAAACCTTCTTCTTCCAAGAAGAGGCGGAATGGTACGAGTTCTTCTGCTTCGTATTTTTCCTTGAAGGCTTTGATTGCTTCTTCTGAGTGAAGTTTTGGATCCAATTCAAGTACTTCTACTGGAAGTGGACGGTGTTGAGTGATGCGAGCATCGATCACAACAGTTTTACCTTCTTTATTGAGTTTCACAGCTTCTGCAACAACTGCGTCGATGTCTTCGATACGATCAACTGTAAATCCAACAGCTCCTTGAGCTTCAGCGATTTTCGCGTAGTCCGCGTTAGGGAAGTCACAACCAAACAAGTGTTTGTTTGTGTCTTCGTATTTGTCCTTGATGAAGGCATATTTACCATTTGAGAAGACAACGTTGATAACTGGAAGGTCGTATTGAACGTTTGTGATAACGTCTGGGTAACACATGTTGAATGCACCGTCACCCATGATGTTCCATACTTGGCGATCTGGATTGTCTTTCTTAGCAGCGATACCACCAGGAAGGGCAATACCCATTGTCGCAAAGAGTGGAGATGTACGCCACATATTCTTAGGTGTCATGTGAAGGTGACGAGTAGATGTTTGAGTAGTGTCACCTACGTCGATTGAGTAGATAGCGTCTTGGTCAGCATGTTTGTTAATGGCATTGTAAACTTGATACAATTGCAATTCACCCTCAGTTTTACCTTCGAGTTTGTTCATGTAATCACGCCAGTTTTGGTTGTTCTTCACGTTTGCACGCCACCATGGAGTAGACTCAACTGGGTTTACCTTGTCAAGGATTGCTTTCGCTGCTTGACCTGCATCACCAAGGATAGAAGCATCAAGGGCATGACGTTTACCAAGTTTGTAAGGATCGATGTCCACTTGGATGAATTTTTCAGTGTTCTTGAAGGCTTCGTAAACTTCAGCAAATGGGAAGTTTGAACCAAGGAAAAGAACTGTGTCTGCTTCGAAGACCACTTCGTTGGCTGGTTTCCAACCAACACGGTAAGCAGAACCTGTCAAACCTTCATAGTTCCACTCAAAGGCTTCAAAGTTTTTACCAGTTGTGATGATTGGTGCTTTAATTTTACGTGACAATTCAGTAATCACTTCACCAGCTTTGACACCACCGTAACCAGCGTAAATAACTGGACGCTCAGCATTGTTCAAGATTTCAACAGCTTTGTCGATTTCAACTTCGTTCAAGGCAGGAGCGATAAATGAACGCTCGTATGAACCTGATCCATAGTATGAGTTTTCGTCGATTTCTTGGAAACCGAAGTTTACTGGGATTTCAACAACAGCTGGACCTTTTTTAGAAACTGCGGCACGGCAAGCTTCGTCGATTACTTTTGGTAATTGCTCAGCGTAAGCTACACGTTTGTTGTAAACAGCGATACCGTTGTACATTGGGTTTTGGTTCAATTCTTGGAAGGCATCCATATTGAGTTCGTTAACAGGACGTGATCCAAGGATAGCAAGGAATGGAGTGTTATCCATAGCTGCATCGTAAACACCGTTAATCAAGTGAGTCGCACCTGGACCACCTGAACCAACTGCAACCCCAATTGAGCCGCCGAATTTAGCTTGCATAACCGCTGCAAGAGCACCTGTTTCTTCGTGGCGAACTTGCAAGAAGCGGATATCTTTGTCTTCAGCCAAAGCGTCCATCAATGAGCTGAGTGTTCCTGATGGGATACCGTAGATTGTGTCTACGCCCCATGTTTTCAATACATTAAGCATTGCTGCAGATGCAGTAATTTTCCCTTGAGTCATAATGATAACTCTCCTTCAAAATAATTTCATACATTTACAAAAAGCGCTTTTATATGTTGTTTGAAAGCGATTCAGTAAATTTACAATCCTAATTTACCACATTTACTTTGAGTATCCTAAGAATGTGCTCAGAAGTTTGCATTCTCTATTACAGCACAGATTGAAAACGCTTCAGAAAACTGTTTTATAATAAAAAAGCGAGCAAGCTCGCTTTTAGTCTATTTTACTAAAGTTTAGCATGAGTGAACTGGTCAAAACAGATACAGAACTAAAGGCCATAGCTAGACCAGCCAGTTCTGGATTGAGGGCTAATCCAATTCCTGAAAAGACTCCTGCTGCAATCGGAATTCCGGCGACATTGTAGATAAAGGCCCAGAAAAGATTGAGCAGAATTCGATTGAAGGTTTTCTTGCTCATGTCAAAGGCACGAACGACTCCTAGGAGGTTATTAGTTGTCAACACCAAATCTGCTGACTCGATGGCAATATCTGTTCCAGCTCCCATAGCAATCCCCACATCTGCTACACTGAGGGCAGGAGCGTCATTGATACCATCACCAACAAAGGCTACTTTTCCAGCTGATTGTAGTTTATGGATTTCATGGGCTTTTTCTTCTGGCAAGACACCTGCAATGACCTCTTCGATTCCGATCTGATCGGCAATAGCACGCGCCACGCCAGCATTATCCCCTGTCAGCATGACTGTTTTAAGTCCACGTTTTTTCAGCTGACTGATGGCTAGCTTGGCATTTTCCTTGGGGATATCTTGCAGGGCAAGCAAGCCTTTGATTTCATTGTCAACAGCCAAGTAGACAACTGTCTTAGCTTCTTTTTCCAATTCTTCTAGTTTTTCTTGATAAGTGCTAGAAATGTTCATGCCATCCAGCATTTTAGCATTTCCAAGCAGAACTTGTTTTCCATTGATTTGCCCTGAAACACCTTTTCCGTGCAAGGCTTGGAAATTTTCCACAGTTTGAATCTCAAGCCCAGCTTCACTCGCTCGCTTGACAATGGCCTCAGCCAGTGGGTGTTGGGAAGCTTCTTCCAAGGAGGCTGCCAATCCAAGCACTTCTACTTCGTTGCCGATGATATCTGTTACCACAGGTTTCCCTTCCGTCAAAGTCCCGGTCTTATCAAAGACAATAGTTTGAACTTTCTGGATTTCCTGTAAGACGGTTCCATTCTTGAGGAGAACCCCCATTTTGGCACTGCGACCTGTCCCCACCATAAGAGCTGTCGGTGTTGCAAGACCCAAGGCACAAGGGCAGGCGATAATCAAAACAGCCACTCCATAGAGAAGAGAAGAGACAAAACTCGCTCCAAGCACGACTACACTATCCCTGAGCAAGACGAACCAAACCCAAAAGGTCACAATCCCTAAAATGACAACCGCTGGTACAAAAATCCCTGAAACCTTATCCGTCAAATCCTGAATTGGTGCTCGGCTGGTCTGGGCTTTCTTCACAAAGTCCACAATCTGTGCCAAGACAGTCTCTGAACCAACTTTTTCTGCTTTAAAAACAAGCGTTCCGCTATTATTGATGGTTGAGCCAATGACGGTATCTCCAACTGTTTTGTCTACCGGCAGGCTCTCACCTGTCACCATAGACTCATCAATACTGGACACACCTTCGACTACAACCCCATCAACCGCAATCTTTTCACCGGGACGCACTCGAATCAGGTCACCTACCTTGACTTGGTCCAAGGGGATTTGAACATAGCTATCATCACGCAAGACTTCTGCAGTTTTAGCCTGCAAGTCAAGTAATTTCTCCACAGCTTGGGAAGTATTTTTTCGCATTTTTTCCTCAAAAACGGCTCCCAAAAGAACGAAGAAGAAGATAAATGCAGCACTTTCAAAGTAAACGGGGAGACCAGCGAAGAGGGCAACTAAGCTATAGAAATAGGCCACTAGGGTTCCCAGAGCAACCAGGGTATCCATGTTGGCATTGTGCTTTTTAAAGCTGGCCCAAGCACTCTGGATATAAGGACCACCTGCTACTAGCATGATGGGTGTTGTGGCTAAAAAGGTGCCCCAACGCATGACTTGGTGACTAATTCCTCCTGTCGACATCCCAATCATGATAATCACAAGAGGCAGGGTAAAGATACTAGTAATCCAAAAACGTTGCAAAAGTGACAAAGATTTTCGAGTCTTCTCAACTACGGTATAACTTCCCTTTTGCATCTTCATACCACATGAGAATGCATGCTCACCCAACTCTTGAGGTGTAAAACGAATTGTCTTCTCTTCATCTACGCTGATTGGTTCCAAGATGCCTTCTTCTTCAAACAGAATTTCCTTATAACAGTTTGAAGGTGTCACACGGTGAAAGGTGATCTCAGCAGGAACTCCTTTTTGCAGTTGAATGTGGGCTGGATGGTAGCCTTTGTCTGCCGTGATACGGATTTTTTGAACACCATTTTCAAGACTTGCTTTTACGATTTCAGTCATATCATTCTCCTATTCTACAATCATCTTACCGTGCATCATATTCATGCCACAAGAGAAACCATACTCTCCAGCCTGTTCAGGTGTGATTTCCACTACATACTCTTCACCCATAGGCAAGTCCGCATGCACTCCAAAATCTGGGAAAACAATCTGATCTAGGCAGGGTGAAGGGTCCTTGCGGTCAAAGACGATACGGGCTGGCACTGATTTCTTAAGAATAATCAACTCAGGCGTATAGCCCCCTTTGACTTCCACTCGAATCTCTTGGTAGCCCTTTTTTTGCTGGGCCTTTTGTTCAGATTTTTCAGGCTTTTTGAAAAACCAAAACAAGATAAACGCGATAAGGGCAATACAAATAATGGTTACAATACTATTTAACATGACGTCTCCTTTACATACAATTACATTTTACTTCCGCAACTGCGCTAGCTTTTTTCTTAGAAATCACAGCTTCCAAATCTTCCAAGTCAGCCTGAGTAAAATCACATTCAGCAATCAAATCAGCCAACAAGTTCTTAATCCTACGAGAACAAACCTTGTCCTTGATATCTTGGACAAGTAAATCCCGACTTTGGTCCAAAGTTAAAAGGGCTGAATAGACAAAGAACTTGCCTTCTTTTTTCCTTGTCAGACACTCTTTCTCAACCAAACGAGCCAAAAGAGTTTGAATGGTCGACTTGGACCAGTCGAACCGTTCCGCTAAAACCCTGATCAAATCGCTACTGGTCTGCTCGCCCTGCATCCAAATGATCTTCATAACCTGCCATTCTGCATCTGAAATCTGCATAATCACACCTCCTAAATCTACATTTGTCGATTACAGTTATTAGTATACTCCGAAAATCTACATTTGTCAACTATAATTTTTATTATTTTTTCGAAAAATAGAATTCTAATCATGTAACGAGAGATTTGCAGTCAAATTTTACTATATAAACTATAAAAATATGCTATACTGTAGAAAAAAGAAAACAACCACTAGGGGTGCGTAAAGCTGAGATTAACGACTGTTAGATCCCTTTGACTCAATCTAGGTAATGCTAGCTGATGGAAGTGGAAATGATAATGTCGACTACCCAGTCTTCTATTGCTTTCCTCAAACAGACTTACTTGTTCTTAAGAATACAAACTTCAGTTGGTTGGGAGGTTTTAGATGACTTATTTACCCGTTGCTCTGACCATTGCTGGAACTGACCCTAGTGGCGGTGCTGGCATTATGGCTGACTTAAAGTCATTCCAAGCGAGAGATGTTTATGGAATGGCCGTTGTGACCAGCCTTGTCGCTCAAAATACCAGAGGCGTTCAATTAATCGAGCACGTCTCCAACCAAATGTTGGAAGCTCAATTGGAGAGTGTCTTTTCGGATATCAAGCCCCAGGCTGTAAAAACTGGTATGTTAGCAACTACTGAAATCATGGAGATTATCCAACCCTATCTTAAAAAACTGGACTGCCCCTACGTGCTGGACCCTGTTATGGTCGCAACAAGCGGTGATACCCTGATAGATACTAGTGCGAGAAGCTACCTAAAAACAAACCTGCTTCCCCTTGCGACTATTATTACACCCAATCTTCCTGAGGCAGAAGAAATTGTTGGTTTCTCAATTCATAATCCAGAAGACATGCAACGTGCCGGTCGCCTGATTTTAAAAGAATTTGGTCCTCAGTCTGTGGTAATCAAAGGTGGTCATCTCGAAGGCGGTGCCAAGGATTTCCTCTTTACCAAGGAGGAGCAATTTGTCTGGGAAAGTCCTCGAATTCAAACCTGTCATACCCATGGTACTGGATGTACCTTTGCTGCTGTGATTACGGCTGAACTTGCCAAGGGCAGAAGTCTTTATCAGGCAGTGGATAAGGCCAAGGCCTTTATCACAAAAGCCATCCAAGACGCTCCTCAACTCGGTCATGGTTCTGGTCCAGTCAACCATACAAGTTTTAAAGATTAAGAAAAACTCTCTAGTTCCCGCTTTAAGGGAATTAGAGAGTTTTTGATTAGGAAATAATGTCATCCAGCTTTGTTAAAAAGGCTTGCGTTTTTGCCTCTATATCTTCTGCTTGCATCAGATCCCTGACGACAGCTACACCAGCTATACCAGTTGCAGCAAGCTGGTCAATATTCTCTGACGTCAAGCCTCCAATAGCAACTACTGGAATGGAGACCGTTTGGCAAATGGTTTTCAAGGTTGAAATCAGGGTGATGGGTGCATTTTCTTTGGTCGTAGTCGGGAAAATGGCTCCTGTTCCCAAGTAATCCGCACCCGATGTTTCCGCCTCAAGAGCCCTTTTTACTGTTTTAGCAGTAACACCGAGGATTTTTTCAGGACCCAAGACTTGGCGGGCAACCGAAACTGGTAGTTCATCGTCGCCAATATGCAAACCTGCAGCATCGACTGCAAGACAGATATCCAACCGATCATCGATAATTAAGGGGACTTGGTAGGCATCTGTTATTTCCTTGACTTGTTTTGCCAGTTGATAGTATTGATTGGTGGTGAGGTTTTTTTCTCGTAGTTGGATGATGGTAACACCTGAACGGCAGGCCGTCTCAACTTTTTCAAGAAAGCTTTCCAAGGAATCTTGGTAGCGATTGGTTACCAGATACAGTCTAAGTGCTTCTCTATTCATAAAAGTCTCCTTTGATTGCTTTTAGCCAGTTTTCATCTCTTTTTAGGAGAGAGAGTTGATTGAGAACTTGGTAACGAAAATCTTCCAATCCCATTCCTTGAACAAGAATTCTCTCGGCAGAAATATTGAGATAAGAAACCGCTAGGCAAGAAGCTTCAAAGGCAGTCTTTCCTTGGCTGAGAAAAACAGCTGTCAAGGCTCCAACCAAGTCTCCCGTCCCTGTTATCCAGTCTAATTCTGCACAGCCATTCCTCAATACAGCAACTTGATTTTCTGAAACGATGAGGTCCTTGGGACCCGTGACTAAGAATGACATACCAGGATAAAGCTGACACCAGTCTTTCAAGACTTGAAGCAAATCCTCAGTTTCTTGATCTTTAGAACTCGCATCAACCCCAACTCCATGGTGCTTTAAACCAACAAGACTTCGGATTTCCGACATATTTCCTTTAAGGACCGTGGGCTTGTATTCTAAAAGATCTCTGACTAGTCCCTTACGAATGGATGACGCTGATACACCAACCGCATCTACTACCATTGAGAGAGAAGCTTGATTTGCATAAGAAGCTGCCATACGGATTGCTTTCTCCTTCTCAGCTGACAAATGCCCCAAATTGATGAAGAGAGCTTGGCTTTGTTTGGTAAAATCAAGAACCTCACGGGGATCATCTGCCATGACAGGTTTGCATCCCAGAGCTAAAATCCCATTTGCCAGCATCTCACAAGAAATCTCATTGGTGATACAGTGAATCAAGGAACTGGTTGCCAGAGGGAAAGGATTTGTAAATGCCTGCATCAGTCTATCCTTTCTCCAAAGAAATATCCCTGCACTTTTTTAAAGAATTCCTGCTTGATTAAAAATCGAAAGGCAAGAAAAGCTATGGCTGTACCGATCAAGGTCGCTCCGAAAAATCTCGGAGTATAGATAAACCAGCTGAGCTTGGCCGCAGATCCTGTAAAGAGAACCATGACAGGATAGGAAACAATAGAACCGATAATCCCTGTTCCCAAGATTTCTCCTAGGGCAGAATAGTGAAATTTCCGACCATACTTATAAAAGAGACCTGCAAGGAGGGCTCCAAAAGTAGCTCCTGTAAGAGCCAAAGGTGGAATCCCTTGAGTCGTCATACGGATAAAGGCTGTGACTGTAGCCATAGCTAAAGCATAAACAGGTCCCATCAAGATCCCTGCAAGAATGTTGACTACACTAGACATTGGTGCCATTCCTTCAATTCGAAAAATGGGTGTAAGAACTACGTCAAGGGCAATCATCATGGATAAAATGGTTAATTTGTGAACTTGTAGTTGGTGGTTTCTCATTTTCTATTTCTTCTCTTTTTCTAAGGACTGCAAATCACTCGTCCAGGTTTGATGTTGGTAAGCCATCTCCCAAAACTTAGCTTCCATGTGGACACTTCGGTGGAAGGCCTCTAGCATTTTTTGTTTGTCTGTCTCGTTACTTTCGCGATAGAGCTGATTAACTAGGGCTTCTTCCTCTTTAATCTGCTGTTCTAACTCATCGGTGATATAGGTTTCAATCCACTGTTGATAAAGAGGATTCGGGGATGGTTTTCGATTAAGTTCCTTGCCCAAATCATGGTATAACCAAGGACATGGGAGCAAACTAGCAAAAGCAATGCCCAAGTTTGGCTCTGCAAATTGACGATAAATATGAGAAATGTAATGATAACAGGTTGGAGCAATTGGTTGTTCGTCCATTTCCTGGTCGCTGATTCCTAATTCCTTGAAAAATTGTTGGCGGATAAACAACTCACCCTCCACTAGACTCTGAGCATTTTGTTTCAAGAGTCTTTTCATCTCCTCGTTTGAAGTCTTATCAGCCAAGAGGTGATAGGCTTCTGAAAAAGACTTCAGATAGTAGGCATCCTGAATCAGGTAATAGCGGAAAATAGAAGGTTCTAAATTTCCCTCTTGTAACTGTAAAACAAAGGGATGGTTAAAGGAAGCCTGCCAAGCTTCCCTGGATAATTCCATCGCAATATCTGTAAATTCCATAATAACTCCTTTATAAAAATAGACTGGTTTGAAGCAATAAAAAGAAAAGTAGGTAGATCAATTTTGTCCTCTGAGAAATATAAAAAGTCCGATAACTATTCTCCAACTGTGCATGCTCGTCATATCCATGCGCAGATAGAGCTCTCAGGTAGAGATGGCGCCACCTAAAGACCGTCATCAGAACCTTGCTGTAAATCAAGGGAAACCAAAAATGCAATTTTTGACCACGCAGTAAGCACGCTTCCTTGAGGGACCTGATTTCTTGCTGAATGAGGGGAAAGGAATTGAATACCACAATCAAGGCATAGGCCCAAGACCGTGATAACCCCTTTTGAGCCAAGTACAATAAAAGCTCTTTTAAGGAAATACTGGAAACAAAGACAAGGCCGATACAAACCGTCACAAAAGCTCTCGTCCCAAGTATCACTGCCTGCGAAGCATCCCCGTGTAACTGTACTGCCCAGTAATTGGCAAAAGATGGTAAAATGGCGAGCACAAGCATCCAAGTCAACATCTTAAATCGACGGTAGTAGAGCATAAAGAGAATGCAAAATGCGACTACCGAAAGATTAAGAGCAATCGAAGGAAGGAAAGATGTTTCCAAGGATAAAATTAGCAAGAAAAGACTGAGTATCGGTGTCTGGGTTGCGACTTTGATCATACTACCTCACCTCCCCTTGACCATTGCTACTCAGAAAACTGAGAGGTTTGCTGATTGTCATGTCTTTCACATGACTGAGACCCTCACTAGTCATCCCGATCCAATAATCAACCACAGAGATCAAGGGATCTAAACGATGGCTAATGATCAAAAAACTTCTCCCTTGATTTCTGTCCTCCAAAATCCACTGGCAAAAATAATGACAAGCTCTATCATCCAAACCTGCAAAAGGTTCATCTAGCAAGATCACAGAAGCCTTGCTAGTCAAGATGGTCAATAGCTGAAGAATCTTTTGCTGACCGCCACTTAATTGATAAGGACTCTTATCGAGTGCCTGCTCCAAATTAAAAAATTGTAATGCTTGGAGAATCCGCTGATTTCTTTCGGAGTCTGGACCATCTAATTGCAGTTCCTCTCGCAGACTGACTCGGATAAACTGCTTCTCAGCCTCCTGAACAACACCCGTCAGGTCACGATACAAACTCTTTTTCTTTTTGAGAACCAATCCCTTCCAAGTAATGCGCCCCTTATACTTTTGAAATTGGAGAATGGAGCGAAAGAGGGTTGATTTCCCGACACCATTGTCACCCAGGACACAGGAAATCCCTTGGTAAAATGTGAAATCCGCAATCGAAAAGAGGGGGCGATTCCCCAGCTCACAAGTCACACGGTCCATATGGAATAATTCTGGGCTAGAGGCAACTTTCTTTGAAGCAACCTGTGTCATCTCAGAGGTAGGGATTTGAAACACTTCTCTTAGTTGTCCCTCTCTCAGCTCCACCATATGGTCAATGTAGGCTCCATAATCCGTTAAATCATGGTCGCACAGGATGACTGTCTTCCCATTAGAGACCAACTCCTTTAGAATCTCTAGGATCTCTATCCTACTCTTTCGGTCAATGGAAGCGAAGGGTTCATCTAAGAGATAGACCCTAGGATTCATGGCAAAGAGAACAGCCAAAGCAGCTTTTTGCTTTTCCCCACCTGATAAGTGATGAATGGGACGGTGTAAAATCGCCTTGCAGCGACATTGCCAGACCACCTCTGCTATTTTAGCATCAATCTCTTGGAGGGGATGCCCGATATTCTCCAAGGTAAAAATCAGTTCCTCAAACAAATTCTCCATGGTAAATTGATGATTGGGATTTTGAAAGAGCATACCAACCGTCTGAACACGTTCAACGGTAGAAAGCTGACTGACTCGGCTTCCATCTATCAGGACTTGACCACTATAGGGAAGAGAACTGACTTGAGCAATGATTTGAAAGAGACTGGATTTTCCTGAACCGCTGCTCCCAACTAACAAGGTAAAAGCTTGCGCATGAAAAGTAAAATTAATCGGCTCCGAAAAGATTGGGGACTGAATCCCCCGTAGTTCCAGCCCCATCTACGCCTTTCCTCCGGCTGCAAACTGATGATAGAGTTTGACAATGGCACGAACCAAGATGGTACAGAAGAAAAAGACGGAAATAAAACGCACCACAAGCAAGGAAAGGACAAAAGGAAGAGAAAAGGCATAGTAACCTAACTTAATGTATTCATAGACAAAGCTAACAAGCGTAATCCCAATACTATTGGCAGTTAGAGAGAGCCAACTTTCATAGCGATTCTTGGTCACAAGAAAACCAAGTTCACTTCCCAAACCTTGAACCAAGCCAGACAAAAGGGCACCTAGACCGAATTGGCTACCATAAAGGACTTCAGCAAGCGCAGCAAGCACTTCTCCAATCGTCGCGCTTCCGACTCTTGGAACAAAGATAGCCGCAATGGGCGCAGCCATACACCAGAGACCAAAGAGGATTTCATTGGCAAAGGCCTGCAAACCAAGAGGGGCCAAGATCAGGGTGAGGATATCAAATAGATATCCTGAACCCACAAAAACGCCACCAAAAAAGATAGACAAGAAAGCAAGTAAGATAACATCTTTTAACTGCCATTTTTTCAACATAAAAAACTCCTTTTTTAAAGAAAAGTGGGGCATTCAAGAAGAGCTACCAAAAGGCTTTCCGTCAAGCCTATCCTCTTTTGATAAACAAAAAAACTCCAATTACAAACGAGAATTAGAGTTTACCTTACCAGATTAGACAGTTCTTTTCGACATACGAAAAAAACCTTTTCACATTTCCCTTCGCCAGTCTTAACTGTATCAGGTTCAATGGGTATTATCTCAGCCTAAAGCACCCCAAATGTCTTTATTATTTAATTACTGGACCAGTATAACAGAATTTGAAAGCCCTAGCAAGATATTTGACTGGAAAATATATTTATATAGCTTATGAAAACGATTTAATCTTTCTATACACGAAGAAAAACCTCCACATCAGGTGGAGGCCGTCTTCTTTATCAATACAACTTTAAGTCACGAGGGTCGACTGGGAAGGTTGGGTTGTATGGGTTGTGACGGAGTTTGAAGTGTTTGACATCCTCAATAGTCTGAGTTCCAGATAATTGCATGACTGTCTTCAATTCTGCATTCAAGTGCTCAAAGACTTGACGCACACCAACACTACCACCAAGAGCCAAACCATAGATCACAGGGCGGCCAATAGCTACCAAGTCTGCTCCTGAAGCCAAAGCTTTAAAGACGTGCTGACCACGACGAACACCAGAGTCAAAGACAATTGGTACACGTTTATCAACTGCTTCAGCGACTTCTTGAAGCGAGTCAAAGGCCGCTGGCCCACCGTCGATTTGGCGGCCACCGTGGTTGGTTACCCAGATACCAGAAGCACCTGCGGCAAGCGAACGTTCAACGTCTTCACGGCATTGTGGCCCCTTGACATAAACAGGAAGACCTGAGTATTCAGCGATAAATTCGACATCGCGTGGAGACAAGCGTTGTTTGGCTGATTTGTAAACAAAGTCCATTGATTTTCCAGCACCTTCTGGCAGGTATTCCTCAACAATCGGCATACCAACTGGGAAGACAAAACCATTGCGCTTATCGACCTCACGATTGCCCCCTACAGTTGCATCTGCCGTCAAGACAATCGCTTTGTAGCCTTCAGCCTTCACACGGTCCATGATATGACGGTTAATGCCGTCATCCTTACTAAAGTAAAATTGGAACCAATGAGGTGTCCCTTGAAGAGCTTCCGTAATTTCTGGAAGGTCAACAGTAGAGTAGGAACTAGTTGTATAGAGAGAACCAAATTCATGCACACCACGCGCAGTAGCTACTTCCCCCTGCTCATTTGCTAATTTATGAGCTGCAACAGGCGCCATAATAATTGGTGAAGATAATTTTTCACCTGCAAATTCAATCTCTGTACTTGGATTTTCAACATTGCAAAGCGTATGTGGAACGATGAGTTTGTGGTTAAAGGCACGGATGTTCTCGCGTAAAGTGAAAGTATCCTCTGCTCCACTAGCGATATAACCAAAGGCAGCTTTAGGAATGACTTGTTGCGCCATTGGCTCTAAATCATAAGTGTTAATAAAATCTACAGGTCCTTCTGCATTGCTTGTTTTATATGACATAAAGTGTCCTCCTTATTAAGTAAGCGTTTACTTTTTCTTGCATAAACTATCTTACCTCTTTTTCAGAATCCTTTCAAAAATTTTGTCTGGAAATTTCAAATCACAGACATGATAAATATTTTCTATCATTGTGATAAAAAATTCATATTATCCAAACATGCCCTTTAGTGCTACAATAGCTATATCATTCCTAGACGGGAGGTTCTATTTTGGATTGGTCCATTGTTGAACAATATCTACCACTATATCAAAAGGCTTTTTTTCTGACCCTGCATATCGCAGTTTGGGGAATTTTGGGTTCTTTTCTTGTTGGTCTAATCGTTAGTGTCATTCGGCATTATCGCGTTCCTATCTTTTCACAGTTAGCAACAGCCTACATCGAATTGTCACGAAACACGCCCCTTTTGATTCAGCTCTTCTTTCTCTATTTCGGGCTTCCCCGAATAGGAATTGTTCTTTCTTCAGAAGTCTGTGCAACTCTTGGCCTCATCTTTTTAGGAGGCTCCTATATGGCGGAATCCTTCCGAAGCGGACTAGAAGCAGTTAGTCAAACCCAGCATGAGATTGGCTTAGCTATCGGTCTGACACCCGTTCAGGTTTTTCGCTACGTAGTCTTGCCACAAGCTACCGCAGTGGCTCTGCCGTCCTTCAGTGCCAACGTGATTTTCTTGATTAAGGAAACCTCAGTTTTCTCTGCAGTAGCCTTAGCCGATCTCATGTACGTCGCCAAGGACTTGATTGGACTCTATTATGAGACAGACATTGCACTGGCCATGTTGGTAGTTGCTTATCTCATCATGCTGCTACCCATCTCGCTAGTCTTTAGCTGGATAGAAAGGAGGCTCCGCCATGCAGGATTCGGGAATACAAGTACTCTTTCAGGGAAATAATCTCTTGCGGATTTTACAAGGATTGGGAGTCACGATTGGGATTTCCATCCTCTCTGTCCTCTTATCCATGATTTTCGGTACGGTTATGGGAATCATCATGACCTCCCATTCTAGAGTCGTTCGTTTTTTAACACGTTTTTATCTAGAATTTATCCGTATCATGCCTCAACTGGTTCTGCTCTTCATTGTTTACTTTGGTTTGGCTCGAAATTTTAATATCAACATTTCTGGAGAGACTTCTGCCGTTATCGTTTTTACACTCTGGGGAACAGCTGAGATGGGGGACTTGGTACGTGGAGCCATCACTTCCCTCCCTAAACATCAGTTTGAAAGTGGACAGGCACTGGGCTTAACTAACTTGCAACTTTACTATCACATTATCATTCCACAGGTCTTGAGAAGACTGCTGCCACAAGCTATCAACCTCGTCACTCGGATGATCAAAACGACTTCCTTAGTTGTCTTGATTGGGGTTGTGGAAGTTACCAAGGTTGGACAACAAATCATCGATAGCAATCGCTTGACCATCCCAACCTCTTCCTTTTGGATTTATGGGACCATCCTGGTCTTGTATTTCGCAGTTTGCTTTCCTATTTCCAAACTATCTACTCACTTAGAAAAACACTGGAGGAACTAAATGTCTGATACTATATTAGAAATCAAGGATCTAAAAAAATCCTTCGGAGATAATCCCATCCTCCAAGGACTTTCCATGGATATCAAAAAGGGGGAAGTTGTCGTCATTCTAGGACCATCTGGTTGCGGGAAAAGTACCCTACTTCGCTGTCTCAATGGCTTAGAAACCATTCAGGGTGGAGATATTCTTCTGGATGGCCAATCCATTATTGGAAACCAGAAAAACTTTCACTTGGTTCGTCAAAAGATTGGCATGGTCTTTCAAAGTTATGAACTCTTTCCCCATCTGGACGTCCTGCAAAACCTCATCCTAGGTCCTATCAAGGCACAAGGACGGGACAAGAAAGAGGTGACTGAAGAAGCCCTGCAATTACTCGAACGTGTCGGACTGCTTGATAAAAAACACAGTTTCGCTCGCCAATTATCTGGTGGACAAAAGCAACGGGTTGCCATTGTCCGTGCTCTGCTCATGCATCCAGAAATTATCCTCTTTGACGAAGTGACGGCTTCGCTGGATCCAGAAATGGTGCGTGAAGTTCTGGAACTCATCAATGACTTGGCTCAAGAAGGGCGCACCATGATACTGGTAACCCATGAGATGCAGTTTGCCCAAGCCATTGCGGACCGCATTATCTTTCTCGACCAAGGGAAGATTGCTGAAGAAGGAACGGCTCAAGACTTCTTCACCAATCCACAAACCAAACGAGCACAGGAATTTTTAAACGTATTTGACTTTAGCCAGTTCGGCTCATATCTATAAAGGAGATTTTTATGAAACTACTCAAACCACTTCTAACTGTTTTTGCTCTAGCATTTGCGCTTATCTTTGTCACAGCTTGTAGCTCAGGTGGAAGCTCTGATACTTCATCAGGAAAAGCAACTGCCAAAGCCCGCACTATTGACGAAATCAAAAAAAGCGGTGAGTTACGAATCGCCGTATTTGGAGACAAAAAACCATTCGGTTATGTTGACAACGACGGTTCCTACCAAGGCTACGATATTGAATTGGGTAACCAATTAGCTCAAGACTTAGGTGTTAAAGTCAAATACGTTTCCGTTGATGCTGCCAACCGTGCTGAATATTTGATTTCAAACAAGGTGGATATCACACTTGCCAACTTCACAGTTACCGACGAACGTAAGAAACAAGTTGACTTTGCGCTTCCATACATGAAGGTTTCACTGGGTGTTGTTTCACCTAAAGATAAGATCATTAAAGATGTTAAAGAGCTGGAAGGTAAGACCTTGATTGTCACAAAAGGAACCACTGCTGAAACCTACTTTGAGAAAAATCACCCAGAAGTCAAACTTCAAAAATACGACCAATACAGTGATGCTTATCAGGCTCTTCTTGACGGACGTGGAGATGCCTTCTCTACTGACAATACTGAAGTCCTAGCTTGGGCTCTTGAAAATAAAGGGTACGAAGTAGGAATTACTTCCCTCGGTGATCCAGACACCATTGCGCCAGCAGTTCAAAAAGGAAACCAAGAATTGCTTGACTTCATCAATAAAGATATTGAAAAATTAGGCAAAGAAAACTTCTTCCACAAGGCCTATGAAAAAACACTTCACCCAACTTACGGTGATGCTGCTAAGGCAGATGATCTAGTGGTTGAAGGTGGAAAAGTTGACTAATACTTTCCGAAAATAAAAAGAAATCAGGTAATCCTAGTGACTACCTGATTTTCAATATTTTAGGCATTTTGCCAATTTTCTTGGTCTTCTTTGAATCGTTTTAAGAGATCCAATCCCTCTGGTGTGATGTAGCCTTCTTCCTGAGCTAGGTGGATGAGCTCGCTGTAGTTTGAGAGAGTCACCAGTTTCACGCCTGCGTTTGCAAAGTTCTTATCTGCTTTTGCTAGTTGATAGCTAAAAATGGCTACTACACCGAGAACATCTGCTCCTTCACGCTTGGCAGCTGCTACCGCTTCGAGAACAGAACCACCAGTTGAGATCAGGTCTTCTACAATTACCATTTTTTGCCCCTGGGCTACACGGCCTTCGATTTGGTTTCCGGCTCCATGGTCTTTTGGTTTACTACGGATATAGGCAAATGGTAGATTCATCTTATCCGCGATGATAGCTCCGTGAGGAATCCCTGCTGTCGCTGTACCAGCGATGACTTCAACCTCTGGAAAGGCTGCTTTGATAGCATCCACAAAACCATTTTCAATCAAAGTTCTAGTTTCCGGGTAAGCTAGGGTCACACGATTATCCGTATAGATAGGTGACTTGATACCAGATGCCCAAGTGAAAGGCTCTTCTGGTTTGAGATAAACCGCTTGAATTTTCAATAGATGGCTAGCAATGTCTCTAGCAAGTGTCATGGTATACTCCTTCTTATCCTTAAATCTATAATCAAATACGCTTTAGACCCAATCGCGTGTCCATTCTTCCTTGATAGCATGGTAGGCTGCTACAGGGTCTGCTGCCTGTGTGATAGGACGGCCTATTACAATGTAGTCACTACCGATTTGATAGGCTTGACCAGGGGTTACCACTCGTTTTTGATCCCCTGCTTCAGCACCTGCTGGTCGAATACCTGGTGTCAAGCAGATAAAGTCTTCGTTTGTCGCCTCCTTGATGAGCTGTGCCTCTTGGGCTGAGCAAACCACTCCATCCAATCCAGCTTCTGCTGTTTTCTTAGCATAGTGAATCACTGATTCCTGCAGACTAGTTTGGATATTTTGACAGTCTTGCATCTGCTCTTCGGATGTTGAGGTCAATTGGGTCACCGCAATAAGAATCCCTTGATCACCAAGGCCTTCACGCGCAGCCTGCATCATTTCAAGCCCACCTGCAGCCTGAACATTGGTCATATCGACACCCAGACTTGACAAGATTTTCATTGTTGACTTGACCGTATTTGGAATATCATGCAACTTGAGATCCAAAAAAACACTATGTCCCAATGATTTCAAATAACGAACAACCTCTGGACCTACTGCATAATAGATTTCCATTCCTACCTTGACATAGAGTTTTTCCTCTGCTGGAAAAAGGGCTAAAAATTCTTTGGCTTCCTCGAAACTTGGAAAATCCAGAGCAATGACCGGGCGACTCTCTCGCATTCTTTTCTCCTATTCTTTGCTAACAGTCCATTGCTCAAAAAAGGAACCTGCTAGCAGCTAGGTTCCACGAAAAACGGGTAGTCTCCACCCTTTCACTGTCTAACCTTAGCTGCCTCTCTGGACTGCTTTAAAAGTTTTCTACTATTCTATTATTTATAACGACACTTGTCAAGTAAAAACTGAAGATTCTTATTCTTGTTTCTTTTCTTCAGCTTTTTTTTCTTCCTGTTTTTTCTTCTCCGCTTCCTTAGCCTCTTGTTTGGCCTTTTCCTCAGCTTCTTCTAAGCGTTTATCAGCCAGGCTAGTGCTATAAATTCCTGCCTCCATATCGATGAAGCTCGGTTCTGCTAACTGTGGCTTGATTTTGCTGTAATAAGGCAATTTTTTACTTAACTCTGACAAGGGAACCAAGATTTCATCTGTATCCAGCATGGTGATTTTTAGAAGATCGGCAGTTGCCTTACTTGGGGCTAGTTCGATCTTCTGGATCTGACTCTTTATGTCCTCACTGATGCTAGAAAGACCCACAATCAGGTCCTTCACCTGCTGCTCATCGTTAAAGGTAACTGTTAAGTAGGTCTCAGGTAGGTTCAAAAGGTTGACAGGGCTTGGATCAATTGTTCCACTAGACAAGATTGGATAGTGGTCTTCACCTGTCACATAGTAGCCAACAATCTCAAACTCTTTGACTTCAATCGTAAAGTTTGTTGGAAATTTATAGTCAATCTTTGCTGACTCTATCCAGTGGTTGGACTTGATTCGCTCAGCGTACTTTTCCTTATCCAACAACAGGGCTAAGGTATAGTCGCTATCCTGAATCCCAGATACCTGTTTAATATCATCCGCTTGGGTCTGGACATTTCCCTTAACCTCGATATTTTTGATTGTCGACAGCGGAGTCAACAGATAGACTGAGAGAAGGAGAACCAAAACACTCGGCACCAAGATACTAACTGCCCTCCAAATATGAACGGGAGCAATTCTCGGCTTGGCAGGTTTTTCTGGCTTTTCTTTTTTCTTCTTCTCTTTCTCTTTTTTAACTTCGGTGTCTTCCTTTTGAGGTTTTTCTTCTTTTTCGGATGGTGCCTTACTTGGACTTGTAGCTTCCTCGTCTGTCTCACTCGAGGATTTTTTGGCCTCCTCCAATAGTTTCGAGTTGGCCTCCTTCCGAGCTTGTTTTTCCTTTTCCTTCTCCGCAGCTAAGGCAGCTTCTTCCTCAGCCTTCTTTTTCAGATATTCTTGGTTCCGTTTCTGCCATTCAGACAATTCTTGTTTCTGGTTTGATTCTTTTTTCTTATCCTTTGACATTGGTTTTCCTTATGATAAGTCTTTTCTTAGTAGGGCATAAAAATCATCAAGAGATTTCAATTCAGTTGAAGCCCTCATACTAGCTTGGTATTGATCCTTGTGACTAAGCAAGTGACTGAGTTTTTTCTCCAAACTTTCCAAGTTCAATTCTGTCTCTTGGAGTTCTGCTGCATAACCCTTTTTAACAAAGTAGGCTGCATTTTCAATCTGGTCTCCTCGACTTGCTTCACGACCCAATGGTACGATGAGATGGAGTTTAGTCATAGCCAAGAGCTCAAAAATCGTGTTGGCACCACCACGCGTCACCACCACATCTGCCATCTCCATCAAGGGTTGATAGAGGTTCGTCACATAGCCGATACGGAAGAGATTTTGACTCAATTCATTGAGGCTAGAATCTCCAGTGAGATTAATGATATTGTAGCGCTCTGTCAGCTCTTTTTTATAGTCTGTTACCAGTTGGTTAAAGACACGAGCTCCTGCAGAACCACCAACAAACAATACCGTTGGCAATTTTGGATTAAAGTGGGTTTGGATATCCACCAACTCGTCTGGTCCTGGCGTCTCTTGGCCTGTTACCTTGGTCACTGCCCCCACGTGCTCGACTTTTGCAAGACTAGCAGCCTGCTCAAAGGTCGAGTACATCTTGGTTGCGAATTTATAGGCAATTTTATTGGCCAAGCCCATAGACAGGTCCGATTCGTGAATAAAGACAGGCACTCCTGACACACGCGCTGCGATAACCGGCGGTACAGAGACAAAGCCACCCTTTGAAAAAAGGGCCTGTGGACGCAGTCGTAACATGATAAAGAGCGATTGGACAATTCCCCAACCAACCTTAAAGACATCCAGCATATTTTGCCAAGAGAAATAGCGACGCAACTTCCCAGTCGAAATGGAATGGAAGGTCACATTCAAGCCTGACTTGAGGATTTCTTGGTGTTCGATTCCATGCTTATCCCCGATATAGTGAACTTCCCAGCCGTCTTCGATGAACTTAGGCATTAACAAAAGGTTGAGGGTAACATGTCCAACCGTCCCCCCACCTGTAAAGACAATTTTTTTCATATTATTCCTTTAACTCCGCTACTGTGTCGATAAAGAGGTCGCCACGTACTTCAAAGTTAGCATACATATCCCAGCTGGCATTGGCAGGACTGAGGAGAACCACGTCTCCTTGAGTCGCTAGCTCATAAGCCTTGCGAGTCGCATCTGCAATATCTATCGCATCTACATAAGCCACACCAGCCTTATCTGCTGCCCGTTTGACACGTTCTGCAGACTGACCGAGGATAACCATCTTCTTGAGCCCAGTGATATCTGGCACCAATTCGTCAAACTCATTGCCGCGGTCCAAACCACCTGCAATCAAGATGACCTTGCTATTGTCAAATCCTGACAAGGCTTTTTGAGTAGCCAAGATATTGGTTGACTTGCTATCATTATAGAATTTGACACCCTGAATTTCATCCACAAATTGGAGACGGTGTTTGACACCACCAAAGGCTGATAGAGTTTCCTTGATGGTTTGGTTGTCGATACCTCGGAGCTTAGCTACTGCAATGGTCGCAAGGGCATTTTCCACATTGTGACTACCTGGAACTCCGATTTCACTCGCTGCCATGACCACTTCCCCATGGAAGTAGAGTTGACCTTCTTCCAGATAAGCTCCATCAACCTTTTCAAGTGTTGAAAATGGAACAACAGTGGCTTGTGTTTTAGTAGCCAATTCTTTTGCCAAGTCTTGGTTAAAGTTCAAGACAAGGAAATCAGCTGCTGTCATCTTGTTCTGGATATTCCACTTAGCTGCCACATATTCCTCAAAAGAACCATGGTAGTCGATATGAGTGGGCATGAGGTTGGTAATGACCGCAATCTCTGGATGGAATTCTTGAACGCCCATCAGTTGGAAAGAAGAAAGTTCCATGACAAGCGTGTCCTTGGCTGTTGCAGTTTGAGCCACTTGACTTGCAGGATAGCCGATATTCCCTGATAAGAGACCATGTTGACCAGCAGCAGTCAAAACCTCCCCAATCATCGTCGTTGTGGTTGTTTTCCCATTTGAACCAGTAATACCGATAATCGGTGCATCTGAGATTAAGTAAGCCAATTCTACCTCAGTCAAGACTGGAATACCCTTTGCCAATGCCTTCTCAATCATGGGATTGCTATAAGGAATCCCTGGATTTTTCACCATCAGAGCAAACTCTTCATCCAAGAGCTCCAAAGGATGCCCACCAGTGATAACCTTGATCCCATCTTCTAGCAAACTTTGAGCAGCAGGATTTTCCTCAAAAGGCTTGCCGTCATTTACTGTCACAATAGCTCCCAGCTTATCTAGCAAACGGGCTGCAGACTCACCAGACTTAGCCAAACCTAAAACAAGTACTTTCTTATTTTTAAATTGATCGATTACTTTCATGTCTCAAACTCCATTTCTACTCCTACTATTTTACCATTTTTACGGAAATAAAAAAGCCACAAAGTGTATTTGTGACTCTTTCTTCTAACTTAATGTTCTCTTATCATCGATGAGATAAATCGGTAACTCGAATGACTTGATCCACTTGCTCCCAGATAAGAGGATTGTGGGTCGCAATAATAATCGTTCGATTCGGATTTTTTAATGATTCTAGGATAGAAAGTAATTCCTCAGAGTTTTTGGGGTCTAGTGAAGCGGTTGGTTCATCTGCGAGAATCAAAACTAACCTGCACTCCAAAAGTTCGACAAAAAATATCTAACCCTTAGAGTGCAGGTCAACTCTCAGTACTTTATATCCTTACCTGTCTTTCTTCTGACCGCTGGCCGGTGACAAACATGGTAAAGGTTGCCTTACAGACATTTCTGCCTTCTTGATTGGTGATATCGACATCCACTACACAAGTGGTACGTCCTTGGTGGACACATTCTCCTTTAATGGTCAGCACATCGTCGAGTTTTCCTGCTTTGAGGTAGTTGATAGAGGACTGGAGCGTCACTCCGTCAAGTCCTAGCGAAATGACAACCAAACCACTAATCTGGTCACAAAGAGTAAAGAGATAGCCACCATGGGCATTGCCATAGTAGTTGAGCGACGAGTCCACTACTTTTGTCGTCACCACAACCTGACCATCTCTCATTTTTTCTATTTCGTAATTTTCAAAGGCAGATATAGCGTCAAAATGAAAATCTTTCATCGTTTCCTCCTGATATTTCAAACGACACTATGATACTACTTTTTATAGGACTGTGCAAGGAGAAAGCTCCTAGTCTGACAAAATTCCGACCTGCTCCACAAAGCGCATAAAGGCTGCCTGTCCTTGTTCCGTCTGCTTGTAAACTCCTGCATCCTCCAGAACACGCGCAAAGATAGCACCCACAGAGTCCTTGACGATTTCAAGGGCTTTTTCTTTATCCGCTAGGTCTGGATGTTGGGTTTTGAGTTGGTCGGCCCATTCCTGATGATAAGATGCAACTGCTTCATCATCTCCTACAATATAGCTGGCAACCTGCTCCACTTCTGCTTTCAAACGAGGTGGTAAGATAGCCAAGCCCATGACCTCAATTAAACCAATATTTTCCTTCTTGATATGTTGAACATCCTTGTGGGGATGATAGATACCATCAGGATGCTCTGGCGATGTCTGGTTGTCCCGCAAGACCAAGTCCAACTCAAACTGTCCATCGCGTTTACGGGCAATGGGTGTAATGGTATGGTGTGGTGTCCCATTACTTTCTGCCAAAATCTGCACTGCAGGGTCTGAATATTGGCGCCATTTCTGCAAAATCTTATCAGCCAAGTTGATCAAATCCTCTTTGGAATCCGAAGTCAAACGCAACACTGACATAGGCCACTTGACAATCCCAGCCTTGACCTGCTCAAAACCAGCAAATCGGAAGGCCTTTTGCAGAGGAGCCAATTCCATAGGAAATACGTGACGGCCTCCCTGATAGTGGTCATGAGTTAGAATAGACCCTCCCACAATCGGCAGATCAGCATTAGAACCCGCAAAATAGCCTGGAAACTGTTCTACGATAGCCAGCAGACGCTCAAAACTCTGACGGCTGATAGCCATGGGGCGATGCAGACCATCTAAGAAGATACAGTGCTCATTAAAATAAGCATAGGGCGAATACTGGAAGCCCCACTCCTGACCCGCCATTTCAAAACGGATAATGCGGTGATTGCTACGAGCTGGATGGTTAACCCGACCATAATATCCTTCGTTCTCTAGACAGAGTTGACACTGGGGATAATTGCTAGCTTGCGCCAACTTGGCTGCTGCAATCTCCTTTGGATCCTTTTCAGGTTTAGAGAGGTTGATAGTAATCTCAAGTTCTCCGTAGTCAGATGGAACACGATAAGCAATATTTTTAGCAATGGCCTTGAGTTTGATGTAGTCATTTTTCTGACTGAGCTGGTAAAAATCCCCTATCGCCTGCTCAGGAGAGTGAGCATAGGTTGTCCAAAAGTCACGATTAACCTGACTTGGACAAGGGGTTACCAAATCCATTAGTTCAGCACCAAGGATTTCACGCGCAGTCTGACTATCCTCAATCGTCTCTAATCGAACGGCCTCCTCAACCAACTGGTCCTTGAGGTCAATCAATTTATCCAGATCAGTCTCAACTTCCAAAACACCATCTCCTACTCGTGCCAAGACACGATTGGTTAGGTAGATTCGATCCATTTCCTCAAATGAACTTCCAACAATGACTTCCGTGATAAATGCATCTAGAACTCCCTGACTCATTGATTCTCCTTCTTACTTTCTAAATAGTCTCTGACAGCATCTAAATCCTGAAAAACTTGTTCTGTTTTATTTAAGAAAGACTGTGCTGGCATTTTTAAGTCTGGAATACAAATAACTGGTATCCCAGCTCTATACGCTGCTTCAATCCCTGCTTCACTATCCTCTAATACTAAGCAATTCTCTGGTAAAACATTCAAATCACTACAGGCTTTTAAAAAAATATCAGAGTAAGGTTTGCTTCGCTTTACATCTTTTGCAAAAACTAGATGGTCAAATAAGGACAGTATCCCATTACTATCCAAAATCATTCTAGCTCTATATTCAACACTTGAAGTTGCTAAAGCGATTGGAATACCTTCTCTTTGCAAAAAAGCAAGCAAATTTTTAGCACCTTTTTTTAAATTTACACCTTTGGCTAATATTCGAGCTTCCAGTTCATAAACTTTTTCCAAGGTTTGGTCAAAGTTCCAAGGTAAATCATAGGTATCCAAAAATCGTTGAACATTCTCCTCTTCCCTATGTCCACTGTATTCTCTAGAATAGGTTTCTTCTGTGAAAGGAATTCCAAAATCTTTAAGCAATTCTTGATAAACTTTTAGAGAAATGATCTCAGTATCAGCTAATAAGCCATCTAAATCAAATATTACAGCTTCCATTTACTTCTCTCCTAGTCTAAAACTCGACTGCCACCTGCAACTTCAGCGATATAGAAGCTTGGAGCATATCCAACGACTTCTTCATAGCGCTTGCCAACAGCTGCTTTAAAGGCCTCAACAGCATCTTTTTGAACTAAGGCAATGGCACAGCCGCCAAATCCTGCCCCTGTCATACGAGCACCGAGAACACCTGCTTGAGCCCAAGCTGTGTGAACGAGGGTATCCAACTCCAAGCCAGTTACTTCATAGTCATGTTCTAGAGAAACGTGAGATGCATTCATCAAGCGACCAAAAGTTTCCAAATCTCCTGCTTGAAGGGCTGCTTGTGCTTTGAGGGTACGTTGGTTTTCAAGCACAGCATGGCGAGCACGTTTCAAACGATTTTCGTCTTTAATTAGATAGCTATATTGGTCAAAGGTCCATTCGTCCAACTCACCCAAGGTCTGAATATCCAAGGCAGCTTGCAATTCTTCTACTGCTTTTTCACACTCAGCACGACGTTCATTGTATTTAGAGTCCGCTAGTTCACGGCGTTTGTTGGTGTTCATGATAACAACAACATTGTCCTTCAAATCAAGGGGCACCAAGTCATACTCCAAGGTATTGGTATCTAGGTAAATAGCGCGTCGGTCAGCACCCATACCGATAGCAAACTGGTCCATGATACCAGAGTTGACTCCGATAAAGCTGTTTTCTGTTTGTTTTCCAATTTTTACCAAATCTAAACGGTCTAGTTTTAAATCAAAGAGATGCTCTGCCACAACACCTGTCAAGAGTTCCAAAGATGCTGATGATGACAAGCCAGCTCCATTTGGGATATTCCCATAAACATAAAAATCAAACCCTTTGTCAATCACGTGCCCAGCTTCTTGCAAGAAATGAAGAACCCCTTTTGAATAGTTGGTCCAGCTGTGCTCTTTTTCAAACTTGAGATCAGCAAGAGGCACTTCGATGATACCCTTGTCTTCAAAATTGGCTGAGTAGAAACGCAAGACTTGGTCGTCACGCTTGCGAGCCGCTCCGTATGTCCCCAAAGAAATAGCAGCTGGAAAAACGTGCCCACCGTTGTAGTCCGTGTGTTCACCAATCAAATTGATACGCCCTGGTGAAAAGAAAGTTTGATCTGCTTCTTGACCAAAAACGGCAAGAAAGTCTTTGCGAAGGGCTTCAGCAGTAAGATGTTGTGTCATATGAATTCTCCTTTGACTGTTCGTTAAGTCGCCTTAACGTGTAATCGTTTTCTTCTATTGTATCCAAGGCTTTTGCCAAGGTCAATCCTTTTTACTAAACTTTTACTAAACTATCAGTAAAAAGCAGAAAAATATGATATACTAACCTAAAAGAAGGAGGATTTATGGCTACCTTAAAAGACATCGCACAGCTAGCCTCTGTCTCTATCGCGACCGTATCTCGTGTCCTCAATCGCGACCAGAGTCTATCTGTTACAGAAGAAACTAGACACCGTATTTTAACCGTCGCTGAGGAGCTGGGCTACACCAAGCACCTCAAGACAGGCGAATCCCACAAACCCAAGCAAAAGATTGCCATTATCCAATGGGTCAGCGAACAAGGGGAGTTGGACGATCTCTACTACTATCAGATTCGTCTCGGTATTGAAAAAAGAGCCCAAGAGTTGGACTATGATATCTTGCGCTATTTTAATGACCATCCTTTTACATTAAGCGAGGAAGTGATTGGGATTCTCTGCATCGGAAAGTTCAGCCGAGCTCAGATTTCTGCCTTTGAAGAATACCAAAAACCTTTAGTCTTTATAGATAGTGACACCCTCTCACTAGGTCATACCTGTATTATCACTGACTTTTACACTGCTGTGAAACAAGTTGTAGACCATTTTCTCAGTCAGGGGCTGGATCGGATTGGCATTCTAACAGGACTTGAGGAAACAACCGATCAGGAAGAAATTATCCAGGATAAGCGGCTAGAAAATTTCAAAGACTATACCCAAGCAAATGGAATCTACCATGAAGAACTGGTCTTTCAGGGGAGCTTTACTGCCCAGTCTGGCTATGACTTGATGAAGGAGGCCATTCAGAGCTTAGGAGACCAACTCCCACCAGCCTTTTTCGCAGCCAGCGATAGTTTAGCCATTGGTGCCCTCCGTGCCCTTCAAGAAGCTGGAATTAGCCTACCAGACCGCGTCAGCCTCATTTCTTTTAACGACACTAGCCTGACCAAGCAGGTCTATCCTCCTCTTTCTAGCATTACCGTCTATACCGAGGAAATGGGCCGAGCAGGTATGGATATTCTTAACAAGGAAGTCCTCCACGGTCGGAAAATTCCTAGCCTGACTATGCTGGGAACCAGACTGACTTTGAGAGAAAGTACGAGGAACGAATAGAAAAAGGGCTCTATAATATTTGTAGTGGGTAAATCCCCTATAGATATTATGGAGCCTATTTTGTTGTAGAAAAAAATCCCATATAATCTATAATGAAAAGCGACCAAACCATCATTAGAAAGAATCATATGGAACTATTACATTTTATCACAAAACTACTCGATATTAAAGACCCTAATATCCAGATTCTAGATATCATCAATAAGGATACTCACAAGGAAATCATCGCTAAACTGGACTACGACGCCCCATCTTGCCCTGAGTGCGGATATCAAATGAAGAAATATGATTTTCAAAAACCTTCTAAGATTCCTTACCTTGAAACGACTGGTATGCCTACTAGAATTATCCTTAAAAAGCGTCGTTTCAAGTGCTATCAGTGCTCGAAAATGATGGTCGCTGAGACTTCTATTGTCAAGAAGAATCACCAAATCCCTCGTATTATCAACCAAAAGATTGCTCAAAAGTTGATTGAAAAGACGTCTATGACTGATATTGCTCATCAGCTGGCCATTTCAACTTCAACTGTCATTCGCAAGCTTAATGACTTTCACTTTAAGCCTGACTTTAGCCGTCTTCCTGAGATTATGTCTTGGGACGTTGAAACAGTCAGAGGAGTGACTATTTCAATCGGGAGATGAAGATGAGTTTCATTGCGCAAGATTTTGAAAAGCTCAATATCATCACTGTTCTTGAAGGTAGAACACAAGCTATCATCCGAAATCACTTTCTTCGCTACGATAGAACCGTTCGCTGTCAGGTGAAAATCATTACGATGGATATGTTTAGCCCTTACTATGGCTTAGCTAAACAGCTTTTTCCCAGTGCTAAAATCGTTCTAGATCGTTTTCACATTGTACAACATCTCAGCCGTGCTATGAGTCGTTTGCGGGTCCAAATTATGAATCAGTTTGAGCGAAAATCTCATGAATATAAGGCTATCAAACGTTACTAGAAGCTCATTCAACAAGATAGTCGTAAACTCAGCGATAAGCGATTTTATCGCCCTACTTTTCGTATACACTTGACGAATAAAGAAATTCTAGACAAGCTTTTGAGCTATTCAGAAGACTTGAAACACCACTATAAGCTCTATCAGCTCTTGCTTTTTCACTTTCAGAATAAGGAACCTGACAAATTCTTCGGACTTATTGAGAACAATCTAAAGCTGGTTCATCCTCTTTTTCAGACTGTCTTTAAAACCTCTCTCAAGGACAAAGAGAAAATCGTCAACGTCCTTCAGTTACCTTATTCCAACGCAAAATTGGAAGCGACTAATAATCTCATTAAACTTATCAAACGAAATGCCTTTGGTTTTCGGAATTTTGAAAACTTCAATAAAAGAATTTTCATCGCTCTCAACATCAAAAAAGACAGGACGAAATTCGTCCTGTCTCGATCTTAGCTGACTTCAACCCACTACTCTTCACCCCACTACAGTTGACAAAGAGCCAGAAAAAGGTGGATAAAGAAGTAGGCCTTTATCCACCTTTTTGTGGTTTAGTTGTTATTCGCTACGAAGCGATTCGACTGGGTCTTTCTTAGCAGCGATGCGTGAAGGGATTAGACCGGCTAACATGGTAAGGACAATCGAAATACCGATAAGGATTAGAGCTACTTCTATTGGTAATTGCGCTACATTTCCTACATTTGTCATTTTCGCAACAATCGCATTGATTGGGAATGTCGCAAGAAAGGTAATCGTGATACCGAGCACCCCAGAGATCAATCCTTCAATGGCTGTTTCAGCAGTGAAGATACGACGAATATCTTTCTTCGAAGCCCCCATTGCACGTAGGATTCCGATTTCTTTTGTACGTTCGAGAACTGAAATGTACGTGATAATCGAAATCATTATAGAAGATACAATGAGTGAGATGGCCACAAAGCCAACGAGTACTGTTGTCACTACGCCAACCAATGTCGTAATTGAAGACATGATAGATTGGATATCATCTGAATAAGCGAGTACTTTATCGTCTTCTCCAGCTTCTTTTTTCGCTGTGTTATAGGCGTTTATGAACTCTTTTAAGTCTTGTTTTTGTTGGAACGAAGAGGTGTAGAGCTCAATGGCAGCTGGTTTGGATTTGTTGATGACGCCCATTTTTGCGAGGTTTTCCTCGTAAGTTGAAGCCGAATTGTCGTTATATTGTTGGACATACTGCGCCTGTTCTTCAGGTGTCATTTTAGCCAACTGAATTTTTTCTTCTTCGGTTAAATTCTCCGAACTGAATGGTTTAGGATCTTTGGCAAAGTCTTTACCCGTAAATACATTTAGATTTTGATTGGCTTCCTGTTCCTTAACGATATCACTATTTTGAATGTGTTCGGAAGTATAATCAATAAGGGCGCTTGTGTAGGCGATTCCTCCTGAAGGAGCATTCACGCCTGAACTTGTGCCGTCTTTTTGGCGAAGGACACCCACAATTTTAAGTTGAAGCCCATTCTCGATTTGAGTTTTCATATAAGAAGCATTATCAATCTTATTGAGCCATAAGTTATTTTCTTTCACAAAACGCTTTGTATTGACAACTGCTTTGAAAGTTTTTCCGATAAAATCACTATATTGATACGTTTGAGAAGAGAGTTCGTCGAGCTTCTTCGTATCGTTCAATTCACTGGGATCTTTGATACGTAAACTATAGAGCAACAAATCGCTAATTTGATTGTTTTCATCTACGATAAGGACGAGCTCGGACTTATCTTGTGGGAAGCGTCCTTCCAACACGTCGTACTTGCTTTCTAGCATTGAAGAATCACTAGAAAGTTCACTCCAGTAGTTGAGGTTTTGTAAGTATCCCTTCATCGTTTGGTTCGCTGTCTCTACTTCATCAGCTAAGGTTGAAGGCAGAATACTTTTGGGTCCGTTGGAAGTATCACTTGCATAGATAAACGGTTGTAAATTGTATCGGTAACGAATGTCTTTTGTGAGAGATTCGACCTTCGAAGCGTGTTCCTCCAAGTAAGTCTTGAAGGAAGCTAGGTCGTTCTTTCCGATTTGTTTTTTCAATAAATTCGTTAAAACCGTATTGATACCGAGCTCATGATTATCCTTGTAAGGCTTCTCGCTCAAATCTGGAGAGGTCGCCAACAAGTTGCTCTGGTTCTGCTCGCTAATCGTCAGTGGAAGAGAGACGAGGGTATCTTCCTGCACCTTTTTAACGTAGTCACTCACACCATTGGAAAGGGCTAAGATAAGAGCAATCCCGATAATCCCGATAGAACCCGCAAAAGCTGTTAGTAAGGTACGACCTTTCTTCGTCAATAGGTTATTAAAGGAAAGTACAAGGGCGGTTATAAAGCTCATCTTCGTCTTCGTGAACTGGATGTCGACTTGCTTTGTCTCCTCTGTTGGTTCGCATGGATTTGAGTCGCTCAAGATGTTTCCATCTAATACTTGTACGATACGTGTGGAGTACTTCTGTGCCAGCTCTGGGTTATGCGTCACCATGATAACCAAACGTTCCTTGGCGATGTCTTTTAATAAATCCATGATTTGAACAGAAGTCTCAGAATCGAGCGCTCCTGTCGGTTCGTCGGCTAAAACGACTTTTGGATCATTAACAAGAGCACGCGCAATCGCGATTCGTTGCATTTGTCCCCCAGACATTTGACTTGGTTTCTTATATAAATGGTCTTTTAGGCCTACGCGTTCGAGCACTTCGATAGCACGTTTCTTACGTTCTGCTTTTGAAACACCCGAAAGAGTCATTGCAATTTCTACGTTAGAGAGTGCAGTTTGGTGCCCGATGAGATTATAAGACTGAAAGATGAAACCGATGGTGTGGTTTCTGTAGCTATCCCAATCGCGGTCTTTAAATTGCTTTGTTGATTTTCCTTGGATGAGTAAATCACCAGATGTGTATTGGTCGAGTCCCCCGATGATATTTAATAGGGTGGTTTTCCCAGAACCCGATTGCCCAAGAATGGAGACAAACTCATTCTCACGGAAGCGAATCGAGATATCCTTTAGCGCGTGGAACTCTTGATCGCCCGTATGATAGACTTTTGAAATGTGTTGTAGCTGTAACATCGTCTATCTCCTTTCAGTGATATATGTAGTCTATCACAATTTCATAATGGAGTAAATATGTTACATTTACAATTCATCAAAAATAATCAACAAATAGAAAATCGACTTCTTATGAATGATAATGTCCATGACTTTGACCTACTTCCAACTCCTCAATTTTTCGCTTATGGGTTTGGTGACTTGCTAGGTTTGCATCAACTTCAATGGTAACATTTTGAAAACCATAATCTTTGAGTAAATTACGAATGGATTCTTTACAATACTCCATATGTTCAATCTCTTCTAGGCAAACATGAACAATGGCGTCATTTTCCAGACCATCCATGGACCAAATACTGAGTTGATTAACACTTTTAACATTATCTAGCGCTGCTAACTCTTTCTCTAGCTTAGCAGTCTCGATCCCTTCAGGCACAGCATCTAAGAAAATCTTAAGTGTTGACCAAAAGCGAGGAATGGCTTTCCAGAGGATAAAGCTAGAAATCAAAAGAGACAAGAGTGGATCGAGAAAGTACCAATCTGTCACATACAAAACACCAGCAACCAGAATGACCGCTAGCCAACCCAGAATATCTTCTAAAAAATGCAAGGTCAGGATAGCTTCATTCTTGGTCTGACCCTTACGAACGATTAGACTAGCCAAGAGATTGATAAGAATCGCAAGAATCCCCAACCACAGCATCCCTTGGTAGTTGACAGGCTGAGGGGATAGGAGACGAGGAATATTCTCCAAGAGCACCATGAAAGATCCTGTCAAAAGGATCAAGGCAGTCAGCATGGCACCTAGCAAACTGAAGCGTTTGTAGCCAAGAGTATAACGTTTGTCTTCCTGACGATTGGAAATAGTTTCCAAGCAAGCTGATAAGCCTATGGCAAGGGCATCGCCCAAATCATGAACCGCATCCGCTAAGACCGCACTTGAATTGAAGATGCCCCCAAAAATAAATTCGACAACAGAAAATGATAGATTCAAGAAAAAGGCTAGCCAGATAGATGTTTTAGAACTCATTTCTTTCCCTCCTTTGGTATAATAGGTATATATACTTCTTTCATTTGTATTATCTAATAAAATCCAAAGAAAGGATAGAAGCAAACTGTCAGCCTTATTCAGTTCTGAACAGTTTGTCTCAAGTGTCTATATGCAAAAAAGAGATCGTCGGGTTAGCAAGACGAAAAAAGCCATTTATCAAGCTTTTCTACAAGTTTTGAACGACAAAGGCTATGATGCCACTACTGTCCAGGATATCATTGACCTAGCAGATGTTGGACGTTCTACTTTTTACTGTCACTATGAAAGCAAGGAACTCCTTTTAGATGAACTCTGCCGCTACCTCTTTCATCATCTCTTTGAAAGGGAAGGACACTTGACTACCGAGGACTACCTCGCACATATCTTTTTACATTTTCAAAAAAACCAAGACCATGTCACCAGTCTCCTTTTTTCCAAAAACGACTACTTTCTCCGCCAACTACACAAGGAACTCGAACACCATGTTTACCCCATGGTAGCGGAGGATTTGCAAGAGGCCTATCCAAACATACCGGCTTCCTACCTCAAACATTTTGTAGTAACCAATTTTATCGAAACACTGACCTGGTGGCTTAAAAAAGGAAAATCTTATACCGAAGACCAAGTGGTGAGATTTTACTTAGATGTGATTGAGATGACTTCTACAAAATCACTCGAAATTTAATCCTATCACGAAGAAAGGAATCAACCATGTTAACTTCTATTATCCTAGGAATTCTAACGATTGTATTGGCTCTTATTTTCTCCCTCCTTCATCTCGCGGCAGCTTTCGCAGCCATGAAAGAAAAGAACTACAGTCTGGGAAACACGTGCATCTTGGTCGGCAGTTGTCTTACTTCACTAGCTCTTGCTATCTTTTTCTTCGTTCCACTAGCAACGATCATCTTATGGATAGTGGGCTCTAGCATCATCTGCTACGGTGCTTACTGGAATGGGCGACAGCAAGAAAACCAACATATATCGCACCACATTATAAGGGGCACACTAGCGGCTTTGATTGCTCTCTTGTTTATCTTACTCTAACATTAAAAATCCCATCTCGTCTATAATTCGAGATGGGATTTTATCTGCTGAAGAAAATTGCTAGTGGCTTCCACTGGCTTTCCTCTCCATTTATTTCTTCAACAAACCTTGTTCTTGTAGAAACTCCTTGGCTACTTGTTCTGCTGACTTGCCTTCGACACCCACTTGGTAGTTGAGCTGGCTCATCTGGCTTTCAGAAATTTTACCAGCCAGTTGATTGAGAACTGTCTCCAACTCAGGATGTTTCTTGAGAAGAGCTTCTTTCATAAGTGGTGCCCCTTGATAAGGGGGGAAGAGTTGCTTGTCATCTTCCAAGACCTGCAAATCATAACGCGCCAATTCTGCATCTGTCGAATAGGCATCTGTAATTTGAATATCGCCCGACTGAATTGCCTGATAGCGAAGAGCTGGCTCCATGGTCGCTACGTTGAGATTGAGACCATACATTGATCGCAAGCCCTTATTTCCATCCTCACGATCATTAAACTCGAGAGTAAAGCCTGCCTTCAACTGTCCTTCTACTTTTTTCAAGTCCGAAATGGTCTTCAAGCCATATTCTTGAGCAATCTTTTTCGGAACAGCTACAGCGTAGGTATTTTGATAAGACATAGGTTTGAGATAGGCCAGATGATCCTGTTTGGCAATGCCATCACGCGCCACTTGATAAACCTGATCTGGCTCATGACCTACTTTAGGTACTGGTTGAAGCAAACTTTCAGTCACTGTACCGGTAAATTCAGGATAGATATCAATATCCCCTTTTTTCAGAGCTTCATAGAGGAAGCTTGTTTTCCCAAAATTCGGTTTAACAGTCGCGGTCATACTGGTATTTTCTTCAATCAGCAACTTATACATATTGGCCAAAATTTCGGGTTCTGGTCCTAATTTTCCAGCAATCACCAAGTTTTCTTTCTCTTTTTGAGCCAAAATGGCTGGACTATAAGACAGACCAAGTAATATTGTCACCAAGGCAAAACCAGAGAAAATCGTCCGCAATTTTGCTTTTTCCATCACTTTTAGTAGGAAGTTAAAGGCAATGGCAAGCACTGCAGAAGAAAGAGCCCCAATCAAAATCAGACTGGCATTATTACGGTCAATTCCCAAAAGGATAAAGGAACCCAGTCCACCTGCACCAATCAAGGTCGCCAAGGTTGCCGTACCGATAATCAATACAGCTGCCGTCCGAATTCCAGACATGATGACAGGCATGGCAAGTGGAATTTCAAACTTCTTGAGACGCTCCCACCTAGTCATCCCAAAGGCAATCCCAGCCTCTTGCAGACTCGGATCAATTCCCTTTAGCCCAGTGATGGTATTTTGCAAAATCGGAAAAATCGCATAAATCACTAGTGCTGTCAAAGCAGGCAAGGTTCCAATTCCCATCAAGGGGATAAAGAGTCCCAACAAGGCCAAAGACGGAATGGTCTGGAAAATCCCTGCAATCTGCAAGACCCAGTCGGCCAACTTCTCATGATAGCGAAGATAAACAGCCAAAGGAATCGCTATAAAAATAGCTAGTAACAAGGTCAAAAGTGACAACTGCAAATGTTGAGATAGAGCTGTCAACCAATCACTAAAACGATCCTGAAAAGTTGATATCAAATTAGCCATGAACACTACCTCCAAACAAGTCTGCTACAAATTCTGTGGCAGGAGCTTTTAAAATCGTCTCGGGATTCGCCACCTGACGAATTTCTCCATCCTGCAAGACAGCAATACGGTCCGCCAATTTCAAAGCTTCATCCGTATCATGGGTCACAAAAACCGTTGTCATCCCAAACTCTTTATGCAATTCTTTCGTCAAAACCTGCAACTGTTTTCTCGAAATCGCATCCAAGGCTGAAAAAGGCTCATCCATGAGGAGAATCTTAGGCTGACCAATCATGGCACGAACAATGCCCACCCGTTGCTGTTCTCCACCAGATAATTCACTAGGAAGTCGATGTCCATACTCAGCTACTGGCAAACCAACCTTAGCCAAAAGCTCTTCTGTTTTCTGAGCAATCTCTTCCTTAGTCCACCCCTTCATTTCAGGAATCAGGGCAATATTTTCCGCAACCGTTAGATTGGGAAAAAGAGCAATAGCCTGTAAAACATAACCAGTAGAAAGACGAAGTTCACGCTCATCATAGTCTTTGATGCGTTTACCATCCATATAGATATTTCCATCAGTTGGTTCCAAGAGACGATTAATCATCTTAATCATGGTCGTCTTACCAGATCCAGAAGGACCCACTAAAACCATGAACTCCCCATTCTCAATTCGTAAATTGACATCTCTCAAGACATCTTTTTCTGTGTAGCGTAGCGCTACATTTTTATATTCAATCATTCTTTCTCCTCATTTTTTACGATAACCTTGCCAAAAGACTGGCTACTTTCCAGATAAGCATGCGCATCCTGAATTTGCTCAATAGAAAATACTTTTTCAGGTCGCACATCCACCTGATAATACTCCACAAAGTCCACCAAAGCTTGTAGCTTGTCTTGAGACACATTGCCAGAAGCAAAGGTAGTCAAGTAGAGATTGCGGTAAAGCATTTCAATAGGATCAAAGTCTGGAATAGTCCATTGACCGCCCAGCAAGCCACAAGAGCATATTATACCACCATCTGCCGTCCGAGCAAATGTATCAAGAATGGCACTCGGACCGACAAGATCCAGAACCCTGTCAAACTGCTCTTCCGTTTGCAAGACACCATCCTTATCCAAAATTACCTGATCAAATCCTGCCTCTTTTAGTTGCTCTTCCTTGCCCAGACTACGGCTACTTCCCGCTAGATAGACATTTGGAAATTGCCCCTTGAGAAGTTTTGCAAAAGCAATCCCAACACCACTAGTCGCTGCCCGAACCAGAACTCGGTCTCCCTCCTCAATCTTGAGATTGAGATAAGAGCCAAATGCTGTGTAGTAGGTTTCAGGCAGAGCGATTAAACTTTCCAAAGCAAGCTCTGTCCTCACAGGATAAACCTGTTCATCTGGTAGCAAAACATACTCAGCATAACCACCATCAAAAGCACGCCCCATTTCTCCCATGATGGAGATGACTTGCTGCCCGACCTGCAAATCGGGACGATTGGTTTCCTCTACAAGTCCCACACATTCAATTCCTAAAATCCGTGGAAATTGAACGGAGGGCGATAGTCCTTGACGAGTAAAAATCTCGCTATGGTTGATTCCAAATCCTTGCACCTTGACCAAGGTCCAACCTTCTTTAACAGTCGGTTTTGGAACTTCCACAACCTGCAGAACTTCTGGTCCCCCAGCTTCCTTAACAAGCACAGCTTTCATCTTAGTATCTCCTTTTAAAACTTTCCTCGGTTGGTCAAGTCTTCTACCTTAGGCATGACTTCTTTATTGTCCCAATGCTCAACAATCAAGCCATTCTCCAAACGGAAGATGTCATACTGGGCATAGGCAACGCCATCAATCTGAGTCTGGCCATAGCTGACCACATAGTTTCCTTGTCCCAAAAGCTGGAAAACAAAGTCGAAAGTAATCTCATGTTCAGCCACATAGTTTTTATAAGCATCACTTCCTTGTCCAATCTCATGATTATGCTGAATCAAATCGTCTGCCACATAATCACTCCACTGCTCCAGCTCCCCATTTTGGAAAATTTCTGTCAAGAAACGACGAACGGTTTTTTTATTTTCTGCCGTTTTGTCCAAATCCTTGATCTCAAAATCACCAAAAATCTGATCTAATTGGCCATTTTCAGGTGTTCGATAGTAGTCAATGACATCCCAATGCTCCACGATGCGTCCATTCTCATCCGCACGGAAAGTATCTGTCGTTACCCATTGAGCTTCCCCGCCATTGAGAAATTGATGGACATGGACAAAGACCAGATTGCCATCCTCAATGGTGCGAACAATCTTCATCTCACGCTCAGGGTGGCGCTCAAAGAAATTTGCAAAGAAAGTCGCAAAACCTTCTTTCCCATCTGGCACACCTGTAGAGTGCTGAATGTAGGTATCTCCTACAGATTGGGCTTGAGCCTCAGCAACGCACCCGTCTTGAATGGCATGAATATATAAATTTTGCGCATTTTGGACTTGTTTTGACATGATTTAAGCCTCTTTTTCTTTCTCTTTCAGATTGGCTAAAATACGTTCCTGATAATTTTCAAACTGGCGAATTTCATCTTCTGAGAAACCTTTGTAAAAAATCGCATCCAACTTTTGACTAATACGATGACCAACTTCTTTCTGGAACCAACCCCGCTCAGTCAATTTGACGTATTTTTTTCGCTTGTCTGAACCACACTGACTAAAGGTCACCAAACCCTGCTCTTCCAACTTTTTCAGCATCGTCGTTAGCGTATTGTTAGTGAGACCAGTCGCCAGCGCAATATCTGTCGCGGTTGCACAGCCAGTTTCACTATTCCATAAAACCGCTAAAATCTTTCCCTGTTCACTCCGATAAAGAGCTTCAGGATCCTGACTCAATAACTTTTGAAAGATCCGCCCATTTAACAAACGAATATGATGGGCAACTAAATGACTATCCTTCATGATTCCTCCAATTTATTTCTATATAGAATTGTTTTTATTGTAACACCTATCGTTCTATCTGTCAACTATTTCGATTTAGAAATAATTTCCACCAACAAAAAAGACCTCCTACCTAAAGTAGAAGATCTCTAATCTTGATCAACTTAATCTGTCATTTCGGACACCAGTGTTCGATGTTCCAGTGGTAGACTGCACATAATTAGCAAGAAGATGAATCCTGACTGAATCCAAAAGAGAGCCAAGTCAAAAATTCCATGTACAGCAACTACTGTAAGGAAGGAGAGATAAAGACCGATAATTGGTCGTTTACCAGACTCCTGACTCATATCCATCATCATGTGAACCGGAATCACCGAAGAAATGGATAGGAGAATGGTTCCAATCAAACCATAACTTAAAATAGTATCGATGTAAAGACTATGCGCGTGTTCGTGGTAAGGTGCATGAATTCTCGGATAGGAATTCATATAGGTCAGCGGACCCTCACCCCAGATCGGATTTTGCTTAAACAAAGTCATACCCGCATTCCAGATTGAAACACGCTCTTCCATTGAAGAATCTAGGGTTCCCATACGGACACCCAAATCGCTTGAGAAGAGGAAACAAAGGCCAATCCCAAAAACTCCAATACTGAGCCAGAAGGCGCGCCAGTTTTTAATGGTTGTAAAGAGATAAATGATGGCACCAGCAATGATGGCAGGAAAGGCTGTTCTATTCTGCGTAAAATTCAAACCAAATAGATTCACAAAACCTGCTAGCACACAAAAGATTTTCAACCATCTCAACTTCGTCGTTGTAAAGAGGTAAAAGGCAATCATGATACAGAAGCAACAAATGATCCCATAGTAGTTAGGATTAAAGAAGGTGACCTCTGCACGGTTCTGGTGCCATACTTGCATATTGGGCGAAAGAAAGGCATAGTTAAATTTCTTTACAATTTGGAAATGCTCCAAGGTAGCAAAAGCCGCAGAGAGCACACTACCAAACAAGATTGTCTGCAGTATCAGTCGAAAGAAAGCATGTGTCAGACGTTTCTGGTAATAACTAAAGAAAACGAGGAAGAGAAACATCAGTAAAGATGCAACCAATCCAAGCCAGTTCTTGGCGACGATAGAGATGATACTACTGTAGGCAATAAAAAAGAGAAGTACAGGATGTTTGGCCAATCCTTTGATAATTCCCTTCATCTCCCCAGTAACAAGTAAACCTATCAAATATAAAGCAAAGAGAGCTAAGAACAAATAAAAAGGTAAAAAGATACTTATGATCATCAAATACAAAAAGAAATCTTTTTTCGAAAGCCCTCTTATCTTATCCAGTAATCCAATTGATTTCAAAACGGATCCTTTCTGTTCTGGATTTCTCCAGAAGATAAATGCTAAACTATCTTTATATTCTACCATTTTTTCCGTCATTTGGGAACAATGAACACGTTTTCGTCACAAAAAAACTCTTTCATTAATATAGCATTAGAACTGAATTTTTCTGCCGTTTTCCACTACTTGATAGGTCTGACTCTGCAAATCAATTTCTGCTACTGCTGTTACGGACTTGTCTTTATTTTGACGTTTGATTACAATGCTATGAGCTGTTGGTGTTTCAACGTCAATAGTCCCTTCTAGGTCAAAGGCCTCTGACCGATTACGGAAAGAAAATAGATTAAGAAGGGCCTTCACCACAGGACGTTGAACTTCTTCTGCTATTTCCTCATTACTATAGTAATGACGATTAATATTTCGACCTTCTTTGGTTTCTTCTAATAATTTCAAGTCATTTTTTCCTGCTAATAGACCCACATAGTAAACCTGAGGAATGCCTGGAGCAAAAGCTTGAATCAGACGAGCGAGGAAGTACTTGATATCATCATCTCCAAGCGCAGAATAATAGGTTGAATTGATTTGGTAGATATCTAGATTGTTATACTCTGCACTGGAGTACTTACGTTTAACATTAGCTCCAACCTTATAGAGCTCATTTGAAGCATAGTCAATTTCCTCATCAGTCAGGATATCCTTGACATCCACCACTCCAATCCCATCATGGGTGTCTAGAGTCGTAAATTGCTTCATCGGGCTCATCTTTAACCACTTAGCCAAGCGCTCTGTTCTGGAACTGTAAAGAGTATAAAGAGTCACCATTGGAAGAGCAAAATCGTAAACATAGTAATCATGGTCCGCTATTTTAAACTGAATCGAATAGTGTTCATGAATCTCAGGTAAGAGCTCTGTCCCATACTCAGCAGCGATATCTCGAACTTTGTCCAATAAATTCCAAATATCTGGTTCCACAAAGAAATCATTGGTATCCAATTTCTTCACTGCATAAGCAAAGGCATCTAGGCGAATCAAATCACACCCGTTACCTGCTAGATGTTGAATCGTCTTACGGATGAATGCCATCGTTACTTCTTTGGTCACATCAAGATCAATCTGCTCTTCACCAAAGGTATTCCACAAATGTTCTACTGAACCATCTGCAAAAAGAATTTCTTGCTTTGGTGCACGATCCTTACGCTTGTAAATTAGGTCTACATCAGCTTGTGTCGGACGATTTTCCGGCCAAAACTTGTCCCAGTTTAAAAAGAGATCTTTGAATTCACTAGCTTCATGTTTTTCTTGATAGTCCTTATAATACTTAGATTGACGAGAAATATGGTTAATCATAAAGTCAAACATAAGATAATATTTCTCACCTAAACGCTTAACATCCTCCCAATCACCAAACGCTGGATCCACTTCATCATAGTCAACTGGTGCAAATCCACGATCTCCTGTTGACGGGAAAAATGGTAGAAGGTGAACTCCCCCAATAGCATCGCCAAAATGTTCTTCCAAATTCTCATACAAGTCTTTAAGGTTATTTCCAAGACTATCTGAGTAAGTAATCAACATGGTTTTATTTTGAATGGTCATAGATGGTCTCCTTTTTCTGATGAAAGCCAAGTCTTATATGACCTGGCTTTGTAAATGAAAGATATTTTTAGATTTTTGTTCAGTACTAATATAGACTGCAAGCAACTAAGTACTACTTTCTTTTTTCTACATAGAATTGTCAATAAGCTGAACTGTTCCTTTGTATCTTAATTGAACACGCCCTAAGCTCTGTGTGAAAAAGATGAATCTTCCAAGAAGCCAAGGCTTCTTATTCAGATTCCCTATTTTCACTGTGAGCTTTTAACGGGCTTTGTATCTTGTTACTTCACTGCCCCGTTACTCATTCCTGAAATGATATGTTTTTGGAAGATGAGGTAGACAATGGTTATCGTTACAATTCCCACAATATAAGATGCAAAACTTGGGCCATAGTCATTGAAGTACTGACCTTGGTAGTTGTATTGGAAGAGAGGTAAAGTCCACATCTTGGAATCCTTATTCAGAATCAAGAGTGGCAACATAAAGTCATTCCAGAACCAGAGAGCATTGATAATCAAAGTTGTCGCATGCATGGGCTTCATCATAGGAAAGATAATCTTAAAATAGGTAGTAAACTTTCCAGCACCGTCAATTTCTGCTGCTTCATCCAGACTGTCTGGAATGGAAATCTTAATGTAGCCTACATAGAGAAAGAGAGTCTGTGGAACAGCGTAAGCCAGATAAAGGATAATTAATCCCCAAGTGTTGGCTAGTCCTAGCTTACTCATCATAACTGTAATAGGAATCATGATAACTTGAAAAGGAACAAAAATCCCTAAAATCAAAAGCGTATACATAATACCAAAAGCTTTTCTCTTAGACATATTACGTGCTATAGAGTAAGCAGCCATGGGGATAAAAATCATGACAACAGCCAAAGATAGAACCGTGATTACAACTGAATTCCAATAGTAGCCTCCGATACCATCAGCCAAAAGGCGTTGAAAATTCTCTAAGGTCGGTTGAGTCGGAAATCCGAAAAAATTATTAACGATGTCTTTGGTAGACTTAAAGGAACTAAATATTGTTGCTAAGAGTGGAATTAAGATGATAATAGATCCCAGTGTTAGCAAGATATATTTACTGAAATTAGCTTTTCTTTCTGCATTTTTCATCAGGTTTCTCCTCTTAGATTTCAAATTTCTTAGATACTCTCAACTGGACAATAGAAATAACCGCAATCAAGAGGAACAAGATAACTGCAATGGCATTGGCATAACCAAATTGATTGCTCTTAAAGGCATAGTTGTATACCAGAAGTCCTAGAGAGGTGGTCGCATTATTCGGACCGCCACCTGTCATGGCAAAAACCTGGTCAAATGCTGTCAAACCACCTTTTAGAGCCAAGATAAAGACCATGGAAACGCTTGGTAGAAGATAAGGAAGTTCCACCTTCCAAAAGATTTGTTTGCTGCTAGCTCCATCAATTCTAGCTGCTTCTGTAATCTCAGTCGGGATAGACTGAAGACCAGCTAAGAAGATGATAATAGGCATGGCTACCCCTTGCCAAAGCAAGACGAAGATTGCTGCAAAGATTGCACCGCCATTCGTTCCTAGAAGGCTGGTTTTAAGAAATTCAATTCCTAAGGAATTCCCTATAGCTGGCAATCCGTAGTTGAAAAGTTGCTTAAAGATGAGAGCCACAGTCAATCCAGATAGGACAGCTGGGAAGAAAAACCAAGCTCGGAAGAAAGTTTTCCCCTTTATCTTCGAGTTGAGAGCTCGGGCTATCCAGATCCCCAGAATAATCTCACCAACCACCATACAAATAGTAATGATCAATGTAAAGCCTATAGCGTTCATAAACTTAGGATCGCTCATGAGGAGCATAAAGTTATTGAGTCCGACAAACTTATAATTATAGGTCAAACCAGTCCAGTTAGTCAGGCTGTAGAAGGCACCTTGAAACATGGGTACATAGAAGAATACAGCCTGTAGTACAAGGGGAACAAGGACAAAGAGCCAGCCCCAATATTTCTCAATCAATTTTTTCATAGTAGATCTACTCCTACTCTACGTCTGCTTTCATCGGATTGAAGAATGCATTTAGTGCTTTCGCCATATCCTCTTTGTTTCCAGTTGTAATATAGTTCCCAGTCAAGGTATAAAAATCACTTTCACTGGTCCAGTCTTGAGCTAGCCAAACGAGATGTCGATCTGTAAATGCTAGTTCAGCAAGACCAGCTAGCGGTGCATCTGACCCAGCTTCCTTGACACCTTCAATAGCTGTTGGTGAGCCGTCCACATCATAATATTTCTGCATAACTTCTGGACGTGACATATATTCAACAAAAGCATTGGCTTCTTTCTTGTGCTTACTACTTGACGAGATAGACCAAGATAGGTCTCCTGCTCCAATGGTCAAGCTTTGTCCTTTTTGCTTTCCAGGGAAAGGGAACGTTCCAACATTAAACTTAGGGTCTTGCGCATTGATTGCTGTGATAGCCCAAGAACCATTTGGAGTCATCAGGGCATCGCCTCTAGCGAAGGCACCGACAACGTCAGTATAGCCTGCTCCTTGCCAGTTGGTTTGCATGGAACCTTTTTTGCGGAATAAATCTAACAGCCTGAAATCATCTTTAAGCACTGAATCTGAAGACTTTATGGCATTTGGCTTGGAAAAACGTAGGTAATCATTCGCTTCCTTACCGCCACCTGTAGAAGTGGCAAGAGCTAACTGATGATAACCATTCAAGGTCCAAGTATCTGCTCCTGCAATGGCAAAAGGTGTTTCCCCTTTTGCTATAATCGTATCAACTAATTCCTCAAATTCCTCCCAAGTCTCTGGAACTTTCAATCCCAGTTCTTTAAATTTATCCTTGTTGTAATAGATACCATAAGCATTAGCAGTATAAGGGATATTGTAAATCTTTCCATCTATCGCATATTTATCTGCGTAATGATTCTTAACTCTCTTAAGATAGTCTTTATTAGATAAATCTTCAAAGTATCCAGCTTTAGCCCATTCTTGTAATTCAATAGACTGGGGATAGATATTAACAACATCAGGAATATCTCCAGCCAGAACGCGAGTTTTGAGTACTTCCCCAGCGTTAGGGACATTCACTACTTTAATATGCACATTCGGATTTTCTTTTTCAAAGTCTTTGGCAATCTCACGAAGGGTATCAACCATTTCACCCTTCTGATTGAAATATTCAATCGTTACCTTGCCATCAGTTGACTCTTCTTGACTACTACAAGCTGACAGCCCCAAAAGGCAGAGTCCTGTAGCAGCAATTAAGCTCATCTTGTTATACCATCTCATGATTTTATCTCCTTATCTTCTAATGAAATGTAACTGCCTGCTGAGATAATCTCCCTGCGGAAGCTCCATAGTAATACCCGCATACATGAGTTCTGCACCTGAGTAAACTACACCATTTTCCTGTAATTCATACCGTCCCTCTTCATCCAAATCTTTTAACTTTAAAGTTGTTTCCATTGTTTCCACAACTGATAGGACTCGGACGTAGGTTACAATCGTTTGATTTCCATAGTTAAATTGTACAGCTGCTTCATTGGATTCAGCATCGGGATTGATTAACCTATACTGGTTTCCCAACTGGACTACTGGCCGCACTTCTTTATACAAGTTCACCTGATTAGCAATCTCAGACTTCTCTTCATCTGATAAACTTGTCAAATCAAGCTCATAACCCAGATTTCCCATCATTGCCACATGACCACGAGTTTCCAATGGTGTCATTCGTCCCATCTGATGATTTGGTACTGCTGACACATGAGCCCCCATAGAAATGGTTGGATAGAGATAGGATGAACCGTATTGAATTGGTAAACGTGCTATGGCATCAGTATTATCACTAGCCCAGACTTGTGGGAAATAACGCATCATACCAAGATCATTTCGTCCACCACCACCAGAGCAGGACTCAAAGAGAATATGGCCGTGCTTCTCTGTAAGATAAGAAACAAGTTCGTAAAGCCCTAACATATACTGATGAGACTGCATCTGGGTATCCAAGTAGGCTGAACCATTCCCCAGATTAGTAATATTACGATTCATATCCCATTTGATGTAGTCAATCTTATGATGAGAGAGGAGTTCATCTAAAACATTTTTCAGATATTCTACTACCTGAGGATTGGCAAGATTAAGTACTAATTGATTTCGAGAATAGGTATGCTCATAACCTGGAACCTGAATAGCCCAGTCAGGATGTTTGCGATACAAATCGCTATCTACAGAAATCATTTCAGGTTCTAACCAAAGCCCAAACTGCAAACCTCTTTCATGGATCGCTGAAATCAGACTTTCAAGGCTTCCACCCAGTTTTTTCTCATTCACAACCCAATCACCTAAAGCCCGATTATCATCAAAGCGATTACCAAACCACCCATCATCTAATACAAAAAGTTCAATTCCAACTTTCTTAGCTTCATCTGCCAATTCTAATAGTTTTTCTCTCTGAAAGTCAAAGTAAGTAGCTTCCCAGTTATTAATTAGAATTGGACGCTCTTTTTTAGAAAACTGACTTGGCATAATGTGCTTAAGTACAAAATTCTGACTTTCATGACTAATACCAGTTAATCCCTTGTCTGAATAGGTCACTAAAGCTACCGGTGTTTCAAAGTTTTCCTTAGGATTTAACTTCCAAGAAAAGTTTTCTGGATTAATGCCAATCGACACCCGAACTTCATTCAATTGATTCTTTTGAACAAAAGCTTCAAAGTTTCCACTATACAGTAGTTGCAGAGCAAACACATTCCCATCATCCTCTGTGACTCCTTGATCACATAATAGAAGAGCTGGTGTTTGAGCATGACCAGAAGCACCACGGTTCGAACTAATTGAAAAGATTCCTTGTTCTACCTGTTGACGTCGAACAGTCTTTTCACGAGCATAAGCACCCTGCAGAGTTACAATTTCGTAAGCCGCAGCGGGAAAATCAGCCATAAAAGAAAAGTTCTTGTGGATGACAACTTCCTGATTGCTATTATTCTCCAATTTGCTGTAACTAGCAATTGTCGCATCATTATCAAAAGCTGTATAATACAAAGTCAGACTAAGTTTAGCTTGAGGATCTTTTAAAATCAAGACAAGAGTCTCTGTACCATCCATGCTGTGAGGAGAAGGTAAGCCCTGTGGACCATTCTGACCTTTTAAAATCTTTGCTTCTACAAATCGAAAGTCTGTTACTTCAGTTGCGTCATGTTGAACCTGTAAAGTTGGTCTTCTAAAATCACCTAAGCCATGTTGTCCAAAAATCTGACGTTGCGTATCCAAACTAAAGGTTCGATTAGTAGCTATTGGATTACCAGAAAAAGCATGATCGCGTTCATAAACACTATTAGAACCTCTATAGTCCTTAATAGTCTTTCCTAAATGTTTTAATAATAAGAACCCATCCCTATTTTCAATAATCAAACTTAGACCTTTACTCTCAACGTAAAATAGATTATTCTCTATTCGAACTCCCATATATTTCACCTCTTCGATTTCTTGATAAAATTTTATCAAATAAAAGCGCTTTCTAAAATAGAGAAATGTCTACAAAGTATGGTAAAATGTTAGGTAGGAGGTGGCACATGCTCGTTTTTTCAGAATACCAGACTGGAACAATTGATCTTTCTCTTAGCTTTTACGGTTATGAAGAATGTACGCCTAACTACTCTTTTGGCCCAGCTATTCGAGATACCTATGTACTACATTACATTACTAAAGGAAAAGGTCAATTCCATTATAAGGGTAAAATTGTTGATTTAAAGGCAGGAGATTTCTTTTTACTAAAACCAGATGAATTAACCTTCTATCAAGCAGATAGCCAGAATCCTTGGGCTTACTACTGGTTAGGGATTACTGGAGGGAGGGCACCTGACTATTTTGCTCTGTCTCAAATTTCTGATCAATCCTACCTCATCCAGTCAAAAAACTGTCATACACAGACAACTGCAAAACTCATTGAAAATATTGTCCGTTTTGCTCAGGTAACAAAATCAAACGAACTAGCACAACTCCATATCATGGGGCAACTTCATGAATTGATGTTTCATTTAGGAACGATTGCTCCTAATCAGAAAAAAAAGAATATTTCATCAACCCACCAACTCTATCTTGACTGCAAACGATTGATAGATAGTCACTATCCACAATCGCTCACCATTCAAGATTTAGCTAAAGAGCTATCGGTTCATAGAAGTTACTTAACTAGTGTGTTTAAAGAATTTCACCAACTCTCTCCAAAAGAGTATCTACTCTACGTTCGGATGCATCGTGCACAACAACTTCTGGAACATACTGAAGAATCTATTAAAGTCATTGCATACTCCGTGGGTTTCTCAGATCCACTACATTTTTCAAAAGCCTACAAGCAGTTTTTTCAAAAAACACCGAGTCAAACTCGAAAAGAACTCTCTCACTCCCTCTTAGCTAGAAAGGAAAATCAATGAAATCACACCAACTAGTCTACCAAATATTAGCTAGAGAAAACGACTATGTTAGCGGAGAAAAAATTGCAGAAGAACTGTCGTTAAGTCGTACATCCATATGGAAGGCAATTCAACGCCTCCAACAAGAAGGGCTCGTGATTGACAGTATTAAAAATAAAGGTTACAAACTTATTCAAGGCGATTTGATCCTACCTGATTTGATTCAAGAGAAAACCAACTTAAGCATTCTCTACAAGCCTGAGACCAAATCAACCCAAACAGATGCAAAAGAAGGTATTGAAGGTGGAAGCCTGGGAAATAGTCTCTATCTTTCCACATGTCAAACAGCAGGTCGTGGCCGCTTTCAGCGCCCTTACTACTCTCCTGCTCAGGGAGGTATTTATATGTCATTACATATTCAGCCAAATCTCACCTATGACCAGCTTCCTGCCTACACATTACTTACAGCAGGTGCCATTTACAAAGCCATTAAAAACCTCACCTTGATTGACGTGGGTATCAAATGGGTAAATGATATCTACTTTAAAAATAAAAAAATAGCAGGTATCCTCACCGAAGCCATGACGTCCGTGGAAACAGGTCTAGTAACAGATGTCATTATCGGCGTTGGAATCAACTTTGCCATCAGCGATTTTCCCAAAGAGATAAAAGAAAAAGCTGGAAGTCTCTTTATACCACCAGCTCCTATCACACGAAACGAACTAATCTCAGAAATTTGGCGTTGTTTCTACCAAACAGCACCCGAAGAACTACTCTATCTTTATAAAGAACACTCTCTTGTTCTAGGAAGAGAGGTCAGTTTTATCCAAGAACAGACTGAAAAAAAAGGAGTCGCCAAGGACATCTCCGACAAAGGACAACTCCTTATCCAGCTTGATGACCAGACAGAAATCTGGCTCAATAGTGGTGAAATCTCACTCACTAGCTGGACTTAATAACAGCACTATATGGTGTCTAGAACCTCAACTAGTAACATATAGTGCTTTTTGAATATAGAAAGTAACAGATATATAAATAGCTGGCTTCCTGTCAACAATTTACAGGTGGATAGCTTTTGAGGCATGCTTTTTATATGCCGTGCTATGTGCCAAAGAAACCCCATAGCAGTGATTTTCGTGTCCAAGCATGACCAATGGAAGTGCAAAAACTTTAACAGCATACAAAAGCAGCCAAAACATAAAGACTTCAGCTTTTATATTCACCAAATTTTTACTAAACATCTCGTACAAGAAGCATGCATTTAAAGCCATATTGAAGAGACTTGCTAACGTTGCTGAGACTATATTAGTTTTCAATTTTGGATGATAACATTTAGCCACATATAAGGCCAATAATGAAATATTATAAAGGCAAACCGGTTGATAATTTTCTCTATAAATAACCAGCGTCTTACGATTATAGAACAGGAAACCATGAGGTCCACGATGATATTCATTTATCCAGACATGGCTAAGACCTCTAATCTCATCCCAAGCTATAAATAAATCAATTTTTCTTAGATAAATCCCAGTTTTATGGATTAAACACTTCCATTTGAACATGAAAGATAGAAGAAAAGTAAGGAGCAAAACCACAACTGTAACAACCTTCAACTCCTCTTGTCCGATAGTCAAAGATAGGTTAAAAAAGCAAATTTGCGCTTTTTTTGCATCTAAGATCATTGAAATCACAGTTAGAAATACTACAAAGATAAATAGTATAAATCTATAAAAAATACTATGAAATTTTACTCCATTTTTCATCTCGATTAACCCCAGCCACTTAAAGGCCCTAACCTTAGTATACCACTAAATCTAGTCTATTTATGATTTTTTCTAGTATGAAAGTTACAGAAACAGCATTAGATAATAAAGCTCTATAATTCTGTAGTGAGTAAAACCACTATGGAGATTATGGAGCCTAGAAAAAAGTCCCAAAAGATCTATAATGAAAAGCGACCAAACCATCATTAGAAAGAATCTTATGGAACTATTGCATTTTATCACAAAACTACTTGATATTAAAGACCCTAACATCAAGAGTGTAGATATTATCAATATGGATCCCCCAACAGGAAATCACTGAAGAAATATGATTTTCAAAAAAATCTAAAATCCCTTATCTAGAAGGTGCGAGATACAAAAGGCTGATTCGATTGAGAAAACGGTGTTTTCGCTGTAAAGTCCGTGGAAAAATGGCTGTCGCAGAGACTCCCTTAGTCAAGAAAAACCACCAAATCGCTCAAAAATTAGTCGAGAAAGTCCCTATAACAGCCATCGCTGAAAGCTTGACTATCTCCACTTCCACCGTCATTCGTAAACTGAAAGAGTTTAAATTCAAGACAGATTTATCTTCCAACTCACATGTCTTGGGATAAATACAGCTTCAAGAAAGGCAAGATGAGCTTCATTGCACAAGATTTTGATTCAAATAAGATCCTAGCTATCTTAGACGGACGGACTCAAGCAACGATTCGCAATCATTTCCTTCGTTATTCTAGACAGGTCCGAAATGGAATGAAAGTCATTACAATGGACATGTTTAGCTCCTATTACGACATCGCTAAGAAACTCTTTCCTTCTGCTAAAATCATCCTCGATTGCTTTCACATTGTACAAAATCTCGGCCGTGCTATGAGCTGCCTTCGCATCCAAATCATGAATCAGTTTGATAGGAGATCGCACGAATATAAGGCAATCAAACGCTACTGGAAACTCATCCAACAGGAGAGTCGGAAACTAAGTCATAAACGCTTTTATCGCCAGACCTGAAAAAACACTATAATCTCTATCAGCTCTTGCTTTTTAACTTTCAGAACAAGGAGGCAGAGAATTTTTTCGAACTCATTGAAAATAATCTCAAGCTGGTTCATCCTCTTTTTCAGACTGTCTTTAAAACCTTCCTCAAGGATAAAGTGAAGATTGTCAACGCCCTTCAGTTACCTTATTCCAACGCAAAATTGGAAGCGACTAATAATCTCATTAAACTCATCAAACGAAATGCCTTTGGTTTTCGGAACTTTGAAAACTTCAAAAAAAGGATTTTCATCGCTCTCAACATCAAAAAAGAAAGGACGAAATTCGTCCTTTCTCGATCTTAGCTTTTCTTCAACCCACTAGAGTTGATAAAGATTCTCAAATTGTATCACGGAGAATGGGGGATTCGAACCCCCGCGCCAGTTACCCGACCTAACGATTTAGCAAACCGTCCTCTTCAGCCTCTTGAGTAATTCTCCAAAATATTTAATTAATAGGTATAAGTTGATTTAAACTCCTACACTCGCTTTATAGCTCTCTGTATACGGAGAATGGGGGATTCGAACCCCCGCGCCAGTTACCCGACCTAACGATTTAGCAAACCGTCCTCTTCAGCCTCTTGAGTAATTCTCCTATTAATGGGCACGAGTGGACTCGAACCACCGACCTCACGCTTATCAGGCGTGCGCTCTAACCACCTGAGCTACGCGCCCAAGTTAAAAACTTGGTAATTTGAACAAAGTTCAAAGCGGGTGACGAGAATCGAACTCGCGACAACAGCTTGGAAGGCTGTAGTTTTACCACTAAACTACACCCGCATAACCATTATAAAATGGCGCGAGACGGAATCGAACCGCCGACACATGGAGCTTCAATCCATTGCTCTACCAACTGAGCTACCGAGCCAAATTGCGGGAGCAGGATTTGAACCTACGACCTTCGGGTTATGAGCCCGACGAGCTACCGAGCTGCTCCATCCCGCGTTAATAATAAAAAGGAGGATGTGGGATTCGAACCCACGCACGCTTTTACACGCCTGACGGTTTTCAAGACCGTTCCCTTCAGCCAGACTTGGGTAATCCTCCAAAATATACAATGGACCTTGTAGGACTTGAACCTACGACCACTCGGTTATGAGCCGAGAGCTCTAACCAGCTGAGCTAAAGGTCCAACAAGATCTTTATAGCGGCGAAGGGGATCGAACCCCCGACCTCCCGGGTATGAACCGGACGCTCTAGCCAGCTGAGCTACACCGCCATCAATCGGGAAGACAGGATTCGAACCTGCGACACCTTGGTCCCAAACCAAGTACTCTACCAAGCTGAGCTACTTCCCGAGTTAAATAGAAAAAATGCACCCTAGAGGATTCGAACCTCTAACCGCCTGATTCGTAGTCAGGTACTCTATCCAGTTGAGCTAAGGGTGCTCATTATTATATGCCGAGGACCGGGATCGAACCGGTACGATCGTTTCCAATCGCAGGATTTTAAGTCCTGTGCGTCTGCCAGTTCCGCCACCCCGGCCTCTCTAAGCGAACGACGGGATTCGAACCCGCGACCCCCACCTTGGCAAGGTGGTGTTCTACCACTGAACTACGTTCGCATCGACCTCTTCTAGTTCTAATGCCGGCTACATGACTTGAACACGCGACCCTCTGATTACAAATCAGATGCTCTACCAACTGAGCTAAGCCGGCTAATTTCTACTATGCGGGTTAAGGGACTTGAACCCCCACGCCGTTAAGCGCCAGATCCTAAATCTGGTGCGTCTGCCAATTCCGCCAAACCCGCAAATATGACCCGTACTGGGCTCGAACCAGTGACCCATTGATTAAAAGTCAATTGCTCTACCAACTGAGCTAACGAGTCTAAAATAACTTCCGTTATCTTACGGTCCCGACGGGAATCGAACCCGCGATCTTCGCCGTGACAGGGCGACGTGATAACCGCTACACTACGGGACCTATGGGAGTTAACGGGATCGAACCGCTGACCCTCTGCTTGTAAGGCAGATGCTCTCCCAGCTGAGCTAAACTCCCAAAAAGGAAGCCTCTAAACTTCCTATTCTGCTAAGCGACTTCCATATCTCACAGGGGCAACCCCCAACTACTTCCGGCGTTCTAGGGCTTAACTGCTGTGTTCGGCATGGGTACAGGTGTATCTCCTAGGCTATCGTCACTTAACTCTGAGTAATACCTACTCAAAATTGAATATCTATCAAATAATTAGAAAAACCATACGCTAAGTTTTCTCAGTTACTTTGGATAAGTCCTCGAGCTATTAGTATTAGTCCGCTACATGTGTCACCACACTTCCACTTCTAACCTATCTACCTGATCATCTCTCAGGGCTCTTACTGATATAAAATCATGGGAAATCTCATCTTGAGGTGGGTTTCACACTTAGATGCTTTCAGCGTTTATCCCTTCCCTACATAGCTACCCAGCGATGCCTTTGGCAAGACAACTGGTACACCAGCGGTAAGTCCACTCTGGTCCTCTCGTACTAGGAGCAGATCCTCTCAAATTTCCTACGCCCGCGACGGATAGGGACCGAACTGTCTCACGACGTTCTGAACCCAGCTCGCGTGCCGCTTTAATGGGCGAACAGCCCAACCCTTGGGACCGACTACAGCCCCAGGATGCGACGAGCCGACATCGAGGTGCCAAACCTCCCCGTCGATGTGAACTCTTGGGGGAGATAAGCCTGTTATCCCCAGGGTAGCTTTTATCCGTTGAGCGATGGCCCTTCCATGCGGAACCACCGGATCACTAAGCCCGACTTTCGTCCCTGCTCGAGTTGTAGCTCTCGCAGTCAAGCTCCCTTATACCTTTACACTCTGCGAATGATTTCCAACCATTCTGAGGGAACCTTTGGGCGCCTCCGTTACCTTTTAGGAGGCGACCGCCCCAGTCAAACTGCCCGTCAGACACTGTCTCCGATAGGGATAACCTATCCGGGTTAGAGTGGCCATAACACAAGGGTAGTATCCCAACAACGTCTCCTTCGAAACTGGCGTCCCGATCTCATAGACTCCTACCTATCCTGTACATGTGGTACAGACACTCAATATCAAACTGCAGTAAAGCTCCATGGGGTCTTTCCGTCCTGTCGCGGGTAACCTGCATCTTCACAGGTACTAAAATTTCACCGAGTCTCTCGTTGAGACAGTGCCCAAATCATTACGCCTTTCGTGCGGGTCGGAACTTACCCGACAAGGAATTTCGCTACCTTAGGACCGTTATAGTTACGGCCGCCGTTTACTGGGGCTTCAATTCATACCTTCGCGTTACCGCTAAGCACTCCTCTTAACCTTCCAGCACCGGGCAGGCGTCACCCCCTATACATCATCTTACGATTTAGCAGAGAGCTGTGTTTTTGATAAACAGTTGCTTGGGCCTATTCACTGCGGCTGACGTAAAGTCAGCACCCCTTCTCCCGAAGTTACGGGGTCATTTTGCCGAGTTCCTTAACGAGAGTTCTCTCGCTCACCTGAGGCTACTCGCCTCGACTACCTGTGTCGGTTTGCGGTACGGGTAGAGTATGTTTAAACGCTAGAAGCTTTTCTTGGCAGTGTGACGTCACTAACTTCGCTACTAAACTTCGCTCCCCATCACAGCTCAATGTTATAGATATAAGCATTTGACTCATATCACACCTCACTGCTTAGACAGACACTTCCAATCGTCTGCTTTAGTTAGCCTACTGCGTCCCTCCATCACTACATACTCTAGTACAGGAATATCAACCTGTTGTCCATCGGATACACCTTTCGGTCTCTCCTTAGGTCCCGACTAACCCAGGGCGGACGAGCCTTCCCCTGGAAACCTTAGTCTTACGGTGGACAGGATTCTCACCTGTCTTTCGCTACTCATACCGGCATTCTCACTTCTATGCGTTCCAGCACTCCTCACGGTATACCTTCATCACACATAGAACGCTCTCCTACCATACCTATAAAGGTATCCACAGCTTCGGTAAATTGTTTTAGCCCCGGTACATTTTCGGCGCAGGGTCACTCGACTAGTGAGCTATTACGCACTCTTTGAATGAATAGCTGCTTCTAAGCTAACATCCTAGTTGTCTGTGCAACCCCACATCCTTTTCCACTTAACAATTATTTTGGGACCTTAGCTGGTGGTCTGGGCTGTTTCCCTTTCGACTACGGATCTTAGCACTCGCAGTCTGACTGCCGACCATAATTCTTTGGCATTCGGAGTTTATCTGAGATTGGTAATCCGGGATGGACCCCTCACCCAAACAGTGCTCTACCTCCAAGAATCTCTAATGTCGACGCTAGCCCTAAAGCTATTTCGGAGAGAACCAGCTATCTCCAAGTTCGTTTGGAATTTCTCCGCTACCCACAAGTCATCCAAGCACTTTTCAACGTGCCCTGGTTCGGTCCTCCAGTGCGTCTTACCGCACCTTCAACCTGCTCATGGGTAGGTCACATGGTTTCGGGTCTACGACATGATACTAATGCGCCCTATTCAGACTCGGTTTCCCTGCGGCTCCGTCTCTTCAACTTAACCTCGCATCATATCGTAACTCGCCGGTTCATTCTACAAAAGGCACGCTCTCACCCATTAACGGGCTCGAACTTGTTGTAGGCACACGGTTTCAGGTTCTATTTCACTCCCCTCCCGGGGTGCTTTTCACCTTTCCCTCACGGTACTGGTTCACTATCGGTCACTAGGGAGTATTTAGGGTTGGGAGATGGTCCTCCCAGATTCCGACGGGATTTCTCGTGTCCCGCCGTACTCAGGATACTGCTAGGTACAAAGACTATTTTAAATACGAGGCTGTTACTCTCTTTGGCTGATCTTCCCAAATCATTCTTCTATAATCTTTGAGTCCACATTGCAGTCCTACAACCCCGAAGAGTAAACTCTTCGGTTTGCCCTCCTGCCGTTTCGCTCGCCGCTACTAAGGCAATCGCTTTTGCTTTCTCTTCCTGCAGCTACTTAGATGTTTCAGTTCACTGCGTCTTCCTCCTCACATCCTTAACAGATATGGGTAACAGGTAGTACCTGTTGGGTTCCCCCATTCGGAAATCCCTGGATCATCGCTTACTTACAGCTACCCAAGGCATATCGTCGTTTGTCACGTCCTTCTTCGGCTCCTAGTGCCAAGGCATCCACCGTGCGCCCTTATTAACTTAACCTTATTTTCTGACCTTTCAGTCAGTAACTCTTTTAATACTACAGCGTTTCGGTTTATTTTCTTGTTACTATTTGATATAGATATTCAATTTTCAATGTGCATTACTTGGTGATCTCTCACCAATGGAGCCTAGCGGGATCGAACCGCTGACCTCCTGCGTGCAAAGCAGGCGCTCTCCCAGCTGAGCTAAGGCCCCACAAGACCTCTCAAGACTAAACAAGACCAATGCGCAGTTCCTTATCCTTAGAAAGGAGGTGATCCAGCCGCACCTTCCGATACGGCTACCTTGTTACGACTTCACCCCAATCATCTATCCCACCTTAGGCGGCTGGCTCCTAAAAGGTTACCTCACCGACTTCGGGTGTTACAAACTCTCGTGGTGTGACGGGCGGTGTGTACAAGGCCCGGGAACGTATTCACCGCGGCGTGCTGATCCGCGATTACTAGCGATTCCGACTTCATGTAGGCGAGTTGCAGCCTACAATCCGAACTGAGACTGGCTTTAAGAGATTAGCTTGCCGTCACCGGCTTGCGACTCGTTGTACCAGCCATTGTAGCACGTGTGTAGCCCAGGTCATAAGGGGCATGATGATTTGACGTCATCCCCACCTTCCTCCGGTTTATTACCGGCAGTCTCGCTAGAGTGCCCAACTGAATGATGGCAACTAACAATAGGGGTTGCGCTCGTTGCGGGACTTAACCCAACATCTCACGACACGAGCTGACGACAACCATGCACCACCTGTCACCTCTGTCCCGAAGGAAAGCTCTATCTCTAGAGCGGTCAGAGGGATGTCAAGACCTGGTAAGGTTCTTCGCGTTGCTTCGAATTAAACCACATGCTCCACCGCTTGTGCGGGCCCCCGTCAATTCCTTTGAGTTTCAACCTTGCGGTCGTACTCCCCAGGCGGAGTGCTTAATGCGTTAGCTGCGGCACTAAACCCCGGAAAGGGTCTAACACCTAGCACTCATCGTTTACGGCGTGGACTACCAGGGTATCTAATCCTGTTTGCTCCCCACGCTTTCGAGCCTCAGCGTCAGTTACAAGCCAGAGAGCCGCTTTCGCCACCGGTGTTCCTCCATATATCTACGCATTTCACCGCTACACATGGAATTCCACTCTCCCCTCTTGCACTCAAGTTAAACAGTTTCCAAAGCGTACTATGGTTAAGCCACAGCCTTTAACTTCAGACTTATCTAACCGCCTGCGCTCGCTTTACGCCCAATAAATCCGGACAACGCTCGGGACCTACGTATTACCGCGGCTGCTGGCACGTAGTTAGCCGTCCCTTTCTGGTAAGATACCGTCACAGTGTGAACTTTCCACTCTCACACTCGTTCTTCTCTTACAACAGAGCTTTACGATCCGAAAACCTTCTTCACTCACGCGGCGTTGCTCGGTCAGACTTCCGTCCATTGCCGAAGATTCCCTACTGCTGCCTCCCGTAGGAGTCTGGGCCGTGTCTCAGTCCCAGTGTGGCCGATCACCCTCTCAGGTCGGCTATGTATCGTCGCCTTGGTGAGCCGTTACCCCACCAACTAGCTAATACAACGCAGGTCCATCTGGTAGTGGTGCAATTGCACCTTTCAAACAGTTATCATGCAATAACTGCTATTATGCGGTATTAGCTATCGTTTCCAATAGTTATCCCCCGCTACCAGGCAGGTTACCTACGCGTTACTCACCCGTTCGCAACTCATCCGGAGAAGCAAGCTCCTCCTTCAGCGTTCTACTTGCATGTATTAGGCACGCCGCCAGCGTTCGTCCTGAGCCAGGATCAAACTCTCATTAAAAGTTTGAGTTCTCACTCATTTCTGTCACTGACAGATTTATTGTTTTTTTCATTGTTCAGTACTATAACCTTTGTTATAGTGCCCTGCACATTGGTTCGTCTTGTTCAGTTTTCAAAGGTCTTTGTCACTCAATCTCTCTCAAGCGACAACTATATTAGTATATCACAGCTGTTGACCTATGTCAACACTTTTTTGAAACTTTTTTTACTTTTTTCGTCCCTGCGATACACACATAGTCCGTACGGGATTCGAACCCGTGTTACCGCCGTGAAAAGGCGGTGTCTTAACCCCTTGACCAACGGACCTTGAGCTTTTCAACTCTTTCTATTATACCTACTTTTCAAACTTTGTCAAGGACTTTTTTCAGTGAAGTTGATTTTTTCTTTTTTTCACTAACTTAACCACTGCTTCTGTCCGTGCAGTGTGGGGAAACATATCGACCGACTGGATATACTGGAGATCATAGACTTTCACTAGTTTAACTAAATCTCGCGCCAAGGTCGAAACATTGCAGGATACATAGACCATTTTTTCTGGAACATAAGCCAGAATGGTTTCCAACAGCTTATCATCTAAGCCTGTACGAGGAGGGTCGACTATCAATGCATCTGCTCGGTAGCCTTCTTTATACCAGCGTGGAATGATTTCTTCAGCTGTCCCCGCTTCGTAATGGGTATTGTCAAAACCCATTCTTTGAGCATTTTGCTTGGCATCTTCAATGGCTTCTGGAATAATATCCATCCCTCTGAGACTCTTGACCTTCTTTGCGAAGGCGAATCCAATCGTCCCAACACCGCAATAGGCATCAATCAGATGATCTTCTTTGCTAACATCTAGAGCTTTAACTGCTTCACTATAGAGAATCTCTGTCTGCTCTGGATTGAGCTGATAGAAGGCACGGGGCGAGAGGGAAAACTCATAGTCAAGTACTCCTTCTTGAATACTCTCTTGGCCCCAAATAATTTCCGTCTTTTCACCATAGATTTCACTTGTTTTTGCTGTATTTGTATTGACAGCAACCGTGACAACTTCTGGAAAATCATTGACTAGGTCTTTGACTAGTTGATTCAAATTAAGCTGGCGATTCGTGACAATGATAATCTGAACTTGACCCGTTTTTCTCGCTCGGCGTACCATGATGGTGCGAACACCTAGCGTTTTTCTCTCATCGGTGATGGGGATTTGATGGTAAGTGAGAAGCTCAGCTAGGCGATTTGCAATCACTTGGGTTTCCTTATCTTGCACCAAGCAGTCTTTCAACTCTACGAGGTAATGAGAGTTTTGTGCATACAAGCCTGCCTTGACCTGATTGTTGAATTTTCGTGTTTGAAATTGCAGTTTTGCTCTGTAATATTTTGGTTCTGACATTCCGATAGTTGGACGAATTTCATAGTTTTTATATCCTGCAGGAGCAAATTTTTTCAGGGCTTGGTGGAGCAAATCCGTTTTGAACTCTAACTGTTTATCGTAGTGGAGGTGCATGATCTGGCATCCACCACATTCATTATAAATCGTACAAGCCGGTACGACTCGAAATTTAGACTTCTTATTAACCTTTAGTAATTTGGCTTCAACAAAGTTTCGTTTAATGGAAGTAATCTGACAATAGATATCTTCTCCTTTGAGGGCCCCTGGTACAAAAACGAGGGTTTTCTGGTAAAAACCGATTCCCTCACCATTGATACCCATCCGCTTGATTTTTAAAGGTATTTTTTGTTTGACTTTCAGATTCATACCCCTATCTTATCACATTTTAGGGTATAATAGAACTATGAAAATCACAAAACTTGAAAAGAAAAAACGTCTCTACTTGATGGAACTAGATGGACAGCAAACCTCTTATATCACGGAAGATACCATTGTCCGTTTTATGTTGTCTAAAGATAAGGTGGTTAGCAAGGAAGAATTAATCGAGATACAGGGCTTTGCTCAGTTTTCTTATGGTAAGAATCTCGCCCTCTACCATCTATCATTTAAAGCTCGAACCGAAAAGGAAGTTCGTGAGTATCTGAAAAAGTATGATATTGAAGAAAAAATCATTAGTCAAGTTATCGCTAACCTTAAAGAGGATAACTGGATTAATGATCGTCAGTATGCCTACTCTATCATCAATGCCAATCAACTTTCTGGAGATAAGGGACCTTATGTGCTAGCTCAAAAACTGTCTCAAAAAGGGATTACCAAATCAACTATTGAAGAGGTTTTAAAGGATTTTGATTTTTCAGAGGTTGCTCAACGTGTTGCAGAAAAACTGCTTAAAAAATACAATGGAAAACTTCCCGCTCGTGCCTTGCAAGATAAGATTATCCAAAACTTGACTAACAAGGGCTTCTCCTATCCCGATACTAAAAGTGCCTTTGATGACTTGGACAGTCAAGTCGACCAAGAAACGACTCAAGAACTCATTTTCAAAGAGTTAGACAAACAATATACTAAATACGCTCGCAAATATGAAGGTTACGAACTAAAGCAACGTTTAACTCAAGTATTAGCTAGAAAAGGCTATGATTTTTCGGATATAGCGAGCGCTCTCAGAGAATATCTTTAACATTTTCATGTAAAATTCAAAAAAATTAGACCAATTTATGATATAATAGTAAACGATAAACTTATAAATTGTAGAAAGTTGGTTAGTTATGAAACTTCCAAAAGAAGGCGACTTTATTACAATTCAAAGTTATAAGCATGATGGGAGTCTTCACCGTACTTGGCGGGACACCATGGTACTAAAAACAACAGAGAACGCTATTATTGGCGTCAACGACCACACACTTGTTACCGAAAGTGACGGTCGTCGTTGGGTGACTCGAGAACCGGCTATTGTTTACTTTCACAAAAAATATTGGTTTAATATCATTGCTATGCTTCGTGATAATGGGATTTCCTACTATTGCAATATGGCGAGTCCTTACTATCTAGATGAGGAAGCCCTGAAATACATTGATTATGATTTGGATGTCAAGGTCTTCACTGATGGTGAAAAGCGTCTCTTGGACGTTGAAGAGTATGAGCGCCATAAACGCAAAATGAAGTATTCTGATGATTTAGACTATATTTTGAAAGAGCATGTTAAAATCCTTGTTGATTGGATCAACAATGGACGCGGTCCTTTCTCAGAGGCCTATGTCAACATTTGGTACAAACGCTACATAGAACTAAAGAATCGGTAAAGTTGTCAAACTGGGGTGTGAGCCCTGGTTTTTTTTATTTTAAAAACCCAGCTTTACAGCTGGGTTAATTGCTATATATCTAATTTAGTGACAGTAAACTTGATATGGGAATAGTCTTTTTCAACATCCTTATCCAGCAAGAAAGCTGTGGCATCCTTCTTAACCTGAACAAGATCTATGTTCTGGGCTTGAGCTGCATAGACGCATCCACAATAACATTGACGATAGATATCATACTCCTCGCACATCTCTACCGAGCGCTTGTAGCCTTGATTTTTCTTGAAATCACTTGGAAGATAGTGGGTGGTATAAATCTTTTGTACATCGATTCCGATGCTGTTGATGGTTTGAGAATTCTTGTGGGGACTGATGGTCAAAGCTGAACCAAAGTAGTCAAAGCCCAAGTCCATAGCTACCTGTGCTGTTTTGTCCAAACGGTAGTCAAAACAAACCTTGCAACGGTCACCACCTTCTGGTTCTTCTTCCAGTCCTCTGACTAACTTCCGGTATTCATTGGGTTCATAAGGCGCTTCTAAATACTGAACCGTATTTCCTGTTCGCTCATTGAAATCACTGACAAATTTCTTGGTGACGTAAGCTCGCTTGTGGTATTCTGCCTTGGGATGGATATTGGAATTGGCAAAATAGATGGTCACATCAGCGTACTTGGTCAGATACTCTAGGGTGTAGGTACTACAAGGAGCACAGCAAACATGCATGAGAATAGTGGGACGTTGCTCATTTTTCTCCCAAACCTGAACCATTTTCTGCATGACACGGTCATAATTAATCTTCTGATTGGGATTCATCTTGCTCAGAATTTCTTCTACATCAATCATGTTCTTCTCCTTCTTCTAGTCTTATTTTATCATATAAGTTAGGAGAGCTCAAATCTATTTAGAAGAGAAAACCTTAAAAGGAGGGAATGTTCTTCCCTCCTTTTGTGTTTTTTATAAGTTGCTTTTACATCATCCCGCCCATCATGCTTGGATCCATTGCTGGAGCTGGGGCTGCTGGTTCTGGTTTATTAGCTACGACTGCTTCTGTTGTCAAAATCAAGCTGGCTACAGATGCTGCATTTTGTAGAGCTGAACGGCTCACTTTAACTGGGTCGATGATTCCCTCTTCAATCATGTTGACCCACTCGCCAGTTGCTGCGTTGAAGCCTGTACCGACTTCCGCATTTTTCAAACGATCGATAACGATAGATCCTTCGAATCCTGCATTGTGGGCGATTTGACGAACAGGTTCTTCCAAGGCACGGAGAACAATATTGCGTCCTGTCGCTTCATCTCCTGTCAATTCCAAGGCAGCAACAGCTGGAATGACATTTACAAGAGCTGTTCCACCACCAGCAACGATTCCTTCTTCAACAGCTGCACGAGTAGCGTTGAGGGCATCTTCAATGCGGAGTTTCATTTCTTTCAACTCAGTTTCAGTTGCAGCTCCGACCTTGATGACTGCGACACCACCTGACAATTTTGCCAAGCGTTCTTGCAATTTTTCACGGTCAAATTCAGAAGTTGTAGTTTCGATTTGAGACTTGATAACCGCAACACGGTGAGAAATCGCTTCAGGATTTCCAGCACCTTCTACGATAACAGTGCTATCTTTGTCCACAGTTACTCTCGCTGCTTGACCTAGCGCCTCAATAGTAGCGTCTTTCAACTCAAGACCAAGATCTTCTGTGATGACTGTTCCGCCTGTCAAGATAGCGATGTCTTCTAACATAGCTTTACGGCGGTCACCAAAACCAGGTGCCTTAACTGCTACTACATTGAATGTTCCACGAATCTTGTTCAATACAAGAGTTGGAAGAGCTTCGCCATCTACATCATCCGCAATAATCAAGAGTGGACGATTGCTTTGGAGAATGCTTTCTAGAAGTGGCAAGATTTCTTGGATATTTGAAATTTTCTTATCAGTAATCAAAATGTATGGATTTTCAAGGTCAGCCACCATTTTTTCGCTATCTGTCACCATGTACTGTGAAAGGTAACCGCGGTCAAACTGCATTCCTTCCACGACTTCAAGCTCTGTTTCCATACCACGTGACTCTTCAATGGTGATGACTCCATCTTTGCCAACTTTTTCCATAGCTTCAGAAATGTACTCACCGACTTTTTCAGAACGAGAAGACACGGCAGCAACCTGAGCGATGGCTTCTTTATTAGCAACTGGAATGGCATTGTTTTTCAAGGCTTCTACGGCTGCGGCAACCGCTGCTTCAATCCCACGACGGATGCCGATTGGATTAGCACCCGCAGTGACGTTTTTAATTCCTTCGCGGACGATAGCTTGAGTCAAGACTGTTGCAGTTGTCGTTCCGTCACCTGCGATATCATTGGTTTTTGAAGCTACTTCTGATACCAATTTGGCACCCATATTTTCAAAATGGTCTTCTAGTTCAATTTCTTTGGCAATGGTCACACCGTCATTGGTGATGAGGGGCGAACCAAATGATTTTTCCAACACAACATTCCGACCTTTTGGTCCTAAGGTTACTTTAACAGTGTCTGCTAGGATATCAACACCACGAACCATGGCTGAACGAGCATCAGATGAAAATTTAATTTCTTTTGACATACTTACTTTCTCCTTCTATTCTTCAATGATAGCCAAAATATTAGCTTCGCCAACGATGATATACTTTTCATCTCCATCTTTGACATCAATACCTGCGTGAGCTTCAACTAAGACACGGTCTCCAGACTTAACGCTTGGAGCAACCAAGTCACCATTCAAGGTACGAACACCTTGTCCAGTAGCTACAACTTGGGCTGTTTTTGTTTTTTCTTGGGCTGAGCCCGCAAGGACAAAGCCTCCAACAGTTTGTTCTTTTTCTTCGATTTTCAAGACCACACGGTCTCCTAATGGTTTCAACATCTGTTTTCCTCCATGATAAACTAGATATTATTAGCACTCTTTGTGACTGAGTGCTAATTTATAGTTCTATTGTATCACTTGGTCAGAAATAGTCAAGAAAAAAGTCTGACTTTCTCAATATAAAAAAGCCTGAGACCAACTCAGACTTTTCAATGCTTAAAATGGCAATTCCTCCTCTTCCAAGACCAAATCGGCCAAATCCTGTCCAGCGTTATTTTCACGCATAGCCCGTTGGGCGCGGCTTTCCAAAAGTTGGAATCCTGTGGCAAGAACTTCAGTCACGTAGTTCATCTGGCCATTTTTCTCGAAGCGACGGGTACGTAGTTCCCCATCTACTGAAATGAGGCTTCCTTTGGTCGCGTAACTTGCCATGGTTTCAGCCAATTTTCCCCAAAGAACCAGATTGACAAAGTCAGCTTCGCGTTCCCCATTTTGGTCTTTGTAACGACGGTTCACAGCAATAGTTGCGCGAGCCACTGACTTGTCATTGTTGGTTTTGTGCAATTCTGGTGTAGACGTTAAACGTCCAATCAAGATAACTTTATTATACATTTTTCATCCTCCTACTTATCTATTCGTAGGAAATCAAAAAAAGTTACAGAAATTTGTAACTTTTTGAGAAAATTCTTTATTTTTTATGCACCATGAAACCTGTCGCCTGTTGATTGGCCATAATAGTCATATCTGTAATCTGCACACGACGATGCTGACTGGTCACATAGACCACTGTATCTGCAATATCCTGAGCTTGCAAGGCCTCAACTCCCTGATAGACGGTGGCAGCACGCTCTTTGTCACCGTGGAAACGTACCGCAGAAAAATCTGTTTCGACAATTCCAGGCTGAATGGTGGTCACCTTGATATCCGTTGCAATGGTATCGATTCGCAGGCCATCTGAAAAAGTCTTAACAGCAGCCTTGGTGGCTGAGTAAACAGCTGCCCCAGCATAGGCATAGATTCCTGCGGTTGACCCCATGTTGATAATATGACCCTGATTGGCTTTTACCATTGCTGGCAAGAAACAACGAGTAACTGCCATCAACCCCTTGACATTGGTATCCAACATGGTCAGCATCTCCAACTCTTCATAGTCTTGATAGGGAGCCAAGCCAAGAGCTAGTCCGGCATTATTGACCAAGATATCAATCTGCCCTATAGCATCCAGAATATCGGAGCAGACAGTCTTTACCATGGTCATATCCGTGACATCCAGTGGAAAGATCCAAACTGTTTGATTTGGAAAAGTTTCTGCAAATTCCGACTTAAGGGCTTCTAGTCTGTCTGTTCGTCGCCCTGTTAGAACGACATTCTCCCCCTGCTCCAGATAAGCACGCGCAATCGCTTCACCGATTCCTGATGTTGCTCCTGTAATCACTACATTTTTTGCCATCTTATTTCCTTCTATCTGGTCTATCAGATACTGACAACTTTCCTAGGCCGTCCAGTGTTTGGCTGGGTCAAATGGAGTTCCGACAACTTGGGCTTCTGATAACTCAATAACCCCACGTTTTTGCGGAGCATTTGGCAGATGCAATTCACGAGGGCTGCACATCATGCCAAAACTCTTCTCACCACGAAGTTCACCTGGGAAAATGAGATTGCCTTTTGGCATCATCGCTCCAGGAAGAGCTACAATAGTTTTCAACCCGACACGCGCATTAGGAGCCCCTGCAACGATTTGCACTGTCTTATCACTTGCGACTGCAACTTGGCAGATGTTGAGGTGGTCACTATCCGGGTGAGCTACCATCTCGACAATTTCACCGACAACAAACTTGGGCTCTTTGTCGTTGACAATTTCTTCTGTAAAGCCTTCCGCCTGCAACTCTTGGTTTAAACGTGCTACTTGCTCATCCGATAAAAAGACTTGACCACGCTCTGCAATTTCAAATAAACTTGAAACTTCAAAAATATTCCAAGCCACTGTTTCCCCATTTTCTTTTAGGAAAACACGGGCTATCTTGCCTTTGCGCTCCACGTCCAACTCGGCTTCGCCGCTATTTTTCACGATGACCATAAGGACATCGCCAACATGTTCTTTGTTATATGTAAAAATCATTGTTTCCTTTTTCTCCTACTTCAGTTCTGCTAAAAAGTCGTTAATTTGTTCCTTGCTTTTACGGTCACGGTTGACAAAACGGCCGATTTCCTTGTCCTTTTCTAGAACAACAAGGCTAGGGATTCCATATACATCCCAGAGTTTGGCCAAATCCATATACTGGTCACGGTCCACACGAATAAAGGTGAACTCTGGATTGGTCTCCTCAATCTCTGGCAAGGATGGATAGATATAACGACAATCGCCACACCAGTCCGCCACAAAAAGGAAAACCTTCTTGCCATCTTGCTCGACAAAACCTGCTAGTTCTTCTATACTACTGGGAATAATCATAAGACTTCCTCCTCATAGACCAGATCTTCATTTTCATAGACAAAGGTATAATGACGACCATCCTCGAAGATGACTCCTCCGGCAAGTCGCTCTAGACTACTTTCGTAGACTTGAACATAGAGAGTGGCAATCTCACCCATATCTGAAAAAAGATCACGCACGATAGCGGTCAACTCTTCTTGAGTCTTCATAAGTTTGTGGTTATCTGCTGCTTTTTTGGCACCCAAAGCGAGGGCACTTAGACCAGCCACAGTCAAGCCAGTCATCCATAATTTCTTAGCTTTCATACCATTCATTGTAACACAAAAAGGGCTCTAGGACAAATAGGGAAGCCGTTTACGAGCATGGAAAATCTCTTCCCTCGGTGAGGGGAGAAGACTTCTGATTCTTATTGGCAAGCGCCTGAGTTAGCAAGAATTTCCTGAATGGATTTAAAAATCTCTGAGATTACTTTCAGAGATTAGAAGATAACTAGTGACTATTTTCAACCGCTGCAGTAACAAAGGCGGTGTAGAGTTCTTCTGGACGGTTTGGACGGCTGGAAAGTTCAGGGTGATACTGACACGCTACAAAGAATTTATTTTCAGGAATTTCCACAATTTCTACCAAACGATTATCTGGAGAAACACCTGAGAAGACAAAACCTGCTGCCTCAAACTGCTCACGGAAGGCGTTGTTAAACTCATAACGATGACGGTGACGGCGTTGCACCACTTCTTGATTGTGATAAGCAGCCGCTGCCTTAGAACCACGTTTTAACTTAGATGGGTAAAGTCCCAAACGAAGGGTTCCACCCATATCCTCAACATCAACCTGGTCACGCATGATATCAATGATAGGGTATTTTGTATCTGGTACAAGTTCTGCAGAATTAGCCCCTTCAAGGCCCAAAACGTGGCGAGCAAACTCGATACAAGTCAACTGCATTCCCAAGCAGACTCCCAACATTGGAACATCATTTTCACGCGCATAACGGATGGCTTGAATTTTCCCTTCCGTACCACGTTGACCGAAACCGCCTGGTACGATGATTCCGTCCGCATCAGACAAGAGTTCTGCCACATTCTCTGCTGTCACATCATTGGCGTTGATCCAATTAATCTTCACTTCTGCGTCGTTGGCATAACCAGAGTGTTTCAAGGCTTCAACCACTGAGATGTAGGCATCTTGCAACTCCACATACTTACCAACAAGGGAAATCTTGACTTGTTTCTTGAGATTCATGACCTTATCCACCATAGCTGACCACTCTGTCATATCCGCTGCTGGTGCGTCTAGTTTCAAATGCTCACAGACAATTTGATCCATACCTTGTGCCTGTAAATTCAATGGAATTTGGTAAAGGTGTTCAACGTCCAACGATTCGATAACGGCTTCTGGTGCCACATCACAGAACTGTGCTAATTTGTTTTTAATTCCTTGACCAGCTGGTTTCTCGGTACGAATGACCAACATATTTGGCTGGATTCCCAAACCGCGCAATTCTTTTACAGAATGCTGAGTAGGCTTGGTCTTCATCTCACCAGCAGCCTTGAGGCAAGGAAGCAAGGTTGTATGGATGTACATGACGTTATCTGCACCCACATCTGCCTTCATCTGACGAAGGGCCTCTAGAAATGGCAAGGACTCGATATCCCCAACGGTTCCACCAACCTCTGTGATAATGACATCCGAGTCGGTCGTTACAGCGGCACGCTTGATTTTTTCCTTCAAAGCATCTGTGATATGAGGAATGACTTGAACAGTTGCGCCAAGGTACTCGCCACGGCGTTCTTTACGAAGAACTTCACTGTAAATTTTACCAGTTGTCACGTTTGAATATTTGTTGAGGTTGATATCGATGAAACGTTCATAGTGACCCAAGTCCAAATCTGTCTCAGCCCCATCATCTGTCACAAAGACTTCTCCGTGCTGGTAAGGACTCATGGTTCCCGGATCGATATTGATATAAGGGTCAAACTTCTGAATAGTCACTTTTAGACCACGATTTTTCAAGAGACGACCCAGACTTGCTGCCACAATCCCTTTCCCAATAGACGACACCACACCACCAGTTACAAAAATATATTTCGTAGACATAGATTCCTCTTTCTAAAATGCTCAAGGCCTTGTTAACTACGAGGGGAGATCGAAAACAAGACCCTTATGGATAACGACTTTTCAAGAAAACTTCCTGAAAAAAACAAAAATAGCCCCCTAGTAACTAGGGAGCCCCGACCTCTAAAAGAGGTGCCCGAACAATATGATACCTTAAAGCAGAACATTTGTCAACTCGAATTGGTAAAACCTGAAAATAAGAAGATTGCTTTCAGAAAACCAACTAAAGAGTCGCATCCAAACGGATGTATCACTCAACTACTTTGCCCAAGCAACAAAAAAGGAGATCAGGCAATCTCCTCTGTGAAGTCTTTTACTCTTCTTCACTTGTTTCAGCGTCATCGTCTGAAAACTCGTCGTCTTCTTCGTTGAGATCCACGTCTTCACCCAAGTCATCAGGAGCGATTTCGTTGATTTCTGCATCGTAAGCTTCCACTTCATTTTTCTCATCATCTGGATTTTCATCATCGTATGAAAGAGCTGGATCTGCTTCGTATGCATCTTCGTCTTCTGGATCATCTGCATTGTAGTCAATGGCATCTGAATCACCATCCATGAAGGCATTGACACGCTGCTTCTTAGCTTTTGGTGCTACTTCATCGTCGTCACTTTCTTCAAGAGCGATGATTTCTTCGTCGATTTCGTCTACACCATACCATGAACGAAGACCCCATTTGTTGTCCCCAAGAGAGATGAAGCTACCGTCAAAGTTCAACTCTGTGTAGAACAAAGGCAAAGCTTCGCGGATATCGCTGTTTGATGTTCCAAGGTAGTTTTGAATTTCGTTTACAAGATCGCTAAAATGCATCTCATGATCGCGACCACGAAGTTCCAAGATAGCACGCGCCACCTCAATCATAGATAGTTCACTTTTTTCTTGCCCAGCAAATACTTCTAATTCCAAAGCGTTTCTCCTCATTTTTACTACTATCGCCAGAGCGAACAGACTCTGACCTCATTTTATCATGTACTCTTTATTGTACGATAATTTTGCGGAATAGTCAAAGGTTAAATGGGAGAAAGTGACAGGACTTTTTATTTCTTTGCTACCCAGCCGATGGTGTCGCTAGGTGGGTTTTCGGTATCAATCCAGATAAATTCAATACCAATTTCACCATTTTTAAATTTGGTCAATCGTATGCCATTGATTTCCAGCTCATTGAGTCGTTGACCTGTCAAGACTTCTCGTTCCTTCAACTGGAAAACGCCACGCAAAATCCAATTCCCAAGAATTTCTTGCTTATCAGTGGATTGAATCGCCTTGCCAGCTTCTTGGTTGATATAGGCATTGATAACATCTCCAGAAGATAAGAAACGTAGTTTAAAAGTTCTTTCCTCTTTCGCTAGAGCTAGTTTTTTGGTACCGGCTTCAAAGGTCCCAAACCCAGGACCAAAGAAATCAGGTCTTTCATCATGGAAATTTTTTGAGTCAGGCAGAGGAATGTAAACCTCGCTAACTGGACGATAGACGAGTTGTTCAATTTCTTTAATGAGTTTTTTATTGCCAGTATTGTGAACAAAGTGAATCAAATCCTCACGAATAGCTTTCATCTGAGCTTTTTCTTCCTTGCTGGTCCATTTCTTCAAGAGTATTTCTTCCAGAGAGAAGGTCACAAAAGCTAGTTCCTCTGGAGCAAGACTATCCTTAAATTTATCCTGAATCTTTAAAATTCGTGGCAGACGATCTTTCTTAGCTAATTTTGAACCGCCGTTAAAGGCATTGAAACCAGAGTTTTCTTCCACATTTCCATGTTTGTCTGTAATCACCCAAGAAACTGTTTCTAAGATGTCGGTTTGTTCCTTTTTAGCTGTCAGCAAATGAAGATTTTCAAAGAGAGAAAAAGGATCTTCGATGTAATGGACATCCCAAGTGTCTACCACAATGTCTTTATTGTTAAAAGTCATGTGAAGCTGGCTGTCAGCTGCTGTATACTTGTAGTGGTGTTGTCCATCTGTAAATCGGAAATTAGTTGGATTGTTTTTGGTGGTTGATCCTTCAATGACCAGATTATCAATATCGACTGGTAAATAAGTCGTTTCGCCGACAAAAATCTTAGGATTTTCTCCCTTTGGTGTTGGCATCAAAACATGATAAACAGCTTCAACATTGACCGAATCCGAGCTGAAACCCTTAATTTGTGCCTTAGAGGATTCAATTCTCTGGTTTCTCAAAGTCGAAATCTTTCGTGCCAACTCTTCATAACGTTGATAGTTTTCCTTGTCTGCTGTTTCTTTATCAGCAGCAATATCTGCATAAAACTTGATATCACCCAACAAGTCTGTCCAAGATTGAGAATCTTTCTTGAATTGGGCAATTTTTTGGTCTCCCGAATTAATCCCAAAAGATTTGATACCCACTAGGTATTTATGATTTTCATCTACAACGACAGAAACATCATAGGAAGTATTAGCGATATCTTCCCCTACGGCATTAAAAGCCTTCTGGAAAACAGTCTCCTGAAACTTGGAGTTAACAATCGGAGCCACATAATTCTCTGTTTGTCCCTCATCTTCAGATTCTGCCTTTTGAGAGAAAGCTTGACTCAAACTAGCAAAGTTAGTAATTAAGGTTTTGTATTTTTCTTTTTGTTCAGACTTTAGATATTCCCACATAAATTATGTCTCACTTACCTATATTATATTTGTAACAAGACTAGTTTAAGCACTAGTTACCACTTATATATTTCGGAAAAACTATCAAAAATACTCTAATTTATCAGATTGCCACGATTTTCGGACAATGTAATAAGCTCTTCATCCGAAACAACAAAACACAAATATTTATTATCTATTTATGGATAGCATATAAAACTCTTTACTTTTTTTATTACGAATCAATGATCTATACTGTTTAGAAGAAATAACCTCAAGATTATCTCTGTATTCAGTATAGATTTTTTCGTATGCCTCAGCTTCATTCCGTACAAAATCTTTGACATACGACTCACCTTCAAACTGACCATTCATCTTAATGTAGATAATTGCAATTTTTCCCGAACGATGAAGCTGAGATTGCCCCTTGCTTTTATTCAAGGCCTTGGCAACATTTTCCGCGATACGTTTAATCACGGGAACAACCACACTGTTTCCAGCTTGCTTGTAGAGCTGACCATTGGAAACCCCTTCTGGGATTTTAAAGGACTTAGGATAACCTTGAACATTAAAGGTTTCTTTGGGAGTCAACTTGCGAATCTCGCCACTATCTGTCAGAATCAATGGAACGTTATGTCCACCTGTTCCCATATTGGCTGTCAAGGTAGGTACGACACCGTTTTTATTTTCACGGACATACTGACGGCGCCACTGGTAAACCGTATCTTGACTGGTGACTTCAAACTTTAACTGGTCGTAGAAATTCTGTTTTCCTTCACGGTAGTAGTAGACCTCGTCTAGCTTATCGCCGAAGTTAATCACATCCTGAAGAGTCGTAGTCAGCTTGATTTCCTCTGGGAACTCAAACAAGTCATAAGCTTCCTTGGTATCAAAACCAACAATGTAGATCCGCTCACGGTTTTGTGGGATATTTCCGTAGTCCTTCCCGTTAAGAACCTTCCACTTGATGAAGTAGTTGTTCTCCGTCAAGGCTTCGCGAATAACCTTGAAGGTATTGCCATGGTCATGACCGACCATGTTCTTGACGTTTTCGATAAAAATGGCACGAGGTTTACGTCCTTCAATCATGCGAAGCAACTCAAAGAAAAGATCGCCACGATCATCATCAAAGCCCTTGCGATAACCCGCAATACTAAAGGCCTGGCAAGGGAAACCTCCCATAATAATATCCACGCGCTCAACCGGAATATCCTCTGGTTGAACATCATGAATATCACGGCCATCCAAATAGGTATCTGGATGGTTTAACTGATAAGTCTGACGCGCATACTTATCAAACTCATTGGCATACACCACTCTGAACTCGTTGGTCTGTTCAAATCCCAACTCAATTCCCCCAACACCTGAGAAGAAAGCTGCAATGTTGTACTTCTCAGAGCGGTTCGAACTTACAGAATTTGTCATGTAGTTACCTGCTTTCTAAAAACTAAATTATAATATTTATTGGAACTTGAAAGTCAAATTCAGGCTTTGTAATTAATTCGCATATCTCACTTGTTAAATTATATTTTGTATTATTCTTATAGTGTTTCCAATGATTTTTAACATTAGTCTCAATATCAAAAAATTGATCAATTAAATAGAACGAATAATCATCATCAATATGAAAATGAGGCAAATTTAACTTTTCACCTTCTTTTTTGTCATTGGTTTGAGTGTCCATTTGATCTATTCGATACTTTCCAGAATATTCTGTGTCACAATGCTTCGCTAAAGATTTGCACCTCCCATTGTATTTTTCGAAATAAACACTCTTAAATTGAATAATTTCATTATTGTATTCAGTATCCGTAAGAAAGCTTTCACATTTTTGCTGACTTATAAGATTAAAATACATTCCAGGGAAAGTCATAAAATTTTTTTGTATAAAATAATTGATTTTACCTGTATCTTCCCCACATTGTGAGATTAAATCCGAGAAGTATTGGATAGTTTTAGTTAACCTTTTTTGATTCTGTGGAGCTACAATAAGTTCATCATTATTCTTAAATTTTTTTATATAACCAAAAATTTGCATAATCTTAAGACTTAAATTTTTATCATTAAAACTAAAGCATTCTGATAAATCCGATTTAAAATTTCTAGAAAAAACAGGTAAAAGCATTTTATTTTCTAACAAATCTATTATTATTGATAATTCATTAGATACAGTATCTTTCGCAAAATTATACTTTATAAAAACAGGTATAAAGAACGAAATTTTTCTTTCAAGTTTACTATAATCACTTTCGTTCACGATTTTCCTAAACTTCCCCTTCCTAATCCATTTTCTTTAAAAACTTCTTTATAAAATCTAGAATTGTCAATCAAATATTGATCAAACAAACCATCTGGGTAATCTAAGATATTTCCTTCTGAATCTAATTGAACCTCTTTAATGACTACAGTGTTCAAAGTACCGTGTTCAACAGATTTTATTTCCTCTATTTTAAAGAAATTAACTATACAATTATCCTTTCTAAATTTAAAGTACTTTGCAACATTAAAAATATGATCACTATGAGTTTCAATAAATATTTGCCGTTCTTCATTTGATATCCATCTATAAAAATACATGAGTCGTGATTGAAGACTAGGATGCAAATGAATTTCTGGGTTTTCTATTATTACTATATAATCTTTAGGTGTAGCCATTAACGCAATCAATTGGAATAATATAAACGTTATACCTGTCCCTACATGCTGAGGTTCAAACTCATATCCATCTTTTTGATAAATCAACTGCAATAATTGGGAACTCATTTGTCTTATTTCAACAGTATATCCAGTCAATTCTTGAAACCACATGTTAACAATATTTAAAAAAGCCCCATTCTCATTGGTATAATCAACATATTTTTTTCCTTGTAAACTCAGCTTAATCTGTTCTTCTGGATCGTTTTCAAAAAAATAAAGATTTTCAAATTCTGTGAAAACAGGATTATCCTTAGTAAATAAGCTCATGTTGTCTTTTATAAAAGATTTATCATCTTTTCTTTCAAATAGTAGTGATATTAATCCTGTGCCATCGGCATCAAATAGTTTCTCATTCCTATTTTTGGGATAACTATCTTGTATGCCAATCCTCTCAGCTGCTAAATATATAAGATTAAACTCATCTTCGTTAATTTTACTTGGGTTTATATCATTTATCGACAAATTAAAATCTCTATCATCAAATTTATAAATAAAATTTATTTCATTTGAACTCAGTTGTTTATTTTTTAAATTAGATATATCACCCAATTTTTTTAAATGTCCATTAAAAAAATTCACATCTCTTAACTGACCTAAAATCAATAAGCTTTCAATAAATGATGTTTTCCCACTTGAGTTTGTACCGGCTAAAACATTTAATTTCGAGCAATTAATAGTTGTTTCGACTGCATATGATTTATAATTATTTATAGTCACCGAACGTAAAACCATTTTATTCTCCTAGCTTTAAATTAATTTCTTTTATTTTTGAAGAAATAAAGTTAAGTCTCCAAATTATTCTATCTTTCTGATCTCGTAAGTATAAAATATTATCAATAAAATCATTACTTTTTAATATAGATTCATAAACCTCCAAGAATAATTTTTCATTCTCTTCAATAATTGATATATCAAATTGTGAAAGAATCAACATCCAAGTTTCAAAAATATTCATATTTACAACAGAGTAACCGGTCCGACTGAATGGTCTAGTTGATGAAATCTCAAACAATTTTAGTGCTAAGAGTAATCTAGTTTGATACAAATCAAAATATTCTTCAATTTTTTGATTTGTTTGTATATTAAGAAACTTCATCACTAAATCTAAAAAATTATCCATTCCGTCATATTGCTCTTCAAAATTATATATACCATTGAAGTCTAAATTATTCTGAACTAAGTAAAATGCAAAAAATCTAATGGCCAAATACTGATCTTTCTTTCTCTTAAGTGGCACAATCTCTAACTCCTTAGTATTAGAGATTTTATTTAATAAGTAGGTTGATTTCCCAACATTGGAAGCATTTCTTATCTCTTGTTGATTTAACGCCATCCCTCCACGATTCACTCTCATGAAAATCAAATTTTGTATACTGGGTATAAGAGTAGAATTGACTACATAACATGATAAGCTAAAATCTTCGATTTTTGTTTTGACTATTGTTTCAAGGTCATTAAAATATACCTCCTTATTCTCTTTATTCTTAGACAAAAATGAATATTCTTTCGGTAAAGATAATTCTCCATTTAAAAAATCTAATATAGCCTTCAATCGTTGCTTTCCATCAACTACTAAAAAATTACCATTTTTATCAGTAGAAAAATAAAATGTTGGTAAGGGAATACCTAAAATAATACTATCAATTAATTGACGTTGTTTTAGCTTTCCCCAAACATATTCTCGCTGAAAATTAGGCTCAAGTATCAACGCACCTACTAAATTTGAATAATCATTTTGATATTCATTTATATCATTGTCTGTTTTAACATCATTTTTATAGTCACAAAAACGGTTATATAGTTTTTTAATATCTGTTATACTTAGAGGGCGAGAAGAGACGGATATTTTTTTTTCTTGTTCAATTAAAGAGGATTTCATCAAGCTATCCTTAGCTTCGTCAAATTCAACTTGATTAGCTATTAATTTTACATGTATATCTGATATTTCTCCATAAGTATCAGAGGTAATATCTAGTTTATTAACTTTATCTATTAAATCAGAACTACCTTCATAATCAAGCTCGAGAGTATCTATTATATTATTTTCTTCATGTTCACCCCCTGTCAATAATTTAGGTACTTTATCTAAATGTTTGAAATTCTCATCGCCAATCAAAAGTTTTATGCTATGTTCATAATCAGGAAAAAGGTCACAAATAGCACTAAAGATAGAAAGCGCACCTTTTGTTGAAACACGATTAATAGCTTGATTAGGAGTTCCTTTGAGACTAGGACCAATATTAAATTCATTTGAAGTATCTGGATAATAATATAGATCTGATGGTGTTATTTCTGTAGGTAGCTTAATTAAAACTCTAGCACTTATTTCATAATTTTTAGATGAATTTTCCACATAAATATTTTCTACCTGACCAATAGCTGTCAGTCCATTTTCCCATTTCTTCCATTTCTCATTATCTCCTCCTAGGGATAGGAATAAAAAATCACCGACTTTAAGTTTTTGACTATTTGATGTTTTAGGATTGTATCGGTTCAGATTATCGATTCGAACATTATAATCAATTATTTCGGTAGTAGCATCTAAATTGTAGAGAGAGGTTGAAGTTTCTTCTTTTTTAGTTTTGATACTATAAAGATATACTTCTTTGCCTCCTATACAAAGGAAATATGAATTCTTGTCTAATTCTTTATATATCTCAGACACCTTATTTTGAAGTTCACTTAATGAAAAACCTTCATATTCCTTATAAATCTCCCAAAGATTCTTATTTGAAGTCTCTAAATTCCTTTGATAGAATCCTTTTCTACCATTATCAAAATAAGGATCAAATGAATCAGTCCATTGTCGGATTGTGTTAGCTTTAATTCCTGTTAACATTTCAAGTTCACGATATTTACTAATAATTTTTCTTCTTCTTTTATCGTCGCTATGCAATTTTGAGAAATACAAACAAATGATTTGAACCTTCTTCTTCAAATCAGTATTATCATTTCGAGTAGTCATATAACTATACTTTCTATCTAATGTAGTAGGAAACACGGCATTCAACCGTGTTTCTGTGTTTATTTCACCAACTTCTTCATCTCATCAATACGTGCTACGGTCGCGTCGTACTTGGCTTGGTAGTCGGCTTGTTTGTCGCGTTCTTTTTGGACGACTTCTGGTTTGGCATTGGCTACGAAGCGTTCGTTAGAGAGCTTCTTACCAACCATATCCAGTTCTTTTTGCCATTTAGCCAGTTCCTTGTCGAGACGAGCTAGTTCTTCTTCGACATTGAGGAGATCAGCGAGTGGCAAGTAGATTTCCGCTCCTGTGATGACGCTTGACATGGCGAGTTCAGGGGCAGGGATGGTTGAGGCAATTTCCAAATGCTCTGGATTTGTGAAGCGTTTGATGTAGTTGACATTGCTGTTAAAGAAAGTTTCCAAGTCGCTATCGCTTGTCTTAACAAGGATAGTGATAGGCTTGCTTGGTGCAACGTTTACTTCTGCACGCGCATTACGAACAGCACGGATCAAGTCTTTAAGGCTTTCTACACCAGTGTGAGCAGCGAGGTCTTCAAAGGCTGGATTAACAGTTGGGTATTCTGCTGTAACGATAGAGCCTTCTGAGATTTGTCCGAAGATTTCCTCTGTCACGAATGGCATGATTGGGTGAAGGAGTCGAAGGATCTTGTCCAAAGTGTAAAGGAGAACAGAACGTGTGATGACTTTCTCTTCTTCATTATCGCTATAAAGGACTTCCTTGGTCAACTCAACGTACCAGTCCGCAAACTCATCCCAGATGAAGTTGTAAAGGATGTGGCCAGCTACACCAAACTCAAACTTGTCAAAGTTTTCAGTGACTTTGCCGATCGTTTCATTGAGGTTGTGGAGAATCCAGCGGTCTGTGACATTTCCAGCTTCCTTGTTAACAACTTTTTCCACATTGGCAGTTGCTTGCTCAAGAGTCAAGCCTTCATTGTTCATGAGGATATAGCGAGAGATGTTCCAGATCTTGTTAATGAAATTCCATGATGCATCCATTTTCTCATAAGAGAAGCGCACGTCTTGCCCTGGTGCAGAACCGTTTGAAAGGAACCAACGAAGGGCATCGGCACCGTATTTCTCGATGACATCCATCGGGTCAATCCCGTTACCGAGAGATTTCGACATCTTGCGTCCTTGCTCGTCACGAATGAGACCGTGAATAAGAACGTTTTGGAATGGCTGACGGCCAGTGAATTCCAAGGATTGGAAGATCATACGAGACACCCAGAAGAAGATGATGTCGTAGCCTGTTACCAAGGTTGAAGTTGGGAAGTAACGCTTGAAGTCTGCAAAGTCTACATCAGGCCAGCCCATGGTTGAGAATGGCCAAAGGGCAGAGCTGAACCAAGTGTCCAAGACGTCTTCGTCCTGAGTCCATCCGTCACCTTCAGGAGCTTCTTCACCGACGTACATTTCACCCTCAGCATTGTACCAAGCAGGGATTTGGTGACCCCACCAGAGCTGACGAGAGATTACCCAGTCGTGGACATTTTCCATCCATTGAAGGAAGGTATCGTTGAAACGAGGTGGGTAAAATTCTACCTTGTCTTCTGTGTCTTGGTTGGCAATGGCATTCTTGGCCAATTGGTCCATCTTCACGAACCATTGCGTAGACAAGCGTGGCTCCACTACGACACCTGTACGCTCTGAATGACCAACACTGTGAACACGTTTTTCGATTTTAACGAGGGCACCGATTTCTTCCAACTTAGTAACGACTGCCTTACGAGCTTCAAAACGATCCATGCCTGCAAATTCAAAGGCCAAGTCGTTCATGGTTCCGTCATCGTTCATGACGTTAACTTGTGGTAAGTTATGGCGTTGACCAACCAAGAAGTCGTTTGGATCGTGGGCAGGTGTGATTTTCACGACACCAGTACCAAACTCAGGATCAGCATGCTCATCTCCAACGATTGGGATGAGTTTGTTAGCGATTGGAAGGATGACGTTTTTACCAATCAAGTCCTTGTAGCGTGGGTCTTCTGGATTAACCGCAACCGCAACGTCCCCAAACATGGTCTCAGGACGAGTTGTCGCAACTTCAAGGGCACGTGAACCGTCTTCCAGCATGTAATTCATGTGGTAGAAGGCACCTTCGACATCCTTGTGGATCACCTCGATATCAGACAAGGCTGTGCGAGCTGCTGGGTCCCAGTTGATGATAAACTCACCACGGTAGATCCAGCCTTTCTTGTAAAGGTCTACGAAGACTTTGCGAACGGCTTTTGACAAACCTTCATCAAGAGTGAAACGCTCGCGAGAGTAATCTACAGAGAGCCCCATCTTGCCCCATTGTTCCTTGATGGTAGTGGCATATTCGTCTTTCCATTCCCAGACCTTATCGAGGAATTTTTCACGACCGAGGTCGTAACGACTAATACCTTCACCACGCAAGCGTTCCTCAACCTTAGCCTGAGTTGCAATACCTGCGTGGTCCATCCCTGGAAGCCAAAGCGTATCAAAACCTTGCATACGTTTTTGACGGATGATGATATCCTGAAGAGTCGTATCCCAAGCATGACCAAGGTGGAGTTTCCCAGTTACGTTTGGTGGTGGAATGACGATAGAATAAGGCTTAGCCTTTTGATCGCCTGAAGGCTTGAAAACATCGGCATCAAGCCATTTTTGGTAACGACCAGCCTCAACCTCGGCTGGATTGTATTTAGGTGAAAGTTCTTTAGACATGTGTTTGTCCTTTCTATAAATATAATCTAATTAAAATATCTATTTGAAGCCTCTATATAATATCTCCGTATTAAATATACAATTAATTTACTTAGCCCATAAGCAACAGCTATAGAAATTAGCAACATAGTAGATGAAACCAAAACTCCTGATGCAAAATTTGAAGACGATTCGCTATCAAATAAAGAGATAAGAAAAATTTTCAATTCATTTATTTGTTCTATTTTTTCATTTTTTATTAATTGTTTCGTTGATATAGAGGATATTATGTTAAATATAAACAATGTATTAAAACTCATCATTTGTAGCCAGTAAAGATGTTTCTTCATAAAAGGGGTAGGAGACTTTGAATAACCTTTTGGTATTATGCTATTCACTTTCCCTATAAAAGTTGGCAATAGCATGGGTAAAAACCATGTTAAAATGCCAATTAAATCACTTTCAATCTGATCTAAAAGAATCAAAAAAATCGACAACAAACCAATCAAAGCCCAATTCGATAAGACTTTTTCTTTATCTTCTCCCCTTCTATCAATCCCTTCACAAACAATTGTCCAAAAATAAACAGTAAAAGACATAAGCATTAAGTAAACTAAGGCTCTACTATCATTAAGAGAGCTGATTCGGAAAAACATAGATATGTATAGGCATAACGACATAATTGATACACCATATGCTGTAATATTCGAATTCCAAAATACTCTTCCTGATTGTTTGTGAATTCCATTTTGTTTTTTATAAAACCAAACTGATAAATATCCTCTAAAGGCAGGCAACAGTATGAATAATACAGACATAGATAAAATAATAAAAATCCACTCTATGGTAACATAAGTTATTGGTAACTCATTTAAAAAATTATCAATCTTATCCTTATTGTTTCGTATAATATATTTTAAAAAATAATATAAAAGAACAAAAAAAGTATCAAATAGATTGAAGACTACAAGTGCACTCCTACTTCTTTGAAGATAAGTTTTAAAGCCTGTAAATCTTTGTTCAAATATCAAAACATAGGTTATAAGCAAGAATAACTGGCAAAAAATAGAAATAATTAGTAAATTCTTGAAATATAGAGCTAATATAGTAGCTATAATGATTGATAATATGAACATAGCCCAATAAACTTTTTTAGCTTTTAAATTTATTGGAAATCTGTTTAACCTGATGCCATACCCTAATATTAAGATTCCTATCAAGCCTTCTATTATCCAAATCGGGGATGTAGGTAAATAATTATTTGGAACTAAAGATATTAAAAAAACAATAGGTAGTAAAAATAATAAAGAAATTAATAATAAGATTGGAACTAAAGCTATGACGTATGAAAGTATTTTTTTCATTATATTCATTATTTCACCTCCCACTCACTCCTCAGCAAGCCATATATCAGACTATCACAGCGGTTTCCTTGAGCATCTTTGCGATCTCGGATACGAGCTTCAAGGGTGAAACCAAGTTTCTCTGCAACTCGTTGACTTTGGACATTGGAGCCAAAACAAGTCAGTTCAATCTTATGCAGATTCAATTCTTTAAAAGCTAGGTCAATCAAGGTACTCGCAGCTTCTGGAACATAGCCTCGTCCCCAATAGTCTGGGTGCAAGGTATAGCCAATTTCCAGTACATCGTCTTCGTGTCGATGATTGAAATCAACAGAGCCGATGACCTTATCGGTCCCTTTAACGACAATTCCATAGCCCGCTGGGAGATTTTCCTTTTGATTGCGCTCGGGAAGGATATGCTCTAGATAATAAATCTCATCTTCCAAGGTCTTGACGGGGTGAAATGCTGCTGGATAGGCGACCTCTGGGAGACTGACGTAGGCATGGATATCCTCGGCATCAGCCACTGTTCGGACTCGTAAAACGAGACGTTCTGTTTCGATTCTTTCTGGCAACTCAGCTCTTGTCATCCTTCTACCTCGCTTTCTACAAAAAATCGCCCCTGCCATATCCATGACAGGGACGAATGTATTATCCGCGGTACCACCCAGTTTCGGGCAGATGCCCGCATCTTTGTTTATTTCATTTTTATCCATCAGCAACCAGTTTTGACACATTTGTGGACTTCTCAGCGCCGCCACTTTCTGTAAAATGTGGGATTCAAAACACCTCTAATGGCTCTATTGTAGCAAGTTTTTCTCGGAAAAGCAAGGCTCAAGAAAGATTACTTGAAGTTGATTCCGTTCTCTTTTAATTTCTTGATGGTAGCTGGGCCAATTCCTTTTAAGGCAAGGAGTTCTTTCTCCGTCCAGTTTTTAAAGTCAGCAGCCGACTTGATGCCTTCATCATAGAAAGTCTTCGCACGATCTACTGAGAGGCCACCCAAAGTAGCTGCGAAATCTTCTACAGAATTGGCTACTTTTTGAGCTTGTTCTTTAGTTGCTTCTACTGCTTGTTCCACTTTTTTAGAGACAACTTTTCCTGCTTCGCTGGCAGACTTTTCTGCGTGTTTCACGACTTTCTTGGTCTCTTCTACAACCTTGGTCACAGTACTTGAAAATGCACCTGAACGACGAAGACTGTTTCTTAATTGTTTTTTACGTTGGAGTTTCTTTGACATGATAAAATCCTTTCAATAAAAAATCCCTGATCTGACAAGGATTTAATAAAGATATTCTATCAAGATTTCGATAAAAAATCAAGAAAGTATCACTATTTTAATAATTTCGCTCGCCAAACAATCCTTCTGGCAAATCATGAAATCCCTTGCCCGCCTTGAAATTTTCAAACTTACCAAGCAAGAACTGATAAGCATCCAAGCGGCTTTCGTAGCGAATCATGGCATCTTTGGCCCGCTCGTCTTGGTCTTCTTCGTAAACTTTTTGACTTTCCTTATGCGCCATGTCGTTGATCATGATCTGGGTATTAACCCAAGCTTCAAATTCCTTCATAAATTCCTGTTCGTAACTCATTGATTCTCCTTATTCTAATCCACGGAAATAGTCCGTGTCAATCTCACGGTAGGGCTGGATATCCTGAACATACTCCAACACGCCTTGGAATTCCCCATTTTCATCGTGTACTGCGGCATAGGTGATGTGGACAAACTTGCCTCGCGACTCAGACTTGAACCACATCTCATACTTGTCCTTGACTCCTTCACGAAGACCTTTCATAACAGCCTTCACCTTTTCTAGATATTTGGGCGGATGGCAGAGTTCTACATTGCGCCCGACTTGAGACGGCGTCCGTTTGAAAATCATCTCATCGGCTGGCGCATTGTCATTGTAATACTGGAAAATATCATCTTTATTGACAAAGGTAATCTCCATAGGGAGGTGATTGAGGATGAGGTTGGCCTGCTCGACGGAAAGATAGCCATTGCCAAATACCTGTTGACTATGGCGGTCCAGCACCGCTTCCTTTTCCTTAGGGGTAAAGGTAATGGTGAACTGGCCTTCAGGCGTATTGATGACTTGCTGAACTTGACCTTCAACCGTGTCTAGCTGCACGGGCTCCTCTCTACTCTTTTCCTCGACAAAACTCTGACGTTCTGGCACCCATTTTTCAGACGGACGGATAATGGCATAGCCGTAGGCATCGCTCTCCTCCGCAATCTGAATCCAGTCATCCTGGGTGAAGGACTCAAGAAGAATCATGAGGAGGATGGACTCTTCCTTGAAAATCATACTTTCAAACTCTGTCGCAAAAGCTTCGAAATCTTCTTTTACAGTGTTAATCGACACTTCTGGTAGTGCCTTAGCCGTCTCTAGAGCTGTCTGAAAGAGTTCTCGGATCTGGTCATCCACTCCCCACATAACTTTTGGAGGTGAATCGTGTCCATAGCGCTCCATGATGGGGAAAAAGAGCTCTTCCTTACGCTGGTAGTGGACATCAAATTGCCCCAACAGCCCCATTTGACGGACCAAGCCCTTGCGCATCTCTACCAGCATTTCCTCATCTTCCATAGACTCATAGGTATCCAACAGTCTCCGAATGCGAATCAAAGCTGCACGGAGAGCCAGATTTTCATCCTTGAAAACGCGAACTGGGTGGCCAGGGTGTTCAGTATCCTCAACTTCGACGCCCTTAACAGCATTTTTAAAAAGATTGGCATGGACATCACAGAGCTCCATGACATCTTCAAAGGTAACACCTGAGTCTGAGTTCATCAGCTCGTGCTCCATGAGGGAAATCTCAATAGCTGAGACACCTGTAAAGGTTGCATCAAAACACTCCTGAACCGACTCGGGAGAGGCGCCATTGTGCAATTCTAGCAAAATATCCCGTAGGATATGAATCCGTTCATCTGCCATTAGTCTAATCCAATCACTTCATAGCCGTTCGCTTCTAGCGTGCGGACAATCTTGTCCATAGGAGTTCCTTCAAGCTTAGAACCCTGTTTGAGCGATACCTTGCGACCGACTGTGTTACGCATCAAGGGATTAGCAAGAGGTTTAAAACCGAGCTCCACTAGGATTTCCAAGACTTCTGGGTGCTTGTCTACCACTTCTGCAACGGGAATTGACACATCGATGATATTATCCATGACGATCTCCATGTATGTTCTAAAATGATTTTACTGCTTATATTATACCATAAGGACGATTAGCATACACCAAAAAAGAGGGGCACCCCCTCTTTCTTAGTTTTTATCCAGATTGCGTAGCATCTCGTCAATCTTGTTTCCATATTCAATGGATTCGTCTTTGACGAAGGTTAAATCTGGGATTTTGTACAATTTCAAATTGCGACCAAGTTCACGTTTGATAGTACCGGTTGCTTTTTCAAGCCCGATTTGAGCTTTTTGATTATCCGAAGCAAGGTTACTCAAAATGGTGTAGTAAACCTTGGCGACAGACAAGTCACCTAGCATCTGAACATCTGTAATGGTCACACCTTGGACACGTGGATCACGGACTTTCTTTTGCAAAATCTCATTGACTTCACGCTTGATTTCCATGCCCACACGATCCGTACGGAAATGATTTGCCATGATATTCCTTTCTCTACTTTGAACCAAAAGCCAGGCCAGCAGACCTAGCTATTTTTAAATTTCTTGATTTTCAGTTCAAATTGAAACGAAGTGCAATTTGAACTCATCTGCTTCTTTCGCCGTGGTGAAAGTGATGGAACTGATTTATCAGTTCCATCACAGGGGATTTTTGAGACTCTAGGCTCAAAAATAAGCAATGAAACCATCGGTTTGCTTGCGTCCCTCACCACCTAAGAAAGGAGCAAAAAATCTTATCGTTTGATTTCTTCCATGACATAAGCCTCAATCACATCATCCATCTTGATATCATTGTAGCCATCAATCATCAATCCACCTTCACGACCGTTTGTAACTTCTTTGACGTCGTCTTTGTAGTGTTTCAAGCTTGCGAGTTCGCCGTCATAGATAACGACACCGTCACGGATAACACGGACTTTAGAGTCACGGGTAACCTTACCATTGATAACCATGAATCCACCGATGGTTCCCACTTTAGATACCTTGAAGGTTTCACGGATAACTGCTTCACCGATAACTTTTTCTTCGAATTCTGGATCAAGCATCCCTTTCATAGCTTCTTCCATCTCTTCGATAACCTTATAGATAATGCTGTGGAGACGGATTTCCACATCGTCAGCTTCCGCTTGTTGACGCGCTTGAGGTGTAGGGCGTACGTTGAAACCAACGATAAAGGCATTTGAAGCTTCCGCAAGAGTCACGTCAGACTCGTTGATAGCACCGACTGCCGAGTGAACGATAGTAACTTTCACACCTTCCACATCGATCTTTTGAAGTGAGGCAGAAAGGGCTTCAACAGAACCTTGTACGTCGGCCTTGATGATAACGTTAACAGACTTAAGTTCACCAGCTTTAAGCGTATCAAAGAGGTTTTCAAGGCTGACACGTTGGGTAGCTTGACGTTGTTTCATGAGGGCACGTTTCGCACGCTCTTCACCTGCTGCACGCGCAGATTTTTCATCCTCGTAAACAGCAAAGTGGTCACCCGCCATTGGCGCTTCATTCAAACCTGTGATAGAAACTGGTGTTGATGGGCCTGCAACCTTAACACGACGACCAAGATCATTGGTCATGGCACGAACACGACCGAAGGTATTTCCGACAACGATAGGATCTTGGACATTCAAGGTACCTTGTTGAACAAGAAGGGTTGCAACCGCACCTTTTCCTTTATCCAAGCGAGCTTCGATAACCGTACCGATTGCACGCACTGTTGGGTCTGCCTTGAGTTCTTGGATTTCAGCCACAAGAAGGACTGTTTCCAAGAGCTCATCGATATTTTGGTTGAATTTAGCTGAGATTTCAACAAATTCAGAATCTCCACCCCAAGCTGTTGACATAACACCATGCTCTGCCAATTCACCGATAACACGTTCTGGGTTGGCACCTGGTTTATCAATCTTGTTGATAGCTACGATAATTGGAACGTTAGCCGCTTTTGAGTGGTTGATGGCTTCGATAGTCTGAGGCATAACCCCGTCATCGGCCGCTACAACCAAGATGGTAATATCGGTAACAGATGCACCACGCGCACGCATAGAGGTAAAGGCCGCGTGTCCTGGTGTATCAAGGAAGGTAATCTTCTTGCCATTTTCCACGATTTGGTAGGCACCGATATGCTGAGTGATTCCACCTGCTTCACCTGTCGCAACGCGAGAGTTACGAAGGGTATCCAAAAGGGTTGTTTTACCATGGTCAACGTGTCCCATGATGGTGACAACTGGTGGACGCTCAACCAATTCATCTTCATTAAGATAGCCATCTTCAACAAAGAAACGTTCGATGTCGGCATTATCCACTTCAACCTTTTGTTTGGCTTCGATACCGTAATCCACCATGAGGAGTTCAATGGTTTCTCCATCCAAGGATTGGTTTTGTGTGGCCATAACACCCATCATAAAGAGTTTCTTAACGATTTCAGCTGGTTCACGTTTGATACGTTTTGCGATTTCCGCAACAGTCATACCATCTGTATATTCAAATTCTGTTGGCAATTCATGGAACTTACGCTCTGTAACAGGTTTTGGAGTCTGGTTACGGTTGTTTTGCTTGTTCCCTTTTTTATTTTTCTTGTTGTTATTCCAGTTACTATTTCTTTGATTTCTCACTTGATTCTGACTACTTCGATTCTTTTGTTGTTTTCTAGGACCATCTTCTTCGTGATCATAATCGTCACGTTCTTTGTCTGGTCGAGCTTGTTTTTTACGACGTGTATCCACTGGCACTTTTTTCGCTACAGGAGCTACTGTTACTGCTGGCTGCGTTTGTTCAGCTAGCTTAGCAGCTTCTTCAAAGATTTCCTCTGGCTCCTTGCGTTTATTAGCTTGAGCCAAGGCTTCTTTAGCAGCTTGCGATTGTTTGAAGCGCTCCTCGCTTGAGCGTGCGTACTCTGCATTTTGCTCTGCTTTTAGGGCTGCCGCACGGGCTTTAAAGTCAACACGTGGTCCAGCTTGTTTTGGCTGGAAGTCTTGTTGCTGACGGCGATCATTGCCACGATTTCTTTGACCTTGTGGTTTCTTCCCTTGGTCGTTAAAACGGCGATTGTCGCGGTTTCCTTGATCAGGTTTGCCACCATTACGGCCGTCGTTTTTCGGACGGTTGCCGTTTTGTTGTTGGTCACGGTTATTGCCCTTGTTTTGTTTGCGTCGCTCTGCCTGCTCTTTGGCACGCGCCTCACGCTCCGCCTTGAAGTTTCGACTCTGTGGTCTTGCGGTCACTACTTTTTCTTCCTTAGGAGCTACAGGTGTAGCTGGTTTGCTTTCTTCCTTAACGGCAGCTGGTTTAGCTGATGCAGGTTTTTCCGCTTTCTTTTCTACACTTGCTTTTGGTGCTGCAGGTTTTGCTTCTGTTTTAGGAGCACATGCAGACTTAAAGCTGGCAGCAATTTGCTCAGCAGCAGCGGTTTCCACGCTCGATGAGTGGCTTTTTACATCCAAGCCCAACTCTTTTGCACGCGCTACAACTTCTTTACTTTCTTTTCCAAGTTCTTTTGCGATTTCGTACAATCTTTTCTTAGACAAATCATGTCCTCCTCTTCTATTCCATAAGAGACCTCATTTTCTTTGTAAATCCAGCATCTGTCACAGCCAAAACCTTTCTCGATTTTCCGACTGCTATGCTTAATTCCAGTGTTGAAAACACGGTTATAACTTCTACTTGATAATAGTCACTTTTATCTTGAATCTTCTTGGTCAGATTGGGTCCAGCATCATGGGCTAGAAAGACTAGTTTGGCTTTCTGGTCTTGGATGGCCTTGACCACCAATTCCTCACCCGATATGATCCGACCTGCTCGTTGAGCAAGTCCCAAGAGATTGCTTATCTTTTGCTTATTCAAGTCCTAACTCTCTTCTTTTTACTTTGTGATCCACATAAGCAATCAACTCGTCATAAAAGCTTTCTTCCACTTCCATGTTAAAGCTGCGGTTAAAGACTTTCTTCTTTTTTGCCTCTAGGGCTTCTGCATTGTCTAGCTTGATATAAGCGCCACGACCATTGGCCTTGCCTGTCGGATCGATAAAGACCTCTCCTTCCTTGTTCTTGACAATGCGGAGCAAATCACGCTTATCAATCACTTCGTTGGATACAACAGACTTGCGCAAAGGGATTTTTCTTGTTTTCATCTTTCCCTCCTCTAGCAGCTTTTATTCTTCTATCAATTCGTCCGCAGCTGCGTAATCCACTTGACCTGCTTCTTCCATAGCTTCAAATTCACTGGCAGACTTGATATCGATACGGTAACCTGTCAAATGAGCTGCCAAGCGAACGTTTTGTCCACGACGACCGATTGCAAGAGAAAGCTTGTTATCAGGTACAACGACCAAGGCACGTTTGCTGTCATTTTCATCAAAGATAACTTGGTCAACCTCTGCAGGTGCGATAGCATTGTAGATAAACTCAGCTGGATCTGCTACCCACTCGATAACGTCGATGTTTTCTTCGACAGGAATCATGCGGTCGCTCTTGGCATCGTAACGAGTTGGGTGGAATTTGCTGGTGATTTTCTTGATGTTGGCACCACCACGCCCAACGATTGTCCCGATAGCGTCCACGTTTGGATTGTGGCTACGAACGGCAACTTTAGTACGGTCACCTGCTTCACGAGCTACGCTCATGATTTCAACAGTTCCATCGTAGACTTCTGGAATTTCTTGCTCCATCAAGCGTTTGATCATTTCTGGATGGCTACGACTGACAAAGACGCTGACACCACGAGGATTGTCTTCAACCTTGTAAACATAAACTTCGATACGATCATGAGAAGCAAAGACTTCACCAGGGATTTGGTCTTGTTTTGACAATTGAGCTTCGATGCTGCCAAGATTGACATAGATGAAACGGTTGTCAAAACGTTCTACTGTACCAGACATGATTTCTTGTTCATGTTCTTTGTAAGTATTGTAAGTGATGGCACGTGTTTGCTTGCGCATTTTTTCCATGATGGTTTGTTTAGCAGACTGGGCTGCTACACGACCAAACTCAGCTGGTGCTTCTTCAAACTTGATTTTGTCTCCAAGCTCATAGGCTGAATTAATGGCAAGGGCATCTTTCAAGCTGATTTCCAAACGGCTATCAAATACTTCATCAACAACTTCACGGACAGTATAAACTGTAAAGTCACCTGTTTTTTCGTTGAAGTCAATAGCTACGCTGTCTGATTGACCATAGCGTCTGCGATAAGCGGAACGAAGCGACTCTACTACTGCGTCGATGATGTCTTCTTTTTTGATTCCCTTGTCTTCTTCCAAAATGCGGAAGGCCTCTAGCATTTCTTTACTCATGTTTTCCTCACTTTTGAATCCTCAAAAGCTATCCTTTCTTTTCTATAGTTTTACTGCTAAACGTGCTTTTGATACTAAACTGTATGGAATTTGGACGGTTTTCTTACGTGTTTTGTCCATATACTCCATGGTCAACTCATCCTCTTCAAAGGATACCAAGGTTCCTTCAAAGACTTTTTGCTTATCGATAGCTTGGTAGAGCCCAACATGGATGTATTTCCCAACTGCTCCAGCGACAGCATCCTTGGTTTTCAAAGGACGTTCCAAGCCTGGACTGGTAATTTCTAGGAAATATTGTTCTGGGAAGGGATCAGGCTTGATGGTGTCTAGGACAGGACTGATAATTTCTGTCAAGTCTGCCGTGTCGTTCAAGGTAATTCCTTCGGGTTTATCTACAAAAATACTGAGAATCATGTCACTGCCAATCTTTCCATACTCGATATCCACGAGTTCGAAAGGTGCTTGGATGACAGGTTCTACAACTTCTCTGACTAATTCTACGATTGTTGCGATTGTGTCCACCTCCTCATAAGCAAGAGGCGAAGATATTTCCCCGCCTCTCTTTCTCATATTCTTACTATCAGTATAGCACGTTTGTCAATTTATGTAAAGTATAAGCACTCAAACAGCTGGTTTTCAAGCTATTTCTTAAAATTCTGCCTCAACTCGGTAGATCACTTGACCTTTGCTGGAGAATTTTTGCTCATATTCCGTCATGACATTACCTTCAAAATCACTGGCATGCAAGTCTAGCCAAACCCCATTGAGTTTCATCCCATACTGAGAAAAGCTTACCAAGCTGTACTCAAACAAACCACGGTTATCTGTCTTGAAATGGATCTCCCCATTCTCAGGCAAGATGCGCTTGAAGGTATCCAGGAAACTCTTGTAAGTCAAACGACGTTTTTCATGGCGTTTTTTAGGCCAGGGATCTGAAAAGTTTAGGTAGAGACGATCAATCTCACCGTCTTCAAAATAGTCTGTCAAGTCCGAACCATCTACCCACAAAAGTTTGATATTAGGTACTCCAACTTCAAGCACCTTGTCCAAGGCATAACTCAATACCGACTTTTGAATGTCAATCCCGATGTAGTTGATGTCAGGATTTTGCTTGGCCATTCCTGATACGAAGGCCCCTTTCCCACTTCCAACTTCAACATGAATAGGATGATCATTTCCAAACAAGTCTCGCCATTTCCCTTTTGCTTCCAAGGGATTGAGGACCACATACTGAGGATTGGCCTCTAGTAATTCTGTCGCCCCTTTACGATTTCTAACTCTCATCTCTTCTTTCCATACTTGTCACGGAAGACACGCAAGGCATAAATCTCCCGGTTTACATTATCTAAATCTTGATTTACAAAGTATTTGGCAATCTGGCTCAAGTAAGAATACTGACCATACCAATACAATTTATCTAACACTGTCTGATTGTACTTATAGCCATAGTCTCTCAACCATTGACGCCACTGATGATCTGGAATATAATGACACAACATATGCGCTACATCAAACATACGATCCGTCAGACGAACCGAATCCCAATCCACTAGATAAACGAGTCCACTCTCTGTCTCAATCCAATTACTATGGTGAAGATCACCATGCACAATCGTTGCATGGTCTTCCCTAAATCCTGGAACCGTCCTGCGCAAATCATCAATCACCGAGTTTAAGTACTGATGTCGTTTCAAGACTTCGGGTGCTTCCTGCCTCCAAGACTGCAACAAGTCTACTGGCGTTTCCATGGTATATCCCAAACGGCTCAACTGCTTCATCAAGGGACGTGAGCGGTGAAGACGTGTCAAGATATTGATGATCTGCTTGCGGTTCATATCGTGCGGTGTCAAGATTTTGCCCGTCAACCATTCCTGGGCACACATATCACGACCATCTGGCAAACGACGAGTCCATAGTAATTGAGGAGCGATTTGTTCTCTGGCCAGGCCAGGTAGGATTGGAGAGGTGTTCATTTTTACAAAGACGCGCCTCCCATCAGGGTAGCTTCCCATATAAGCTTTGCCGCTCTTCCCAGGTATAGGGGTCAGCGTTAGCTCATTATCACCCAAGTCCATTTCTTTCCTCCGTATAAAGTTTCCTTACTATTCTACTAGTTTTTGGTCTATTCGTCAACCAGTCCATACCCGATTTTCAAAGAAAAGCCTCTGGATCGGCTTGAGGCATTATTATGAAAAGAAAAAGGCAAGCATCATCGTCTGCTTACCTTTTCATGATTTTTATAAATAAGTTAAGAGTGGTAAACTATTGTAAGACATGTGGACTAAAGTGGAAACCCATAGGTTTTGGCTCTTTTTGTAAGCAAATCCCAGCAACAAGCCTCCAAGTAGATAATAGAAAAACGAAGGCACATCATAAGGTTCATGCATGAAA